>QHRW01000178.1 GCA_003220265.1 Candidatus Rokuibacteriota bacterium | reverse complement strand
GCGCTCGGTACTCGGGCCGGGCGGGCCGAGGCCCAAGCGGTGAAGTTCTCGGCGGGCACGGAGGGGCCCAAGCTGAAGGCGCCGGCGAATGCGACGGACTGCCACCATCACGTCTACAACGCGAAGTTTCCCGTCGATCCCACCGCGACGCTGCGGCCGCCGGACGCGCTGGTCGACGACTACCGCGCGCTGCAGAAGCGCATCGGCACCACGCGCAACGTCCTCGTGCAGCCGTCCACGTACGGCATCGACAATCGCGCCCACCTCGAGGCGCTCGCCGCCTTTGGGCCCACGGCGCGCATGGTCGCGGTGGTCAACGACAAGGTGTCCGCCGACGAGCTCAAGCGAATGCACGACCTCGGCGTGCGCGGCATCCGCTTCAACCTGGCCCAGGCCGGCGCCACCACGCCGGAGATGATGGAACCGCTCTCCAAGCGCATCAATGACCTGGGCTGGCACATCCAGATCAACGCGCCGGCCGCCAAGATCATGGAGGTCATGCCGATCCTCGAGGACAAAGTCGCCTCGCCGATCGTCTTCGATCACCTGGCGCACATCCCCCAGCCCGACGGCGTCAATCACCCGCTGTTCGCGAAGGTCCGGGGGCTGATGGACAAGGGCCGCACGTGGATGAAGCTCTCGGGCGCCTACGCCGACACGAAGGTGGGGCCGCCGACGTACTCCGATTCCAGCGCCGTCGCCCGCGCGTACGCCAAGGCCTACCCCGAGCGCTGCGTGTGGGGCAGCGACTGGCCGCACCCGACCGAGCAGACGAAAGGCGTGCCCGACGACGCGGTGCTGTTCGACCTGCTCACCGACTGGGTGCCCGACGAGAAGGCGCGCCACCGGATCCTCGTGGAGAATCCGGCCACGCTCTACGACTTCAAGAGCTAGAGCGTCGCGGCGATCGATCAGCGGGCGCCGACGATAGCTCACGCAGGAGCGCGCCGGCGTTGCGGAGGTCGAGGGTGTCGAAGCCTTCGGTAAACCAGGCGCGGATTGGGGCGAGTTCCGTGCGCGCTTCGTCTCGCCGGCCTCCGTCGGCCAGCAGGCGCGCCAGGCTCAGCGTCGCGCGCAGCTCGAGCGATCGCTCCTGGCGCCGCCGCGCCAGGTCCATCGCCGCACGGAAGTGACCCTCGGCCTCGTTCGGCCGCGCGGCGCACAGTTGCAGCTCGCCCTCGAGTCGTTCGATCTCGGGCGCGAGGAATGCCCGGCGATGGTTCTCTTCGATCGACGCCATCACGCGGCGGCCCAGCTCCGCCTCTCCCGCCTCCAGACACATCTGCGTGAGATGACACAGGCAGATGACCCGTCGCCATATCGCCGTCGGCCGCCTCATCAGGTGCTCGTAGCGCTGGGCGAGAGCCGTCCCGTCGAGGCGAGCCGGCCCCGGCGCCACCACGATGGCGATGTCGGTCCATTGCACGAATCCGTGCGCCTCGGCGATTGCCATCATGCGCTCCGCAGTCTGTGCCGCGAGGTCTCGCTCGCCCCGGAACAGGCGGAGGGCGACCGTCATCCACAGGACGATGGCCGAGGTCTGCGCCTGCTTCAGCTCGTCGGCCAGGTTCTGCGCATCGCGCATGACCGCGAGGGCCCGGTCGGGATAGCCGAGGAGCCAGCGGGCGAGCGCCTGCTGGTACCGGCAGCAAGCGCCGGCATCGTGGCCGGCATAGAGGAACGCCTGCGAGGCGTGGCGCTCGCGCTGGTAGAGGGCCACCCCCCGCTCCATGTGAGGGATGGCGGCCGCCGGCTCGCCCATCGCGAGCAGCGTCGGCCACAGCGCGTGATGGGCCTCGACCAGGCGCCCGCTGTCGTCGCCAGCCTCGGCGTCGGCCAGCAGGCGCGCGCCGGCCTCGCGCGCCGTCTCGTAACGGCCGAGGGTGTAGCTGACGAACCACAGCCCCCACATCACGGGGAACCGGCGCGTCGTGTCGCCCAGGCGCTGCACGAGGCCGAGCGCCTCGCGATAGATCTCCTCCACGCGCGGGTTGGCGGCGCCGTGCAACGAGATCGTCGCCGGCGCCAGGGCGATGCGGATGTCGAGCCCCTGGGACAGCGTCGCGGGTGACTCGGGCAGCTCGGCCAGCGTCCGCAGCGCCATCTCGAGGAACTCGAGGGCCTCCCGCGTGGCCGAACGCGCGATGGCTTTCTCGCCGGCCAGGTACAGGTAGTGAACGGCCTTGTCCGGGATGCCGCCGCGGACCGCGTGGTGGGCGAGCCGCTCGACGTGCTCGGTCAGGCGGCCGGCGCCGAGGCGCTCGTTGGCCGCCACCAGCGCGGCGTGCAGCGCGCGGCGACGCTCCTGCAGCACGCTGCCGTACGCCGTCTCGTGGGTGAGCGCGTGCTTGAACGTGTACTCGAGGTCCGGGAAGAGCCGCACCTCATACAGGAACTCGGCGGCCTGGAGCTCGGCGAGCGCGGCGCGCAGCGCGCCGGCCGGCATCTCGGCGATCGCCTCCAGCTCGGCCACCGGGACGTCCTTGCCCACCACCGACGCCGCCTGCAGCAGCCGCTTGAGCTCCGGCGTCAGCCGATCGATGCGCGCGGCCAGGATCGCCTGCACGGTGGCTGGAATCTGGATGCTCTCGATCGCCCGCGCCAGCCGGTAGCGGCCCGGCTCGCCGACCAGGACGCGCGTCTCCGACAGCGCCCGCACGCTCTCCTCGAGAAAGAGCGGATTGCCCTCGGTGCGCGCGATCAGCACCGGTTTCAGCGGCTGCACGGACGACTCGGGCCCGAGCACCGCGGCCAGCAGCTCGTCGGCGCGCTCCGGCGCCAGCGGATCGATGCGGAGCTGGCGATAGTAGGTCTTGCCGCCCCAGCCGTGGCGGTACTCGGGCCGGTAGTTCATGGTGAGCAGAACCGACGCGGTCGGCAGGCTCCCGATCAGCGCATCCAGAAAGCCCTGTGTCTCGGCATCGACCCAGTGCAGGTCCTCGAAGACGAGCAGCAGCGGCTGCACCTGGGCCTCACGCATCAGCAGGCGCTTGGCGCCCTCGACGGCGCGCCGGCGGCGCTCGGAGGGCTCCAGAGAGAGGAACGGATCGTCGTCCGGCAGCGCGTCGAGCAGCCACATGATCGGGGCGATCGACTCCTCGAGCGCGCGATCGAGCGTGAGCAGTGTCCCGGTGACCTTCGCCCGCACGGCCCGCGTGTCGTCGCGGTCCTCCACGCGCAGATAGTGTCGCAGCAGATCGGCCAGCGGCAGGAACGGGGTCGCCTTGCCGTACGAGACCGAGCCCGCTTCGAGCACCAGCCAGCCGTGCGTGTGATGCGAGCGCAGGAACTCGTGGAACAGGCGGGATTTCCCGACGCCGGGATCGCCCACCACGGCCACGACCTGGCCACGGCCGCGCCGGGCCTGCTCGCTGGCCTGGCGCACCTGCTCCATCTCGGCGTCGCGGCCGACGAACCGCGTGAAGCCGCGGGCGCGGGCCGCCTGCAGCCGCGTCCGCGCGCCGGCCGCCGCCGTCAGCTCGAAGACCTCGACCGGCTCGGCGAGGCCCTTCACCGGGATGGGGCCGAGCGGGCGCACCTGCACGAATCCCTCGGCGAGGCGGAGCGTCTCGGCCGCCAGGCGGATCGTGCCGGGCGGCGCTAGCTGCTCCATGCGTGCCGCCAGGTGGGTCGTCTGCCCGACCGCCGTGTAGTCCATGCGCAGGTCGCCGCCGACCGAGCGCACCACGACTTCGCCGGAGTTGAGCCCGACGCGAATCTGCACCTCGATCCCCTGCAACCGCCGCAGCCCGGCCGAGTACTCCCGGACGACGTCCTGCATGCGCAGGGCGGCATAGCACGCGCGCACGGCGTGATCCTCGTGGGCCAGCGGCGCGCCGAAGAGCGCCATGATCCCGTCGCCCATGACCTGATTGACCGTGCCCTCGTAGCGGTGGACGGCCTCCATCATGTGCTCGAGAACCGGATCGAGGATCTTGCGCGCCTCCTCCGGATCGCGATCGGCAAGCAGCTCCATCGAGCCCTTCAGGTCGGCAAACAGCACGGTCACGTGCTTGCGCTCACCCTCGAGCGAGGCCTTGGACGTGAGGATGCGATCGGCCAGGTGCCGCGGCGTGTAGGCCTCCGGCGCGGCGAAGCGAGGTGGCGCGGCCTGGTCGAGCAGCGCCGCGCACTGGCCGCAGAACTTGTTGCCGGGCGGGTTACCGGCTCCGCACGCGGGACAGGCGGCGGCCAGCGGTGCCGCGCACTGGCCACAGAATCTCGCGCCTGACGGGTTCTCGGCCTGGCAGCGGGGGCACCTCATGCCGTGACTTAGAGTCCATAGAGCTCGGCGACGTTGTCGTGCAGGATCAGCCGGCGCTCCTCGTCGGTGAGGTGCGCCGCGTGCTTGGCCAGCAAGGCCTGCGAGTGCGGCCACGTCGAGTCGCTGTGGGGGAAATCGTTCGCCCACAGCAGCCGGCGGATGTTGCAGAAATCTTTCACCTGGAACGCGCTCCAGTCGTCCTGGAACGTCGTGTAGACGTGCTCGCGGAAGTACTCGCTGGGCTTCTTCGACAGCGTGCCGGACGGCAACCAGTAGCGATGGCGGTCGTAGGCGTGGTCCATGCGGTACATGAAGTGGGGCACCCAGCCGGCGTCCGCTTCGACGCAGACCAGCCTCAGCTTGGGGTGGCGCTCGAACACGCCGCCGAAGACGAACGTGCCGATGATGTCCTGGCAGCCGCGGATGATCCGCATGAACGCGTTCAGCTTGGGGCCGCGCGTCTTGCCCTGGTCCTCGCTGCTGGTCAGGATGTGGAAGCTCAGCGGGAAGCCGAGCGCGACGGCCGCCTCGTAGAACGGGTCGTACATCGGATCGTGGTAGTCGGCGACGGCCGGGTTGCCCGGCATCAATCGGATCGTGGTAGTCGGCGACGGCCGGGTTGCCCGGCATCA
>QHRW01000148.1 GCA_003220265.1 Candidatus Rokuibacteriota bacterium | reverse complement strand
CGGCAATGACGACGATGCAGGCTGCAGCGAGCAGCACCTCGACACGGATCTGACGCTGGCCGAGATCGCGGCCAGCGTGTACATGAGCCCCTGCCACTTTGCCCGCCTGTTCAAGCGCAGCACCGGCGTATCGCCTCACCGCTTCGTGGTCCAGCGACGCATCGCCCGTGCCGGCGCATTCCTGGCGACGCGGGAGCTCTCGATTGCACAGATCGCGCCCCTCGTGGGATTCCGGACGCCGAGTCACTTCACCGCGGTGTTCCGCCGCGTCACCGGCGTCACGCCGAAAGGCTACCGGACCGAGCATGGCCTCGAGGACCGCGTCGCGGCGAGCCCCGCGTGATGGCTTCCGCAAAGATCCGACAGGGCCAACGCAACTCGGCGACGCCGGCCGGCATCACAACAGGCGGGAGCAGGAATCAATGGACGTGTCACGGCGCGACTTTCTCAAGGTGTCCAGCGGGGCGACGCTGACCGGGACGGCCATCGGCGGGCTGGCCGCGCTCGGTGCCGGCCTCGCGCCGACGTTGGCCCAGGCGCAGGCGCTGCGCATCGAGCGCGCGAAGGCAGTGCCGAGTGTCTGTCCGTACTGCGCGGTCGGGTGCGCGACGCTGGTGCACGCCGTCGACGGGAAGATCGTCAACATCGAGGGCGATCCGCGCAGCCCCCACAGCGAGGGCAGCCTGTGCCCGAAGGGCGCCGCGATCTTCCAGCTCCACGTGAATCCCAACCGGCCCACCCGGGTACTCCACCGCGCGCCCGGCGCCAAAGAGTGGGAGGCCTGGGACCTCGAGCACGCCGTCGGCCGCGTGGCCGAATTGATCAAGAAGACGCGCGACGAGACGTTCGTCGAGCGGCTGGAGGACGGCAAGACCGTCAACTGTACGACCGCCATCTTCGCGCTGGGCGGGGCGACCCTCGACAACGAGTGGAATCACATCCAGCAGAAACTCTTGCGCGGGCTGGGCATCGTCGCGATCGAGAACCAGGCCCGTATCTGACACAGCTCGAGCGTCCCCGGGCTGGGGACACGGTTCGGGCGGGGCGCCGCCACGATGTACCCGCGCAGCATGGCCGACTCGGATTGCATCGTGATCCAGGGATCGAACATGGCGGAATGCCACCCGGTGGCGTTCCGGTGGCCGATGCAGGCCAAGCTCAAGGGGGCCAAGCTCATCCACGTCGATCCTCGCTTCACCCGGACCAGCGCGATGGCCGACATCCACGCGCCCATCCGGCCGGGCTCGGACGTGGCGTTCCTGGGCGGCCTGATCCATTACGTCCTCGCCAGCGAGCGCTGGAACACGGACCCGTTCTTCAAGGAGTTCGTCGTTCACTACACCAACGCGGCGACGATCGTCGGCCAGGACTTCAAGGGCACCGAGGACCTCGACGGCGTCTTCTCCGGGCTCATGCAGTACACGCCGTCTATCAAGGAGTGGCCGCTCGACGGGTTCGTGGGTCAGTACGACGTGAAGAGCTGGCAGTACGCGACGTCTCCGCCCGCCCGTCCGTCGGCGCCGCCTCCGGCCGGGCCGCCCTTCGATCCTCTCGTGCGCTCGCTGCTCACGCCGCCGCCTCGCCGCGACGAGAGTCTTCAGGATTCCCACAGCGTCTTTCAGATCGTGAAGCGGCACTTCAGCCGCTACACGCCCGAGATGGTCGAGCGCGTCACCGGCTGCCCGAGAGAGACGTTCATCCAGGTCGCGGAGACGATCCTGGCCAACTCCGGCCGCGAGCGCACCACCTCCTTCGCCTATGCCGTGGCCTGGACGCAGCACACCAACGGGCCGCAGATGATTGGCTGCTGCGCGCTGCTCCAGCTGCTGCTGGGCAACATCGGCCGTCCCGGCGCCGGCGTGATGGCCCTCCGCGGCCATGCCTCCATCCAGGGCTCGACCGACGTGCCGACGCTCTACCACTCGATCCATGGCTACATGAATCACCCTTCGGCGTTGAAGGGCCACGAGTCGCTCCGCGACTGGCTCCACGCCGAGACGACCGCGCGCGGCTACTGGGCCAACACGCCGAAGTTCATGGTCTCGTACCTGAAGTCGATGTACGGAGCGGCGGCGACGAAGGACAACGACTTCGGCTACGACTGGCACCCGAAGATCATCGGCGATCACTCGCACCTGCCGATGTTCGTGGCCATGAACGAGGGCCGGGTGAAGGGCATGCTGTGCGTAGGCCAGAATCCGGCCACTTCGCTCAACGCCAGCGTGGAGCGCAAGGGCCTCGCCCGGCTCCAGTGGCTGGTGGTGAAGGACAACTGGCTCACCGAGACGGCCACCTTTTGGAAGAACAGCCCGGAGGTCACCAGCGGCCAGCTGCGCCGCGAGGACATCCAGACGGAAGTCTTCTTCTTTCCGTCCGCCCAGGTCGCCGAGTACGAGGGCAGCTTCACCAACACGCAGCGGATGCTGCAGTGGCACTACAAGGCGGCTGACCCGCCCGGCGACTGCCGCACCGACCTGTGGCTGACCCATCAGCTCGCCCGCCGGCTCCAGGCGATGTACGCGGATTCGACGCTTTCGCGCGACCGCGGCTTCAAGAGCCTGACGTGGGACTTCGACGCGGACGACCCGCGCGAGCGCGAACGCGGCGAGCCCGACGCCCTGAAGATCCTGAAGGAGATCAATGGCTACGCGACCGACGCCCCGGGCCGGCACCTGGCCGGCTTCGGCGATCTCAAGGACGACGGTTCCACGACGTGCGCCTCCTGGATCTACTGCGGCGTGTTTCCGGCCCCGGACCGCAATCTCGCTGCCCGTAAGCAGCCGGATCCCCCGAACACGCCGGGAGCGCAGCTCGACTGGGGCTGGGCCTGGCCGGCCAACCGCCGCATCCTCTATAACCGCGCCTCCGCCGATGTCCGGGGGAAGCCGTGGAGCGAGCGGAAGAAGTGGGTGTGGTGGGACGGCGCCAGGTGGACGGGCTACGACGTCCCCGACTTCGCGCCGACCAAGGCGCCGTCGTCCAAGGCCACGCCCGGCGCCATCGGGCTCGACGCGCTCTCGGGCAGCGACCCGTTCATCATGAAGCCGGACGGCGTCGGCTGGCTGTACGTGCCGAGCGGGCTCGCCGACGGGCCGCTGCCCGTGCACTACGAGCCGGCAGAATCGCCCGTGGTCAACCCGCTGTACCGCCAGCAGTCGAGCCCCGTGCTGAAACACTGGACGCTGGCCGGGAACCAGCTCGCCCCCGTCGGCGACGCCCGCTTTCCGTACATCATCACGACGTATCGCCTCACGGAGCACTATCTCTCGGGCGCCATGAGCCGCTGGAACCCGTGGCTCACCGAGCTCCAGCCGGAGCCCTTCCTCGAGATCAGTCCCGAACTGGCCGCCGAGAAGGGGATTGCCAACACCGGCTGGGCTACGATCTCGACGCCCCGGGGCCGCGTCCGCGCCAAGGCGCTGGTGACGCGGCGGCTGCGTCCGTTCACGATCGACGGCCGTACCGTCCATCAGGTCGGCCTGCCGTTTCACTGGGGGTACCAGGGGCTGATCACCGGGGACGCCGCCAACGAGCTCACGGCCCTCGTCGCGGATCCCAACGTCTCGATCCACGAAGGGAAAGCCTTCGTGTGCAACGTGGAGAAGGCGTGATCGCGCTCGTCAGCTCCTTCCTCGCCGTCGCGCTCGCCGAGATGGGCGACAAGACGCAGCTCGCGACGGTCGCGCTCGCGGCGCGCTTCCGTGCTCTGTTCACCGTCACCGTGGGAACGACGCTCGGCATGCTGGCGGCCGATGCGCTCGTAGTCTTTGGCGGGACGTACCTGGCCGCGATCGTGCCGATGAAATGGATCCGGCGCATCGCCGCGGCCCTGTTCTTCGTCTTCGGCATCGCCGCGATCGTCGCGACGCTTCGGCCGGTGTGAGGAGAAGCGCTCATGGCGGAGCCGATGGGGTTTTTCACGGATACGACGGTCTGCATTGGCTGCAAGGCGTGCGAGGTGGCCTGCAAGGAGTGGAACCAGTTGCCGGCGGCGAACGGGGGCGTGCGCACACTCAGCGGCGACAGCTATGACAATACCCGTCAGCTCGACGGCATCCACTGGCGGCACGTGAAGTTCATCGAGCAGTTCAGCGCCGACCGTCGCCAGGGCCGCTGGCTGATGATGAGCGACGTCTGCAAGCACTGCGTGCACGCCGGCTGTCTCGAGGTCTGTCCGACCGGCGCCATCGTCCGGACCGAGTTCGACACCGTCGACATCCAGTCGGACGCCTGCAACGGCTGCCGCGACTGCATCGGCGCCTGCCCGTTCGGAGTCATCGACATCAATCCAGTGTCCGGCACGGCCCAGAAATGCACCCTCTGCTACGACCGGCTCAAGGGTGGCCTCGAGCCCGCGTGCGCCAAGGCGTGCCCGACGCAGTCCATCAACTTCGGGACGATCGTCGATCTGAAGAAGCTGGCCCAGGCCAGGCTCGGCACGCTACAGCGGGCGGGCGAGACACGCGCCTCCCTGTATGGTGCCGATGAACACATGCTCGGCGGCCTCAACTCCTTCTACCTGCTGGTGGACAGGCCGGAGGTCTACGGTCTGCCGACGGATCCGAAGATTCCGTCGCGGAATCTGAAGCCGTCGGCGATCTGGTCCGTGTTCGGCAGCGTCGCGCTGACGCTCATGGCCATGGTCAGCTTCCGGAACCGGGGGACCCGCGATGTCTAGCACCTTCTTCACGGCGAGCCCGCACTGGCGCTGGCTCATCGTCGCCTATTTCTTCTTCGGCGGCCTCGCCGCGGGCAGCTACTTCCTTGCCACGCTGCTGGATCTGTTCGGCAAGGATCGTCGCCTGGTCAGGCTCGGCTATCTCGTCGCGTTCCCGGTCGTCTGCCTGTGCGGGCTCCTGCTCACGGCCGATCTCGGCCGGCCGCTCCGCTTCTGGCACATGCTCGTGCAGTCCGAGACCTTCCGTCCGATGCTCAAAACGTACTCGCCGATGTCGAGCGGCGCCTGGGCGCTGCTGGGCTTCGGCGGATGCGCCTTTCTGTCGTTCGTCGCGGTGCTTGTCGAGAGTGGCTGGTTCGACTGGCCGGCCCTCCGCCGGCTTAGCGCGCCGTCGCCGGTGGGCCGGGTGGTGACGGTGATCGGGACGTTCCTGGCGCTCTACGTCGCGGGGTACACGGGAGTCCTCCTCGCCGTGAGTAACCGACCGATCTGGGCCGACACCACCCTGCTCGGCGTGACCTTCTTGATCTCGGCCGTGTCCACGTCGGCGGCGCTGTTGATCCTGCTCGGCGGGTGGGGCGGCGTCACCGGCGACAGCATCCACGCGCTCGAACGCTTCGACCGGGCCGTGCTCGTGCTCGAGCTGCTGGTGATCGGCGCGCTGATCGTGTCACTCGGACGGGTCGCCATGGTGTGGCTGAATGGCTGGGGCGTGCTGCTGGTCGCGATGGTGCTCGGCGGCATCGCGTTTCCGCTTGTCATCGGGGCCCGCCCGTCGGTCCGCGGCTCGCTCGCGCCCGTGCTGGTGCTCGCCGGAGGGCTGGTCCTCCGCGCCGTGATCATCTTCTCCTCGGACGGGCTGCGGTGATGCGTCGCTGGTGGCCGCTCCTCCTTCTGCTCACGGCCGGCGTGGTCGGCTGCACCAGCCCGGAAGCCACGCGATCCCGGGGTGAGGCGGGCGCCGACGTGGGCAATCACGCGCACGGCCCGATTCAGCTTCACGCGGGCGCCCAGATCTACTACAGAACGCGCACGCATGGCGCCGGGATCGACGAGTGATTCTCACCTTGTCCAGCCGGGCCCTCCTGACCGCGCTGGACCGCGAGCATCCCGAGTGGCGGCCGTTGCTCGCCGTCGTCGAGGAGGCGATGCGCGAGGCGCAGCGCCCCGACTGGGCGCGTGTCGTCCCAACGCCCGGGCATTCGGGGGAGGGCGGGCGGCCGCTTCTCGACGGCGCCGTGATCAGCGTCGCCCCCAGGCTCGTGAGGCGCTGGCTTCGACGGATTCTCGGGATTGCGGCGTCGGCCGGGACCGACGTGCGGCCGCTGGCGACCGCGATGGCCGCGCGACGCGTCGATCCGCTGGTCGTCCTCGAGACTGCCGTCTCCCAGGACGTTTCCCGCCTCGATCACCTCGCCCGCACGCTGGACGATGACCGCGGCGTCCTGCGTGGACTGGCGCCTCTGATCGCGCGTCCCGTGCTCCAGGCGTGCCGTCGCGCCTGGACGTCGCGCGTGCCGGAGATCTGGGCGTGGGGCCATTGTCCGATCTGCGGCGGCTGGCCCGCCGTGGCCGAGATCCGCGGGCTCGGCGGCAGCCGCCATCTTCGATGTGGCGCCTGCGGCAGCGACTGGCGGACGGAGTGGCTGCGCTGCTCGTTCTGCGGACAAGACGATCACGAACAGCTTGGCTCCCTGGCGTCGGCGGAGAGCCTGGCCCGCGAAGCGATCGCGGTCTGCGACGGCTGCAATGGATACGTCAAGACTATAACGACGCTGGCCCCGATCCGGCCCGAGCACGTGATCCTTCAGGATCTCGGCAGCTGCGTGCTCGACGTGGTCGCGCTCGAGCGTGGCTACCGGCGCCCGCCGGCGACCGGTCGTGGGGTGGCCGTGAGCATCGTCGTCACGCGCTCGCGACTGCGTGACGTGCTTGGTCTTCGCCCATGAGCCCACTCCGACCCGCGCGCGTGTGCGGCGCGTTGCTTCTGGCGCTCGATGCGTCCGAGGGACGGCGCCGGCGCCGCAAGCGCGACACCACGCCGGACGCGCTCGGCCTGGCGCTCAAGCGTCAGCTGCTGATCCGCGCCGTCGAGGCCGATCCCGATCCCGACGAGTTCGAGGCGTGGCTGCTCGAGCGCTGCCTGGCCCGGGCCGAGGATGACGCGATCGGAGCCATGCGCGCCATCGCCGGCGAAATCGTCGCCGAGTGGGGGCTGGCCTCGGCCTGTCCGGAGTTCCGCACGTGGCTCATGGCAGGTGCCCGCTCCGAAGACCGGACGTGAACCTGGCGTGATGGCGTCTTCCATCTGAAGGTCAGTTTCCGGGACGAATACCTCGGAGTACACTCCCGATGTGATGCTGCCGACGGAGCCCATTGGAAGCATTCCGAGGCCGCCTGCCTTGATTGCAGGACTGCGGGACTTCGAAGGGGGGCGCATCTCACAACGGGAACTGCACGCGCTCCACAGGTCGGCCATTCAGGACACGATCGAGCGTTTCGAGGCCACTGGGTCGCCGGTCATCACGGACGGGGAGCAGGCCAAGCATAGCTTCGCGACCTACGCGATTTACGGTCTGGAGACCCTGGCGCCGGACGGCGTGCCGATTTCGTTCGCGGACGGGCACATACGGATCCTGCCCCGCGTCACGGCCGGACCGTTCAGGTACAAGACCCCCGCCGACGTGTATCTGGACATTGCCCGGCCGTACGCGCACGTGCCGCTCAAGCAGGCCGTGAGCTCGGCGTCGGCGCTGAGTCTGTTGTATCCGCAAGACGGAATCCGAGACTATTCACGGCAGCAGTATCTCCAGGCCGTCGTGGTCGAGCTCGAGGGAGAGATCCGGCGTTGTTTGCACAAGGGCGCCCACGTGGTGCAGATGGACTTCACGGAAGCGCGCCTGTCGATCAGGCTGGACCCGACCCGGCGCCTTCTCGAAAGCTTCGTCGACCTGAACAACCTGGTACTGGAGCGCTTCTCGGTCGACGAGCGCCAGCGAATCGGCGTGCACACCTGCCCCGGTGCCGATCGCCACTCGACTCACAGTGCGGAAGTCGACTACGCCGAGCTCCTGCCGAGCTTGTTCGAGCTGCGGGCGATGAACTTTTACGTGCAACTGGCGAGCGAGCCCGACCGCGAGCGCGTCCTGAAGCTGATCCGGACGCATGCCAAGGATGGGCAACGTATCTTCGTGGGGGTGATCGATCCGCTCGATCCCCGTGTCGAGACCCCTGAAGACGTCAGCGAGCGTGTCCTCCAGGCGGCCCAATACATTCCCGTCGATCGGCTGGGAACGACGGACGACTGCGGGTTTGCGCCCTTCAGCGACGACACCTCGCGGACACGGGAAACGGCGTTCGCAAAGATTCGGGCCCGTGTCGCGGGCACCGCCCTGGCCAGCCGCCGGCTCGGTCTCGACTGATGTCTGACCGGCGACTCGACCGGAGACTCCAGACCCTCTACGCGTGCATCGAGGCGCTCTTTCAGGCCGGGAGCGAGCAAGAGCTGTTGCAGTGCATCTGCGACACGCTGGTCGCCGACGGTGAGTTCCTGTTGGCCTGGATCGGCTACGGCGAGAACGACCCCGGGAAGGCCGTTCGTCCGGTGGCCCAGGCAGGACACGGTCGCGACTTTCTCGAGGGCGCCACGTTTTCGTGGGGAGGGGAGGAACGAGGTCAGGCTCCGGCCGGCGCCGCGATTCGCACGGGCAAAGCGTGCTGGGTCGACGACATCCGGACGGATCCGAGTTTTTCTCCCTGGCGAACGGCGGCCCTCGCCCATGGCTACGCCTCGTGCATGGCCGTGCCGCTCATCGCCGGCGCCGTCGATCTTCATGGCACGCTGAATCTCTACTCTGCGGAGCGCCACGCCTTCGAGCAGAGCGCGATCGCGCATTTTGCCGGGCTGGCGACGTGCCTGACACGGGCTGTGGTGGCGCTTCGCGGTCATCTGGCGGACGACCTGACTTCCGGAGTGACGGCGCTGCGCGCCAGCGAGGAGCGCCGGCGGGCCCAGGAAGCCCTGCACCAGGCCCAGACGGAGCTCGCGCACGTCACCCGCGTCATGACCCTCGGTGAGCTCGCCGCCTCCATCGCCCACGAGATCAACCAGCCGCTGGCGGCCATCATTGCCGACGCCAACGCCTGCCTGCACTGGCTGGATGCGGCCCGTCCGCCGCTCGACGTCGTTCGGGAGACGCTCGTCGCCATCGCGAACGACAGCGACCGGGCGGCGGAGGTGATCAGCAGGATTCGCGCGTTCCTGTCGCGCTCCTCGGTCCCACACGGGCCTTGTGACCCCGCCGAGGTCATCCGCGGCGTGCTTCCCCTCGTTCATCCCGAGCTCCGGCGCCACGGAATCATCCTGGAAATGTCCCTGGCGGCGGACCTGCCGACGGTCATGGGCGATCGCATCCAGCTCCAGCAGGTGCTGCTCAACTTGCTGATGAATGCCGCCGAGGCTATGCGGGAGGTCCTGCCGGAGCGGCGCCGGCTGGTGGTCCGCTCGACTGTCGAGCACCGTGATGATGGTCCCTGGGCGGTCGTCGCCGTCGAGGATGCCGGCGTGGGCTTCGGGAACAATGGCGACGCCCGGCTGTTCGACGCGTTCTACACGACGAAGCCGGGCGGCCTCGGCATGGGGCTGTCGATCAGCCGCTCGATCATTGACGCCCACGCCGGGCGACTGTGGGCGACGACGAACCCGGGCCACGGCGCCACCTTCCACGTCGCGTTGCCGGGGATGCGCTGAGTCGTCCCTCGCCGACCTCTAGGCGTACACCGTTGCCCTCAACAGCCTCTTCCGCCAGTTGGACGCGAGCGCGAGCAGGGTGAGGCCGGCCGGCAGGGCCAGCGACCACGGCCCGATCACGACCAGGCACGCGGCCCCCAGGCCGCAGCCGACGACGAAGCCGGCGACGACGGGCCACGTCTGCCGAGCCCGACGGCGCGCCCTGTCCTCGCCGGTCGTCTCGGGCCCGAGCAGGATCTCCCCGACGTCCAGGGCGAGACGCGTGACGTTGCTCGTCATGACGGTCGTCGGCGGCTCTCCTCGCAGCGACACCAGCACGTTCTGCACCCCCATCGCCGTGACGCCGAGCATGCCGGCCAGGACCGTGCTCGCCGCGTTCGGATCCGGGCTCGGACGGGCGGTCACACGAACCGCCAGACACCCGGCCAGCAGCAGGAGCTCCACCAGGAGCAGCGGCCGCAGCATGCCGAGCCCGAGCGAGCGCAGACCGCTCACGAGCATCCTGGTCACCGCGAGCGCTGCGACGAACACGGGGACCGCGAGGAGCGGCGCGACCGGCGCGTCGCCGCGGCGGACGGCCTGCGCGGCCAGGAGCGCCAGGTTGCCGGTGAGGTGTGCGGTGAAGAGCCCGAGCTCGAGCAGGCCGATGACGTCCAGGCTGCCCGCGATCGCGCTCAGCAGGACAGGAATCACCGGCAGGCCGAGCAGGCCGTCGTCATCGTCCGTCATCGAGTAGCGGTCTCCTCGGCCGGACTCCAGCCACCCCCCAGCGCCTTGATCAGGTGGATGCTGGAGCCCATCTGCAGATAGACCGCCTGCGCCAGCGAGAGCTGGTTGGCGAGGAGCGTCCGCTCGGCGTCGATGACGATGAGGTAATCGGCCAGGCCTTGCCGGTACTGCACTTGGGCGAGGCGGAGGTAGCTCTGCGAGGCGCCGACGGCATCGCGCAGGCGGCCCACCTCGTCGCTGAACGCGTGCAGGTCGGTCAGGGCGTCCTCGACGTCGCCGTAGGCGATCAGCACCTGGTTGACGTACGTCCCCACCGTCTGCTCGTAGCGCGCTTTGCTCGCGGCCAGGTTGGCGCGGAGGCGGCCGCCCTGGAAGATCGGGATCGAGATGCTGGGCAGGATCGACGCCACCCGGCTCTGCCAGTTGAAGACCGTGGCGATGTCCATGCTCTCGAAGCCGGCGGAGCTGGTGATCGTGAACTTCGGATAGAACTCCGCCGTGGCCACGCCGATCTGCGCGTTGGCGGCCCGCACGTTCTGCTCGGCCTCGGCGACGTCCGGCCGGCGCGTCAGTAACTGGCCGGGCAACCCCGGGGGCACCGCCGGCGGCGTGCTCTCGTGCAAGGGATTGGCGGCGACGGTGAACGACGGCGCCGGGCGGCCGCAGAGGATCGCCAGGGCGTGCTCTTGGTCGGCCCGGGCGCGCTGCACGTCTCGGAGCTGGGCCTGGGTGGTCTGCAGCTGCGCTTCGGCCTGGTGCACGACGATCGCGCTCACGAGGCCGGTTCGAAGCTGGACCGAGAGCAGCCGGACCTGCTCTTCGTACGCCGTCACGGTCCCGGCCAGGATCTCGGCCTGGGCGTCGAGGGAGCGGAGCGTGTAGTAGTACCGCGTGACGTCGGTCTCGACCGTGAGGCGCACCACACCCACGTCGTTGGCCGTCGCGGCCGCCGTGGCCTTGGCGGACTCGAGCGAGCGGCGCACGCGGCCCCACACGTCGACCTCGTAATTGAGATCGATCGGGATGAGCCAGTCATTGCGGGACGCGCCGCTCGCGATCTTCTTTCCGGTCACTGTGCTGGCCCGGTTGCCGGAGTAGCGGTTGTACGAGAACTGCGGATCGGCGCTGATCGTCGGGAACAGGTAGCTGCCGGCCACGCGCGCCAGCGCCCGCGCCTCGTCCACCCGCGCCACCGCGATGCGGAGGTTCTGGTTCGAGGCTTGCGCCGTCGCGATGAGCCGGTCGAGCTCCGGGTCACGATAGAGCTGCCACCACTCCGCGGGGACCGGCGGCCCCATCTCGCCGTCGGCCTGCGACTTGAAGCGCGGCGGCTGCTCGACCTCGGGCCGCTTGAAGTCGGGGCCCACCATGCACCCGGCGGCCAGCACGCTCATGCCGGCCAGCCCGGCGAGCGCGACCCCGAGCCGTGCGAGACGTCGCCTGAAGCGCACGCGCGTCAGCCCCCCGCAGGATTCGGCGGCGTCACCGGCGTCACGGCCTGGCCCTCCTGGAGCGACACCGTCGGCTGCTTCACGACGAGCTCGTCGCCCTGCAGTCCCGCCTGGACGTCGATGGCGGTGCCGAAGTCCCGGCCGAGCACCACGTCCTGAAAGTGCAGCTTGTTGCCGGGTCCGACGATCGCGACCCGGGTGCCCTGGGCGTTGAACACGACGGCGGTCGCGGGCAGCCGCCAGCGGGTGCCGGACGGGCCGATCTTGAACGCGACGTACACGAACATGCCGGGCAGCAGCCGGTGCTCGCCGTTGGGGATGTCCACCTGGACCAGGAGGGTCCGCGTCCCCGGGTCGAGCGCGCTCGCGGTGCGGGTCACCTTCGCCGCCACCGGATTCATGACCTGGCCGCGGACGACGACACTGACCGGCAGACCGACCTTCACGGTGGGGGCGTAGGCCTGGGGAATGTTGACGAACACGCGGAGCGAGTCCACCTGCGCGATCTCGAACAGCCCGTTCGCCGCGCCGGTGACGCTGGACGGCGCCACCGCCGTGTTGTTGGTCGGACTGCCCGCGGTGATCAACGTTCCGACGTCCACGTTGCGCTGGATCACGGTGCCGCTGAACGGGGCGACCACCCGCTGGAACGCGGTCATCTCCCGCAGGCGCTGGACGTTGGCGCGATTGGAGTTGACGTTGGCTTCGGCGGCGGCCACCGTAGCGCGCGCCGTCTGGTGAGCCGCGGCATTCTGATCCAGCGCCTGCTTGGCGACCGCGCCTTCCGCGTCAGCTGCCTGGTAGCGCGCCAACGTCGTCCGCGCCAGCTCCAGCGAGGATTTTTGCACGTCGAGAGTTCGCTCCGACTGCTGGAGATCAGCCTGGGCCTGGCGCAGCTGCTGATCGATCTCCGGTGAATCGATCTCGGCTAGGAGCTGGCCGACCTTGACGCGGTCGCCGATGTCGACGTGACGCTTGCGGATGTAGCCGCTGGTCCGCGCGTAGATCACGGCATCCTGGATGGCTTGCGTGGTGGCGGCCAGCGACAGATCCGTCTCGCCGGCCGCCTCCGGCCGGATGACGTACACGTTCGGCGGCGTTGCCTCGGCCTTCTGTGCGGCCGACGCAAGCTGGCGATCGTTGCGCAGCCGGGGCAGGATGCCGACGACCAGGAGCACGACGAACAGGCTGAGGGCGCCGATGCCCACCAGGATCATCGTTCGCGTGCGGGCGCGGCGGGGCGGACGCTCACTCGTGTCCATGCTCGTCACCAAAGTTCGTGGGGGGCGTTCGGCGCAGCAGGCTGTAGGCCAGGGGAACGAAGAACAGCGTGTAGAAGGTCGCCACCAGCAACCCGCCGATCACGGCCCGGCCCAGCGGCGCGTTCTGCTCGCCGCCCTCGCCGAGGCCCAGGCTCATCGGCAGCATGCCCAGCAGCATGGCCAGCGCCGTCATGAGGACGGGGCGCAGCCGCGTGCGGCCGGCGAGCAGCGCGGCCGCCCGCGCGTCGTGGCCGCCGAATTCCGGGTGGCGCTGCTCGTTGGCGAACGTGATCATCAGGATGCTGTTGGAGGTCGCCACCCCGATGGCCATGATGCAGCCCATCAGCGAGGGCACGCTGAGGGTCGTTCCGGTGACGAAGAGCGCCCACAGGATGCCGGCCAGCGCGCCCGGCAGCGCCATCAGGATGATGAGCGGATCCAGCCACGACTGGAAGTTGACGACCATCAGGAAGTACACGAACAGGATGGCGAAGCAGATGCCGAGGGCGAGCTGGAGGAACGCCTGGTTCATGGACTGGACCTGACCGCGCACGACGATCGAGCTGGCGCCGGAGATCTCCTTCGTGTACTTCGCGACGAGCCCGTTGATCCGGCTGGACACCGAGCCGAGGTCGGTATTCTGAACGGCGGCGTACACGTCGAACACCGGCTGCACGTTGTAGTGATTGAGCGACAGCGGGGTGACCGTGCGGCGGAAATCTGCCAGGTTGCGCAGGAGCTGGGGCGACTGGCCGGCGATCGCCACCGGCGTGCGATGCAGCGCGTCGAGCGAGGACAGACGATGCTGCGGGGTCTGGACCACGACCTGGTAGCTCACGCCGTTCTTGTAGTTCAGCCAGAAGTTGGTGGTCGTCGCTCCGCTGCCGGTCAGCGAGATCAAAAGATTCCCGGCGACGTCGCGCTGCGTGAGGCCGACCTGCTGGGCCAGCGCCCGGTCCGTGTCGACCATGATGCGCGGCGCGTCGAGGATCTGCTGCACGTGCACGTCCACGGCGCCGGGGACACGGCGCAGATCGGCGGCGATCTGCTGGGCCACCTGGAAGTTCTTCTCCGACTCCGCCAGCGGTCCGGTGACCTGGACGTCGATCGGGGCCGGCAGGCCGAAGTTGAGGATCTGGCTGACGATGTCGGCCGGCTGCGCGAAGAACTCGCAGTCCGGGAATCTCCGCGGGAGCTCGTCACGCAGCCGCTTGAGATACTGCGCGGTCGGGCCATGCGGTGTCTTCAGCGCCACCAGGATTTCCCCGTCGGCCGGCCCCACGGTGACGCTGTCGCTCAGGGCCAGATTGATCGGGTTGGGCACACCGATGTTGTCCGTGATCACATTCAGCTCGCCGGCGGGGATGACCTGGCGGATGTAGTCCTCGATACGCTGGAAGTAGGCTTCAGTCTCCTCGATCCGTGTCCCCGCCGGCGCCCGGACGTGCAGCCGGAGCTGGCCGGCGTCGACCGCCGGGAAGAAGTCGCGCCCGACGAAGGGGGACAGGCCGAGAGAGGCGATGGCGAAGACGCCGAAGACGAGGAGCACCACCGTCCGGTGCTCGAGCGCCCAGTCGAGGGCACCCTCGTAGGTGCCGGTCAGGCGATGCAGGCCGGCTTCGAAGGCGTCGGAGATTCGCCCGAACAGCGACCGCCGGGGCGGAGCCCCACCGACGGCCTCGCGCGCCTCGCGTGCCCGCACCTCGGGAGCCAGCAGATACAGCACCATGGTCGGGACCAGGGTGCGAGACAGCAGGTAGCTGGCCAGCATCGCGAAGACGACCGACATCGCGAGTGGCGCGAACAGGGCGCCGCCCACGCCGGTGAGGAAGAGGATCGGCACGAAGACGATGCAGATCGAGAGCGTCGCCACCAGCGCCGGCGTCGCCACCTCGGCCGCCCCGTCGAGGATGGCCTGGCGCAGCGGCTTGCCGAGGTGGAGCTGGCGGTGGTTGTTCTCGATCTCCACGGTGGCGTCGTCGACGAGGATGCCGACGGCCAGCGCCAGCCCGCCCAGGGTCATCACGTTGAGCGACTGGCCGAGGAGCCTGAGCGCGATGATCGAGGTCAGGATCGACAAGGGAATCGACGTGATGACGATCAGCGTGCTGCGCCACGAGCCCAGGAAGAGCAGGATCATCAGCGCGGTGAGGCAGCCGGCGATCACCCCCTCGTGGATGACACCGGTCACCGCCGCGCGGACGAATACGCTCTGGTCGAACAGGAAGTCGACCTTGAGGCTGGACGGCAGACCGGCCAGGATCTTCGGCATCAGCTGGCGCGCCCCGTTGACGACCGCCAGCGTGGAGGCGCTGCCGTTCGACAGGATCGGCAGCAGCGCCGAGTGGCGGCCGTCACGCCGCACGAGGTTCGTCTGCGGATTGAACCCGTCGTGGACGAACGCGACGTCTCCGACGTAAACCGTCGCGCCATTGGCGTACCGGATGGGGATCCGGTTCAGGTCTGCCAGCGCCTCGGGGCTGCTGTTGGTCGCGACGTCGTATTCCCGCGTCCCGATCTTCACCGTGCCCGCCGGCAGGATGACGTTCTGGGTGAGGATGGCATTGCTCACGTCCTGGGCCGACAGCCCCCGCGCGTAGAGGGCGTCGGGATCGATGTCGACGTTGACCACCCGAACCTTGCCGCCGTACGGCACCGGCACTGCGGCACCGGATACCGTGACGAGCTGCGTGCGGATGAAGTTGTTGCCGTAGTCGTTGAGCTGCTGCTCGGGCAGCTGGTCGCTGCTGAGGCTC
>QHRW01000147.1 GCA_003220265.1 Candidatus Rokuibacteriota bacterium | reverse complement strand
GTCGGCGCCGTGGGCCGGACCCGCTTCGACTTCACGGGACAGGTGGTCGTCCTCACGGGCGCCGCCCGCGGCATCGGCAAGGGTGCGGCCGAGGCGTTCGCGGCGGCCGGCGCGCGCGTCTATCTCGTGGACGTGGACGACAAGGCCGGCGAGGTCGCCACGCGCGCGATCCGCGAGGGCGGCGGCCAGGCCACGTTCGTCGCCGCCGACGCGACCAGCGCCGCGCAGGTCACGGGCGCGTTCGATCGCATCATCCGCGAGGCGGGTCGCCTCGACGTCCTCGTCAACTGCGCGGGCGGCTTCACGCGGCTCTACACGGTCGAGGAAACGCCCGAGGAGGAATGGGATCGCGTCGTCGATCTCAATCTCAAGACGATGTTCCTCTGCGTCAAGGCCGCCATCCCCGCCTTCAAGCGCCAGCGCAGCGGGCGCATCGTCAGCATCGGCTCGATCGCGGGCGTCAGCCCGTGGCCGACGACCTCCCCGCCCTACGCCGCGGCCAAGGCCGGCGTCCACAACCTCACGCGCTCGCTGGCGGTCGAGCTCGGCCCGCACGGCGTCACCGTCAACGCGATCGCGCCCGGCACCACGGCCAGCGAGCGCGTCGTGGCCGTGCGGGGCCGCGAAGGCCTGGAGGAGATCGGCCGCGCGGCGCCGCTGGGGCGCGTGGCCGAGGTAGAGGACATGGTGGGCTGGATCCTCTTCCTCGCCGCTCCGGAGTCCGCCCACCTCACCGGCCAGACGATCTCCGTCAACGGCGGCCGGTACATGGCATAACCGGACCGGACTGCGACAGCGCAAAGGAGACTTCCCATGGCCGAACGACTCGGACTCGGCGTCATCCCCGGTGTCGGCTGGCGCGCCACCGAGATCCAGACGATCGCTCGCGAAGCCGAGGAGGCGGGCTTCGACGGGATCTTTGCGGCCGAGGTCAACAACGACGTCATGGCGACCGCGCAGCTCATGGGCGCGGCCACCCGGCGCATCCAGGTCGGGACCTGGATCGCCAACATCTACGTGCGCCACTCCTACGCCTGCGCGCAGGGCGCCGCGCTCATCGCCGATGCGACGGACGGGCGCTTCGTCCTCGGGCTCGGCGTGAGCCATCCGCCGGTCAACAAGGCGCTCGGCATCGACATGGGCGACGCGCCCGGCGCCCTGCGCCGGTACGTCACCGCGGTGCGAAGCTGGCTCGAGGGTAAAGGCCCGGCCACCCACCTGCCCCAGCGGCCCAGCGTGCGTCCGGTGCCGCTCTACGTGGCGGCGGTGACCTCCCGCACCGTCGAGCTCGCCAGCGAGCTCGCCGACGGCATCATGCCCTTCCTGTGGTCGGCCGAGCGGGTGAAGCAGAGCAAGGCGTGGATCGAGCGCGGCCGCAGCAAGGCGTCGGGACTCGGCAAGGTCGACGTCACGCTCGGGCTGCCCACCTTCATCGGCGACGACGTGAAGGCGATGCGCGAAGCGGCGCGCGCGAACCTCGGCCTGTACACGACCTTCCCGTTCTTCCAGCGGCTCTTCCGCGCGAGCGGGTTCGGGCCCGAGGCCGATCAGATGGAGAAGGGCGCCGGCGGGGCGGCGCTCAGTGACCGGATTCTCGACGCCGTCTGCCTGATCGGGCCGCTGGCCCGCTGCCGCGAGCAGCTCGCGGCCTTCCGCAGCGCGGGCGTCGATCTACCGATCCTCGTCGCCCCGATCGGCGTCGACGGCGCCCGCGCCGTCATCAAGGCGTTTCGGCGCTAGAGCGTTCTTTCGAAAAGATTCAGCGCGAGCGTGAAGGCGGCGCGCGCGATCTCGGGATCGTAGCGCGCCCCTTCGTCGCGCATGAAGGCGTGCGCGGCGTTGAACTCGTGCCAGGAGAACACGCGCTCGGCCTTCAGCAGCGCCTGGTAGATCGCCGCCCGGCCCTCGGTCGGGATGTGCGGGTCCTGCCGCCCCCAGATCATCAAGATCTCGGCCTCGATCTCCCCCACGCGCGCCAGCGTGTCGGCGTGCTTGCCCTCCCCGAGCGTGCCGCTGTGGATGTCGGTCGGATAGAAGCAGCACGTGGCGCGGATCTCGCGATGCAAGGCGGCGCGGAACGCGAGATGGCCGCCGATGCAGAAGCCGACGGCGCCGACGCGGCCGTTGCAGGCCGGGTGCGCCTTCAGCGCGCGCACGATCACGTCCACGTCGGCGTCCCACGTCGAGAGCTTCGTCGCCCACTTGTAGGCGTTGCCCTTGTCGGTGCCGGCGGTGTCGTAGGCCAGCACGGTGCCCGGCGGCTCGTGCTCGTGGTAGATCTCCGGCGCCATCACGACGTAGCCGTGGCCGGCGAACTGCGCGGAGAGCCGCGCGATGGGGCCGGTCTGCTGGTAGATCTCGGGATAGAGCAGCAGGCCGGGATAGCGCTTGTCGCCGGCCGGCGCCGCCGGCGCGTACACGTGGCAGCGCATGGCGCCGGTGGGCGTGTCGAGGTCACGGAACTCGGTGCGCACGATCATGGCGGCTAGTCGGCGTCGGCCGGGTCGATCGGCGTGTTGACGCGGTCGCCCTTGAGAAAGAACGTGGGCCCCACGTCCTTGTAGGTCAGTGTGAAGCCGGGCTCCATCTCGCGCACGTAGAACGCGGCCACGCCCGGGCGCGAGTCCACGCTGATCTCGTACGTGCGCGCGGCCTCCGTCCGCAGGCCGACGATCACGACGGACACGCGCCCGCCGCGATGATTCTCCACGCCGATGCGGTGCTCGCCCGGAAGGACATAGAGCACCGACGGGCACGGGTTGGCGTAGCCGGGGCGCCGGTAGCTGCGCCCGTCCACTTCGCAGAGGTACGTGAGCCCCCCGTCGCCGGTGTCCCACACGGCGAACACGGTGGCCTGCTGGTGAGGCGCGAGCGCCACGCCCTGGTAGGCGCGGCGCCGCACCAGCGATTGGGGCCCGGCGCACGCGGCGAGCGCGGCGACGATCAGGACGAGGCCGGCGAGGCGAAGGCGCACGGGCGGAATTCTACGGCCGCCCGCGGCACCGCCGCAATCTAGTGCCCGAGCCCTCCGTACAGCAGCCACTCGAGCATCACCGCCTCGCGCACCCGCTCGGCCTGGGGGCGGCGGCCGAGCCGCGTCCCCCAGAGCGCCCGACGAATCCAGTCAGCCATGGCCGCAGCATGGCCGCGGGCGGGAAGAAAGCTAAGCTAATAAAAATCTCCGTCTCCATAAGTTTCGATGCGGGTACGATCGCAAGCCTGAACCTCAACCAGCTCCGCGTCTTCGAGGCCGTGGCCCGGACCGGCAGCTTCAGCCGGGCCGCCGAGGCGCTGTCGGTCACGCAGCCGGCGGTGACGCTGCAGATCCGCCAGCTCGAGCGCGACTGCGGCGTGCAGCTCTTCGAGCGCATCCGGCGGCGCCCGCGCCTGACGGACGCCGGGCGCACGCTGCAAGACTACGCGCGCCGCATCTTCGCCCTGGTCGACGAGGCCGGGCGCCATCTGGAAGGCGCCCGCGGGCTCACCAGCGGCACGCTCCGCGTGGTGACCGGCCCCACCGGCGCGAGCTATGTGACAGACCTCATCACGGCCTTCCACCGGCGATACCCCGGCATCCACGTCGCCCTGAGCCTGGACGTCTCCGAGGGCATCGTGCAGCGCGTGGTCACGCTCACCGACGACATCGGGCTCCTCGGCGCCGAGCAGCAGCACGCGGTCCTGGCGCGCCGACCGTTCTATGGCGACCCGCTGGTGGTCATCGTGGCGCCCGGACACGCGTGGGCGCGGCGGCGCAGCGTGTCGGTGCGCGAGCTGGCCGACGCGCCGCTGATCGTCCGCGAGGCCGTGTCGACCACGCGGCGCTTCATCGAGGCGCGGCTCGGCGCGGCCACGCGCCGGCTGCGGGTGCACATGGAGCTCGGCTCGAACGAGGCTATCAAGCGCGCCGTCGCGCTGGGCGCCGGCATCGGCATCGTCTCCCGCGAAGTGGTGCGCACGGAGCTCACGGCCGGCACGCTGCACGCTCTCGCCATCCGCGAGCGCGGCTTCGTGCATCCGATCGACCTCGTCTACCATCGCGACCGCTCGACCTCGCCGCTGATCGCCGCCGTCCTGGAGGTCGCACGCACGGTGCGAGTTCCCCGCCGGACGGTTGTATCCTGAGCGCCATGAACCGACTACGCCCGCTCGACCGCGACCTCGTCGTCAAGGGCCTCCGCCTGCGCTGCCTGGACTGGGGCGGCGAGGGCCGCACCCCGCTGCTGCTGCTGCACGGCTTCACCGGCCACGCCCACGCCTGGGACACGCTGAGCCTCGCTCTGCAGCCGCACTTCCACGTCTACGCGCTGGACCAGCGCGGGCACGGCGACAGCGACCCCGCCGACGTCTACAACCCGGTCGTCGCCTTCGACGATCTGAGCGGCGTGCTCGAGCAGCTCGGCGTCACCTCGCTGGTGATGATCGGGCTCTCGATGGGCGGCCGCAACGCCATGTACTTCACCGCGCAGCGCCCGCAGGCTGTGCAGAAGCTGGTCGTGGTGGACATCGGGCCCGAGGTCAGCGCCAAGGCCAGCGCGCCCTCGTCAGGACCGCCGGAGCCGCCGACGTGGGACAGCATCGAGCAGGCCGCGCGGCATCTCTATCGCGGCAATCCCTACCCCGGCATCCATTACTACCGGTGGGTGGCCTCGCAGAGCCTGAAGGAGCAGGACGGCGCGCTCGTCTGGAAGTGGCATCCGAGCGTCAAGGAACGGCGCAACACCGGTGGCGTCGACTGGTGGGCGCTGCTGCCCAAGATCACGGTGCCCACGCTGGTGCTGCGCGGTGCCGAGTCCACGGTGCTCGACCGCGACGTGGCCGAGCGCATGGTGAAGGAGCTGCCGCAGGGCCGCTTCGTGGAGATCCCGCGCGCCGTCCACACCCTGCACGAGGACAACCCCGAGGCCGTGCTGGCGGCGCTGCGCGACTTTCTCGAGTTCCGCCTATGAGCGACGCCGGCCTCCGCGTTCACCTGCGCATTCCCGGAACGGCGCCGGTCCCGAAGATCATGTCGCTCATCCAGCGCGTCGAGGCGGGCGGCTTCGACGGCGTCGGCATCCTCGACAGCCAGATGATCTCGCGCGACACGTTCGTCGTCCTCGGCCAGGCCGCCACGCACACCTCGCGGCTCACGCTCTTCCCCGCCGTCACCAATCCGTTCACGCGCGATGCCTCCGTGCTGGCCGGCGCGATCACCACCGTGGACGAGCTGGCGCCCGGCCGCGTGAAGTTCATGATCGGCACCGGCTACACCTCGGCCAGCACGATCGGCCGCAAGCCCGCCACGCTAGCCGAGATGCGCGCCTGCATCGCCACCGTGAAAGCGCTGGTGGCGGGCCAGACGGTGGACTTCCACGGCACGCCCGGACGGCTCACCTATGCGAGCAGTCGCCGGATTCCCGTGCTGATGGCCGCCTCCGGGCCGAAGGCCATCGAGCTGGCCGGCGAGATCGCCGACGGCGTGCTACTGCTGGTGGGCTTCAACCGCGGCATCGTCCAGCGCGCCCTCGAGTACCTCGAGCGCGGCGCCAAGCGCGCGGGCCGGCGGCTGGACGATCTCGAGATCGTCTGGGCGGTGCGCACGGGCACCGCCGCCTCCACGACGGAAGCGCGGCGGCTGGCGCGGCCGACGGCCGTGCACTGGGGCATCCTGCGCTGGGGCGGCCACTGGCTGGAGCCGGCCGGCGTGAAGCTCCCGAAGCTCGAGATTCCCGACGCGGTCTGGAAGGTCTATCCCGATCTCTCGCACGCCCACGACTGGGAGGCCGCGATCGCCGCCACCTCGTTCGTGCCGGACGACGTCGTCACCGAGCTCTGCGCTGCGCTGGGGCTCGTCGGCACGCCGGCCGACTGTGCGGACCGGATCGTGGAGATGAGCAAGCTCGGCATCCGCAACCTCTACCTGATGCCCCTGCTCACCTTCGCGCCGCCCGAGCCCGAAGTGGACGCGTTTCGCGACGTGGTCTTCCCGCGCCTGCAGGCGGCGGGCGTGCGGTGATGGAGGGGAAGGGGGGAACCCTGCGAGGGTTCCCCCTCCCAATGGAGGCTCGCATGCATCGCTGGCCGCTCGTGATCCTCGCCGTGTTGCTGTACGCGTTCGTCGCCTTGCCGCTGGTCGCCGCGCCGACCGACGTCACCATCAAGGCGTACAACCTGCCGAAGGACGGCGGCTATCCGCACGACGTCGCCGTCGGCGCCGACGGCATCGTGTGGTACACGGCGCAGCGCGACGGCAAGCTGGGCCGCCTCGATCCCGCCACCGGCAAGGTCGAGCTCACGCCGCTCGGACGCGGCGCCGCCCCGCACGGCGTCGTCATCGGCCCCGACGGCGCGCCGTGGGTCACCGAGGGCGGCACCAACTCGATCGTGCGCGTCGATCCCAGGACCCGCGAGGTCAAGCACTGGTACCTGCCGGAGGCGCGCGGCTACGTCAACCTCAACACGCTCACCTTCGACAAGCGCGGGCGCGTGTGGTTCACGGGCCAGCAGGGCGTCTACGGCCGGCTGGATCCGGCCAGCGGCGACCTGAAGGTCTGGGACGCGCCGCGCGGCCGCGGGCCCTACGGCATCGCCACCACGCCGGAGGGCGACGTCTACTACGCGTCGCTGGCCGGCAGCCACATCGCGCGCATCGATCTCGACAGCGGCGCCGCCACGATCATCGAGCCGCCCACCAAGGACCAGGGCGCGCGCCGCGTCTGGTCCGACTCGAAGGGGCGCGTCTGGGTGAGCGAGTGGAACTCCGGGAACGTGAGCGCCTTCGATCCCAAAACGAAGTCGTGGAAGACGTGGAAGCTGCCCGGCGAGCGGCCGCAGACCTACGCCGTGTACGTGGACGAGCGCGACAAGGTGTGGCTGAGCGAGTGGAGCGCCAACGCGATGGTGCGCTTCGATCCCGAGACGGAGAAGTTCGACGTCTTCCCCAGCGATCGCGAGGGCGCCCGCGTGCGCCAGATCCTCGGCCGCCCCGGCGAGGTGTGGGCGCCGGAGTCCGGCGCCAATCGCCTGGTCGTGTTTCGGGCCAGGTGAACGCGCCTACACGAGGCCCAGCAGGCCGAGCGCGGCGGCGACGGCGAGGCACCAGAGCGGGTGCACGCGCGTGAAGAGGACGAGCGCGGCGCTGACGGCGGTGATCGCGTAGGCGACCCCGCTGGTGCCCGGCGCGCCCCGCGCGACGAGCCAGCCGGTGGCCAGCATGAGCCCGATCGTGATCGGGGCCAGCCCGGCCTCCACCGCCCGCCGCAGCGGCGTGCCCCGAAAGCGCTGCCACACGCGCTCGACCAGATAGGCGAGCGTGCACGACGGCAGGCAGATCGCCGCCGCCGCCGTGAGGGCGCCGGGCAGCCCCGCCACATGGAAGCCGATGAGTGCCACGATCAGCATGTTCGGCCCGGGCGAGGCCTGGGCGATCGCGAACATCTGCGTGAACTCCGCGTCGGTCAGCCAGTGGTGCACGTCCACCGTGACGCGATGGACCTCGGGGAGGATCGACGTCACGCCGCCTATGGCGACGAGCGAGAGCACCGAGAAGCGCAGCCCGATGGTGACGAGCGGGCTCACGCGCGCACGCGCCAGGCGGCAAGCGTCCCGAGCCAGGCGGCCAGCACACTGATCGGTCCCAGCCCGAACAGCACCGGCACGAGCGGCCAGCGCAGCACGGCGACGGCGATGAAGGCGGCGATCAGGAAGATCAACACGCGCGGCGTGCGGCCGAGCGACGTCGCCATCTTGAGGCCGGTGGCCAGCACGAGCCCGCCGGCCGCCGCGCCCACACCGCGTAGCGCAGCGTCGATGCCGGGCAACTGTCCGAAGCGCGTGTAGAGCACGGCCAACGTCAGGATCGACGTCAGCGGAACGGTGAGCAGCCCGCCCAGCGCGGCCGCGGACCCGAGCACCCCGTGGAAGCGCGCGCCGATGATGACCGACATGCTGGCGACGTTCGGGCCAGGCAGGAAGTTGCAGAGGCTGAACGTATCGGTGAACTCCTGCGCGGTGAGCCACCGGCGCTCCTCGACGAGCATGCGCCGCGCCCACGGCAGCGTGCCGCCGAAACCGCGGGCGCCCGCCTGCAGGAAGCCGCGATAGAGCTCGCCGAGCGTCGGCCGGATCGGCGGCTCGGTCGTGGACACGCGCCCGATGATACGCTGGGCCGGCGGCTCATCCCAACGGCGAGAGGACATGACCATGCGAGTAAGGGCAGACGGGCGGCTGGCAGGAACGGCGGCGATCGTGACCGGCAGCGCCCGCAACATCGGGCGCGCCATCGCGCTCTACCTGGCCGAGGAGGGCGCGGCGATCGTCGTCAACGGCCTCAGCGACAAGCCGGCTGCCCAGGCGGTGGCCGAAGAGCTCCAGGCCGCCGGCGGCCGCGCCGTCGTCCAGATGGGCGACGTCACGCGCGAGAGCGACGCCACCGCGCTGGCCGAGGCGTGCGTGAGCGCCTTCGGCCGCCTCGACTTCCTCGTCTGCAACCCGGCCATCCGCAAGCAGACGCCGTTTCTCGAGATGAGCCTGGACGAGTGGCACCGCGTGCTGGCCGTCCCGCTGGACGGCGCCTTCCTCACGGCGAAGGCGGCGGTGCCGCACATGATCCGCGGCGGCCGCGGCGGCGCCATCGTGACGCTCGGCGGCGTCTCCGCCTTCCTCGGCACCCCCGGCCGCGCCCACGTCTGCGCCGCCAAGGCCGGCCTCATCGGCCTCACGCACGCGCTGGCGATGGAGCTGGCCGAGCACAACATCCGCGTGAACTGCGTGGCGCCGGGCGCCATCGACACCGTGCGCGGCGCCAGCGCCGGCACGCGACCGTCCGGGATGGGCGCGCATCGCGCGCCGCTCGGGCGTCTGGGCCGCGCGGAAGAGATCGCCGCGATCGTCCGCCAGCTCTGCCTGCCCGACGGCGCCTACATCACCGGGCAGACCATCCACGTCAACGGCGGCGTGTTTTTGTCTTGAGGCTGTCTCTCGGAACATGCATGACATGCAAGTGGCGGCGCCAGACAACACGGCGGTGCGGGTCGCCTTGTGGCGGGCGCTGCACGTAGAAGTCGATTCGCCGCCGCACGTGCTCGAAGACGAAGTCGGCTTGAAGCTGGCGGCTCCAGACGACGGATGGCGCAGCCGTCCAGACATGAGCCCGTTCACGCGGCCCTTCCGCACCTCCATCGTGGCCCGCGCCCGCTTCATCGAAGATCTCGTCGCGGAACAAGCTGCCCGTGGCGTCGGGCAGTACGTGATCCTCGGAGCGGGCCTGGACAGCTTCGCCCAGCGTCGGCCGGAGCTTGCCGGTCGTCTGCTCGTGTTCGAGATCGATCGGCCCGGCCCTCAGGCGTGGAAGCGCCAGCGCCTCGTCGACCTCGGCCTCGGCATCCCGTCGTTCCTGCGGCTCGTGCCAGTCGACTTCGAGGCCGGCGACGCGTGGTGGGAGCGGCTGGCAGCGTCGGGCTTCGACTCTGGGCGGCCCGCGGTGGTAGCGTCCACTGGTGTCAGCATGTACCTGACCAAGGGCGCGATTGGGGCGACGTTGCGCCAGGTCGCGGCGCTCGCTCCGGGCTCCACGCTCGCCATGTCGTTCATGCTTCCGATCGAGCTGGCGGACCCAGAGGTGCGTCCCGGGATTGAGCAAGCGCTCGCGGGGGCCCAAGCAAACGGCACACCGTTCATCAGCTTCTTCACGCCGACAGAGATGCTGACACTGGCCCGCGCGGCCGGCTTTGGAGAGGTCCAGCACGTATCGGCAGCGACGCTTGCCCAACGCTACTTCGCGGGCAGGACAGATGGCCTTCGTCCGCCAAACAATTCAGAGGAACTGCTCGTGGCGACTACCTAAGCCCGCGCGATCAAGCCGCGCTTGGCCAGCTCGTGGTCGAGGTCGAGCGGGCGCGTACCGGCAGGCTTGCCGTCGGGGACGGTCCAGAAGAGCTCGAACTCGAGGCCGTCGGGATCCTTGGCGTAGAGCGAGAGGCTGGTGCCGTGGTCCGACTGGCCCACGAGCGAGCGCGCCTCGATCAGCCGCTGGCGGGCGCGCGCGAGATCGGGCAGCTCGGCCACTTCCCAGGCCGCGTGGTACATGCGCGCCACGCCCTCGTCGGGCGGACGCAATCCCGGCTGCTCGAAGAGGCCCAGGTTGTGATCGTCGCCGCTGCCCGGGATCGTGAGGAACGCGGCGTTGGGATAGCGACGCTGCACCTCGAAGCCCAGCACGTCGCAGTAGAAACGCACGCTGCGCTCGACGTTACCCACCCACAGCACGAGATGCTGCAGGCGCTTGAGGCCGAGGCCGCTCATCCCTTGCCGTCCGGGTACTCGATGCTGACCGTGATCGACGCGCAGGCGATCAGCGTGTCGGAGCCGGGCACGCGCAGGCCGCCGGCGACCGGGGTCACCGTGACCTCGCCGTGCGGCAGCTCCTTGCGCACGCGCTCGACGTCGACGGAGGCCGGATCGGGCACGCCGACGGTGACGGCCACCAGCATCTTGCCGCCCTTGGCCCGCGCATCCGCGAAGAGCGGCAGGCTCGAGTGACGGATGGCGTCGGAGACGGCGCGGCACGCCGCCTTGGTGCCGTCGAGCCCGTGCACGTCCACGCCCATCCCGAACTCGAGCACCATCGGCTTGCCGCTCACGCGCGGAGCCCCGGCATCGTGAACTTGCGCTGGTCGAGCTCGGTCACGAGCGCGCGGCTCTGCTCGGACGTCAGCGCGACGAGCGGCGGGCGCACGGTGGACCAGCCGGCGTCGCCGCCGTAGTGGGCGACGGCGGCCTTGAGCGCGGGGATCATCGGGAACTTCGCGAACGTGCCGCGGATCTCGTCCAGGCGCTTCTGCTGCGCGTCGGCGTCGGCGGCCTGCCACGTGTCGTACAGACGCGCGATCGCGGCCGGGTTCACGTTGGCCGTCGCGCTGATGCAGCCGGCGCCGCCGTGACGCATCCCCTGCAGCAGGAACGTCTCGGCGCCCGGGAACACGTCGAAGCCGCCGCGGGCGAACGCGTCGAGGAAGGCCTGCGTGTTCTTCCAGTCGCCGCCGCTGTCCTTCATGCCGGCGATCTGCGCCGGGTACGCCTTCAGCAGCCGCTCGACGAGGCCGAGCGTGATCGGCACCTGGGCGACGGGCGGGATGTGATAGAGGTACACGCGCAGCCGCGACTCCCCCACCCGCTCGATGATCTCGGCGAAGCTGCGGTAGAGCCCCTCGTCGCTCACGCCCTTGTAGTAGAACGGCGGCAGCATCAGCACGCCGCCGCAGCCGAGCTTGACCGCGTGCGCGGTCAATCGCACGGAGTCGGGCAGCGCGCAGTGCCCCGTACCGGGCATCATCCGCGCGGGGTCGAGGCCGCTGCCGACCAGGCGGTCGAGCAGCTCGAGCTTCTCGTCTACTGAAAGCGAGTTGGCCTCGGAGTTGGTGCCGAACACCGCGAGACCGACGTTCTGCGAGAGCAGCCAGCGGCACTGGCGCACGAACCGCTCGGGATCGGGCGCCAGGTCGGCCTTGAAGGGCGTGACGACGGGCGAGAGCACGCCCGTGATGCGCGGCGCCTCGTTCACGGTGTCGCCTCCTGTCATCGAGTGCCGGCGGCTCAGGCGCCGAAGATCACGCGCGTCCCCGTCGAGGGCATCACCAGCTTCTTGGGCATCTCGCGGTGGACGGCCATGATGGTGTTCAGTCCCGTGCAGTGCTCGGGAATCACGTAGTCGGGATCGATCGCCTTGAAGGCCTGGACCGTCTTGTCCACGATCTCGTCGGACGCCGGCGCCAGATGGAAGCCTCCCACGATGGCGTGGACCTTCTGCACCCCCGTCGCCTTCTGCGCCTGGCGGACGGAGTTGATGACGCCGGCGTGGCCGCACGAGGTGATGACCACGAGGCCGCGGTCCTTGACGTGATAGACGGTCGCGTGCTCGCCCTGGAAATTGTCGAACACCAGCTCGCCGGGCTTGGCGACCACCTGCGTGGTGCCGAAGTGCGGCGCCGAGCACGCCGAGTCCATGGGGCCGACGACGAGGCGCCCCGCCGCCGGTGGCTTCTCGAAATCCGTCAGGCGGTCGATCTGTCCCGTGGTGACCGCGTGGCCGCCGACGACGGTAGGCTGCTTGGCGAGCACGACCTTGAGCCCGCGCGCCTCGAGCCCGGGGGCGTCGAGCTGGCCCATCTCGGTCTGGCCCGCGGGGGTGGTGACGACACGCCGGCAAAACGTGTCCTCGCCGCCGGCGTACAGGGTCAGCCCCGATTTGATCGCGCCCTTGTCGACGAGCGGCGCCAGCGCGCCGTAGTGATCCACGTGGCCGTGGCTGAGGATCAGGGCGTCGGCGCGGCCCGGATCGATCTTCAGCGCGCGATAGTTGTGGGTCACGTTGAGCTCGGTGAGCGCGAAGTCCAGGAGGATCTCCCGACGCTCGGAGCCGCGGAGCGACTCGAGGTGGTAGGCCAGCCCGTGCTCGGCCAGCAGCGTGTCGCCGGCGCGCGCGAACGCCGCCCGCTGCACGGTGATCGTGTCGAGCTTGCCGCCCTTGGCGAAGATGTCGTAGATGTTGTCCACGACGTTCGTCAGAACCAGCCGATCGACGCTGGGAATCGCGCCGCTCTGCGCGCCCGCTCGCCGACCCGACGCGATGACACCACCCACGGCAAACATGCCGCTCGCAACGGCACCGAGCTTGAGGAACTGTCGCCGCTCCATGGTGACCTCCCCGCTGGCGGATGATAGCATCGGCGCGCTGGAGGAGCCATCGACGCCATGCCACCACAGACGCTCAAGATCGACCACGCTCGCTACGTGCTGACGCTCGACCCCCAGCGCCGCATCATCCAGGACGGCGCCCTCCTCATCGAGGATGGCCGCCTCGCCCGCGTCGGCAAGGCCGCCGAGCTGGCCACCGCGCGCGCCGACCGGGTGATCGACGGCCGCCACATGGTCGTCACGCCCGGCTTCGTGAATGGCCACATGCACATCAGCTATGCGCACGCCGTGCGCGGCATCTTCCCCGACGACGTCGGCAGCCCGCTGCCCCAGGTGTTCAAGCTGCAGATGGCGATGACCGAGGAGGAGGAGTACCACACCACGCTGCTCGGGCTCGTGGAGCTGGTACGCAACGGCACTGTCTGCTTCGTGGACCCCGGCAGCACCAAGTATCCCGACGCCTGCCTGCAGGCCTACGAGGACGCGGGCATCCGGGTGATCCTCGGCGAGTGCGTCACCGATCGCGACGCGCCCTTTCCCCTGCCGCGCTACGCGGCCTCCGAGGCGGTCGATCGCACCTCGGCGTTCCTCAAGAAGTGGCACGGGCGCTTGAACGGCCGCGTGCAGGCCTGGGCGATGCCGTTCTCGCCGGAGACGTGCAGCAGCGACTTGCTGCGTGCCCTCAAGCGCCTGGCCGACGAGCACCGCACGTTCCTCACGCTGCACTTCGGCAGCGGCGCCAAGGCGCGCGCGGACTATCAGGCCCACGGCGCGGCGAGTCCCACGGCCTATCTCGAGTCGCTGGGCCTCCTCGGGCCCAACGTCTGCCTGGCGCACGTGCTCGGCATCGACGACCTCGAGATCGAGCTGATGGCGCGCACGGGCACGACGGCCGCGATGTGCCCGGTGACCGCGGCCAAGGGCGCGCGCGGCGCCGTCCAGCACGGCCGCCTGCCGGAGCTGGTGGCCAAGGGCGTGAAGGTCGCGCTCGGCTGCGACTCGCCGAACAACTCCAACCACCTCGACATCCTGCGCGCCCTCAACATGGCCGCCATCCAGTACAAGGACGCGCGACAGGACATCACGCTGATCCCCGCCGAGACCGCGCTGGAGCTGGCCACGCTCACCGGCGCCCAGGCGCTCGGCGTCGGCGACGCCATCGGCTCGCTCGAGCCCGGCAAGAAGGCCGACCTCCTGCTGTTCGACACCCAGCGCCCCGAGTGGCAGGCCCTCTTCAACCCGCTCAACAACCTCGTCTACAACGCCGACGGCCGCAGCCTGCACACCGTGATCATCGACGGCCGCGTCGTCGTGGACGCCTACCGCCAGTCGTTCGTCGACGAGCCGCGTCTCTACGAGAAAGTGCAGGAGATCGGCGAGAGCCTGCTGGCGCGCACGGGGGTCAGTCACCCGCGCTCACGGTGGCCGATGGTCTAGGGCAGAGTTCGGGTATGACCGGAGTTATACTCAGGTCATACTCCTGAGAGGAGGGCCCATGGCGCGCGCCGCGACAAAAGTCGCCGTCAGTATTCCACCCGATCTGTACCGAGCACTCGAGCGCGTCCGCCGCACGACGGGCAAGAGTCGCAGTACCGTCGTCCAGGATGCACTCCGGCACTGGCTCGAGCATCAGGCTCAGCTCGGGATGGTATTGGAGTACCAGGCCGGATATCGACGCCGGCCGGAGAATCGCCGCGAAGTGAAGGCGGCCCAGGCCGCGGCTGTCAGGTTGCTCGCGACTGAAGATTGGTAGATGCGGCGCGGCGAGATTTGGTGGGCAGAGCTGCCGGCGCCGGCCCGTCGTCGCCCCGTCGTCCTGCTCTCTCGCAACGAGGCCTATGAGGTCCGCGCCCTCGTGACGATAGCCCCGATCACGACGCGAGTTCGCGGCATCCCCACTGAGGTCACGCTGACGACCGCGGACGGTCTTCCGAAGGCCTGCGTGGTCAACCTCGACACGATCACGACAATTCCGAAGGCATCGCTGGGGCGATTGATTCGCCCACTCGCTCCCGACAAGCTGGCTGCGGTCGAGCGCGCGCTTCGCTTCGCTCTCGGCCTGCGGTGATCCGAGTCGCCGACCTTTTGTCTTGGCCCGCATTTTCGATTTGATCGCTGAACCGAATCGGGTCACAATCCCTCAACGCCCGCCTGAAACGCGGCCCTCGGGGGCTTCTCGCTGGCGTGGAGGGCACCACCCAATGGGTGATGCGGAAGCTGGCCCGGTTCGCCTCTCGTTCAACCCCACTACAGCCGCCTGGCCGGGTACGAGGACACCAACGACGCCGAGCGGCTGGCCGAGGATCCGACGTTTCGGTCTCTTCAAGACCGGGGGGCGCCTGATCCGGCATGCCCGAGGATGCCGCGGGAACGGCTCGTGTGAGGCGTAGCTGAACGAACGAGGAACGCGGATTTGGGTCCAAATCTCATGCGTGCATTAATAGTCCACACGAAGTCGATTAAAACCCGCGCTAGGAGACGACCATGAGGCGCATTGCTGTCACAACGATCGGAATACTCATGACGATGTGCGCCGCCACGGCGCACGCGGATGTCGTCACCGACTGGAATCAAATCGCGATTGACATGCTGAAGGCCGCAAACATCGCCGTTAACCCCTGGTCGCGCAGCATGGCGATGGTGCATGTCGCAATGTCTGATGCGATCAACACGGTTCAAGGTCGATACGCCACTTACACGGCGAAACTTCCTGCCGCGCCGAACGCCTCGGCGGAGGCCGCGGCCGTGTCCGCTGCGCGACACATCTTGATCCAGCTCGTGCCCGCCCAGAGAGCCAAGATCGATGAAGCCTACGCCGATTCCCTGGCCCGCCTGCCCGACGGGGCCGCGAAGAACGACGGCATCGCGCTCGGCGAACGGGTGGCCGCCCTCGTCCAGGCCGATCGCTCGACCGATGCCACCAACGTGCCGGATACCTACCGCCCCATCACGAACCCCGGGGTCTGGATTCCGACGCAGCCCCCGGCGTTCGCAGAATACGCCCAGGCAAAACCGTGGGGCATGAAGAGCGCCGATCAGTTCCGCCCCGGCCCGCCACCGCCATTGTCCAGCGCGCTCTACGCGCGTGACTACAACGAAACCAAGGATCTCGGCGGTGCCAAAA
>QHRW01000139.1 GCA_003220265.1 Candidatus Rokuibacteriota bacterium | reverse complement strand
TGGCCGGCTATCTCCGCTGGCTCGACGGCATCGTGATGCGCGTCATGGACGGGCTCATGGCCATCCCGTCGATCCTGCTCGCGATCGGCCTCGTGTCGCTCTCGCGCGCGGGACTGCGCAGCGTCATCCTGGCCATCGTGATCCCCGAGGTGCCGCGCGTCGTGCGGCTGGTACGCGCGCTGGTACTGTCGCTGCGCGAGGAGCCTTACGTGGAGGCGGCCGTCGCGCTGGGCGCGCGCACGCCCGCGCTGCTGGCGCGCCACGTGCTGCCCAACACGCTCGCGCCGCTCGTGGTGCAATCGACGTTCGTCTGCGCCTCGGCCATTCTGCTGGAGGCGATCCTGTCGTTCCTCGGCGTGGGAATTCCGCCGGAGACGCCGACGTGGGGCAACATCATGGCCGAAGGCCGCGCGCTCTTCCGCATCTTCCCCCACAACATCCTGTTCCCCGGCATCTTCCTGGCCGTGACCGTGCTCGGCGTCAATATGCTCGGCGACGGCCTCCGCGACATGCTCGACCCCCGCGTGCGCAGACGGCTCTGACTTTTCACATGGGGGCCCCCGAAATGGCCCCCATGCCCCCAACGTTCGTCACGCTCCGGCGGAGCCGGGTCGCGCCTCTGGTTGGCGTGCCTCTAGCGGAAGGCGCGGACGTGCGCGACCACGCGATCCCAGAAGGCGCTGTCGTCGCCGGTGTAGAACTCGGCGGCGGCGAGCGCCTTGGTTTCCGCGTCGAGCGGGCCGTAGGTGCGAATCATCCACTGGGCGGTGCGGAGCGCGGGGTCGGTCTCGATGGCGGTCGAAACGGTCTCGCGTGGCGCGCCCGGCTGCCGGCTCTCACGGACTGCACTCGGGCGCGCCACCGGTACTGACCGCTCGGGCAGAGCCGGCGGAGAGCTCTCGCGGCGGGACGGATCGCTTGTCGGCGGCGCCGTCTGCTCGGTGGTTCGCGGCTCGTCGCCAACCGATGGCGTCGGCGCCTCGGAGCGTGGCTCGCTACGCACCGACGCGGCCGGCGCGGCGGCCCGCGCCTCGCTGCGCACCGATGCCGCGGGCGGCGTCGGCGCCGGCGTAGGCTGTGGGGGCTGGCTCGCGGGCGCGGGCGGCGGCTCCACGCGCGCAGCAGACGGCGCGGAGCGCGTGGGCGCCGGGACGACCGCCGGCGGTGTCACCGGGCGCGCGACGAGCCGGCTCACGAGCACGGCGTTGGAAACCGTGAGGATGATTCCGATGATTCCGAGCGCGGTGATCGCGATGGCCTGGACGCGCTGGCGGCGGGCGGTCGCCTGCTCCTCGCGCCGCCGCTGGACGAACTCCAGCATGCGCGTGTCCACCTGCGGCTCGGGCTCGATGTCTTCGGGGATCGGCATTCAGTCGTCCCGGTCCACCGGCCGGGAGCGCCCGTTGGCATGCCAATCGCGTGCCGTCGACTTTTCGAAGGCGCGCCCGGCGTGTATTACAATCGAGCGCCCATGACCCCGCGCAGCGCCGACGTCGTCGTCTGCGGCGCCGGCATCGCCGGCCTCGCCACCGCCTACCACCTGGCCGTCCGCCGCGGCCTCACCGACGTCGTGGTCGTCGACGAGCGCCCGCCGCTCTCGCTCACCAGCGACAAGTCGGCCGAGTGCTATCGCAACTGGTGGCCGGGCCCCGGCGACGACATGGTCGCGCTGATGACCCGCAGCATCGACCTCCTCGAAGAGCTGGCGCGCGAGAGCGGCAACGTCTTCCGCATGAATCGCCGCGGCTATCTCTTTGCCACGGGCGATCCCGCGCTGGTGCCGCGCTTCCTCGCCCGGGCGCAGGAGGCGGCGGCGCTCGGCTCGGGCCCGGTGCGCGTGCACGATCGTCCCGGCAGCGAGTATCGCCCGCCGGCCCCCGAGGGATTCGACGGCGAGCCGACCGGCAGCGACGTGATCACCGATCGCGCGCTGATCCGCCGTCACTACCCGTGGGTGACCGAGGACACCGTGGCGCTGTTGCACGCGCGGCGCTGCGGCTGGTTCAGCGGCCAGCAGCTCGGCATGTACCTGCTCGAGCGTGCGCGCGACAAGGGCGTGCGATTGCTGGAGGGCCGCGTGGCCGGCGTGGAGACCTCGGGCGGCCGCGTCAGCGGGGTGCGGATCGAGGGCGCCGGCGGCGCGCACACGATCGCCACGCCGCGTTTCGTCGCGGCCGCCGGGCCGCTGATGAAGAGCGTCGGGCGCCTGCTCGGCGTCGAGCTGCCGCTCTTCTGCGAGCGCCACGCCAAGCTCGCCTTCCACGACACGCTCGGCGTCATCCCGCGCTCGGCGCCGCTCACGATCTGGACCGATGCCGTGCGCCTGCCGTGGTCGGACGAGGAGCGCGCCGAGCTGGCGACCTCCGAGCACCGGCATCTGCTCGACGAATTTCCCGCCGGCGTTCACGGCCGCCCCGAGGGCGGGGGCGACAGCCCGATCGTGATGCTGATCTGGACCTACGACACCCAGCCGATGGAGCCGCACTTCCCGCTGGAGTTCGATCCGTACTACGGCGAGATCGCCATCCGCGGCATGTCGCGCATGGTCCCACGGATGGCGGAATACCTGGCGCGGCTGCCGCGCGCGGTCGTCGACGGCGGCTACTACACGCGTACGCGCGAGAATCGCCTGCTGGCCGGCCCGCTGCCGGTCGAGGGCGCGTTCATCCTCGGCGGCCTCTCCGGCTATGGCCTCATGTCGTCCAACGGCGCCGCCGACCTGCTGGCCGACCACATCACCGGCCGCACGCTGCCGCGCTACGCCCCCGCCTTCAGCCTCGCGCGCTACGACGACCCTGCATACCGTGCTCTCCTCGATCGCTGGGGCGACGATGGTCAGTTGTAGATGGGGGCTCCGACATGGCCCCCAAGCCCCCCAACGTTCAGGGCGCCCCGGCGAAGCCGTGGCGCCCCTCCCGCTCGTCGTTTGACTCCGCTAATCGTTGATGGACTGATAGACGAGCGCCCTGAAGAGGTGGCGGTAGTGGACGCGGATCGGGCCTGGGGCCTGGGTCATCGAGACGACCACGAGCTGTTCTTTCGGATCGACCCAGAAGTAGGTGCCGAAGGCGCCGCCCCAGTTGTAGTCGCCGGCTGAGCCGTTGGAGTCGGCCACGCCGGCGTCACGGCGGACGGCGAAGCCGAGGCCGAAGCCGTAGCCCGCGCCGGGGAGGTAGTTGCTGAAGCCGGTCACGCCGGGCGCCAGGTGATCGGAGGTCATGTACTCGACGGTCTTGCGCCCGAGCAGGCGGGCGCCGTCGAGCGAGCCCCGGTTGAGCAGCATCTGGCCGAAGCGGACGTAGTCCCCGGCGGTGGAGACCGCGCAGCCGCCGCCGCACTCGAACTTCGGCGGCACCGTCACGTCGATCAGCTCCTGCGTCTTGCCGGTGTCCGGATCGGTGGCGAGCGCCTGCGCGAGACGCTCGCGCTTGGCCACCGGCACCACGAAGCCCGTATCGGCCATCTTGAGCGGGCGGAAGATCCGCTCGTCGAGGAACTGGCCCAGGCCCTTGCCCGAGGCGACCTCGACGACGCGGCCGAGCACGTCGGTGGAGAGGCTGTACTCCCACTTCGTCCCCGGCTGGAAGAGCAGCGGCGCCTTGGCGAGACGATCGATGAACTCGGCGCTGGTGATCTCACGCGAGGCGCGGCTCGACGATTCGGGATAGAGCTTGTGGGCCGCGGTCGTTCCCCGGTTGCCGTAGGTCAAGCCGGAGGTGTGGCGGAGCAGGTCCTGCACGGTCATCGGTCTGGTCAGGGGCACCGTGGACTCCAGCGTCTGGCCGCCGGCGTCCAGCACGGCGACGCGCATCTCGCCGATGGCCGGGATGTACTTGGCCACGGGATCGCCGAGCATCAGCCGCCCTTCTTCGTGCAGCATCATCGCGGCGACCGACACCATCGGCTTCGTCATCGAGGCGATCCGGAAGATGGTGTCGGGCTTCATCGGGGCGCCGCTCGCCTTGTCGCGGAAGCCGACGGTCTCGCTGTAGGCGATGCGCCCGCGCCGGGCGACGACGACGACGGCGCCGGGAATGCGGCCGGCCTCGACGTCGGCGCGCAGCGTCTGACCGATGCGCGCCAGCGCCGCCGACGAGAGGCCGACCTCTTCGGGCTTCGCTGTCGGCAGGCTCGCGCCCTGGACGGGCAGCGCGGTGAGCAGCAGCACGGCGAGCGTGACCAGGGTGCCGAGCGGCCTCATGAAAGTCTCCTTGCTGAACGTTGATGAAGCGGCGGCGCCGAGCGTCCGGCGCCGCCGCGGTAGCACATCAGGCAGAACGGGCCACGTAGCCGAAGCGCGCGTTGCTCCGCTCGCCGCCGGCGGCCACGTACTCGGCGCGGATCGCCGCGAGCTTGTCGGTGGTGATGGCCCCGAGCGCGGCCTTCACGTTGATGTTGTAGAGCCGCGAGGCGTTGCCGCTGAAGATCGCGGTCTTGGTACGGCCGTCGGCCGAGCCCAGCGCCGCGAACTTGTGGGCCTTGCGCATGTCTTCCGGAATCTCCAGCCGCCGCATCGCCTCGATCTGCCACTGCGGCGAGCCGTACCAGACGGAGTCCGTGCCCCACAGCACGCGATCGGTGCCGAGGCCGCGAACGAGCGTGCCGATGAAGGCGGCCGCGAAGCGCGGGTTGGACACGGCGCAGGTGGCGAAGGCGGTGCCGATCTCGCCGTACACGTTCTTCACCCCGTACTTGGACGGGATCTCGGCGAGGTCGGTGGCCCACTGGATGCGGCCGGTCTTCTCGAACTCGGCCAGCGACGCGTCGGGGGACTCCTGGAACGGCCGCAGCGCGCCGTGATAGATGACGAAGTTCAGCTTCGGCCAGTCCTTGGCCGCCTTCGGGAGGTCTTCGACGGTGGCGTACTTCCAGACTTCCGGCCAGGACGTCTGGTAGTCGGCCGGCAAGAGCCCCTTGTGGATGCAGATCGTGTTGATGCCGCTCTTCACGGCCTTCTCGTAGAACGGATACATGAGCTTCTCGTCGTCCAGGCGCCAGTACGTGCCGAGCTTCGAGGGGAAGAGCGGATCGCCGATCGTGTAGCCCTTCCAGCTGTCGGGCTTGAGCGTGGCGATGGCGCGATCGACCTCGGCCATCCAGTCGCCCTTCTTGGGCGTGAACACGGTGTGCGCCAGCATGCGCCGCGAGCCGGCGGTGCGGTTGATGGCCGCGCGGCCCGCCACGATCTGGTCGTTGCTGAGCAGGTCCCACGTCTGATCGTCGAACGGCGCCCCGGAGAGCAGCGCCACCTTCGTGTCGCTGTCGACGAACACTTCCTTGACGTAGTTCTCGAACTTGTACCGGTAGAGGTCGTTCTCGTTGGTGATGGCCGGGTTCCAGTGCTGCTTGGCGTACTGGGCCAGGCCCAGCAGGCCGTCCTGCTTGAAGTCGTCGCGCACGAAGTGCGTCTGCACGTCGACGATGAACTGGCTGGCCATGGCGTCGGCGCGCGCTTTCGCCACGCCGGGCTCGGCGGCCTCGGCGGGTGCGACGTCGAAGACCGAGCCGAAGACCTCGTTCATCGCCAGAAACGCCGCCGCCATTCCGGCCGAGCTGGCCAGGAAGGACCGGCGGCTCATGCCGTGACGGCGGCCGAGCTGATCGGCCATCTCCTTGATCCGCGCCTCCACGCGCTGCTGCTCGCGTGTCTGCGGCAGGGGGTTGTACTCGCCGTTCGAGACGATCTGCGTCGGAACGGGCGAGCGGAACGCGGCGGTCTCGGCGGGCGCGGTTCGATCGAGCTCAGCCTGACTGAGATAGTGGGGCATCGTTGACCCTCCTCGACGCCGTACGGCGTCGGCGCGCCTACACTAGGCTTCCCGTTGCGCGTGTCAAGAGCCTCGTCGTCGCGCCTGTGAAGTCGTGCACGAGCAACCCATCACACCAGTCGCGCGCGCAGCCGCGAGCTCAGCGCGTCCACGACCATCACCATGACGATCGTCACCAGCAGCGCGGTGGAGGCGGCGGGGTAGTCGATCATTCGGAGGTAGGTTTGCAAGTAGAAGCCGATGCCGCCGGCGCCGACGAAGCCGAGCACGGTGGCGGCGCGGATATTCGTCTCCAGCCGGTAGAGCACGTAGGAGAGGAACAGCGGCAGCACCTGCGGCAGCACGCCGAAGCGCAGGATCTGCAGGCGCGTGGCGCCGGTGGCGGTGATCGCATCGACGGGGCCGGGCTCGATGCCCTCGATGGCCTCCGAGTAGAGCTTGGCCAGCGACGTGGTCGTGTACGCGATCACAGCCAGCACGCCGGGGAAGGGACCGAGACCGACCGCGGCCACGAAGATGAGCGCGTAGACCAGCGTGTCCACGCTGCGGAAGAGATTCAGGACGGCGCGCGCGGGATAGAAGATGGGCGTCGGCGCCACGTTGCGCGCGGAGAGGAAGCCGAGCGGCAGCGCCAGCACCGCCGCCACGGCGGTGCCGAGGAGCGCGATCTCCACGGTCAGCAGGGCGCCCTTGCACGCCGCCGGCAGCACGGCCAGATCGGGCGGCACCATGCGGCGCACGAAGTCGGCGATCCACGGCAGCCCGCGCGCAAGCCGCACCGGGTCGGCGCCGGTGTCCCACGCCACCCACGCCAGCACGAGCAGAGCCACGAAGAGAGCAGCGCGTTTCATTTCGCCTCTTTGTTGTCTCTCTTATCGAGGGGCACCCTGGGAGGGTTCCCCTCTTCCCCTCCGTAGATGGCGTCCACCACCGCCGGGGTCACCGCGGACGGCGGGCCGTCGAAGCCGACGCGGCCGCGGCGGAAGCCCACGATCCGCGTGGCGTAGGCCAGGGCCGTCTCGAGCTGGTGCTGGCTCACGACCAGCGTGAGGCGGCGCTCGACGTTGATCGCCTTCAAGATGCCCATGATCTCCGTCGTCAGCGCCGGGTCCAGGCTGGCCGTGGGCTCGTCCGCGAGGATGACGCTGGGCGCCTGCGCCAGGGCGCGCGCGATGGCCACGCGCTGCTGCTCGCCGCCGGAGAGCGTGTCGGCGCGGCGGCCGGCGAGGTGGCCGAGGCCCACGCGCCCCAGGCACTCGAGGGCCAGCGCGCGGTCGGCCGGCGGCACGCGGCCGACCAGGCTCGGCAGCGGCGCCACGTAGCCGAGACGTCCGGCGAGCACGTTGTCGAGCACGGAGGCGCGGCGCACGAGGTTGAACTGCTGGAAGATCATCCCGATCTGGCGGCGCGCAGCGCGCAGCTCGGCGGCGCCGGCGCCGGTGACGGCGCGGCCGGCCACGCGCACGCTGCCGGCCGTCGGCTCCACGAGGCGGTTGAGCGCGCGCAGGAAGGTGGTCTTGCCGGCGCCGCTGCGCCCGAGGATGACGACGAACTCGCCGGGCTGGATCGCGAGATCGACGCCGTCCACTGCGACCACCGACGGCGGCAGGACGATGCGCAGACCCGCGACCTCGATCATCGGCGCCACCGGAGCCGCCGCGGGCGGGGAGCTCAGCGCGGCCGGACGCCCAGCAGCTCGATGGCCGCCCGCACGGGATCGTAGTCGCGGTCCTCGGCGGGCGCGAAGCCGTCGATCTCGTACATCCGCTTGAGGAGGTCAGCGTGGGCCGGCGGCTTGAGCGACAGCAAGGCCGTGCGCACGCGCGCGAACAGGGCGGGATCCATCCCGTCCCGGGCGGCGATGCCGGCCTCGGGGATCTCCGGCGTCTCGGCGACGAACACGATCCGCTCGCGCTCGGCGGGGTCCTTCAAGTATTGCTCGCGCGCGACGTCGAACGAGGCGATGGCGTCCACGTGGCCGTTGAGCAGCGCGCGCATGCTGGCGTCGTGCGCGCCGGAGAAGACGACCTCCTTGAAGAACGTCTTGGGGTCGCGGTTCTTGACGAGCCCGCGCTGCATCAGCAGCACCATCGGATAGATGTAGCCGGACGACGAGGCCGGATCCACGAAGGCCATGCTCTTGCCGCGCAGCTCCTCCACGCTCTTGATGCCCGACTCCCTGCGCACGAAGATGCGCGAGGTGAACGAGGACTTGCCGTGCCACAGGTTGCGCGCCACGATCGTGGCCCTGGCCTCGCGGTGGGCCAGCACGTAGCCGCCTGGGTGCACGAAGGCGAGATCGGCGGTGCGATTGCGCAGCGCCTCGATGACCGCCGCGTAGTCCGAGGCCACCGTCACCCGCACGGGCACGCCGACCAGGCCGCCGAGCACGCGGCCGAACTCCTCGCCGGCCGCCAGCAGGTCGGTCGGCTTCTGCGAGGGCGTGAGCACGAGGTGCAGCCCCGGCTGCGCCGTGGCGGGCCCGCCGAGCGGCGCCGCCAGCGCCAGGAGCAGCACCACGGTCGTGAGGGCGCGCATTGCCGGTGAGGATAACATTGGGGCTCGTGCACGAGATTGTGATCGTCGACGACCACGAGATGGCGCGGGACACGCTGATCGGCATGGTCGAGCACGCGGGCTACCCGGCGGTGGCCTTCGCCAACCCGGCCGGCGCGCTGGCCCGCATCGCCGAGCATCGCCCGGCGCTGATCCTGCTCGACATGATGATGCCCGAGATCGACGGCGCGGAGTTCCTCCGGCGCCTGGCCGAGATCCAGGACGGCGCGACGGTGCCGGTGATCGTGGTCTCGGCCATCGGCCACCTCCTGCAGGGCATGCGGCGAAGCGACGTGCGCTCGGCCGGCGTGGCCGCGGTGCTGTCCAAGCCGGTGAACTACGCGACGCTCATCGACGCGATCCGGCGCATCATCGGGCCGGCCGAGAGCCCCCTCAGAGAAAGTTGACCCCGACCCATCGTTTGGGGACAATCGGGTGCCGTGTCCATGACCCCAGCCGCGCGAAAGCGGAAGGCCAGCGTGAAGCCGGCGCGCAAGCGCACGGTGGAGCACGTCCAGGCACGCGCCAAGATCGTCCGTTTGCCCCGGCGCGCGGTCGAGCGGGCGGGCTGCGTCAAGTGCGGCAGCCTCTTCGTCGAGATCGAGCCCGCCTTCGTGCACTGCCGCTACTGCGGCTCGCTCTCGCGCATCCGCGGCACCTCGCTGCTGGCCCAGGAAGAGTACGAGATGCGCTCCGGCCTGCGGCTGGCGTCATAGTTAGATGGGGGCCCCGAAATGGCCCCCAAGCCCCCACACGTTCGCAGCGCCCCGGCGGAGCCGTGGCGCTTCTCTGGAGTACTTGGCTCGTGCGGGGCCCCGAAATGGCCCCCAAGCCCCCACACGTTCGCAGCGCCCCGGCGGAGCCGTGGCGCTTCTCTGGAGTACTTGGCTCGTGCGGGGCCCGAAATGGCCCCCAAGCCCCCAGACGTTCGCAGCGTCCCGGCCAGCCGTGACGCTGCTCTGGGACACGCCTCGCTGCTCTGCGTGACACCGCGCTGATCGCGTACTCTAATTCCCGTTCGCTGGTATGCCGTTCGCACCCGCCTGTCTGGTCGCAGGGGGAAGGGTGGGGGCCGCCCTGACCACGGCTTGCAATACCGCAGAAGGGAGACCACCATGAAGCTACATCGCACCACGCTCGCATTCGCCGTTGCCGCCGCGCTGGCCCTGCCGCCGGCGGTCATGGCGCAGCAGCCGGCTCCGAAGCCGGAGTCCAAGCAGGGCCAGAACAAAGGCGGGCTGGCCCAGGGGGATCGCAAGTTCGTGATGGAGGCTGCGCACGGCAACATGGCCGAAGTCGAGCTCGGCAAGCTGGCCGCCGACAAAGGGGCCTCGGACGCTGTCAAGCAGTTCGGCAAGCGCATGACCGACGACCACGGCAAGGCGAACGCCGAGCTGAAGGACTTCGCGGAGAAGAAGGGGCTGACCCTGCCCGCGGACCTCGACGCCAAGCACAAGCAGCTCCGTGACCGGCTGGCCAAGCTCAACGGCGCCGACTTCGATCGCGCCTACGCCAACGAGATGGTGAAGGACCACAAGAAGGACGTCGCCGACTTCAAGCGTGAGGCCAAGGGCGCCAAGGATCCCGACCTGAAGGCCTGGGCGAGCAAGACCCTGCCGACGCTGGAGGACCACCTCAAGCAGGCGCAGGACATGCAGGCCCAGCTGAAGAGTGCACCCAGGGCAGCTCGATGAGCTGACGCGGGCCAATCCCGCGTACGTCCTCTCGCTCTGGGAGGACTACCGGCGTGATCCGCGCTCGGTCGACGAGCGCTGGGCGCTGATCTTCGCCGGCTTCGAGTACGGGCTCGCGCTGCGCGACGGGGCGCCGGCGGTCGCGGCCGGCGCCCCACCGGCCACCGGGCCCGACGTCGCCGACATCGTCCACTCCTTCCGCGAGCTCGGTCACCTCGTCGCCGACCTCGATCCGCTCGGCAGCAGCCCGCGCGAGCACGCGCTCCTCGGCCTGCGCGAGCTCGGGCTCGCCGAGTCCGATCTCGATCGTGAGGTCGACTGGGCGCCGTTCGCGCCCGGCCGGCGCGGGCCCCTGCGCGAGCTGCTGGAGGCGCTGCGCGCGACGTATGCCGGCACGCTGGCCGTCGAATATCTCGGCATCGCCGACAAGCAGCGGCGCGACTGGGTGCGCGAGCGCTTCGAGCACACGCGCCCCGCGCTGGACGCCGCCGCGCGCCGCCGCGTGCTCGAGCGCCTGATCACCGCCGAGAGCTTCGAGCACTTCCTTCACGCGCGCTACGTGGGCCAGAAGCGCTTCTCGCTCGAGGGCGGCGACGCGCTGATTCCCATGCTGGACGCGCTGGTCGACGAGGCCGCGCGCCTGGACGTGGCCGAGCTGGTGCTGGGCATGCCGCACCGCGGCCGCCTCAACGTGCTCGCCCACGTGCTCGAGAAACCGTACGAGCTGATCTTCGCCGAGTTCGAGGGCGCGCCGCTGCCCGACGAGGTCCACGGGGACGGCGACGTGAAGTACCACCTCGGCTTCTCGCATGACCGGCTTACGGCCGAGGGGCGCACGATCCACGTCTCGCTGGCGCCGAACCCGAGCCACCTCGAAGCGGTGAATCCCGTCGTGGAGGGTATCGTGCGCGCCAAGCAGGCCTATCGCGACGACACCGCGCGGCGGACGGTGGCGCCGGTCCTCCTGCACGGCGACGCCGCCTTCGTGGGGCAAGGCGTGGTGTTCGAGACGCTGGCGCTGGGCGCGCTGCCGGCCTTCACGACCGGCGGGACGATTCACATCATCATCAACAACCAGATCGGCTTCACGACGTCGCCGCCGGAATACCTGGTGACGCGCTATGCCTCCGATGCCGCGCACGTGATTCCGGCGCCGGTCTTCCACGTCAACGCCGACGATCCGGAGGCGGCCGTGGCCGCCGCGCGCCTGGCCGTCGGCTACCGGCAGGCCTTCGGCGCCGACGTGGTGATCGACTTCGTGTGCTATCGCCGGCACGGCCACAACGAGACCGACGATCCGACGCTGACCCAGCCCGTGCTGTACGAGCAGATCCGCAACCATCCGACGGTGGCGGCGCAGTACGTCAAGCGGCTGGCGGCCGAGGGCGCGGCGGACGAGGAGGAGGCCGCGCGGCTGCGCGAGGAGCGGCACGCGCTGATGGACGCTGCGCAGAAGACCGCGCGCCGCGAGATGAGGCGCCAGCCGGTGCACGCCTTCGGCGGCGTCTGGCGCGGCCTCGGCTGGGCCGGCGACGACTGGAGCGCCGACACGCGCGTGCCCGTCGAGCGCTTGCGCGAGATCGGCGAGGGGCTCGCGCGGCTGCCGGACGGCTTCACGCCGGTGGAGCGGGCGCGGCGCGTGCTGGCCGAGCGGCGCGAGCGCGTGGCGCGCGGCGAGGCGATCGACTGGGGCACGGCCGAGGCGCTCGCGTACGGCAGTCTCCTGCTGGAGGGCGTGCCGGTGCGGCTGAGCGGCCAGGACACCGTGCGCGGCACGTTCAGCCATCGCCACGCCGCCGTCTTCGACGCCACCGACGGCCGCGCGTGGGTGCCGCTCGATCACCTGGCGGAGAACCAGGCGCGGATGGAGGCCGTCAACAGTCCGCTCAGCGAAGCGGGCGTGCTGGGCTTCGAGTACGGCATGTCGAGCGGCGATCCGCGCCGGCTGGTGGTGTGGGAGGCGCAGTTCGGCGACTTCGCCAACGGCGCGCAGGTGGTGATCGACCAGTTCATCGCCGCCGGCGAGCTCAAGTGGCAGCGGCAGAGTGGCCTCGTGCTGCTGCTGCCCCACGGCTACGAGGGGCAGGGCCCCGAGCACTCCAGCGCGCGCCCCGAGCGCTTCCTGCAGCTCTGCGCGGAGCGCAACATGCAGGTGATCGTGCCGACGACCCCGGCGCAGCTCTTCAACGCCCTGCGCCGCCAGGTGCGCCGGCGCTTCCGCAAGCCGCTCGTGGTGATGTCGCCCAAGAGCCTGCTGCGCTACGCACCGTCGTTCTCGCCGCTGGCCGAGCTGAGTGACGGCGCGTTCCGCCCCGTGCTCGACGACCCGCGCGGTCGTCCGCGCGCGCGACGGCTGCTGCTCGTGTCGGGCAAGGTCTTCTATCGCCTCGACGAGGCGCGCGGTCATCGAGACGACACGGCCATCGTGCGCATCGAGGAGCTCTATCCGTTCCCCGAGGCCGCCCTGCGGGCGGTGGTCGCGCGCCACCCGGACGCGAAGGACGTCCGCTGGGTGCAGGAGGAGCCGGCCAACCAGGGCGCGTGGAGCTTCGTGCGCCCGCGCCTGGCGGCGCTGCTCGGGCGCGAGCCCGTGTACGTGGGCCGCGACGACGCGGCCAGCCCGGCGACGGGCCACTACAAGCTCCACCAGGACGAGGAGCGCGCGCTGGTGGCACGCGCGCTCGACGACACGCTGGAGGCGGCAGCGTGAGCGCGCAGATCCGTGTCCCCGAGCTGGGTGAGTCGATCACCGAGGCGGTCATCGTCCGCTGGCTGAAGGAGGACGGCGCCACCGTGCGCGCCGACGAGCCGGTGGTGGAGCTGGAGACCGACAAGTCGGCGATGGACGTGGCCGCCCAGGTGGGAGGCCGCCTGTCGATCCGCGAGCCGGCCGGCGCTCGCGTGCGCGTCGGAACCGTGATCGGCGAGATTGCGGAGCCGGGGCGCGTCTCGTCAACGCGTGAGAACGAGCCGGCACGTTCCGCCGAGCGCGAGGGCCGACGGCCGGGCGCGAACGGTGATGGCGCGCAGCCTCAGCGTGTGGCCACCGCCACGGGCGAGCCCGCGGCGCGCCCTGGCGTCGCGCCGCCCCCGGCGGCGCCGGCGCCCGAGCCGCAGCGGGTCGCGGCGGCGGCCGACGAGGACGTGACGCGCGTGCCGATGAGCGAGCTGCGGCGCACGATCGCCCGGCGTCTCGTGGAGGCCCAGCGCCAGGCGGCCATCCTGACGACGTTCAACGAGATCGACGTCGGCGAGCTGCAGGCGCTGCGCGCGCGCCATCGCGACCGCTTCAAGGCGCGCCATGGCGTGGACCTCGGCCTCACCTCGCTCTTCGCCCGCGCGGTCGTGCTGGCCCTGCGCGAGCTCACGATTCTCAACGCGTCGATCGACGGCGACGACATCGTCTACCATCGCCGTGTGCACCTCGGGATCGCGGTGAGCACGCCGCGCGGGCTCGTGGTGCCCGTCGTGCGCGAGGCCGATCGGCTCGACGTGGCCGGTCTCGAGCGCGCGATCGCCGAGCTCGCGGCGCGGGCGCGCGACAGGCGCCTGGCGCCCGACGAGCTGCAGGGCGGCACCTTCACGATCACCAACGGCGGCGTGTTCGGCTCGCTGCTGTCCACGCCGATCCTCAACCCGCCGCAGTCGGGCATCCTCGGCATGCACACGATCCAGCCGCGGCCGGTGGCGCGCGAGGGACAGGTGGTCATCCGCCCCATGATGTACGTCGCGCTCTCGTACGATCACCGGCTCGTCGACGGCGCGCAGGCGGTGTCGTTCCTCGTCCGCGTGAAGGATCTGCTGGAGGACCCCGCCCGGATGGCGCTGGAGGCGTGAGGCGGCTCGCACACCAGCGCACCGGCGAGGGCTCCCGCCCGCTGGTGCTGCTGCACGGCTTCCTCGGCAGCGCGCGCAATCTCTCCACGCTCGCCCGCGCGCTGGTCGAGCGCGATCCGGACCTCGGCATCGTCGCCTTCGACCTCACCGGCCACGGCGCCTCGCCGCCATTGCCGCCCGGCGCGGATTCCGCCACGCTGGCCGGCGACGTCGTCGCCAGCGCGCGCGCCCTCGGCCTGCCGACACCGCTGACACTGGTGGGCCACTCGCTCGGCGGCCGCGTCGCGCTGCGCGCGGCGCTGCTCGAGCCGGCGTCCGTGGCCTCGCTCACGCTGCTCGACATCCCGCCCGGCCCGCTCGACGACACGGGCGGTGCCGCGCGCGTCGCGGACACGCTCCGCCGCGCGCCGGCGCTCGTGGCGACGCGCGGCGAGGCGCGCGCGCACCTGGTCGCCGACGGCGTGCCCGGAGTCCTGGCCGACTGGCTCCTGCTTAATCTCGAACCCGCCGAGGGCGGCTATCGCTGGCGCGTGGATCGCGAAGCGCTCGCCGCGCTCCACGCGCGCATCACGGGCGAGGATCTGTGGCCCGCCGTCGAGGGACGCCACGCGTACGCGGTGCGCTGCGTGCGCGGCGCCAAGTCCGGCTACGTAAGCGACGCCGACGTGCGCCGGCTGCGGGCGGCCGGCTGTCCCGTCGCCACGATCGAGGGCGCCGACCACTTCGTACACGCCGAGCGGCCGCGCGAGACAGCCGCCGCCATTCTGGACGGCCTGGCCTGAGAGTCGGCGGCACGCGCCTTGCGGCCAGTAGCCGCGGGGGGTGACACCATGACCGACGATCGCCGCCCGGACGATTCCCGTGCCGACGATACGGGGCTCGTGATTGGACCGACCACGGGCGATGCCGACGTCACGGTGGCGCCGCGCGGCCGTGCCGCCCGCGGATCTACACATCGCGACGCCGAGATCGCCCGCGACGTGTCCCGCCGCCTGGGCGAGCACGCCTCGCTCGACGCCAGCGACGTCGACGTCCACGTGAAGGACGGTCGCGTGACGCTCGAGGGGCGTGTCCAGGACCCGCCGGCCCGTCACGTGGCCGAGCTCATCGCCGACGCCGTCCCCGGCGTCCGCGCGGTCGACAATCGCCTCGACACCAGCCGCGGCTGAAACAGCGGCGGCGAGAACGGCGCGTGTATTGCCATTGCCGCTCTGGCACCACCACTGTCAGGTGGATGTCGTTTTCTCACCGGAGCTGCTGGCCAGACATGCGAAATCACGGGCAATGCGGCCGGAACACTTCTTGCTGACACCCGTAGCGCCATGGCGTGGAAACCCAGTCGGGGCATCGTTCTCGCGCTGATCGTGTCGCTGCTGGTGCTCGCGTTCGCGATCTACGGCGCCACCGTCTCGCCCGCTGAGGCCCCGGCGCGGCCCTCGATGCCCTCGCTGTCGGCCTCGCGCTTCTTCGTCCTGCTGCCCGACGGTCGCGTGGAGATGACCGACGCCTACACGCGCCGCGTCTTTCGCTGGGACGGGCGCCGCTGGCTCGAGCTCGAGTCGCACCCGCTGTCCCGTCCACCGCGCTAGCCACTTCCCGGCCGGCGCGGCCGACGTATAATCCCGTCGCGCCCGCCATGCCGCGCACCGAGCCGACCCGCTGCTTCTGGGCCCGCGATCCGCTCGACGTCGTCTATCACGACCGCGAGTGGGGCGTCCCCGTCCGTGAGGACCGCCGGCTCTTCGAGTTCCTCCTGCTGGAAGGCGCGCAGGCGGGGCTGTCGTGGATCACGATCTTGAAAAAACGCGCGGCGTACCGGCGCGCGTTCGGCGGCTTCGATCCCCGGAAGGTCGCGCGCTTCGACGCGGGCGACGTGCGGCGGCTGCTGGGCGACGCCGGCATCGTGCGCAACCGCGCCAAGATCGACGCCGCCGTGGCCAACGCGCGCGCGTTCCTGGCGGTGGCGGCCGAGCACGGCTCCTTCGCGCGTTACGTGTGGGACTTCGTGGGCGGGCGCGCGCTGCAGGGGCGCCGGCGCTCGCGGCGCGACGTGCCCGCGGAGACCGAGCTCTCGCGCGCCCTCAGCAAGGATCTGCGGCGCCGCGGCTTTCGCTTCGTGGGGCCGACGATCTGCTATGCGTTCATGCAGGCCGTCGGCCTCGTCAACGACCACACGCGCGACTGCTTTCGCTATCGCGCGGTGACGCGCCTGGGCCAGGCGCGGAGATCCTCGAGGAGCGCCGCGGCGATGAGGCGGCCGCGCAGCGCCAGCACGCGCCGCCCCGTGACCGCGCGCGCCGCCGCCGGCCAGCCGAAGTAGCCGCGCCCGCCGGGCGCCATCCGCTCGAAGCTCGTCGCGCCGCGCCGAAGCGCCGCGGCCCAGTCGACCCACACGGGCGGCAGCCGCCGTGCCTGCGCGCGCCGCACCAGCGCCGGCGCCACCGCCAGCATCATCGCCGTCTCCAGCTCCCCCGAGTGCCACTCGCGCTCCGGCCGCGGGCTGCGCATGAGCGCCCGCACGCGCGGATCGAGCATGGGATTGGACCGGCCGTCCGGCGGCGCGAAGCCGGCCACCAGCACCTGCACGCGCCCGCGCGCGAGCGCGCGGCGGGCGCGCGCGATCGCGCGCAGGTGGCCGGGGTCGGCCTGGTAGTTCGTCAGCACGAAACGGCGGAAGCCGTGGCGCGCGAGGCCGCGCACGACCTCGACGATGAGACGACTCGTCGTCGTCACCGACAGCGAGACGGTTCCGCTCCACGCGGCCGCGAGCGGGCTGGCACCGTAGGGCAGCGCCGGCGCCAGCAGCGGCCGCCAGCCCGCGCGCGCCAGGTGCGGGGCCACGCGCCGGGCCAGCGCCTCGGCGCCGAGCCAGTCGACCGAGAGGGGCAGGTGCGGCCCGTGCTGCTCCACGGCGCCGAGCGGCAGCAGCACGACGCTGCGCGGGCTGCGCGCGCGCCGTCGCGCCTCGGGCCACGTGAGATCGGCCAGCCGGATCACGCGCGCGAGCATACCAGTGCTATCCTCCCGTCCATCTGCCGGAGCCCCGGCGAATGACCGCAGCAGTGGCAGTGCGAGGTGAGCCGCGCCGCGCGGCGAGCCGAGCCTGTAATCTTAGGCAGTGCGAGGTGAGCCGTGCCACGCGGCGAGCCGAGCCTGTAATCTTAGGCAGTGCGAGGTGAGCCGCGCCACGCGGCGAGCCGAGCCTGTAATCTTAGGCAGTGCGAGGTGAGCCGCGCCGCGCGGCGAGCCGAGCCTGTAATCCGAAATATGGGAGTGTGCACGATGCGAATCGGGATCATCGGCGCAGGCGCGATCGGGTGTGTCGTGGGCGGGATGCTGACGAAGGCCGGGCGCGACGTCACGCTGATCGACC
>QHRW01000171.1 GCA_003220265.1 Candidatus Rokuibacteriota bacterium | reverse complement strand
GTGATTGCGCCGCTGACCGGGGTGCACGCCGTAGGTCTCCTCGAGGGCGGCGACGACACGCTGCGGCGCCACTTGCGTCTCCTGGCTCGATGCCGGACGGGAGCAGGCGGCGAGCAGCGGGGTGCCGACGACGAGGAGGCCGCCGAGCAGCCGTTGCAGCGAGTAGCGGGTTGTCCTGAGCATGTCGTGTTCTTCCCTTCGTCGATCAGCTCGTGATCGTCATGCCGATGACCCTGCCGAGGCCGAACGTCACGGCGGCCGCGGCCAGACCGAGCAGGAGCTGGCGGCCGCCGGATCGCAATACCGGGGCCCCCGTGAAGATCGTGATCGCGGCGCCGATGCCGAAGAGACCTAACGCGCTGACGACGACGCTGGCGGCCACCGCGAAGTTGCCTCGCACGACGAGGAACGGCAGGATCGGCACCAGCGCACCCATAGCGAAGAGGACGAACGAGGTGACGGCCGCCTCCCACGCCGAGCCGCCGAGCTGGCTGGGGTCGATGCCCAGCTCCTCGCGGGCCAGCGCGTCGATGCCTCGGCTTCGATCGGCGAGCAGGTGCTTGACCATCGTGTCAGCCTCGCTCGCGCTCAAGCCCTTCGCCTCGTAGATCAGCTTCAGCTCGTCGCCCTCGCCCTCGGGGTCTTCGGCTAGCTCGCTGGTCTCGATGCGGATCTCGCGCTGCGCCAGCTCGCGCGAGCTCGTCACTGACACCCACTCGCCAAGGGCCATGGAGCAGGCGCCGGCCAGAAGCCCGGCCACGCCGGTAATGAGCAGGCCGTGGCTGTCGACCGAGGCGCCGGCCACGCCCATGACGAGGCTGAGGTTCGAGCACAGCCCGTCGTTGGCCCCGAGCACCGCCGCCCGCAGCGCGTTGCCGCCCACCGATCGATGCCGGCCCTCGAGACGCGCCAGGAAGCTGCCCTCCACGCCGCGCGGCTGGCTCGTGACGAGCTGCTTGAGGACCTTCGCGTGCCAGCGCTCCTGGGCCGACATGCGCGTGCCGGCCGCCTCCGGCTGGTGGACGTAGACGTTCTGGTCGGCTTCCTCCTTCGCCGCGATGGTGGCGAGCACGAGGTCCGGCCCGAGGCGCCGCGCGATCGCTCCCAGCACGCGGCTGCGCCAGGACGCCCGACGTGAGGGGACCGACGCGCCGGTGTCACGCAGGCGCTTCTCCCAGAACGCGACATGCGCGTCCTCCATCCCCGCGAGGTTGGCGTAGACCTTGGCCAGCCGCGGATCGCGCTCCGCCGCCGCCATCGCGCGGTATTCGGCGGCGCTATCGACTTCGTCCTGCCAGTTCTCGAGGTATCGCGCCACCTGGTCAGGAGCACCGGTCATGCCAGGACCCTACCGCGGCAACGCTTTCTCGATCGCGCGCTGCTGGATGCCGCTCGTGACGTCATACCCCAACCCGGGATTGTCACGGCCGACCAGACCAGCTTCGTCCTGACGGTTCTGATCGTGTCGGGGCGTCCTGTGCTCGAGCACGCGCTCGGCGTCACGCAACTCGGGCGCGGACACCGGCGGCAGAACGATCGGTGGATCGAGTGGCAGCACGCGTTGCGCCTGTGCCGGAGCCGACGACAGCAGCAGCGGCACGGCCAGGGTCAGTGCGGCGATGCGATGGCGGATCATGTGAGTCTCCTCTCGAAGGGTCATGGTTGCCCGGCAACCCTGTCAGCGCACGTTCCTGGTCGACGACACCTCATCGAACGAGACGACGTTCACCCGGTAGTCGGCCGCGCCTGCATCCGGCAACGGGACCACGAAGTAGCCTCGCGATCCGGCGGGGATGTCGCCATACACCCATCCCAGGGTCTCGCCGACCGGATGGCCGTCGCCGCTGACGGCGACGACGTGGATGCGGACGTCAGTTACGGAGCATACCGACTCGTTGTAGACGAATCCCTCGAGCTTCTCCGCTGTCGGCGACAGCTCGCCCCGATGCCACTCCACGCGAAACGGCCCGCAGCGCGCGGCCGTCTGGGCGTCGGCCGGCCCGGCCACGGCGGCGGAAAGCAGCAGCGTCGCGACGAGCGCGATCGCCGCCCACCTGTCTTTGCTCGTCATCACGGTGCCTCCTTTGTGGCGAACGAGCGATTGCTCCGACGAACGTGGCCCACCAGACGGCGCCCTCACGCAACTTCGTCCAGACGAAGAGGCCGATCTCCGAACACGACGTTCAGTGAGCCGTCCGGCCGCGTGGGCTCCACGGGAGCGACGATGCCCCGATGGACGAAGTCACACATGATCCGGTTGCTCATGCCCCAGTCTTCTCCCGCCAGGGCGCTGACGTGGTGGGGGCAGATTTGGCCGGCCCCGACCGTCAGGTGACCGCAGTAGCAGCACACACGCATCAGCGCGACTCCCGTGAGGCGTCACCCGACCGAGTACGGTCGCGCTGGCGGGCGTAGGCGCGTCGCTCCCAACGCGACTCGCGCCAGGTCAGCGCGGAGATCGTCGCGATGACGAGCAGAACGCCGAACAGCAGGGCATGGGCCGTGGTCAACTCGCTCATGACGCGACCTTCTGCCGGTCGCGTGCCGGGGGCGCCATGAACTCCGGGCCGACGGGATCGGTGATGATGTCCTTCAGGATGCCGTCGATGGTCTTGCGCGCCTCCGGGCCGAGGCGCCACCCGACGATGTCGCCGATCGGGGCCAGCTGCTCCGGCGTGCGCGCGCCCCACAGGGCACTCGAGATCCCCTGGTCGAGGATCCAGCGCAGCGCTAACGCCAGCACGGTCTTGCCGTACGCCTCGTGGGCAAAGCGGTCGAGCGCCGCGACCGCCCGGAGGTACTGGCCGTAACGGCGCGGCTGAAACTTCGGATCGGACTGGCGAAGATCGTCGCCCGTGAACTTCGTGTCGGGTCGCATGCGGCCCGACAGCAAGCCGCGGCACAGCGCGCCATAGGCGAACACGGGGAGGCCATGACGTTCGGCGTACGGTAGGACGTCGTGCTCGATCCCGCGCTCGAACAGGTTGTACGGCGACTGCAGGACGTGGACCGGCGCGACGCTCCGGAACCGCTCGATCTCCAGCGGGGAAAAGTTGCTGACCCCGATCGCCCGGATCGTCCCGCGCTCGTAGAGCGTGTACATCGCGGCGGCGGTCTTTTCCACGGGAACGCGAGGATCGGGCCAATGGACCTGATAGATGTCGATGTAGTCCGTTCGGAGCCGTCGGAGCGAGTCCTCCACCTCGGCCCTGATGCGTGCCGGCGAGCCGTCCCGGTAGACCGACCCCGCCCGCCACCTCAGGCCGGCCTTGGTCGCGATCACCACGTGCTCCCGCGCGCCGTGCTCGGCGAGCGCGCGCCCGACCAGCTCCTCCGCCGTGCCGAATCCATAGACCGGTGCGGTGTCGATCAGCGTAATGCCGCGCTCCACCGCCGCCCGGATGGTCTTCACGGCGTCGGCGCGGTCGGTGCCACCCCACATCAAGCCGCCGATCGACCACGTGCCGAGTCCGATGCGGGAACTGATCACCACGGTCTCCGAGCCGCCCTTCGGTCTCATGACTGTCTCTACCTCCGCCCTTCCGACGCGCGACGCGACACCCGGGTTGCATGCAACGCCAGCGACGTCACCGCTCCATACCCTTGCGATGCGGCGCCGAGAACTGCGGTGACACACGCTCGGTGGCCAGACAGCGCTCCACGAGTCGCTCATCGACCCGGCCGTACGTGAGCGTGCGCCGCACGTTCGGCCTCACTCTGCGTCGCAGCGTGTGCGGGCCGCTCGTCACCGCGGACGAATACCACGAGGATGCCGGCTGCGGCGACGGCGGCGCATACCAGGAGCGCTCCATGGAAGCCCACGAGAAACGTCTGCTGCAGCGCGACGACATCCGGGGAGGCGACGGTGCCGCTCGGCGCGACGGCGAGTGCGCGGCCGGCCGAGGCGCCGCCCAGGCCTGCGAAGATGGCGCCCGCGAGCGCGACACTCAGACTCTGGCCGATCACGCGGCCGGTGGCGTACAGGCTCGACGCCTGCCCCTGCTGCCCCGCGGCCGCCTCGTCCATGAGCGCGCGGGCATTGGGCGACTGAAACAGGCCCTGGCCGAGGCCCGTGACAACCAGACGCCACACGATGTCCCCAACCGTGCTCGTCTCGTCCAGCCGCGCCAGCAGGAACAGGCCCACGCACGCCAGCGCCAGTCCTCCAGACGCGAGCCAGCGCGACCCGACGCGATCGGCCAGTGTGCCGCTGAACGGCGCGACGACCGCGATGGTGACGGGCAACGGCGTCAGCAGCAGTCCCGACTCGATGATCGAAAAGCGCCGCAGCTCTTCGAAGTAGAACGGCAGGATGAAGCCGACGGCAAAGAGCGCAAGCATCGCGAGCGTCATACTGGCCAGGGCCGAGGCGAGCACCCGGTCCCGCAGCAGCGCGATGTCGACGATCGGATAGCGCGAACGGCGCTCGACCATGCCGGCCGCAACGAGCGCGGCGACGCCGATGACGAGACACGTCAGCAAGCGCGCGGCGCGCCATTCCTGGCTGAACGATAGCGCCAGGGTCAGGCACGCAAATCCCACCGCGCTCAGCGCCGCGCCAGGGACATCCAGGGGCTCGCGCGTGCGGGCGCCGGATGACGGCAGCACGCGGTGCGACGCCAGCAGGGCGATCACGCTGAGCGGCACGTTCAAGTAAAAGATCCAGCGCCACGTCAGGTGGTCCGTGATCAGCCCACCGAGTGTCGGCCCCACGCTCGTGCCGACGGCGAGCATGACAGCGTTCAGGCCCAGGGCTCGACCGCGATCGGCGGCGAATGCCTCGCTGATGATCGCGAGGCTGGGGGCGAAGACGAGCGCGCCGCCGAGCCCTTGAAAGACACGGGCGGCGATGAGCTCCTCGATGGAGCCGGCGGCGCCACAGAAGATCGAACCGAGCGTGAAGATCGCGAGGCCGGCCATCCACACGCGCTTGCGTCCCACGAGATCGGACAGCCGTCCGAACGTCAGGAGGGTGGCGGCGATGACGACCAGATAGGCGATGATCACCCACTGGACGGCGCCGCCGATCGGCATACGGAACGTCCGGGCGATCGACGGCAGACTGATGTTGACGATGGAGGCATCGAGCGCGGTCATGAACGTTCCGAGGGCGACGAGCGCCAGCACCGCCCATCTCCCGCGCGATGCCGGGCGGTCGGCCGGTGAGGGCTCGGCCACCACCGTGGTCTTCAACGCTCGGCTCGCTGGTTGAGCGCCGCGATATACGCGGCCAGTGCCGACACGTCGGA
>QHRW01000170.1 GCA_003220265.1 Candidatus Rokuibacteriota bacterium | reverse complement strand
CCGACGACATCCTGCCGGCGCTGCGCAAGGCCGGCGTCAGCGAGGACCAGCTCGACCAGATGCTCGTGCGCAACCCGCGGGCGATCTTCAGTCCTTCGTGACGTGCTCCACGCGCAAGTCGAACCCGCTCGGGTGGAGCTTGAATCCCTTCAGGCCGGCGCGGGTGGCCACCACCTGCTGCTCGTGGTCCACGAAGACCCACGGCGCGTCGGCCACGATGATCTGCTGCGCGCGCCGGTACAGCTCGGCCCGCTTGCCGCGGTCGGCGACCTGGCGGGCCTGCAGCAGGAGCTGATCGACGTCCGGGTTGGCGTAGTTGCTGCGGTTCGGCAGCGGCGAGTTCTTCGAGAAGAACAGCGGGTAGAGCGACAGGTCGGGGTCCTCCGACTTGAGGAACCACGAGAGCGCGAACATCACGGGCGCGTCGCTGCGCAGCTTGCCAAGGTAGGAGCCCCACTCGAACGTCTTGAGCGCGGCCTTGACGCCGACCGCCGCCAGGTTCGACTGGATCACCGTGGACATCTCGACCGGTGACTGCATGCCCGAGCCCGACTCCGGCACCCAGAAGTCCACCTCGAACCCGGCCGGATAGCCGGCCTCGGCGAGCAGGCGCCGGGCCGCGCCGGGATCGTAGGGATACTTCTTCACCGCCGGCTCCGCCGCCCACGTGCCCGGCAGCAGCGGGCCGACCGCGGGCACGCCGGTGCCCTTGAGGATGTCGCGCACGATCGCCTCCTTGTTGACGGCGTGGTTGAAGGCCTGGCGCACGCGCGCGTCGGTGAACGGTTTCTTCTCGACGTTGAACCCGACGTACCAGACCGTGAGGCCGGTCTTCTTGTGGACGGTCACCTGCGGCGTCTTCTCGAGCTTCTCGACGAAGTCGGGCGCGAGCGGCAGGATCAGGTCCACGCCGCCCGTGAGCAGCTCGGTCACGCGCGTGGTCGCATCGGGGATCGCGCGATAGACGAGCGTCTGCGGGTTGCCCCTGGCGCCCCAGTACGCCTCGTTGCGCCGGAGCACGAGTCGGCTCCCGCGCTCCCAGGTCTCGAAGCGGTAGCGCCCGCTGCCGACCGGCCGCGCGTCGAACCCGGCCGGGTCCTTCGCGAACGCCGTCGGGCTCACGATGGCGCAGTTGGGCAGCGCCAGCAGCGCGGGCAGGGAGCTGGTCGGATACTTGAGGTTCAGGCGGACCGTGAGGGGATCGAGCGCATCCACCGACTTCACGCTGGAGAGATAGCCGGCCACGAACGACCACTTGCCGCTCTTGGCGTGCGGGTGGCTCGGATCGATGACGCGGTCGAACGTGAACTTCACGGCAGCGGCGTCGAGCGGCGTGCCGTCGTGAAACCGCACCCCGCGGCGCAGCTTGAACGTCCACGCCAGGCCGTCGGCCGACGTCGTCCACGACTCCGCGAGCCCCGGCACGACCTCCGTGCTGTCGTCGGGCGTGGCCACGAGCGTCTCGAAGAGCTGGTGGGTCACGCGCAGCGTGTGCAGCCCGAGCGCCTGCCCAGGATCGAGCCCCGGCGGCTCCGCCTCCATGCCGACGACGACGACGTCACGGGCGATCTGGGCGGTGGCGGGGCCGGCGAGGACGAGGACGGCGGCCAGCAACGCAGCGGCGCGAGCGATCGTGAGCATGCGAACCTCCAGGGTTTGATAGTTATACTCCCGACCGGGGAGGAGCGTGCCATGTGGTGCGGCTGCAGCGAGCGGTGGACCGCCTCGGCGACGGCGTTCCGGCCGGACCGCCGGCAGGCGCTGAAGACCCTGGCGGCGCTGCTGACCGCCGGCTGCAGCGCGCCGGTGACGGCCGCGCAGCGCGACGACGCGCAGCGGCTGGCGCTGGAATCCACGGCGGTCGACCTCCACAGCCATCCCGGCATGCTGCCGAGCTCACCGCTGAGCCTCGAGAGCCAGGTCGAGCGCATGAGCCAGGGCAAGGTGCGCGCCTCGCTGTTCGCGGCGGTGGCCGACGGGCCGGTGATCGGGCGCCGGCCCCAGGGCGGTCTCTACGCCACGCGTGAGCCGCGCCCCGGCGAGTGCTACAGCTACACCTATCGCTCGCTCGAAGCCGTGCGCGCGCGGACGGTGGCCGGCAAGCTGATCCTGATCCAGTCGCCCGAGGACCTCGACGCGCCCCGGGCGCAGGGCAAGCCCGGCGCCCTCCTCGCCGTCGAGGGCGGCGACTTCCTGGAGGGGCGCATCGAGCGCGTGCAGGAAGCGCACGAGCGCGGGATCCGCTCCATCCAGCTCACGCACTACCGGGTCAACGAGCTGGGCGACATCCAGACCGAGGCGCCCCGCCACGGCGGGCTCACGGCGTTCGGCCAGGACGTGATCCGCGAGATGAACCGGCTCGGCATGATCGTGGACGTCGCGCATCTCACCTTCGACGGCGTCCGCACGGCGGCCGGCGTCTCGCGCAAGCCCCTGCTGCTGTCCCACACCGTGCTGCGCACGAACTTCGCGCGCTCGATCACCGACGAGCACGCGCGCGTGGTGGCCGGGACCGGGGGCGTCATCGGGATCTTCCCCGTAAACTCGGGCGGCTATCACGGCTTCAGCGGCTACGTCGAGCACATCGTGCGGATGATCAAGGCGGTGGGCGTCGATCACGTCGGCATCGGCACCGACATGGACGGCATCTCGCCGCCGAGCTTCGTGTCGTGGACCGATTACTCCGAGTGGCCGTCGCTGACGGCGGCGCTGCTCGCCCGCGGCTACTCGCGCGAGGACGTGGCCAAGGTGAGCGGGGGCAACTTCCTGCGCGTCTACCGCGCGAGCGCCGCCTGAGCGGCCGGCTTTGGGCGAGGCAGGGGCGGGGCACGACGAATGAAGGACGGCGTGGCGGCGTCGCGCCGCGCATAGACCACCAGCTCGTCGACGAACTGCTCCGCGTAGGGCGCCAGGAACCGTCGCGTATCCCACACGATGTTGGCCCAGCGGCCGATCGGTGCCCCGCGCTGCAGCAGCGGCACGATGCGGAGCGGACCGCCCGGCATCCGCACGTTGGACGGAACGATGGCGACGCCGTAGCCGGCCTGGGCGAGCGCCACCAGCGTGGACGGCGCCCCGCTCTCCAGCAGCACCCGCGGCCGCAAGTGCGCTGCCTGCGCTGCGGCCTCGAACCACTCGCGCGAGGCGAAGTCTCGGCGCGGCAGCAGCAGCGGGGCCTCCGCCAGCTCGGCGATCTCCAGCGTGGCGCCGCGGGTGCGCGGGTGTGACGGCGGCAGCACCGCCAGCAGATAGAGCGGCAGCAGTGGGCGCCAGCCGAAGCGCGCGCCGATGAGCGCCGTGAGGGCCAGGTGCACGTCGCCCTGCTGCAGGCGCGCGCCCAGGCGGACGCCGCCGTCCTCGACCAGGTGCACCTCGACACCGGGGTGCCTTCGCCGGTAGCGGGGCAGGAATCCGGCGAGCAGGGTCTCCATCGCCTGGGGCGTGGCGCCGACGCGCAGCACGCCGGTGTGACCGCGCTTGAGCGCGCGCGCCCGCTCGCGCAGCGACTCGACGTCGGCCAGCAGGCCGCGGGCGCGCCGCAGGAGGTCCTCGCCCTCAGTGGTGAGGCGGACCCGGCGTCCGATACGGTCGAAGAGGCGGACGTCCAGCGTCGCTTCGAGCGCGCGGATCTGTCGCGACAGCGCCGGCTGGCTCAGCTTCACGCGCGCGACCGCCCGGCCCACGCCGCCGGCGTCGACCACGCTCACGAAGGCGTGCAGGTGTCGCAGATCCATGGCTGATGCACCTCGCGCATGGATTATAGAACCGAAATGCATTGGACACATGAGCGGAGGCTGCGTAGGGTGGGCAGGCAAGGAGGACCTCCCATGAAAGCCACGTTCGCCCTCGGCGCGCTGCTCCTCGCCGTCGCGCTGCCGGTGCCGGGCCTCGCGCAGCCGGACAAGCTCGGCAAGGTCAGCTTCCCCACGTCGTGCGACGCCAAGGTGCAGGCCCGGTTCGAGCGCGGGGTCGCCCTGCTGCACTCGTACTGGTTCAGCGAGGCGCGCAAGGTGTTCGAGGCCGTCCTCCAGCAGGATGCGACCTGCGCGATGGCGTACTGGGGGCTGGCCGTCAACTACCTCGGCAATTCCCTGGCGGCGGCGCCGTCGCCGAAGGACGCCTCCGCCGCGTCCGACGCGCTCGACCGGGCCCGTGCGCTCGGCGCCAG
>QHRW01000107.1 GCA_003220265.1 Candidatus Rokuibacteriota bacterium | reverse complement strand
CTCTTGTCCACCCGGCTCCAGAAGAGCCTCGCGAGCGTGTTCTCGGCCATCGGTGTACCTCCCGGTGGACGCCGCCATGCGCGTCCATCGTCGCGAAAGTCTGCAAACTCAGGGGGTTTCGAGACACTACCATCACGGCCATGACGCGTCGCGGAAAATCGCTTGACGACCCTAACGCGTCGCGTTAACGTGACGCTCGTCGCTAGCGAGGAGTAACTCCAATGGCGAAACAGACGACACGCAGACCGGGGCCGGGTTCGACGGCGAACAAGGGGACAGACATGCAGGACACGAAGCAGGCGCAGGAGATGTTCAAGCAGGGCTCGGGCAAGATGGTCGAGACGATGACCGTGTGGGCGGACGCCAACCAGCGCGTCCTCCGCGAGCTGGCCGAGCTCTCCGCCGCCACCGCCAAGGAAGGCGTCCGGCTGTACGCAGAGCTGCAGCAGACGGGCATCGAGGCGGTCCGCGACGCGCAGGCCACCGCGCTCGGCTGGCAGAACACGTGGCAGGACGCCCCGCGCGATCCGCTCGCCTGGTACCAGCGGGCGCTGACCGACAGCGTGGAGAACGCCCAGAAGTGGTTCCGCATCCTCGAGGGCAACGCCCAGGCGGTCACCCGCACGGCCGAGCGGCTGTCGACGACGGCCGAGCAGACCGGCAAGGGGATCCAGGAGTCGTTCTCGGAAGCGGTGACGAAGCTGAAGGACGTGTACGCCGCCTGAGGGCGGCGGCTACTTCGACTCGGCCTTGCGCTTCTGCAGCCGTTCTTCAAGCGACCGGAGGCGGTCGCGCAGGGCCGATACCTCTTCACGCAGCTTGTCGGCGTCTTCGTTGCCCGCCGCCGCGGCCGTTGCGTCGTGCTTCGGCGCGGTCCCCGCCGCGGGCGGCGTGGCGCCCATGGCCCCCCACCCTGCGCGCATCGACCAGTCGCGGAAGATCCGCTCCATGTCGCGCTGGCTCGAGACCATCCCCTCCAGGCTCGACCGCATCGACTTCTGCACGAAGTCCTGCCAGCTCTCGCCGTGCTTGATGAGCTGATGGAGGAACGCGGCCGGCAGGCTGGCGCGGCGCGTGCGCTCGTTTTCCAGGATGATCTGCGTCAGCGTGACGGAGGTGAGGTCCTCGCCGGAGGCGGCGTCCACGACCGTGATCTCGCGGCCCGCGCGAATCATCTCCTCGATCTCCTCGAGGGTGACGTAGCGGCTTTCCTGCGTGTCGTAGAGCTTCCGGTTGGAGTACCGCTTGATCACATACGCCATCGCGGGGCGAGTTTAACACTGCGCGTTAACCCTCACAAGAATCACTGGAATCGCCGTGATAGACTCACCCTTCTCGAACCCGCAGGAGGAAGTTCCAGATGAAGCTCAAGGGGCGCACTGCACTCGTCACCGGCAGCTCGCGCGGCATCGGCCGCGCCGTCGCGCTCGCGCTCGCGGAAGAAGGGGCCGACGTCGCGGTCAACTACGTCTCCAGCGAGGCCGGTGCCCGCGACGTGGTGGATCACGTCAGGAAGATGGGCCGCAAGGCCGTCCTCGCCCAGGCCGACGTCAGCGATTACCCCGACACCTTCCGCATGGCCCAGGACGTCCTCAGGGAATTCGGCCACGTGGACATCCTGGTCAACAACGCCGGCATCAACTCCGACACCACGTTCTCCAAGATGAACCACGCCGCCTGGCGCAAGGTGCTCGGCACCAACCTCGACGGCGTCTTCAACTGCACGAAGGTCTTCATCGACCAGATGCTGGGCCAGAACTACGGCCGCGTCGTCAACATGACGTCGGTCATCGGGCAGATCGGCAACTTCGGCCAGGCCAACTACGCCGCCTCCAAGGCCGGCGTGGCCGCGTTCACCAAGTCGCTGGCCAAGGAGCTGGCCGGCCGCGGCGTGACGGTCAACGCCATCGCGCCGGGCTTCATCGAGACCGAGATGGTGGCCGCCATCCCCGAGAAGGTGAAGGAGCGGCTGCTGGCCCAGATCCCGCTCAAGCGCTTCGGCACCGCGGAGGAAGTCGCGCGCGCCGTCGTCTACATCGTGTCGTCGGACGGCGACTACATCACGGGCGCGGAGCTGTCGATCAACGGCGGTCTGCTGATGTGAGGAACGGGGCACCTCGCGTGCCCCTTTCCCCTTTCATTCGGCCAGTTGTTTTTCGTACACTCCGACCCGGCTGTAACTCCGCGGGGGAGGGTCGATGGCGCAGGTCCTACTCGTCGTCTCGCGCGAAGACCCGAGCCTCCTGGAGCGGTTCGTCAAGGAATTCGAGGCCGTCGAGGCCGTCACCGTCATCGCCGACCGCCGCCAGGGCGAGCGCCGCCGAGGAAGCCTCGGCGACGGGGCCGAGCGCCGCCGCAGCGATCGGCGCCAGCGCGCCTGGGCGGACTCGCGCCTGCGCCACGAAGGCTGGGCGCTCAGCGACGCCCTCAGCCCCGCCGATCACCCGACGCCGTCGATCGCTGCCGCCCTGCCCGCCGGCGATCCGCGCAAGATCACCGAGCTGCTCGAGGCCATCCAGATGCTCAGCCGCGAGCTCGATCTCACGCGGCTGCTGCAGCTCATCATGGACAAGGCCTCGCGCCTGCTCAACGCCGACCGCGCGTCGCTCTTCGTGGTCGACGAGGAGCGGCACGAGCTGTGGTCCAAGATCGCGCAGGGTCTCGAGACGCGCGAGATCCGCGTGCCCATCGGCCAGGGCATCGCCGGCGGCGTGGCGGCCGGCGGCAAGCGCGTCAACATCGCCGACGCGTACGCCGACACGCGCTTCAATCCCGAGGTGGACCGCCGCACGGGCTATCGCACGCGCTCGATCCTGTGCGCGCCGGTGCGGGATGCCGGCGGCCGCGTGGTGGCCGTGCTGCAGCTCCTCAACCGGCTCGACGGCAAGCCGTTCGACGCCGAGGACGAGCGGCTGCTGGACGCCTTCGCCGGCCAGATCGCCATCGCGCTGCGCAACGCGCAGCAGATGGAGCAGATCGAGCAGCGCCGCCGGACCTCCGAGCTGCTGCTCGACGTCATGAAGGCGTTCTCCTCGGAGCTGAGCGTGGATCAGCTCCTGCGCCGCATCATGGAGCGGACCTCGGCGGTGCTGCAGGCCGACCGCTCGACCCTGTTCCTCGTCGACCGGCGCACCCGCCAGATCTGGTCGAAGGTGGCCCAGGGCGACAAGCTGGCCGAGATCCGCGTGCCGATCGGCCGCGGCATCGCCGGCACCGTGGCCGCCACCGGCGAGACGATCAACATCGCGGATGCCTACGCCGATCCGCGCTTCAACCAGGACGTCGACCGGCGCACCGGCTATCGCACGCGCACGATCCTGTGCGCGCCCGTGCGCGACGCCGCCGGCGAGATCGTGGGCGTCTCCCAGGTCCTCAACAAGGCGGGCGGGCCCTTCACCAAGGACGACGAGAGCCTGCTGGCCGCGCTCTCCGCCCAGGCCTTCATCGCGCTCGACAACGCCCGCCTCTTCGAGTCGGTCGTGACGATGAAGAACTACAACGAGTCCATCCTGTCCTGCATGGCCACCGGCGTCATGACGCTCGACCGCGACGGCACCGTCACCAGCGTCAACCCGGCGTTTCGCCGCATCTTCGCCATCCCGGAGGAGGCGCCGGTCGGCTTCGGCGTGCGCGACCTGCTCGACGTCAAGCACAACGAGGCCTTCGTGGTGCGGCTGGACGCGTGCGCGCGCGTGGGCGAGGCCCACACCGAGTACGAGCTGAAGTACGCGATCTCGACCGAGGAGTCGGTGAACCTGAACGTGAGCGTGGTGCCGCTGCTCGACAGCAAGCGCCAGCCCCTCGGCGTCGTCGTCGTGGCCGAGGACATCACGCAGGAGCAGCGGCTGATGTCCACCCTCTGCCGCTACGTCACGCGCGAGATCGCCGAAGAGGTCATGAAGCAGAAGGGCAAGATCAAGCTGGGCGGCGTGCGGGCGCCTGTCTCGATCCTGTTCTCCGACATCCGCAACTTCACCGCGATCAGCGAGCGCCACGAGCCGGAGAAGATCGTCGAGTTCCTCAACGACTACTTCGCCGCGATGGTGCACGAGATCTTCGCCCAGCAGGGCACGCTCGACAAGTTCATGGGCGACGGCATCATGGCCGTCTTCGGCGCGCCCATCAACCGCCCCGACGATCCGGTGCGCGCGGTGCGCGCGGCCCGCGGCATGCGGCGCAGCCTGCGCGAGTTCAACGCGCGCCAGCGCGCCAAGGGCGGCGTGGAGGTCGACATCGGCATCGGGATCAGCCACGGCGAGTCGATCTCCGGCAACATCGGCTCCGAGCAGCGGATGGAGTACACGGTCATCGGCGACCCGGTGAACCTGGCCTCCCGGCTGGAGGGGCTCACCAAGAATCACCCCTACAAGATCCTGATCAACGACCGCATCTACGAGCAGGTGAAGGACGTCTTTCCGTGCGTGCTCATCGGCGAGGAGCGCGTGAAGGGCAAGGCCGAGCTCGTCCACGTCTACGGGGTACCGGATCCGGCCTAGCTCGGGCCGGCCGGGACGCTCTAGCCCCGCCGCGGCAGGCCGCTCTCGAGCATCGAGAGCGACATCTTGCTCCACAGCGAGATGGCCTGCGCCGCCCACGCCCATGGCGTGCACGCCAGCGCCGCCACGGCCGCCGCGCTCGTCGGCCGCCCCTCGTAGACCACGCGCGTCTTCGAGGGCATGATCCACGCCTCGCCCGACAGGACTTCCTCGCCGTGCTGGTTCACGCACACGGTCTGCAGGCGAATGCGATTGCGCTCGCGCAGCACTTCGATCACCTCGGCGCGGGCGGTGATCGTGTCGCCGGCCTTCACCGGCTTCACGAACTTCAGCGACTGGGAGAGATAGATGGCGCCCGGCCCCGGCAGCTCGGTGCCGATAACGGCCGAGATCAGTCCCGCCGTGTAGATGCCGGGCGCGATCGGCTCCTTGAACGGCGTGCCGGCCGCGTAGGCGGCGTCGCTGTGCACGGGGTTGTAATCACCGACGGCGTCCACGAACGCGGCGATGTCGTCCTGCTCCACCACGCGCGTGAGCTCCGCGCGGTCGCCGGGGGTGAGGTCCGCGATCGTCTTGCCGATCATGCGCGCTCCTTGTCGAGGCGCCGGAGGATGGCCTGCACGCCGTCCTCCACGCGCTCCAGGCGCTCCTCCAGCTCGACGATCTGCTTGGCCACCGCGGTGAGCTGGCTCCGCGAGGCGAGATTGAGCGTGGTGACCGCTTGCTCGATGGCCTGCTCGCCCTGCTTCTTGAGGGGCGCCTGGACCGCCAGCATCCCCTCGAGCGACTTGCCCATGAGCTGGGCGAAGCCGTCGGTGTTCATCGCCTGCCCCAGCACGCGCGACCACGCCTCGATCCACTGATCGAGGAACTGCTTCCACTGCGTGGCGAGGTCGGGCGAGACGGGCGTCTGCGCGAACATCCGCGCCCACTGCTCCAGGCCCTGGTTGAGCACCGGCCGCCAGAAGGCCAGCGGATCGGGCGGCGCCGGCGGCGCGGCCTGGCTCACCATGCGCGTCCACGCCTGCGTGGACTCCTCGAGCTGCTTGCGCCACATGTCGAAGAACTGCGCGCTCGCGGCCGTCGCGTCCGCCATGGTCATCCCCCTCACGAGCGCGGCGCCAGCCAGCCGGAGACCTTCGGCCAGCAGTGCGTCGCGGCGCCGCGCCCGGCGATCAGCGAGATGTGGCCGCCGGGCAGCTCGATGTAGTCCTTCTCCTGGCTTCCCACCGCGTCGATCAGCGCGCGCACGCAGGCGGGTGGCGCGATGTAGTCCTCCTTGGCGCCCACCACGAAGATCGGGCAGCGGATGTCGCGCAGCCGCACCGGGCGGCCGCCGAAGACGAGCTCGCCGCGCACGAGCTTGTTGCCCTGGTAGAAGTCGCGCACCCAGTCGCGGAAGAACTCGCCGGGGAAGGCCACGTACTCGTTCGCCCACTTGTTGAGCGCCGTGAAGCCCTCCACGTACTTGTCGTTCCACAGGTTCCACCAGAGGTTGAGATTGGTGGAGAGGTCCATGGTGGGCTTGAGCAGCTTGAAGCCCGCCTTCACCAGGTCGGCCGGCACCGCGCCCAGCGTGTCCACGAAGCGATCGACGTCGAAGTACTTCTTGTCGAGCCACAGCCCGAAGAGGCCGATCTGCGAGAAGTCGATCGGGCCCGCCATGTTGATGAAGTTCTTCACCGGGATCTCGGGATGCGAGGCGACGAACGAGGCGGACAGCGGCGCGCCCATGCAGTAGCCGAGCACGCTGAGCGACTCGGCGCCCGAGCTCTCCAGCACCTTGCGCGCCATGCGCGGCAGGATCTTCGTCACGCAGTCCTCGAAGGTGAGGTCGTTGTCCTCGGGGCCGAACACGCCCCAGTCGAGCAGGTAGAAATCGAAGCCCTCGCGCGTCATGTGCTCGACGAAGGAGCCGTTCGGCATGAGGTCGAAGATGTAGGGCCGGCTGATGCCGAGGTTGGGCACGAACAGGATCGGCGTGCGGTGGCGGCGGCTCGAGGCGTACCGGTAGAGCCGCGACTTGTTGCGCTTGTAGATCTCCTCGCGCGGCGTCAGCCCCGTGCGGGGCTCGGCGGCCGTGGCGAGCTTGCCGAGGTTGGTCAGGCGGCGGACGTTGCGGTCCAGCTCCTCCTGCCACTGCTTGACGATCTCGGGGGACGCGGCGGCGCCGCCGGCCGCGAACCCGTTGGTGAACCGCTCCACTACGTCCGCGAAGCGCTCCTGACCCATCGCTTCCCCTCCCGGTCGCCCGACCCGAGCGGGCCGGGACTCGGTGTGCCGACGAGTCAGTATAGACCGACGACGCCGCGGCGCGTCAACGTGTTTTCGCGCGCCGCGGCACGGCGGCTGTGCCTTACATGGCGAACATCGAGCCGAGTTTCATGGCGAGACCCATGTCGCCCTTCACCTTGAGCTTGCCGGACATGAAGAGCATCTGGCCCGACTGCTTGCCGGAGAGCATGTCCAGCCAGTCCTGCGCCGCGATCGACAGCGTCAGGCTGGGATTGGTGGCCGCGCCCTGGTTCACCGTGCAGGCGCCGTCCTTGATGACGGCGTTCCAGGTGCCGCCGTCGTCGCCGCCGATGTCGTACTGGATGGTCGCGTTGGTGCCGGATGCCTTGTCGGCGCGGAACCGCCCCGGCATCGCCTCGAACGACTCTTTCACTGTCGGCATGTCGTTACCCCCTTTTTAGAACGTGAAGAGATCCATCCCGCCGGTGATCGGCAATACGGCGCCCGTGATGTACCGCGCGCGCTCGGAGCAGAGGAACGCGATGGCGTTGGCGACGTCCTCGGGCTCGCCTTCCTTCTGCATGGCCACGCGCTTGACCATGCGCTCGTAGAGCGGGCTCAGGCTGGCGTTGGGCGCGATGATGCCGGGCGCCACCGCGTTGCACGTCACGTTGTAGCGCGCGCCCTCGAGGGCGACCGACTTGGCGAAGCCGATCACGCCGATCTTGGTGGCCGAGTACGCCGTCTGGCCGAAGCCTCCCATGAGGCCGGCGATCGAGGCCATGCACACGATCCGGCCCCAGCGCCGCTCGCGCATCCCCGGGAACACCGCGCGCGTGACCTTCATGGTGCCCGTCAGGTTGACGGCCAGGTTGAACTCCCAGTCCTCGTCGCGCATGTCCTTGAGCTGGCCCACCGTGTAGATCATCCCGGCGTTGTTGACGCAGATGTCCACGGGCCCCAGGTCCTTCTCGATGCGCGCGACGACGGCCTGCACCTGCGCGGTGTCGCGGATGTCGCAGCCGTAGCCGCGCGCCTGCCCGCCTCCGCTGTTAATCTCCTTGGCCGTCTCCTCGGCGCCCTCGGCGTTGAGATCGACGATCGCCAGCTTGCAGCCCTCGGCGGCCAGCGTGAGCGCGTCGGCCTTGCCCAGGCTGCGCGCGGCGCCGGTGACGAGGGCGACCTTGCCGCCGATGCCGAGGTCCATCGCGATCAGCGCCCCTTGAACTCGGGCTCGCGCTTGGCGAAGAAGGCCTGGATGCCCTCGGCGGCGTCCTTCGATCTCCACGTCGATCGAGCGCGCCATCGGCGCCTCCAGCCCCTCGTCCACCGCCTTGATGATGGCCGCCATCGCCAGCGGCGCCCGCTTGCCGAGCTGACGCGCCAGCGCCTTGGCGTCGTTGAGCGTTTCGCCGTCCTTGCACAGGCGGTTGACCAGCCGGAGCTCGAGGCATTCTTTAGCCGGGATCTGCGTGCCCAGCAGCAGGAACTCCAGCGCCTTCGTGCGCCCGATCAGCCGCGGCAGCCGCTGGGTGCCGCCGTAGCCGGGGATGATGCCCAGGTTGGACTCCGTCTGGCCCATCCGGGCGGTCTCCTTCAGCAGGCGCAGGTGGCAGGCCATGGCGATCTCGCAGCCGCCGCCCATCGCGTGGCCGTTGATGGCGGCGATCACGGGCTTGGGAAAGCGCTCGATCTTGCGCATCACGCTGTTGCCGAAGCGGATGAAGTGGTCGATGTCGCCGCCCGAGAAGGCCGAGCCGAGGTCGGCGCCGCCGCAGAAGATCTTGTCACCGGCCCCGGTGATGATGACCGCGCGCACGCTGTCGTCGGTCTGCACGCCGCTCAGCGCTCCGTTCAGCTCGCGCATCAGCGTCTCGCTGATGGCATTGGCCGGCGGCCGGTTGAGCGTGATGACCGCGTACGACTCCTCGCGCGCCAGGATGAGCGTCTCAAACCCCATCGTGACTGACTCCTTTGAGGAAGATCGTGGCGACCGCATCGGCCGAGTCCACTAGCCGGTAGCCGCGCTTGCCGAGCACCCAGGAGGTCGCCACCTGATCCATGGCGCCGAAGAGCACCTTGGTCGCCACCTTCACGGGCAGGTCGGCATGGAAGCGGCCGGCCGCCACGCCGTCCTCCAGGATGGACCCGATCAGGTCGAAATACGCGGACACCTCGTGAGCCGAGGCGCCGCGGAAGAACTTGTGCCCCTGGCGGAGCTCGACCTGCACCACCTCGGCCAGGGCCGCGTTCTGCTCGAGCACCGTGAAGTGCAGCCGGACGAGGCGCCGCAGCTTCGCCTCCGGGTCGTGCTCCTCGGCGATCTCGCGGCGCAGGAAGGCCACGAACTCGGCCATCTTCTCGCGGAAGAGCGTGACGAGGATCTCTTCCTTGGTCTTGAAGTAGAGGTAGATCGTGCCGCTGGCGATGCCGGCCTCGCGCGCGATGTCCGACACGCGCGAGCTGTAGTAGCCCGTCCGCGCGAAGACGCGGATGGCGGCCTCGATGATCTGCTGGGGCTTGTCGGGATCTCGCATGTCGGCGACGGCCTCTCGCGCTACCGGGGCTCGACTGAATCGCGGTTCATTCTACGGGTGGGCCCAAAAGCCTGTCAACGCGTGTTAGAGTCCAGCCCATGCAGATCAAGTATCGCGTCGGTGTCATGCCGGGCCCGTGGCCGGCGGCCGGACGCGACTTCTTCTGGCGCTTCGTCGACCTGTGCGAGAAGAGCGAGATCGACTCCGTCTGGTTCTCCGAGCGGCTGTCCTCGCCCCTGCCGGTGCCCGAGCCGATGACCGCCATGGCCGCCGTCGCCGCCCGGACGACCAGGCTGAAATTCGGCCCCAGCGTCTTCATCACGCCGTTCCGCACGCCGGTGCTGGCCGCCCGCGAGATCGCCATGATCGACTACCTCTCCGGCGGCCGCATGCTGCCCGCCTTCGGCATCGGCGTCGAGCAGGAGCGCGAGTTCCTGGCCGCCGGCGTGCCCTTCAAGGAGCGCGGCCGGCGCACCGACGAGGCGATCGCCATCATGCGCCGCGTGTGGGCCGAGGACGAGGTGACGTTCGCCGGCGAGTTCTGGAAGCTCGACAAGATCACCGTCCTGCCCAAGCCCGCGCAGCAGCCGATGCCGCTGTGGATCGGCGGCAACAGCGAGGCGGCCATGCGCCGGGCCGGCCGGCTGGGCGACGGCTGGATCCCGTCGTTCATCACGCCCGAGCAGTTCCGCGTGGGAGTCGAAAAGACCCAGGCGTTCGCCGCCGAGGCCGGCCGCGAGGTGCCCGACGACCACTTCGGCGTCCTCTTCTACTACTGTCTGGACCCCGACCCGGCGGCGGCCCGCGCGCTGGCCGCGCCGTTCATCCCGCGCGGGCGCGTCGACGACGCCACGCTGACCCGCTGCACGGCCTTCGGGCCCCCCGACCTCGTGCGTGAGCGGCTCGAGGAGTACGTGGCCGGCGGCGGCTCCAAGTTCATCCTGCGGCCGATGGGCCCGCCCGAGCGCGCGCTCGATCAGCTCACGCAGCTCGCCACAGACGTCATCCCGGGATTTCATCGGCGCGACGGCTGAACCCCGCCTCGCTCCGGCGGCGGTGGCGCCTCGTGGCCCGCCTGACGCTCGCGCGCGACACCGATAGTGCGTCGAAAACGTCGCGCGCGAATTTTTTTACAAGCCAAACGCGCGCGCGTGTGCTTACATCATCCGTGATGCGCGACGCGCTCCTCGGGGAGGTCGACGCTCACGCCTGATCTGGCGAAGTGGACGACGTCTCTGGCGCCCGAGACGCAGCTTCTCCTCTGCTGCGCCAGACCGGAACTGACCCCCGCCGTTCGTGCCCGTCTCGCCACCCTGCAGCGTGGCCCGCTCGACTGGGACGTCGTGCTCGACGAGGCGGCGCGTCACGGCATGGTGCCGCTGCTGGATCAGCACGCCGCGACGCTGCAGCCGCCCGTGTGGGCGGCCCTGCGCCTCGAGCGCGAGTTCGCCGCGGCGGCGCGCCGGAGCCTCGCCCTCACGTCCGACCTGGTGGAGATCATGGCGGCGCTGCGCACCGCCGGCATCAGCGCCACGCCATTCAAGGGCCCGGCGCTGGCGGTGGCCGCCTGGGGCCGCGTGATCCTGCGGCAGTTCGAGAACCTCGACGTCCTCGTCCATCGAGCCGATGTCGCGGAGGCCGAGCGCGTGCTGCTGCGCCTGGGCTTCGAGCCCGGGCCCGGCGCCGAGCTGCGCGGGCCCGGCCACGCGCGCAGCTACGTGCGTGGCGACGTGCCGCTCGTGCTGCACTGCGGTCTCTCGTCCCGCTGGCTCGGTACGCGCGGGAGCGTGGCCGGGCTCTGGGTACGACGCCGCCCGCTCGAGTTCGGCGACGTGCGCCTGGCCGCGCCGGCGCCGGAGGATCACCTGGTGCTGCTGGCGCTGCACGCCGCGCAGCGGCTGTGGGGACGGCTCAACTGGCTGGCCGACATGGCGGCCATGCTGGAGCGGTATCCGAAGCTCGACCACTTTGCCGTTCGTTACGAGGCGCGCCGGCACGGCATCGAGCGGGTCGTCCGGCTCGGCCTCGGGCTGGCGCAGGCGCTGGTGGATGCGCCGCTCCCGCGCGACGTCGCCATCTGGGTGCGGCGCGACCGCGGCCTCGACGACCTCGTGCGCACCGTGTGCACGCGCCGCTTCGGCCTCAACGCGCCGCCGCCCGGCCTCTTCGAGTCGGCGCGCTTCCACCTGCGCAGCCGCGAGCGCTGGAGCGACCGCGTCCGCTACGCCGCGCGCGGCGCCGGCTCGGCCCTGGCGCTGCCGGCGCGCATGGCCGTGCGCGCCACCAGCGGGCAGCGTGACCGCGGCCGCCGCGAGGGCACGGTCATTCCCGCGTTCCACCGCTGAACCGCCGCACGTAGCGCCACACCGCGTCTCTCAGCTCTTCAAGATCTCGATCAGCATCGAGGGCTCGATGTTGCCGCCGGAGAGGACAACGCCCACCCGCGCGCCGCGCTCGAGCGGCAGGTGGCGGCCGAGGACGGCGGCGGCCGGCACCGCACCCGTCGGCTCCACCACGATGCGCGCGCGCAGCGCCAGGAAGCGCACGGCCGCTCGCACCTCGTCGTCGCTCACCAGCAGCATGCCGGTGAGATTGGACTTCAGGATGGGAAAAGTCAGCGCGCCCGGCGTGGTGAGCCGGATGCCGTCGGCGATGGTCGGCGGCGGCGGGATCGTCACCCGCTCGCCGCGACGGAGTGACAGGTACGTGTCGTTGGCCGTCTCGGTCTCCACGCCGAAGATCTGCAGCCCGGGAAACAGCGCGCGCGCCACGGTGGAGCAGCCGGCCATGAGGCCGCCGCCGCCGACCGGCGTCAGCAGCGCGTCCAGCGAGGGCACGTCCTCCAGCAGCTCGAGCGCGGTGGTCCCCTGCCCGGCCATGATCGCGGGATCGTCGTAGGGCGGCACCAGCACGCGCCCGGTGCGCTCCATCACCGCGCGCGCGACCTGCTCGCGGTCGTCGGTGTGGCGGTCGTAGACGACGATGTCGGCGCCATAGTTGCGCGTGGCCTCCACCTTGAGGGGTGGCGCGTCCTTGGGCATGCACACGACCGCCGTGGTGCCTACCATGCGGGCGGCCAGCGCCACCCCCTGCGCGTGATTACCGGAGGAGAACGCGACGACGCCGCGCGCGCGCTCCTCGGGCGTGAGCGTGAGCAGCTTGTTGAGCGCGCCGCGGATCTTGAAGGCGCCGGCCCGCTGCAGGTTCTCGCACTTGAAGAACACGGTGAAGCCGCTGGCGTCGTCGAACGACTGCGAGGAGATCACCGGCGTGCGGTGGATGCGGTTGCCGAGCCGCCGCGCGGCCGCGCGAACGTCGTCGATCGTGAGCATTTAGCCGCCGATTATGCCCGCCGCGACCCGACGCCGCAAGGCGGCCTTCGTCGGTATACTGGCGCCCATGCGTTCACTGCTCGCCGCCCTTGCCGCGCTCTGGCTCGCCGGCTGCTCCGTCATCTCGGTCGATCTCACGCCGCGCGTGCGGCCGCTGGAGGAGGAGACCGTCGAGGGCCACGGCCACGACAAGATCCTCATGATGGACGTCTCCGGCTTCATCTCCGACGAGTCGCCGGGCGGCGCGCTGACGATTGGCACGCCCCCGGCGCGGGTGCCCCTGCTCGTCCGCGTGCGCGAGGAGCTGAAGAAGGCGCAGAAGGACGCGAAGGTCAAGGCGCTGGTCGTCCGCATCAATAGTCCCGGCGGCACCGTGACCGCCTCCGACATAATCTTCCGGGAGCTCGAATCGTTCCGGAAGGCGACGGGGGTGCCCATCATCGCCTCGCTGATGGACGTCGCCGCCTCCGGCGGCTACTACATCGCGCTGGCCGCCGACACGATCGTCGCGCACCCGACCACGGTGACGGGGTCCATCGGCGTCATCATGATCAGCCTCAACGCCGAGGGGTTGATGCAGAAGGTCGGGCTCGCCGCCACCGCGATCAAGTCGGCCGAGCACAAGGACATGGGCAGCCCCTTCCGGGCGCTCACCCCGCAGGAGCGGGCGATCTTCCAATCCGTGATCGACGACCTGCAGCGCCAGTTCGTGGCCAAGGTGGTCGAGCGGCGCAAGATCCCGGCGACGGCCGCGGCCGCGCTGGCCGACGGCCGCATTTACACCGCCCAGCAGGCGCTGGGCCACCAGCTCGTCGATCGCCTCGGCTACGTCGAGGAGGCCGTCGAGGTGGCGCGCCGCGCGGCCGGCCTCGACGAGGCGCGCGTCATCGTCTACAAGCGCCCGCGCGAATACCGCGCGACGTACTACGCGAAGGCCGAGAGCGAGGCCAGCGCGCTCGCCACCCTCAGCCAGCTCGCCGGCCTCACCGGCGCCGGCCCCAAGTTCCTCTATCTCTGGAGCCCCTAGCCCTTGCAACTCGCTGCAGCCCTCGCCGCTTCCCGCGGCCCTCACCGGTCAGTGGCAGCCGCTTTGCTCCCCCCCAGATGGGGCCTCATAAACAGGAGGGGCAAGATGCGTTTAGCAGGAATGCGTTCAGTGATGGCAGGGATTCTTGGCCTCGTGGCCGTGAGTGGGCTGGCGGGGTGCGCCTCCACGAGTGCGCGCGGGTATGACGACGAGCTGCCGAGCCACCGGATGACGGGGATGGAGCCGAGCGGCGCCGTCACGCGAGTGGACGATACGCAGCAGGTCATCGTGCTGGAGAACGGCCAGATGTACCGGGTCTCCGGTGACAACGCCGTCTACGTGGACGGCCGTCCGGTGGCCTTCCGGAGCGTGCGTCCGGGCAGCCGCGTGACGATCGTCAACGGCACGCCGGTCGTTTACCAGAACGGTCAGTACGTGGTGGTGCAGCCGGGCCAGGGCGCGGTCGCGCCGGGCGGCGTGCTGACGCCGCAGCCCTCGGGCACCGTGGTGGCGGCGCCGCCCGCGACCGTCGTCACCGCGCCGCAGACCGCCGTCGTCGTGCCGGGCACGCTGCGGATGACGGGCCGGATCACGGACGTCGACCGCCGCGAGATCCGGGTGAAGATGGACAACGGTGAGTCGTTCGAGTTCAAGCGGCCGGAAGGCATGGTCTTCCGCAAGGGAGACCCGGTCACGATCGACATGACGTTCGGCGGCTCGCCCTCGGCGCTGCCGCGCTAGGCACGCGGCGGGGGAGCCTCCTGCTCCCCCGCCACCTTCCGCACGAACCCCTCGCAGCGCAGCACCGGCAGGCGCGGATACTTCGGAAACCGCGGATCGCGCTCGCTCAGCCCGCAGCGCCAGAATGTCGAGCCGCGCGCGGACGTCACCGGCCGCGCGTGCGCGCACGTGGCGCAGAGTCCCGCTAGCGGCCCTTCCACATCACGCCGCCGCCGGGGCGACGAGGTCGAGGTACTGCTTGAGGATGCGCGCGGTGGCGCCCCAGATCGTGTCGCCGCGATAGTCGTAGAAGTAGACGTCGCGCGCGACGCCGTCGCGCTCCCAGCGCTCCACGCGGAAGCAGCCGCGCTCGAGCAGCGCCGCCATCGGGACCTCGATCACTTTCTCGATCTCTTCGCCGTCCGGCTGCCACACCACCGGCCCCCGCACGACGCCGACGAAGGGCGTGATCACGAACTGCGTGGCGACCGTCTCCGTGTCGTCCAGCAGGCCAAGCGGCTCGACGCGCGCGGGCTCGAGGCCGACCTCTTCGTGGGCCTCGCGCAGCGCGGCCGCCAGGTCGTCGGCGTCCTCGGGATCGATGCGGCCGCCCGGGAACGAGATCTGGCCCGCGTGATGGCCCACGCGGTCGGTGCGCTGGGCGAACACCAGGCAGGCCTCGCCGCGATCGACGATCGGCACGAGCACCGCCGCGCGCACGAGGGGACCGGGCGGCACGACGCGGCGCCGTCGCCCCTCGAGCCGTGCGCGAGTCACCGCGACCAGGTCGTCAACGGTCATTTGTAGCGAGTGGCGCTTGCCCGGCGTGAGCCGTGGGTGGCCTGAGCGAGAAGCGCGTGGCGCCGGGAGAAGCGCGTGGCACCGTCGTTCATGCGAAGCGGACGGAGACGGAGCCGAGACGCGTATAGGTGGCGCGCACGGTGTCGCCGGCTTTCGGGCGCAGCAGCTTCGAGACCGAGCCGGTCATGACGATGTCGCCGGCGCGCAGCCCCAGGCCGCGGGCGCCGAGGTGGTTGGCCACCCAGGCCAGCGAGTTGAGCGGGTTGCCCATCACCTCGGCCGCCGTGTTGGTCGCCGCGAGCGCGCCGCTCTGCTCGTACACGAGCCCCTCCAGCGCGAGGTCGAGGCCGGTGATCGGCGTGACGGCGCCGCCGAGCACGATGGCGGCGGCGTACACGCCCTCGGCGATGACGTCGCTGCCCGCCGCCTTGCCGCTGTAGCGGAAGTCCACCAGCTCCAGCGCCGGCAGCGCGCCCTCCACCGCGGTTGCCGCGCGCGCCGGCGTCACGCCGGGGCCGGCCAGCTCGCGGCGCATCACCAGCGCCACCTCCGCCTCCACGGCAAGCGCGCTGAAGCGCGCGAACGGGACCTCGGCGCCGCTGGCCAGCACGCCCGAGGCCAGGAGGAACGCGCAGCCGGGCTCGGCGAGCTGGTTCGCCTCCTGCGCCGCGCGATTCGTGAACGCGGCCTTCCAGCCGGCCAGCCGCTCGCCGCGCGCCAGCAGCGCCTCGCGCAGCTTGTCCTGGAGCTGGTAGGCCTCGGCCAGCTCCAGCCGGCGGCCCTGCTCGCTCGGCGGCCGGTGAGGCACGGCCTCGCCGCGGGCGCGCACGAACTGGTCGATCAGCGAGCGGTCGTCGACGGCCACGTGACGGTCACCCTCCCGTGGGAGTCACGGCATCCGGCGCGCAGCGCGCGCGCACGGCCTCGAGCACGGCCGCCATCACGACTCCGGCCTGCGCGCGCAGCACCAGGTCGGCCTCGCGATCGAGCGGCGTGGGCTCGAGGTTCACGATGGCCAGCGCGGCGCCGGCGCGCCTGGCGTGGCGCGGGACGTAGGCGGCGGGAAACACGGCGAGCGAGGAGCCGAGGACCAGCAGCAGGTCGGCGGCGCCCGCGCGCCGCCTGGCCTCCTCGACCGCCGCCTGGGGCATCGCCTCGCCGAAGAGGATCGTGTGAGGCTTCACCACGCCGCCGCAGCGCTCGCAGTCCGGCACGGCCACCCCGGCCTCCAGCCGGACGTGCAGCGCGTCGCGCGTGTAGGCGGCGCCGCACTCGAGGCAGCGCGCGCGCGTGGCGTTGCCGTGCAGCTCGATCACGGCCTCGGCCGGCAGCCCGGCGCGCTGGTGGAGGCCGTCGATGTTCTGGGTGATGCAGCAGTCGAGCCGGCCCAGCCGATGCAGCGCGGCCAGTGCCGAGTGCGCGGCGTTCGGCGCCGCCGCGCGGATCAGCGGATAGGTCTCGCGCCCCAGCGCCCAGTACCGGCGCCGGCCCTCGACGCTGCCGATGAAGTTCTGGTAGGTGAACTCGCGCGGATCGAAGCGAGCCCACACGCCGTCGCGGCTGCGGAAGTCGGGAATGCCCGACTCGGTGCTGACGCCGGCGCCGGTGAACGCCACCACGCGTCGCGCGCCGGCGAGGCGCGCGGCCAGGCGGGCGACGCCGTCCTCGCAGCCGGCGGCGTCGGTCGGGTGCATGGGCCTCGTAGCGTACATCAGTCCTCGCTCGGCGGCTCCTCGGCCGGCGGCAGCGCCACCGCCGTGTGCCGCACCCACAGCGCGCAGGCGACGAACACCGCGCCGCCCGCCACCACGGCGATGAGGTTGGCGTCGCGCCCGACGATGTTGAAGCCGAGCGCGGTCTGCAGCGTGTAGAGGACGTTGTTGACCACGTGGCAGACGATGCACGGCAGCGTGCTGCCCGTGGCCTCGGCCACGAAGCCGAGGTAGAGGCCCAGGGCGAGCGCCAGCACCATGTGCACGGCGGAGACGTCGACGTGCAGCGCCGCGAACGACACGCTGGTGGCGATGACGGACAGCGCGGGCGGCCAGTGCTCGCGCAGCCGCGCCTGCATGTAGCCGCGGAAGAAGATCTCCTCCGACGCGCCGGCCACGACGCCCAGCACGACGACCGCCCCGAAGAGGTCGGGGCCCGTGGTGCCCTCGAGCACGCGGCGGATGAGCTGCAGCGAGCCGCGCGCGTCCAGGCCCAGCAGCACGGTGAGCGAGTCGAGCGCCTGGCCCAGCGCCAGCAGCCCGAGCACGGCGGCGGCCAGCGTGGAGCCCGTCTCGCCCCCCGGCAGCAAGCGGAAGCGCACGGGATCGAGCGGCCGCACGACGAGCATCAGCGTGAGCAACAACCCCGCCGAGGCGGCGAGGCTGCCGGCGAGCAGCCCCGGCAGCGTGCGCACGAGCGTCAGCTCGGGCACGTCGGGATAGACGGAGTGCAGCACCTCGACGGCGACGCCGGTCGTGGCGAAGATGCCGGCCACGGCGGCGAGGTAGGTGGCGAAGACGTGCCAGGGGCGGCCGACCCGTTCCTCCATCGAAGCGGCTCGCGCGCCGGAGAGCTAGACCGGCGGCCGGCGCGCACGCCAGTCGGACGCCTGCTCCCACGCCTGTCCGAGGCGCAGCACGGTCGCTTCGTCGAACGGACGGCCGGTGATCGAGAGCCCGAGCGGCCGGCCGTCGGCGGTGAAGCCCGCGGGCAGCGCCAGCACGGGCAGGCCGAGCGCGTTGAACGGCCGCGTGAGGCGCGAGAAGCGGCCCATGCGGCGCACGATCTCGTCCACCGGTGGCGCCGTGACTTGCGCCAGCGCCGGCGGCGGCTCGGGGATCGTGGGCGTGAGCAGCGCGTCCACCTCGGCGAAGACCTCCTGCACGAACGTGCGCGTGAGCCGCGCGCGCAGCCGGCCCGCCTGCAGATAGTCGTGCGCGGAGACGTGGAAGCCGACCTCCAGCCGGGCGCGCACGGCCGCGCCCAGCTCGTGCGGCCGGTCGCGCACGATGCGGGCGTGGATCGCCGAGGACTCCGAGCGGGCCAGCACGCCCGCCACGTCGATGAGCGGCGCGGGATCCGGCAGCCGCAGCGTCTGCACGCGCGCGCCGAGCTCGGCCAGCGTTCGCGCCGCCGCCTCCACCGCCGCGCGCGCCTCCGGCGTCACGCCGTCGAAGTAGTAGTTCTCCGGCAGCCCGAGGCGCACGTCCCGCACCGGCAGGTCCAGCGTGGCCGCGGGCGTGCCCACGGCGTGCGCGCTCGACGTGGCGTCGTGCGGGTCGTGGCCGGCGATGATCTCCAGCATCAGCGCGGCGTCGCGCACGCTGCGCGTCATCGGCCCCAGGTGATCGAGCGACCACGACAGCGGCATGGCCCCGGCGCGGCTGACGCGGCCGTAGGTGGGCTTGAGCCCGACGATGCCGCAGCAGGCGGCCGGCAGGCGGATGGACCCGCCGGTGTCGGAGCCGAGCGCGCCGAAGGCGAGGCCGGCGGCGACGGCGGCGCCGGAGCCGCTCGAGGAGCCGCCCGAGACGTGGCCGGCCTTCCATGGATTGCCGACGTCGCCGTGATGCGGGTTGTCGCCGAAGGGGCCGAGCGCGAGCTCCGTCATGTTGAGCTTGCCCAGCGTGACGGCGCCGGCGGCGGTGAGCCGGGCCACGGCCGTGCACTCGATCTGGCTCGTGAAGTAATCGCGCGTGCGCGTGCCGCAGGAGGTCGGCAGGCCGGCCACGTGGCAGAGGTCCTTGTAGGCCAGCGGCACGCCGTGCAACGGACCGCGGCGGCGCCCGGCCGCGAGCTCGCCGTCGAGCGCGCGGGCCCGCGCGCGAGCGCCCTCGGCGTCGAGCGTGATGAAGGCACGCAGCCGGCCGTCGAGCCGGGCGATGCGCTCCAGGCAGGCGTCGGTCGCCTCCAGCGCCGAGATCTTCCGCACGGCGATGGCCGCCGCCAGCTCGCTCAGCGTGAGGTCAGTCACGTGGCGCGCCCGCCTCCAGCGCCGCCTCGAAGTTGGAGGGCTCCTCGCCGAGGGCCAGGTCGCCCGCCATTCGCTCGATCGCGCCCGCCAGCGCGGCGACATCGGACTGTACCTGGCGCTGGGCGGCGCGCTCCTGGTCGGTCATCGTGGGGGGATTCTAGCAGGCGGGCCGGGCCGCGTCGCCCGGCCCGCCTCCGGAGTCGCGACGGACTACTTCTTCTCGGGCTTCTTCTCCGCCGTGGCTGCCGCCGGCTTCGACGCCGTTCTCTGCTTGGCGATCACCTGGTCCTTGATCTTGTCGTACGTCGCCGCCGGCACGACCTTCTTCTTGACCAGCTCGTCCTTGCGCGCGTACGGGCGGTTCTCGATGATCTTCTTGGCGTACGCGTCGCCGATTCCCGGCAGCTTCTTGAGCTCGTCCTCCGACGCGGTGTTGAGGTCGAGCGGCGCCATCTTCTTGGAGTCCGACTTCATCTCCGACTTGGCCGCGGGCTTCGACTCGGTCTTGGTCGTCTGGGCGACGGCCGGTGCGGCAAAGGCACCGAGGGCGAAGACGACGGCGACCATCAACGCGATCAGACGTCTCATGTGCACTCCTCCCCTGAGGTCGGTCGGTCGTGGGGTCGTCCCACGAGGGCATCGTAACAGCCCGGCCTCCCAATGGCGATCTTTGCAATGAACACGGCGCTGCGTCGTTTGGGCAACCTGGTGAGCAGGCGGTTGGAAGGCGGCTGCAGCCGCCCGGCGCTCAGCGGTCGTCGGAGGTGGGCTCTTCGCGCAGGGTGCCGAGCTTGGCGGTGATCGCCAGCTCCCCCGCGCCCGGCCGGACGACCTTCAGCCTCACCTCGGTCCCGGGCGGCGTGCCGGCCACCCTCCGGGTGAGCTCGTTGGGGCTTTGGATCGGCGCGTCCTGGAACGCGGTGATGACGTCGCCGGGGGCCAGGCCCGCCGCGGAGGCCGGCGCGCGCGGGACGACCTCGGCCACCAGCGCGCCGCGCTCGCCCGGCACGCCGAGCTTCCGGCGGACGTCGGCGGGCACCGGCCCCACGGACACGCCCAGGTAGCCCCGGACCACCTTGCCCCGCTCGCGGAGCTGCGGCAGCACGTCCTTGGCGATGTTCACGGGGATCGCGAAGCCGATCCCGACGGAGCCGCCGGTCTGCGAGAAGATCGCGCTGTTGATACCGATCAGCGCGCCGCGCACGTCCACCAGCGGCCCGCCCGAGTTGCCGGGGTTGATCGAGGCATCGGTCTGGATGAAGTCGTCGTAGGGGCCCGCGCCGATGAAGCGCTCCTTGGCGCTGACGATGCCCGTGGTGACGGTCTGGTCGAGGCCGAACGGATTGCCGATGGCCATGACGGGCTCGCCGACCTGGAGGCGGTCGGAGTCGCCGAAGGCCAGCGTCGGCAGGCCGCTGCCGTCGATCTTGAGCAGCGCGATGTCGGTCTTGGGATCGCCGCCGACGAGCTTCGCCTGGTGCGCGGTATGGTCGGCGAGCTGCACGACGATCTCGGAGGCGCCGCGCACGACGTGGAGGTTGGTCCCCACGTAGCCGTCGGCCGACACGATGAAGCCGGAGCCCAGGCTCTGGCGGCCGCGCGGCTGCGGCCGCTGCGGGCCCTCGAAGAAGCGGCGGAAGAAGTCCTCGGGGCCCGGCCGCTGCGTGCGCTGCGTGGTGCTGACGTTGACCACGGCCGGCTTCACCGCGCGGGCCAGCTCCACCCAGATGCCGAGCACGGGCGGCAGCGGCGCCTCGCCCGGCTGCTCGCGCCAGAACGGGGACGCGCTAACCCACTCGGCGGGCTCGAGGTTCACGCGCAGGCGCACGACGCCGGACGCGACGAGGACACCAAGCAGGCCTGCGAGGAGGAGGAGAAAAACAGCCAGCCGGCGCATGCGCGCCTAGTTCTGACCTTCGAGCGCGATGCGCGCGACGGCGGCCTGCAGGAGGCCCGCGTACCAGGAAGTCGTCTCGATGACGAGGACGACGAGCATCCCGCGGTTCACGGTGAACTGGTGCACAGGGCCCACGGGGTCACCGGCCGGTTCGGAGGGGGCGGGCATAGGCTCGTCGGCCATGGCCACGAAGACAGCAACCCCGGTGCCACCGCGCCGTGTGTTCCGGGATGAGATAATTCTTTGCATGCGTGTGTTCGTCACGGGCGGTGCGGGTTACATCGGCAGCGTCGTGGCGGAGGTGCTGCTGGCCCGTGGCCACGCCGTGAGCGTGTACGACGATCTCAGCGAGGGCCACCGCGACGCCGTGCCCGACGGCGCACGGCTGCTCGAAGGCGACCTCCTCGATCGCGCGCGGCTGGATGCAGCGCTGCGCGAGACGCGGCCGGAGGCCGTCGTGCACATGGCCGCGCGCTGCCAGGTCGGCGAGTCGATGGTGAACCCCGCCGCGTACTATCGCGTGAACCTCCTCGGCGGCCTCACGCTGCTGGACGCCATGCGCGCGGCCGGCGTGACGCGCCTCGTGTTCTCCTCCACCGCCGCGGTCTACGGCGAACCAGCCAAGCAGCCGATCGAGGAGGACGATGCGACCGCGCCGAGCAATCCCTACGGCGAGACGAAGCTGGCCTTCGAGCGCGCGCTCGACTGGTACGGGCAGGCGTACGGCGTGCGCGCGGTGTCGCTGCGCTACTTCAACGCGGCGGGCGCCTCGCCACGCGCGGGCGAGCGCCACGATCCCGAGACGCACCTGATCCCCATCGTGCTGCAGGCGGCGGCCGGCCGCCGCGGCGCCGTCACCATCTTCGGCGACGACTATCCGACGCGCGACGGCACCTGCCTGCGCGACTACGTCCACGCGCTCGATCTGGCCGAGGCGCACGCGCTGGCGATGGCCGCCCTCGCGGACGGCGCGCCGAGCGCGGCCTACAACCTCGGCTGCGGCGGCGACGGCTTCACCGTGCGCGAGGTCATCGACACGGCGGCGCGAGTGACGGGGCGCTCGATTCCCGTGAGCGTGGGCGCGCGACGGCCCGGCGACCCCGCCACGCTGGTGGCCGCCTCCACGCGCATCCGGCGCGCGCTCGGCTGGAGGCCGCGCCACGCGGCGCTCGACGACATCATCCGCTCCGCGTGGACCTGGATGACCTCCCGCTAGTCACGCAGCCCGGTCCATCCTCGAACGCGGACCATGGCGGCGCGACCTCGGAAACGCCTGCCCCAGCACCTGACACACGACTATCGCGCGACCGCGATGCAGAGCACGCCCGCCAGCACGATGGCGGCGCCGGCCAGCCGCGGCGCCAATCGTGCTTCCCGCAGCCACAGCGAGCCGATGAGCGCGGAGAGCACGATCGAGAGCTCGCGCGCGGCCACGACGTAGCCGGTCTTCGACATCCGGAAGGCGAAGAGCACCAGCGTGTAGGCGAGCGTGCTCATCACGCCGGCCAGCACGATCGTCCGCCAGCCGCGCAGCTCGCGCCGCACCGCCGCGCGCCGCGTGAACAGCAGCGGCAGGCCGAGCAGCGCGCAGCCGGCCTCCACCAGCATGATGTAGGGCACGGGGTTCATCCGTGCCACGCCTGCCTTGTCCACGAGCGAGTACGTCGCGATGGTGAGCCCGGTGAGCACGGGCCACAGCAGTCCGCTGCCGAGCCTCGCCCGCGGCGCCTCGGCCTCCTGCCCCGGCAGCAGGCGCAGCGTCGCGATGCCCGCCACCACCAGCGCGACGCCCAGCGTGCCCACGGGCGAGAGGCGCTCGTCGAAAACGAGCAGGGCGATCAGCGGCACCAGCGCGACGCCCAGCCCACGGGCAACCGGGTAGACGAGCGAGTAGGCGCCGGAGGCGTACGCGCGGCCGAGCGCGTAGAAGTACAGCGCGTGAACGACGATCGTGGCGACGACGAAGGGCACGGCGGCCAGGGGGAAGCCGTCCTGCGTGAGCTGCCAGAGTCCGAACGGCACCACGGCCACGGTCGAGGCGAGCGTCGCGCACCAGAGGAACACGATCTGATCGCCGCCGCGCTTGGCCATCGCGTTCCAGCCGGCATGCAGGCCGGCCGCGCACGCGACCAGGACGAGCGCGGCCAGGCTCACCGGCGGCCCGCGAGCTCCTCCAGGCAGGCCGCGAAGGCGTCGACGACCGCCGCCATGTCCTTCGGCGTGAGCGTGCCCATGTTGGCCACGCGGAAGGCGTAGGTGCGGATGTCGCCCTGGCCGGCATAGATGACGTAGCCGCGCCGCTTCATCGCGTCGTGCAGCGGCTCGTAGGCGAGGCCAGGCGTGAGCCGGAACGTGGTCAGGATGCTCGAGCGCGCGCCCTCCGGCACCAGGATGGAGAAGCCGAGCGCGGCCATCCCGCGGCGCAGCACGCGGGCGTTCTCCGCGTAGCGCGCGATGCGCGCGGCCACGCCCTCCTCGCCGAGCTCCACCAGCGCCTCGCGCATGGCGTGCAGCACCTGCACGGCCGGCGTGAACGGCGTGTTGTCCTGCTCCTGCGTGGCCCAGTGGTTGTGGAGATCGAGGTAGACGCTGCGCGGCGGCCGCCCCTTCAGCGCCGCCAGCGCCGTGCGCCGGGCCAGCACGAACGAGATGCCCGGGATGCCCTGCAGGCACTTGTTGGCGCTGGCGGTGACGACGTCGATCCCCTCGCGGCTCACGTCGAGGGGCTCGCCGAAGAGGCTCGACATGGCGTCCACGATCACGTGGCGGCCCTCGGCGGCGGCGGCGTCGGCCACTGCCTCCACCGGGTTCAGCAGGCCGGTGGTGGTCTCGTGGTGCACGACGGCGACGTGGCTGATCTCCGGATGGGCGCGCAGCGCGCGCGTGACGTCGGCCGCGGTCACCGGCGTCGTGAAGTCGTACGTCAGCGGCTCGGCGGGGATCCCGTGGGCGCGCGCGATGCGCAGCATCCGGTCGCCGTACACGCCGTTGTTCACGACGAGCAGGCCGCGCTCGGGCTCCACCACGGAGGCGAGCGCCGCCTCCACCGCCGCCGTGCCGGAGCCGGTGAAGAGCACGGCGTCGAAGGCGCCGGCCACGCCGAGCACCTCCACGAGCCGCCGCCGGCACTCGCGCATCACCTCGAAGAACTCCGGCTCGCGGTGGCAGAGGTCGGGCGTCAGCAGCGCCTGGCGCACGCGCGAGCTCGTGTTGGCGGGGCCGGGATTGAGCAGGATCCACTCGCGATCGGCCATCGGTGTGCCGCCTCCCCGGCGGCGGACGTTATTGCAGTCGATTCAGCGCGACGTCGAAGGCGTCGAAGTTTCGCAGCCGCGCGTCGGGCGCCAGGCTCGTGCGGCGATTGACGAGCAGCGGCACGCGCTGCTCGCTGAGCCCGCCGTGCGAGCGCAGCGGCGCGTCCAGGCCCGACAGGTCGTGGCGGGCGGCGGCGGTGCCGACGACCGTGTGGCGCTCGGAGACGACCACGAGGTCGCCCATGCGATCGGGCGGCAGCTCGAAGCGGCGGCACGCCTCCCCGCGCTCCAGCACCGCCTCGATCCCGCGCAGCGCGCCGAGCCGCTTGCCGATGCCGGGCACGTCGCTCCCCGCCGGCACGTACACCGTGGCGAAGGAGCCGAGCGCGCCGTGGTGGACGACGTAGGGATCGGTGATGGGCAGGATCACCCGCGCCTGCCCGGCGCCGAGCCAGGCATCCAGGTGGTCCTGCAGGTAGACGATCTGCGGCGAGCCGGCGCCGTCGGTCTTGGCGTTCATGCCGTGATCGGCCGTGAGCGCCACGGTGGCGCCCAGCGCGGCGAGCCGGGCGAGATAGCCGTCCATCATCCGGTAGAAGGCGTTCGCCTCCGGCGTGCCGGGTGCGTGCTTGTGCTGGACGTAGTCCGTGGTCGACAGGTACATGAGATCGGGGCGCACCGACTCCATCAGCTTCACGCCGGCCGCGAACACGAACTCGCTGAGCGCGGCGCTGTAGACGTCCGGCAGCGGCAGCCCGACCAGCCGCAGGACGTCCTCGATGCCGTGCTCGCCCTTCGTCGTCTGGTCCGCCTTCTCGGACGAGAAACAGATGCCCGTCATCTCGTGGCCCAGCAGCCGACGCAGCTTGTCCTTGGCGGTGACGACGGCGACCGAGGCGCCGGCCCGCGAGAACGCAGCCAGCAGCGTGTCGCAGCGCAGGTACTTCGGGTCGTTCATCATCACCTCGGCGCCGGCCTCGCGGTCGTAGAAGTAGTTGCCGCAGATGCCGTGCACGGCCGGCGGCACGCCGGTGACGATCGAGAGGTTGTTGGGATTGGTGAAGGTCGGCACCACGGCGTCCACGAGGCGCGAGGTGCCGGTGGCCACGACCTCGCCGAGCCACGGTGCCGCGCCCGCTTCCACCGCGCGGGTGACGTAGTCGGGCTCGCAGCCGTCCACGCACACCACCACGACAGGGCGCCCGGGCCACCGGTACGTCCGCCCGTTCAGCGTGATCGAGGTCCCCTTGGCGCTCACGGCGTCCTCCCTCGGCGTGGCGTCGATGCGCGCCCGGCGGCGCGCGCGACGGCCTCCACCAGCTCCATCGGCTCGATCGGCTTGGTGGCGAAGTGCTGGAAGCCGCTGGCGCCGGCGCGCGCGCGATCGTCGGCGCCGACGAACGCGGTGACGGCGACCGCGGGAATCGGCGCGCGCCCGCGCGCCCGCTCGTCGGCGCGCAGCCGCCGCACCAGCTCGTAGCCGGTGCCGTTGGGCATCCCGATGTCGCTCAGCAGCACGTCCACGCCGGCCGGCCCGAGGGCCTCGAGCGCGCCGGCCAGCGAGTCGACCACGCGCACCTCGCCGCCGTGGCGCTCCAGCACGGTCCGCATGAGGTCGGCCGTGTCGCGATGATCCTCCACCACGAGCAGGCGCAGTCCCGTCAGCACGCCGTCCTGCGGGCCGCTGCCGGAGGCGCCCGGCGCCTCGCCACGGCCGCGCCGTCCGCTGCCGATGGCGATCGGCAGCTCCACGGTGAACGTGGCGCCCTGGCCCAGGCCCGCGCTGCTCGCCGTCACCGTGCCGCCGTGCAGCTCGGCCAGGTGGCGCACGATGGCCAGCCCGAGGCCGAGACCGCCATGGCGGCGCGTGATCGTGCTGTCGGCCTGGCGGAAGCGGTCGAAGATGCGCGGCAGCAGCGCCGGCTCGATGCCGATGCCGGTGTCGGCAATCGTGATGACGGCCATGGGCCCGCTGCGCCCCAGGCTCACCTGCACGCGGCCGCCGGTCGGCGTGAACTTGACGGCGTTGGTGACGAGGTTGGCGACGATCTGGCCCAGGCGCAGCGGATCGCCCAGCACGGGGCCCGTGCCCTCGTCCACGGCGAGCTCCACCTTCACGCCCTTGGTGTCCGCGTCGCTGCGGGAGAGCTCGACCGCCTCTTCCATGATCGGCGCGAGGTCGACGGGATAGAGGTCGAGCTGCAGCTTGCCGGCCACGATGCGCGACACGTCGAGGAGGTCGTTGATGAGCTGGGCCTGCACGCGCGTGTTGCGCTCCACGACCTCCAGCGCCTGCGCGGTCTTGTCGGCGTTGAGCTGGCCGGCGCGCAGCAGCCGCAGCCACCCGAGCATCGCCGTCAGCGGCGTGCGCAGCTCGTGGGAGAGCACGGCCAGGAACTCGTCCTTGGCCCGGTTGGCGTCCTCGGCGTCGATCCGCGTGCGCTCGGCCTGGCGATAGAGCCGGGCGTTGTCGATGGCCAGCGCGATGCGGGCGGCCAGGTCCTCGGCGAGGCCGAGGTCGTCGGCCGCGTAGGCCTCCGAGGCCGCGATGCGCAGCCACGACATCGAGCCCAGCGTGCGCCCGCGCGCGACGAGCGGCACCACCAGCATCGAGTGCGGTCGCAGCGCCTCGAGCATCCTCAGATCCTCGACGCCGCCGGAGAAGGCCTCGAGCTGGGCCGGCGTGGCGTGGGGCAGGAAGATCGACTGCCCGCCCCGCAGCGCGTCGATCATGGGGCCGGCGTGCGCCAGCCAGTCCGGCGTCGGCGGCACCGCGCGCGTCTCGGCGGCCAGCCCGGCATGCCGGGTGTCCGCGTGCGCCACCGCGAGCCGCCGCACGCTGCCGTCACGCCGCGCGAGATGCACCATGCACCAGTCGGCCTGCCCGGGCACGACGAGCCGCGCGACCGTGTCCAGCGTGGCCTCGTAGTCGAGCGACGTGGCCAGGGCGCGGCTCACGTCGGCCAGCAGCCGCGAGCGCCGCGCGCGCGTCTCCGCCTCGCCGCGCGCGGCCTGCTCGGCCCGGAAGACCTGGGCATTTCGCAGGGCGATGGCCGCGTGGTCGGCCAGCCGCGCCAGCACGGTCTCGTCGCGATCGGAGAACGGGCGCGGCCGGCGGTTGTCGACGTAGATGAGCCCCTCGATGCGGGCGCCCATGACGATCGGCGCCACCATCACCGAGGTGCTGCCCTCCGCGCGGATCATCGACACGTAATCCGGATGCAGCCGCGAGTCGGTCAGCACGTCGGCCGCGCGCGCGGGCCGGCCCGTGGCCATGACCTCGCCGGCCAGCCCCTTGCCGGGGACCAGCAGCACGTGCTCGTGACCGCTCACGCGCGCGCCGACCGTGTAGCGGTAGACCATCCCGTTGCGCGCCGGGTCCCACAGGGCGATCCGCGCCAGGTCGGCGCCGCACAGGTCCTTGGCGGCGGCGGTCACGTGCTGCAGCACCGTGTCGAGCTCGAGCGAGCCGCTCACCACGCGGCCCAGCTCGGCCATCAGCTCCGCCTCGCGTCGCCGCGCCTCGGTGTCCGCATACAGTCGCGCGTTCTCCAGCGCGACGGCGGCGTGATCGGCGAAGGCTTCCGCCAGCCGGATGTCCTCGGGTGAGAACGCGCGGCCGAGCGCGTCGCCCACCGCGAAGGCGCCGACGACGCGGCCCTTCACCCGCAGCGGCACCGCGAGGACGGCGCGATACCCGGCCTGCTCGATCCAGCGGCGTGTCTCGTCGGGGAACGCGATCCGGGGATCGGCCAGGATGTTGTCGCTCGTCACCGTGCGGTCGCGGCGGACGGCCTCGCCGATCACCCCGGCGTGCCGCGGCACCACGCCGCCGGGACGGAACGGGCCCATGTCCCCCGAGAGCGCCAGGCACACGAAGTCGCCGGACGCGGGATCGACCCGATAGGCGGTGGTCGCCGTGGCACGCAGCAGCCCGCGCGCCAGCTCGGCCAGCCGCTGGGCCACGGCCTCGACGTCCAGGCCCTGGGCGAGCACGCGCCCCAGCTCCGCCAGCGCCTCCGCCTCGCGGCGGCGCGCCTGCTCGAGCGCCAGCATGCGCGCCCGCTCGTCCTCGATCCGCTTGCGCTCGGTGATGTCGCTGATGACCGCGACGAGGCCGCGCACGCGCTGACCCACGACGTCGGGCACGTAGGTGGCATGCAGGTGGCGCACGCCGTCGCCGTCGGCGGTGGCGCGGCCGGTCGTCTCGAACGTGGTGAAGCGGCCGGCGAGCGCCGCCGCCAGGTGACCGCCGATCGCGCGGTAGCGCTCGGCGCCCACCACCTCGGCCACGCTGCAGCCGACGATCGTCTCGGGCGTGAACCCGTAGCGCTCGGCGTAGGGCCGGTTGGCGAAGCGATAGCGGCCCTCGGCGTCGACGTAGTAGATCATCACCGGCGCGGCATCGGTCACGAAGCGGAGCTGCTCGGCACTGCGTCGCACGCGCTGCCCGGCCTGCGAGCGGTTCGCGACGAGCCAGGAGATCACCACGCCGACCGCGATGAACAGCGCTTGCCAGACGAGCTCGCGCGGGTGCATCGAGATCACGCCGAGCGGCGGGATGAAGTAGTAGTCGAGCGCCATCGCGCTCAGCACGACGGACAGCAGTGCGGCGCGGAAGCCGCTCACCCACGCTACCGCCAGGATGCCGGCCACGAACGGCGGGCTCGGGACCTGCTCGATGAGCTCGCTCATGGCCAGCGTCAGCCCGAGCGCGAGGGCGGGCACCACGACGGCGAACACCCAGCGCGCAGCGGTGACGATCGGCGCCGGCACCCGCATGCTAGAGGAGCCGCCCCAGCGGGCCCAGGTCGAGGTTGAGCTCGTCGGGCGCGAGGCCGAAGCGCGCGGCCATGTCGCGCACGGTCTCCTCCAGCCGCATGAGCGCCACGCCGATGTTCTCCGTCTCCTCCGACGTCAGCGTGCCGCCCTCCATGCGCCGGATGGCCTGGCGCTCCAGGAGCTGGCGGATGAACTCCACGAGCGTCAGCACGAGCCGCGCGACCGACTTCTGCACGTCCTCCGGGTCGGCGTTCCAGCGCGGGGCGAGCGCGTCGGCCTGCCGCTCGAGCTCGGTACGCAGCGACTCGAGCTCGCGCACCTCGATGAGCGGCCGCCGCGGACGGCTCACGCCGCGTCCTCGCTGAAGGCGTACGGCAGCCACGGTCCCGTCACGCTGACGCGGCACGGCCGCAGCCCCGTGCGGCAGGCGTCGACCACGTCGAGGTAGCGCGCGCCGGCGCCGCGCGCCACGAGATGCTGGACGGTGGCCAGCAGCGGCGGGCGATCGTGACGCTCCACGCGCTCGGCGCGCACCAGGTCGCCCAGCCGTTGCCGCAGTGGCTCCAGCTCGGGCACCTGGTGCGCGGCCTCGTGCGCGCGGCGACGATCGGTGAGATAGCGCGTGCCGGGCCCGGGGCCGGCCGCCGGCTCCGCGTCGCGCGGCGGCGACGGGACGGGACCGTCGCCCCACACGCGCACGGTCATCTGCTCGCAGCCGGCCACGCGGCCGAGCGCCTGGACCAGCTGGGCGCGCCGCTGCGCCAGCGCGTCGGCCAGCGCCGCGTCGTCGGCGAGCAGCGTGCCGAAGCGCGCCGGCAGCACGGCATCGACCTCGACGGCCACGCGGCGAAGCACGGCGTCCTGCGCGCGCAGCATGAGCGCGGTCACCTCCGGCAAGGCGGACACGTCGCCGACGAGGGCCACGAGACCGCCGCTCGCCACCAGGCGCAGCGGCTCGGCGCAGATGCCCTGGCCGCACGCCGAGGCGGGACGCCCGGAGAGCAGCGCATAGAGATAGACGCTCACGACTCGCCCCGCGCGCGGATGCGGTCGGCGGCGCACAGCAGCGCGGTCAGCCGCAGGTAGACGAGATCGACGCCAGCCAGGCCCAGCAGCACCTCGCCGGAGATCACCACGCCGCGGTTGAGCAGGTTGTCGACGAGGTCGAGCAGCGAGTCGTCGGCGGTCTCGAGGATCTCGCGCGCCGCCGCCCGCGACGGCGTCTTCACCGCGCGTCCCCGACGAAGTTGTAGGCCGGCCACGGCCCCGTGAGGCTCAGCCGGTAGCCGCGCGCGGCCAGTGTCGTGGCCGCGCGGCGCGCCACGCGCTTGAAGCTCGTCAGCCGGCCGGCGGGCACCAGCAGCGCGGCGTCGAGCACGAGGCGCGTGCCCTCCAGCTCGCCGGCCGGCCGGCGGCGCGTGCCGTCGGCCAGGTCGGCCAGCGTCTCGTAGGCCTCCTCGACCGCCGCCCGTCCCTCGCGCAGCACCTCGCGCGCGACGTCGCGCGCCTGCTTCTTGGCGAGCAGGAACTTCGTGCCGGCGCGGCCGCCGTTGGTGGCCGCCGCCGGCCGCCGGGCGGTGCGCTTGCGCACGAGCGCGGCATCCAGGCGCACGCGCACGCCCCACTCCTCGTGACCGTGCACGCGCGCGAGCACGCGGCGCACGCGGGCGGCGTCGCCGCGCACGTGGGTCACCGCGCGCTCGTCGGACGTGAATAGCGTGAAGAGCTTCATGGGCAGCGTGGTCGAGCGCCGCGCGAAGTACTCGACGGCGCGGGCGTGGGCGGCGGCGCGCACGCCCACCCACTCGAGATCGTGCAGGTTGCGGTCGATCGGCTCGCTGCCGTAGACGGCAAGCGGCGCGTCGCCCACCACGAGCCAGAGGTCGTCGCCGGCGTCGAGCAGGCGCAACGGTCCCGTCCCCGGCAGCCCGCGGGGCGCGCCGCCGAGCGACGGTTGCCGGTCGGCCTGGACCAGGCAATAGAGGTAGGTGCCGGTCTCCCGCGTCGCGGTCATTCGAGCTCCCACGTGCGTGCCCAGCCCACGAGTCCCGCCACCCCTCGGGGCGGCGGCGCTGCGGCCGGCGTGGAGATGATACTCCACCGCCGCCGCCCCGTCGCCCGCTGGCAGGCCAGGCCGGCGACCAGCCGGCGCTCGATCCGGCGGGCGTTTGCGCAGCGCACGCAGCCCTCGCCGCCGAGGGCATTGACCACCACGGCCGGGACCGCCAGGCGCAGCCGCGCCAGCCGGGCCAGCAGCCGCTCGGTTTCTCGCAGGGGCAGCTCGGCCGCCCGCGTGACGGCCACCACGCGCGCCCGCGAGCCATCCGTGAGGAGCGCGTTGAGCTCGCGCAGCCGCCGGGCGGTCGCGACCAGCTCGCCGGCAACCTCTCCCAGGCCCACCACCTCGCGGTACTTGAGCAGGATGGCCAGCAGCGCGTGGACCCAGCCGAGCGCCGTGGCCGGCATCTCCAGCAGCCGGAGGGCGTGGCCCGTCGGCGCTGTGTCGAGGACCACCAGGTCCACGGGCGGCTCGCGCTCCAGCAGCGCCTCGATGATGGACAGCACGGCGAACAGCTCGTCGAGGCCGGGCGGCGCCAGGTCCATGAGGCCGCGCAGCGCCTCGCGGTCGTACGCCACGTCGAAGCGCGAGCCGCTCAGGAGCGACTCGAACGTCTCCTCCACCGCCCCCTGGTAACGTGCGCGCAGCCGGGCGAACGCCTGGTCGGCCTGAACCTCGCGCACGCGCAGGGTGGCCGGGGCGCCCGGCACCGTGCGCTCGTCGTCGCCCACCGCCACGCCGAGCACGTCGCCCAGCGAGTGCGCCGGATCGACCGAGAGCGCCAGCACGCGCGCCTGCGGCCGCGCCGCCGCCACCGTCAACGCCGCCGCCGCCGCGCACGTCGTCTTCCCCACCCCGCCCTTCCCCACGATCACGAGCAACCTCACCCCCACCGGCGCCATCACCTCGAGCCATGCATTCGCTCGCGCAACCGCCAAACCGCCGGACTCCGATCGAATGGAGGCGTTGGACGCCAACGCCCTTCGCGGCTCGCGCGAACCGGGGGGCGTATGGGGGGGCTCCGCGTTGGACGCCAACGCCCTTCGCAGATCGCGCGAACCGGGGGGCGTATGGGGGGGCCTTCGGCCCCCCCATTGTTCATAGACAGAGACCGTTCGACTTCGCCCCGCGGATTGCCCGCCAGCCCGCGATTTCGCGAGACGTGCCCCAACGCGCCGCAGCGCGGGCAGCCCGCGCGGCTCGGCCTCCAGCGCCGGGAGCACGCGCAGCGGAAGATCCGGGAACGCGCGGCGCGTCTCGGCCAGCACGCGGGCCTCCGCTGCGCGGCGGGCCGCGCAATGGGCGCACGGGCGGGGCGGCGCGGGCGTCAGGCGATTGACGACGAGCTCGGCGACGTGCATCCCGGCCGCGGCGAGCGCGGCGACCCCGTCGCGGGTCTCGTCGAGACTGAGCGACTCCGGCAGCAGCAGCCACGTGAAGCGGGCGCGCGCGGGATCACGGAGGAGCTCGCTCAGCCGGCGGCCGTCGGCCTCGAGCTCCTCGATCAGGCGGTCGGCCGCGCCGGCGCTATAGCCGCGGCCGAGGCTGTCCGTGAGGAAGCGGTGCTTGGCGTGCAGATCGCTCAGCACACCGGCGATGCGCCGCAGCGTCTGCGGCATGTCGAGCAGGCGAAGCGTGTGGCCCGTGGGCGCGGTGTCCACGACGACCGTGTCGTAGGCGCCCTGCCGCGCCAGGCGGGCCAGCTCGACCAGCGCCATCAGCTCGTCGACGCCGGGGAACGACAGCCGCAGCAGGCGCTCGAGGTCCTCGTCGTCGAGATAGGTGCCGCGCTCGGCGATCGTGCGCAGCGTCGGCCGCCGGCGGGCCAGCCAGCGCGCCAGCGCGCGGTCGGCGTCGAGCTCGACGGCGTCCAGCCGGCCGGCCCGCGTGGGCACGCGGCGGGGCGCGGCGCCCAGCCGGCGGCCGAGCGCGTCCCCCAGGGAGTGCGCGGGGTCGGTGGAGATGACGGCGACGCGGTGGCCGCGCTCGGCGGCGGCCAGCGCGGCGGCCGCCGCGCACGTCGTCTTGCCGACGCCGCCCTTGCCGGCGAAGAAAGAAAAGCGCGGCTCGCCGCCGGCGACGCTGGCCGGCCGGCGCGTGGGCCGCCGCCGGACGGCGCTCACCGCGAGTCGTCCGGCGACTCGCCTTCGACGTCGTCGGCGATCCTGACGTCGATGCCCGTGATCTTCACGGGGCCGTCCGCGGCGGACTCGGCCTCCTGTGCGGCGCGGATCTCGCGGATCCGCGCCAGCACCTCGGCCTCGAGCTCCGAGAACTCCTCCTCGGTCATCTCGCCCAGCTCGAGCTTCATCTGGGCGGCCAGCAGCTCCTGCCGGAGCGCATCCACGTCGTTCATCTGGGCGTCCACGGCCTCGGCCACGCGGCGCAGGACGAACTTGATGCCGCCGATGAAGAGGGTGTCGAGGATGAACACGTCAGCCTCCGGCGAAGCGGCCGGCCAGCGTGGCGATTACGGCGACGAGCTCGGCCGGCTCCGCCGGCTTGGGCACGTGCACACTGTACCCGGCCTCCAGCGCGCGCGCCCGGTCCTCGACGCGCGGATACGCCGTCAGCGCGATCGCGGGCAAGCGTCGCGCGCGCTCGCGGTCGCGCTCCCGCACGCGACGGATCAGCGCGTAGCCGTCGTCCTCGCCGTGGCCCAGGCGCAGGTCGGAGACGAGGACGTCGGGCTCCTCGCGCGCGAGCGTGTCCAGCGCCTCGCGCGCGGAGGCGACGGTCGTCACGCGAGCGCCGAAGTGGCCGAGCGTGAGGGCCGACCACTCGCGTGCGGAGGCGTCGTCGTCCACCACCAGCACGCGGAGGCCGTCGAGGCGCGCGATGCCGTCGCGCAAGGCCGGCGGCCGCTCGGGCGCCGCCACCGACGGCTCGGCGCCGGCGATCGGCAGCCACACGGTGAAGGCGGCTCCCTGCCCTTCCCCGTCGCTCGCCGCCTCGATGCGTCCGCCGTGCAGCTCGACGATGTGCCGGGCGATGGCCAGCCCGAGGCCGAGCCCCCCGCTCTTACGCCCGGCGCTGCCCTGCATGAAGCGATCGAACACGTGGGGCAAGACGTCGGCGCCGATACCGTGGCCGGTGTCACGCACGACGATGCGCGCGGCATCCGCGCTGCGATCCACCCGTACGTGGACGGCGCCCTTGTCGGGCGTGAACTTGATCGCGTTCGACAGCAGGTTCCAGACGACCTGCTGCAGGCGGTCGGGATCGCCGCGCAGGGGCCCGACCGGCGCCACCGCGACGGCGAGCTCGATGTTCTTGGCCGTCGCCGCCGGCTGCACGGCCGCCGCCGCCGCGTCGATCACCGCGGCCAGGTCGAGCGGCCGGATGCCGAGGCGGATCTTCCCGGTGATGATCCGGGAGACGTCCAGCAGGTCCTCGATGAGCTGGGCCACCGCCTTGGCGTTGCGATCGATCGTGTCCAGCGCCTTCTCGCGCCGCTCGGGCTCGAGGTCGCCGCGCTTGAGCCACCACGTCCAGCCGACGAGCGCGTTGAGGGGCGTGCGCAGCTCGTGCGAGAGCGTGGCCAGGAACTCGTCCTTCGCGCGGCTGGCCGTCTCGGCCGCCGCCCGCGCCGCCTGCTCGTCGCGCAGCAGCCACTCGCGCGCCCGGGCCAGCTCCTCGGCGTGCAGGCGCTCACGCCGGGCGCGCTGGTAGAGCGAGGCCGTCAGCAGGGCCACGCACACGAAGGCCGCCATCCGCACGAGGGTGCCGGCGTTCAGCGTGTAGTAGGGCGGGACGAAGAACCAGTCGGAGACGAGCGCGGCCAGCACGGTGGCGAGGAGCCCGGGCCCGAGGCCGCCGTGCCAGGAGCTGACGGCGACGGCGGCGAAGAAGAGCGGCGTGCCCACCGGCTGCAAGAGCGGCCAGAGCATCGCCGTGAACAGGCCGGCCAGCGTGACGGCGCCCAGGGCCACGACGTGGGCGCGCGCGCGTGAGGCGGCGCCGGCCGCTTCCTTGCGCGTGGCCCCGCCGTCGCTCATCCGGAGGTTACTTCGCGCGCTCGAGCTTCAGACGGATGTTGACGAAGTTGTAGGGCGGCCACGGCCCCGTGTAGCGGAACGTCAGCGTGTCGTACTTGGCGCCGAGGTTCTTCACGCGGGCGTCGAAGGCTGCCTCGCGGTCGCGGTCGACCAGGAAGGCCGCGTTCATGATCATCTTGTCGCCGATGGGCTTGTTGGCGCGCGAGGCCACGCACACGTCGCGCAGCGCCTCGAAGATCTCGCTGACGTACTGCTCCGAGCGGCTCTGCAGCGCGCCGTCCACCAGGCGGCCGTACTGCACGCGGGCGAAGTAGGTCGAGCCCTTCTGGGTGGCGATCTCGCTCTTGAGCCGGCGGATGTCCTCGTCGTCGTGCTCGATGTGGCGGATCATGGCGTCGCGGTCCCAGAGCACCTTGAGGCCGAACTCGACCTTGTTCTCCATCTTGCTGAGCACGTCCTGGAAGGCGCCGTGGGCGCCGCGCAGCAGCTCGACGATGTCGTCGCGGGTCTTGAACACGGTGCCGAACGACATCGGGATGACGGTCTGGTAGCGCATGACCGCCTCGTTCACCCGCTCGTGGGCCAGCACGTTCTCGCGGGTGGCGTCGAGCACCTCGATGGGCGCGTCGGAGACGACGGCGGCGATGTCCTCGTAGAGCACCGTGTACACCTCGCCGGGCGGCGAGCCGAACCCGATGGGGCCGAAGCGCAGGGCCTCGTCCGCGCGCACGATGCAGTACACGTACTTGCCGCGCTTGTCCGACGAGGCCGGCGGCGCGCCCGGTGTGCGGGTGGCGCCGGCCGGCAAGTGAGACCCGGGTGTTTCCTCGCGGATGACGCGCGAGGCCGCCTGGGCGGGCGCCGGCCGGCCCCGCTTGGCGTCCGCGGCGGGCGTCTTGGGACGGCTGGTGCGTTTGACCATGCGACTCATGAGGTGGGTTCCCCCGATCGTGGCGGCACGGTGCCGTGGATCGCGCGGATCTCGTCGAGCAGCCGCTCCGGCAGGCAAGGCTTGGTGATGAAGGCATCGCATCCGGCGTCGAGCGCGCCCTTGCTGTGGCCGGCCAGGGCGTGGCCGGTGAGCGCGATGACGGGGATGTCGCGGGTGCGCGGGTCGCCCTTCAGGCGCCGCGTCGCCTCCCAGCCATCGAGGCCGGGCAGCGAGAGGTCCATGACGATGACGTCGGGATGGAGGGCGAAGGCCTTGTCGAGCGCCTGGTGGCCGTTCTCGGCCTCCTCCACCCGCAGCCCGGAGTACGTCAGGAACTGGACGTAGATGTCGCGGTTGTCCGGATAGTCGTCCACGAGCAGGATCAGCAGCGAGTCGGCCGCCATCGTCAGTCGTCCTTCGGCGCGCGTGGGAGGGCGAGCGTGAACGCGGACCCTTCGCCGAGCGCGCTGTGCACGGTCAGCTCGCCGCCAAGCATCTGCGTGAGGCGCCGGCAGATGGCCAGGCCGAGGCCGGCGCCGGTGTACTGCCGCGTGGGCGAGTCGTCGGCCTGGCGGAAGTCCTCGAAGATGACCTCCTGGTCCTTGGGCGAGATGCCGATGCCGCTGTCCGCCACGGAGATGGCCAGGCGCTCGTGCCGCTTGTCGTAGGCGGCCGTCGCCTTCACCCAGCCCTGCGGCGTGAACTTCAGCGCGTTGGTGAGCAGGTTGATGAGGATCTGCTTGACCTTCTGGCGGTCGCTGCGCACGAGCGGCAGCGCATCGTCCAGCTCGGTGGTGACGGTCAGCCTGGAGCGCGCGATGAGCGGCTCCACCTCGGCCAGCACCTCGCGGATCAGGTCGGGCAGCGGGAACTCCACCAGCGTCAGCGGCATCTTGCCGGCCTCGATGCGGCTGATGTCGAGGATGTCGTTGATGATCGACAGCAGGTGGTGCGAGTTGGAGTCGATGCGCTCGAGGTTCCGCCGCTGCTGCGCCGTCATCTCGCCCGACACGCCCTTGAGCAGCATGCTCGTGTAGCCGAGGATCGCGTTGAGCGGCGTGCGGAACTCGTGCGACATGTTGGCCAGGAACTGCGACTTCAGCGCGGAGGCCTGCTCCAGCGCGATGTGCGAGCGGCGCAGCAGCTCGTTCTGCCGCACCAGCTCGGCGGTGGCGTCGCGGACCTTCTGCTCCAGCTCGGCCGACAGCTTCTTGAGGTCCTCGAAGAGGCGCGCGCGCTCGAGCTCCTCCGTGCGGTCGTGCAGGATGGTGACGACCGCCGTGACCTCGCCGTGCTCGGAGACGATCTTGCCGGAGATCGCCTCCATCGGCAGCGAGGTGGCGGTGGCGGGATCGACCAGGCCGATGGAGCCGGTGCGCCGGCGCGAGTCGCCTTCGAAGAACAGGTTGGAGACGAAGGACGAGAAGTGCGCGTCGTTGGCCTGCACCTGGCGGTGGGCTTCCTCGCTGTCGCCGTCCACGGCCACGAACAGCCGCTCGGCCGGCGCGTTCATCATGACGATGTTGCCGCCGGGATCGGTCACGAGGATCGGGTCGGCCACGGAGTCGATGACGAGGTCGAGGCGGTCGCGCTCGGCGCGGGCGTCGGCCTCCGTCTGCCGCAGCTTGCGATAGTTCTCCTCGATCTCGGCGGTGGCGCGCTGCAGGTCGGTGACGTTGCGCAGGATCGACACGATGCCGGCGCCCTCGCGCACGTCGGTGGCGGGGGTGCTCATCAGCTCGAAGAGCAGGTCGGAGCCGTCCACGGGATCGACCAGCGGCATCTCGTGCCGGGGCGCGCTCGCGCCCTCGATGGCGTGGCGGCTCAGCGCGGCCGAGAAGAGCATGTTGTTGAGGGTGACGGCCTGGCGCCGGCCCTCGCTCTGGTCGTCGTCGGCGGCCAGCAGCGTCTCGGCCCTCGCGTTGGCGATGATGATGCGGCCGTCGGCGTCGGTCAACAAGATCGGGTCGATGACCGCGTTGATGATGCTGTAGAGCAGGCCGCGCTCGCGCTGCAGCCGGTTCTCGGCGTCCTCGACCCGGCGCGCCGCCATGAGCGCGGCCAGCCGCGGCCCCAGCACGCGCGCGAGCCAGCGTACGTCGCTCACGCCCGCCGGAGGAAACGGCGCCACGAGCAGAAGGCCGGCCGGCAGATCGCGCGGCGACAGCGGCGCCAGCGGGAAGGCCTGCACGGGGCCGGCGCCGAGCGGTGTGCTGGCGCCGTGGCCGTTGCCACCGACGAGCGTGACCGTGCTGGACAGCAGCGCCTGCGTGAGCGGATGGTCGCGGATCTCGAGATCCACGCTGAAGCGGTCGACGCGGTTGGCCGCGATGCCGAGCGTGGCCACCGGCACCAGACGCGGCGGCGCGGTGTCGGCCGCGAGGCACAGCGCGCGGCGGGCGCCCGTCTGCCGCTGCAGCCACGTCAGCGCGCGCTGGGCACACTGGCCGGCGTCGCGCGACGTGAGGAGCGCTTCGAGGAGGTCGAGACGGCTCGCCGCCCCCACGCCCGGACGCGGCTTCACGCTGCGACGCGCCGCCGATACCCGTGCAGGGGCCATGCGTTACTGCGTCTTCGCGCTGGCCGGCCGGCGCCGGCGCGGGCGCGTGCGCCCATCACCAGCGGCGATCTGCGCCCGAAGGTTGGCGTTCTCAGCGAGCACCGCGTCGGAGGCCCGGCCATCGGCAGCGCCGAGCGCGGCGGGCTTGGATACCGGGGTCACCGAGCCGACAGCCTCGGAGTACTTCAGATACGTGTCGATCGACGCCACCACCACGCGCGCCTCGACGGTGATCAGGTCGATGCCGACGAGCGAGACTCGAACCCAGGCATCGATGACGATGCCCTTGTCGAGCACACGATCGAGGACGTCGATGAGGCTGCTACCGCCAGTTGTCCGTTCAACAGGCATCGGTCAATCCCCCTGGGAACGTCACCGTTCCCTCACTCGGGCCGTCGGCCACGCGAGTTCGGCTTGGCGGCCAGGGCCGCGACGCGGCGCTCGAGGCTCCGGATCTGTTTTCTCAGTGCTTGATTTTCGACGGCGAGGCGATCGCGTCCCGGTGAGAGATGGGCGTCGTGCCGCCACCAGTCGAGCCCGATCTGCTCGGCCTTGTCGATCGAGCAGACGATCAAGCGAATCCGAATCGTGAGCAGTTCGACTTCGGCCAGCGAAATCTTGATGTCGCCGGCCACGACGAGCCCCTTGTCCAGGACGCGGTCGAGCACGTCCACGAGCCCACTGGCCCGACCATTCATCGGCTGGAGATCAGTACGCATTAATCCCTGATGGGGGAGATTCGGTCGCCCTGTCGAAGCTGCGACGACCGGCGGGAAAGTATAGATAGAACTGGGCGTCTGAGGGAAGACGGAAATTGTTTTCTCACCCCTGGCTGTAAGTCCTACACAGGGGCAGGGAACCTCCGGGTTCCTTTCCCGGGAACCTCAGGGTTGCTTTCCCGAGATTGCCCAGGCTGGGTAGCCGGCTTCGTACCGGGGGGTACGAAGCCGCGCAACTCAGTTGAGGGCCAGCAACAGATCCGTGTGGGTCAGATCCCAGGCGGCGGCTGCGGCGTCCACCGTGCAGCAGAGCGCCGTGTCGCAGGCCCGGCAGCCGATCTCGATGCTATATGCAGTGTCGGCGGGCGGCTCCAGATGAATCGTGAGCACCCCGCAGCCACGGTGTTGCCGAACGAACTTCCGGAGATCCTGCAGCACGCTCATGCTCGCTTGTCTCCCCGGCGGTCGAATGTCGCCTGATGTCTCCAAGATCCATACCAACGAGATTGCGCCGCGCCGGCTGCGCCGGGAACTCTATGCGCCGGTCTTGATCTCTAAACCCAGCGCCCATCTGCAGAAACCAAGTCTGCAGGACATCGCGAGCGCCCGCGATGCGCTGGGGGGGGCTATCTTGCAGGACATCGCGAGCGCCTAGCTCGCGATGCGCTGGGGCGGCTATCTGCAGGACATCGCGAGCGCCCAGCTCGCGATGCGCTGGGGCGGCTGTCTGCAGGACATCGCGAGCGCCCAGCTCGCGATGCGCTGGGGGGGTCTAGGGGGGGAGCGGCGCCGCTCCCCCCTACATACGGAGTTTGGCGATCAGGTCGACGAGGTCGTCGGGGTCGAGGGGCTTGGTGGCGTGGGCGACGAAGCCCGCGGCGATGGCGCGCTCGCGCACCTCCTGGCCGGTGTAGGCCGTGAGCGCCACAGCGGGGATCGTGGAGGCGCGTGAGGCGCCGCCGGAACGGACGGCACGGATCAGATCGTAGCCGTCGGAGCCCGGCATGGCGAGATCGCTCACCAGCACGTCGAAGGACCGGCCGCGCAGCAGATCCAGTGCCTCGAGCACCGAGCCGGCCAGCTGCACCTCGGCGCCGCGCTCGCGCAGTACGAGGCCGACGACCTCGCGGGCGTCGGTCTCGTCGTCGACGACCAGCACGCGCAGCCCATCGAGCCGGGCGCCGCCGCGGCCAGCGCGCTCCGGCGGTTCGCCGGAGAGCGACGCGCGCACGGCCACGATCGGCAGCTCCACCACGAACGTCGAGCCCTGCCCCAGCCCCGCGCTCTCCGCGTGGACGCGGCCGCCGTGGGCCTCGACGAGCTGGCGCACGATGGCGAGACCGAGACCCAGGCCCTGGTGCGTGCGGCGCGTGCTGGTGTCGGCCTGCTGGAAGGGCTCGAAGATATGACGGAGCACCTCGGGCTCGATGCCCTCGCCGGAGTCGGACACGGTGAGTCGCGCGTGGCCGCCCGCCCGGCTGAGCCGCACCTGGACACGACCGCCGGTCGGTGTGAACTTCACGGCGTTCGACAGGAGATTCATCACCACCTGCTGCAGGCGCATGGGATCGCCGCGCACCTCGCCCGTGCGCGGGTCGAGCTCGGCGGTCAGCGTCAGCGACTTCGCCTCGACGTCGCCGCGCACCGCCTCGATCGCCTCCTGCACCACCGGCACCAGGTCGAGCGGGAACTGCTCGAGCTCGAGCTTGCCGGCCACGATGCGGGAGACGTCGAGCAGGTCGTTGATGAGCTGCGTCTGCAGCCGCGCGTTGCGCTCGATGACGTCCACCGCGTGCGCCTTCTGCGCGTCGTCGAGGCGCGGGTTGCGCATCATGCGCAGCCAGCCGAGCATCGCGCTGAGCGGCGTGCGCAGCTCGTGGGACAGCGTGGCCAGGAAGTGGTCCTTGGCGCGGTTGGCCGCGTTGGCCTCTGCGCGGGCGGCCCGCTCGGCGGCGAAGAGGTGGCTGTTGCGGATGGCGATGGCCGCGTGCGCCGCCAGCCGCTGGCAGATCATCTCCTCGCGCTCGCTGAAGGGGCGCACCGCGCGTCGCCCCACGCAGATCAGGCCCTCGACGCCTCCGTCGCCGTGGATGGGCGCGATCAGCAGCGAGCGTGTGCCGCCCCGGTCGATGAGCGCCTGGAAGTCCGGGTGCCGGCGCGGGTCGGCGGCGACGTCGGCGGTGCGGTACGGGCGGCCCGTGGCCATCACCCCGCCCCCGAGGCCCAGACCCGCGCGCACGCGCAGGTTCGGCTGGTCGTCTCCCACCGTCCCCACCCCGATGCGAAAGCGCATCGTGTCGCTCTCGCCGTCGCGCAGGGCGATGCGCGAGACGTCGGCGGCGCAGAGGGCGACGACCGCGTCGGCCACCCGCTGCAGGACGCGATCGACGTCGAGGGCGCGGTTGATGTCGGCGGCCAGGGCGGCGATCACGTCGGACTCGCGCCGCTGCTGCATGGCCTCCTCGAACAGCCGCGCGTTCTCCACGGCGACCGCCGCCTGGTCGGCGAACGCCTGCAGCATGTCGGCCTCGGCCAGCGTGAAGCGTCGCCCGCGGCGATCGGCGATCGAGAGCGCGCCGATGATCTGCCCCTTGGCGCGCAGGGGCACGGCCAGCACGGCCGCGTCGCCCGCGGCCGTCATGCCGCGCCGCAGGTCGCCGGCGATCTGCAGGCGGGCGTCGGCGAAGACGTCGTCGCTGAAGGCGGCCGTGCGCAGGGCGACGGCGAGGCCCGACACCGAGACCGGCCCTCCGGGAAGCGCGTGGCCCGCCGGGTAAGCGTCCTTCATGGCGCCGCCGAACGCGATGCCGACCAGCGAGCCGTCGGCGGCCAGCAGCCGCAGCCCGGACGCCCGCGCGTTGAAGAGGGCGAGCACGGCCTCCACCACGCGATGGCCGATGGCGCCGACGTCGAGCGTCTCGGTCAGCGAGCGCGCGATGGACGCGAACTCCTCGGCCACGTGGCGGCGATCCTCGGCCTGCTGCTGCGCCGCCTGCGCGCGCGAGAGCAGCGCGGTGCGCTCGTGCTCGGCGCCCTCCCGGTCCCACACGAGCGCCGCCATGGGCAGGATCGTGCCCGCCATCACGATCATGAAGGCCTGCAGGAGCAGCAGCGAGTCGTTGGCGTCGCCCACGACGAAGGGCCCGAGCCCGCGCAGCGTGCCGTACACCGCCAGCGTGAAGGACAGCAGCGTGGCGGTGGCCGCGCCCGTGGGACCGAAGCGGAACGACGACCACACGAGCGCGGGGATGGCGAGGAACGCCAGCGGATAGTTCGTCTTCGTGGCGAGGCCCCCGAACACCGCGAGCCCGACGACGACGAGCACGCCCAGCAGCACGCCGGCTTCGAGCGGCCGGCGGCGCATCGGCGCCGCCGCGCCGGGCACGGACCACAGCAGGATGACCGGGGCCACCACCAGCATTCCGGCCAGGTCGCCGAACCACCACGTCAGCCACACCGGGCCGACGCCCGTCCACGGCACCGCGCCGCTGAGCGCCAAGCTGAGCACGCCGACGCTGGCGCTGAGCCCCGCGCTCGGGGCCGCGGCCAGGCCGAGCAGCCTGAAGACGTCACTGGCGTGCTCGAGCGCCCGGGCGCCGCCGGCCACGCGCGTGGCCAGGCGCGCGCCGACGAGGCCGGCCGCCGTGTTCCCGGCCGCGATCGCGAGCGAGGTGAGCACCGCGCCCGACGTGGTGACATTCGCCAGGAACGCGGCGAGGAAGATGGCCGGCCAGACACCGGGCCCGAGCAGCAGGAAGGCGGCCAGCGCGATGCCGGCCGGTGGCCACACCGGGCTGGCGCTGGCGTGGACGAAGGCGAAGTGCTGGAGCGCGAGCTTCCCCGCGAGGAAGTAACTGGCGCCCAACAGGAGGAGTCGGATCTTCATGGAGGTTTCCGCGTCTTCAAGCGCGGACGCGCGTCCAGACGACTCTACCGGCTCGGGGGACGGCGCGCCACTCCGCGCTGCTCGAACAGCCGACCGGCCGCCCTCAGCGCGCGGCGAAAATCCGCGCTTTCAGCCGGCGGGGCACCCAGGCGGCCAGCAGGCGGGCCGCGCGCGCGACGCGCTCGAGGGAATCCGGCGTGCCGGGCCAGTACTTCAGGACGAGCCCGCGATCCACCCAGTTGAGCACGCCGTCCACGACGAGCGCGGCGACGAGGAGGTCGTCGAGATAGCCGACGATCGGCAGGAAGTCGGGGATCAGATCGAACGGGCTGGCCAGGTATAGCAGCGCCGCCGCCAGGGCGAGCTTGGCGCCGCGGGGCAGCACGGGATCGGCCACCAGGCGCGCCAGCAGGCGCCCGAGGTCGGGAAGCGCGCGCAAGAGATCCTTCACACCGGCTACTCCAGACTTTCGGCCACGAGCTCGCTGACGTCCTTGACCGCCAGGCGCTCCTCGGCCTCCTTCACCTTGCGTCCGAGATCGACCATGGCCAGGCAGAACGGACAGGCGGTGGCCGCCACGCCGGCGCCCGTCTCCAGCAGCTCCTCGGTGCGGATGATGTTCACGCGCTTGTCCGACTTCACTTCCATCCACATGTGCCCGCCGCCGCCGCCGCAGCAGAGCCCGCGCTCGCGCGCGCGCGGGGGATCGATCACCCGCAGGCCGGGCACGGCGGCCGCCACCCGGCGCGGCGCGTCCATGATGCCGTTGTAGCGGCCGAGGTAGCAGGAGTCGTGGAAGGCCACCGTGGCGGCCAGGGTCTTCACCGGCTTGATGCGCCCGGCCTGGATCAACTCGTCGATCACCTGCGAGTGATGGAGCACCTCGTAGGTGCCGCCGAACTGCGGGAACTCGTTCTTGATCGTGTTGAAGCAGTGGGGGCAGTGCGTGATGACCTTGCGGAACTTGTACCGGTTCATCGCCTCGACGTTCTCGGCCTGCAGCGTCTGGTAGAGGTACTCCTCGCCCAGCCGGCGCGCGACCTCGCCGTGGCAGCGCTCCTCCTGCATGACGGCGAAGGAGACCCCGGCCTTCTTCAAGATCGCCACCACCGAGCGCGCGATCGCCTGGTTGCGGCGGTCGTAGGAGGCCGAGCAGCCGACCCAGTAGAGGTACTCGACCTCCTTGCCGGGCTCGAGCACCGGCACGTCGAGGCCCTTGGCCCACGCCAGGCGCTCGCCGGCGGGCAGCCCCCACGGGTTGCCGGCGCGCTGGATGTTCTGCAGCGACTGCGGCGCCGTGGAAGGCAGCGCGCCCTCCGAGAGCGCGAGGTAGCGGCGCAGGTCGATGATGGTGTCCACGATGTCGATGAAGGCCGGGCACTCCTGCACGCAGGCCATGCAGGTCGTGCACGCCCACAGCTCGTCGGCCTTGATCAGCTCGCCGTGGATGGGGCCCGGCAGCTCGCCGTGCATGTGGCGCTTGAGCTTGACGATGATGCGCTTGGGCGAGAGCGCGGTGCCGGCCAGGACGGCCGGGCAGGCGTCGTGGCAGCGCCCGCACTCCACGCAGGCGTCGAAGTCGAGCCGCCGCTTCCAGGAGAACTCCTCCAGCTTGGAGACGCCGAGGCTCTCGGCCTCCTCGATGTTGTCGATCTTCCGGATCTCGCCCCGCGGCGTCAGCTTGGAGAAGAAGATGTTGAGCGGCGTCGTGATCAGGTGGACGAAGTACGAGAACGGGATGATCGCGATGAAGAAGAGCGAGATCGCCGCGTGGAAGAGCCACACGCTGACGTGCGTGAGCCGCAGCGCGCCCTCCGACATGCCGCTTACCACCATGGCCTGCCCCAGCGCCCAGCCCACCGGCGACCAGCGCGCCCACCACGGCTGCACGACGGCCAGCCGGCACGCCTCCATGACGAAGCCCGTCAGGTTGATCACGAACAGCAGCGCGAGCACGCCGGCGAAGCGCGCGGCGGGATCGATGCGGGCCGGCCGCACGACGAACCGCCGCCACACCGCCATGCCGAGCCCGATCACGAAGAAGAGGCCGAAGAGGTCCAGCACCGTCTCGTAGAACAGGTAGAACTGCCCCTTGAGCAGCTTGTAGCCGAACAGCGGCAGCGTGATGTCGTAGTCGATGGTGGCCAGCACGGTGCCCATGAACAGCGCCAGGAAGCCCCAGAACATGACGGCGTGCATGACGCCGGGATAGGCCTGCGAGAGCGTGCGCACCTGGCCGAGCGCGTGCTTGGCCACGAGCTTCACGCGCTGCGGAAGGTGATCGAAGCGGTTTTCGGGCAGCCCGGCGCGCCAGAGACGCACGCGCTGCCACACGCCCCACGCGAAGATCGCGATGGCGACGAGCCCGCCGACGTAGAGCAGGACCTGCGCCCAGCCGGGAACGTTCCAGAACGTATCGCGGAAAGGCACCGAGGACGTCATGCGCGGTCCAACGATATCATGGGCAACATCGCCTCCACCGCCGAGTAGGGATCGAGATCGCCGGCCACGACCTCGTCGAGCTTCGCGCGCAGCGCGCCGCCGGTGAGGCCGCGCGCGACGCGCTCGCGCAGCGCCTCCAGCAGTAGCGTCTCCAGCTCGCCGCGCAGCCGCGCGCGGCGCCGGGCCTGAAGCGCGCCCGCCCGTTCCAGCGTGGCGCGATGCCGCCGCACCTCGGTCAGCAGCTCGCGCACGCCGACGTCGCCCTGGGCCTGGACCGACAGCACGGGAATCTCCCAGTCGATGTCCTTGGCCGAGGTCGCGCTGGCGTAGTGCAGGTGCGCGGTGAACTTCAGCTCGGCCATCAGCGCGGGGGCGCCGGCGCGGTCGGCCTTGTTCACGACGAAGACGTCCGCGGCTTCCATGAGACCGGCCTTCATCGTCTGGATGGCGTCACCGGACTCCGGCACCAGCGTGACCACCGTGGTGTCGGCGAGCTTCATGATGTCGAGCTCGGTCTGCCCGACGCCGACGGTCTCCACCAGCACCCAGTCGTGGCCGAAGGCGAGCAGCAGCTTGATCACCTCGCCGGTGGCGCGCGCGAGCCCGCCCAGCGAGCCGCGCGTGGCCATCGAGCGGATGAACACGCCGGCGTCGAGCGCGTGGGCCTGCATGCGGATGCGATCGCCGAGCACGGCGCCGCCGGTGAACGGGCTCGACGGATCGACGGCCACGATGCCCACGGTGGCGCCCTCGGCCCGCAGGTGGGCCGTGAGTCGATCGACGACGGTGGACTTCCCCGCTCCCGGCGGTCCGGTGACCCCGACGACGTAACTCGCGCCGCCGCGGCCGTGCACGGCCTTCATGATCTGCGGCACCGCCGCCGTGCGATTCTCCACGTGCGTGATGAGGCGGGCGAGCGCCAGCCGATCGCCCTGCAGCATGCGCTCGACGAGCACGGCCGGATCGGTACGCCGGGAGGTCGCTTCCGCCATGGAGTGTGGGGCCAGCGGATTGTAGCACCCGCCTCGCGCGACCTTTTCGCAGGGGAACGGGCGGCCAAGGGCCGCCCGTTCCCTCCCGCCCTACGGCTTGATGAACGTGAGGTCGGTCTCGATGAAGATGTCGTTCGCGAGCTTGAGGATCAGGAGCTGGGGGACTTGCATGGCGTGATCGGTGAACGTCGTGGCGAGCCTGGTGCGCACCTTGATGTTGTCGGAGGTGAAGCCGAAGCGCTTCTGCTGCTCGACCTGCTCCGGGCTCAACTTGATGTAGGTCACGGTGCCGTCGGCGACGCGCTCCACCGGCTTCTGCTTCACCGTCAGCACACCGCGGATCTTGGCCGGCATCGGCTTGCCCGGCTCGAGCGGGCCGGCGATCTCGACGTGCTTGACGTCGAACGTCACCCAGCGATTGCCCTCGACGTCGGTCTCGAGGTACGGCTTGGCGCGCATGTCGGCGTCGCGCTTGTCGACGCCGGTGCGCACCGTGTTCATGTCGACCTTCACGGTGCCGCGCGCCTCCTGCGGCCTGGCGGGATCGACGGTGAGCTCGCCCTGGAGGCCGGTGTCGGCGGTGTGGCCCACCACGGTCTCGAGCGGCGCGTCCGACTTGAACGTGGCATAGGAGTAACGCGGCAGCAGCTTGAAGCTGAGGGCGTCGGCGGCGGCCGTCGTGGCCGCCGCCGTCACCGCCAGCCCCGCCAGCGCCGCCGCGGTCAGGGCTCGTGACATCGTGATGTCCTCTCTTCCGGACGCTATGGTTGCTTGGGTGGCACGCGGAACGGCTGGTGACAGGTGCCGCACGCCTGGCGGCCGAAGTCCTTCACGACCGCTTGCGTCTGCTCGGCGTTGCCCGTCTTGGCCGTGTCGCGCAGCTTCACCGACCACGTCTCGAGGTTCTTCGCCGCGGCGTCGAACTCCGCGCGCTTCTGCCAGATCTCCGGCTTGGCGTTCGACTTCTGCGGGTCGAGCGAGCCCTCGGGGAAGAGCTTGGGGATCTCCTTCGAGGTGCTGACCAGCTTCTCGGCGTCGGGGACGAGCGCCGTGATCTGGCCGGCCTTGGTCTTGTCCTGAACGTTCTTCCAGGCGGCGCCCTGCTCCTTCATGAGCGCCTTGCGGGCGTCGATGGCCTCCTCGGCCGTCATCTTCTTGCCACCCATGCTGGCGCAACCGGCCGCGACGACGAGGGCCAAACCACCGACCACCACTCGCATCACTCGTGTGCTCATGTGGCCTCCTTTGGGTAGGGGAACCCTCGCAGGGTTCCCCTCTTCCCTTCCGTGGGTGGGGGAACCCTCGCAGGGTTCCCCTCTTCCCTTCCTGTGGGTGCGCTACTTCCCGATCTTGTTTCGGATCGGGGGAATCGTTTTCAGATACTGCGCGATGGCCAGGCGGTCGGCGTTCGTCAGGTCCTTGTATCCCGACAGCGTGCCCTCGATGACCTCCCCCATCAGGCCACCGGCCACGTCGCCGTCCGGCTTGTTGCCGCTGCCGAGGTAGTCGGCGATCTCCTCCACGGACCAGCCGCCGATGCCCGTCTCACGATCCGGCGTGATGTTGGGCATGGCCTGGTCCTCCGGCCCTTTCGGATTGCCCGCGAGGAACCGGCTGTTGTCGGTCGCCATCGTCATGGTGCGGGGCGTGTGGCACTCCCCGCAGTGGCCGACGGCTTTCACGAGATACTCGCCGCGCGCGACGCCCGTGGTCGGCGCCTTCGGCGGCGGCGTCTCGCGCGGCGCGAACGCGGCCAGCCAGGCGGGCAGGAAGACGGACTCGAACAGCGGGACGAGCTTCTTGGGCTCCTTTTGCCGGGTCACGGGCTGGGTCGTCCTCAGGAATGCCACGATCGCCCGCAAGTCCTCCTCGGCCATCCCGTTGAAGACCGGGAACGGATGCACCGGCAACAGCCGCTCGCCGTTCGGCCGGCGGCCCAGGCGGATGGCGGTGATGATCTGGTCGTCCGTCCAGCCGCCGATCCCCGTCTGCTTGTCGGGTGTGATGTTCGACGAATAGACGGTACCGAACGCGCCCTCGTACTTGCGGCCGCCCGCATTGGGCTGACCCTTCGGGACCGTGTGACATCCGCAGCCCCCGGTTGCGCCGAAGATGTAGCGACCACGCGCGACGTCGGCGGCCGAGGGCGGCGTCACCTGGGCCGCCGCCAGTCCCATCCACGCGAGCGCCAGCGAGGTGATCAACACGGCGCTCACAGCCGCAGCGCGCATTGATCCCTGAACCATTCAGCGCGCCGCCTGGTTCCCGGGCGGCACCGGCTCTCCGCGCAACGCCACCTCCATCACGAGCGCGTCCTCGCCGGTGTCGTAGTAGTAGCCGCGCCGGCGGCCGACTACCCGGAAGCCGAACGACTCGTAGAGCGAGACGGCGTGATTGTTGCTCGGCCGGACCTCCAGCACGACGATCTTGAAGCGCCGGCCGCGCGCGTCGTCGAGCACGGTGCCGAGCAGCGAGCGGGCGATGCCCTTGCGCCGCGCGTCCGGGCGGACGGCGACGTTGGTGATGTGGATCTCGTCGGCCACCTCCCACAGGCAGAGGTAGCCCACCACGCGGGCGGTGTCGTCGCGGGCCACCCAGCAGCGGGCCACGCGGTTCTGCTGCATCTCGTAGAGGAAGGCGCCGCGCGACCACGGCATCGAGAACGAGGCGCGCTCGATGGCGAGGACCTCGTCGAGGTCCTCGGCGCGCATCCGATCAAGAGACAGCGATGCCACGACGCCTGAGCTCCGCTTCGGACGGCCGGAGGTAGAGCGGCGCCAGGGCGGCCGCCGTGACCGTCTCGCCCCGACGCAGCCGCGCGAGCCCGAGCGCGCCGACGCAGGCCGGCGAGGGCAGCCGCCGCGGCGGCGGCACGGCGCGCGCGTACGGCGAGCGCACGCCGCCCGCGCCGTCGCCGACGACGAGCACGGGCTCGTCCAGGCGCGCCGCGAGCGCGGCCGGCGCCAGTGCGAGATAGTCCCACTCGCGGCGCATGGCCTCGCCGTCCCAGCGATAGAGCGAGGCGTAGACCTCGCCCTTCCGGGCGTCGAGCACCGGGCACACGGGCAGCGCTGCCCACGGCAGCGCCGCCGCCATGGCGTCCAGCGTGGGCACGGCGGCGATCGGCAGGTCGAGGGCGAGGGCCAGTCCCTTCACCGTGCTGACCGCGATGCGCAAGCCCGTGAAGGAGCCGGGGCCGACGGCGACAGCGAGTCCCGCGAGGTCGCGCGGGGTCCAGCGCGCGTCGGCCAGTACGCGGTCGACCGCGGACATCAGGCGCTCGGAGTGCGTGACGCTGACGTCGAGCTGGTATTCGGCCACGAGCCGCTCGCCGTCGAGCAACGCCACGCCGCCGGCGAGGGACGAAGTTTCGACTGCGAGAACGCGCATATGGGCGCGAGTCTAGCACGCGCTCGTGCGATAATGCCCGGCAGGAGGACCGGATGAGCGGCGCCGCTCCGAAGAAAGATCCCGTCGCGGTCGAAGCCGAGGTCCGCGAGAAGATCCACCTCGAGATCCTCAAGCGCACCGGCGCCTACCACGCCAACGATCACGTGCTGCTGCCGTCCGGGCAGCACACCACCGAGTACATCGAGAAGACGCTGGTGACGACGGAGCCGTCCTTCACCGAGGGGCTGGGCGGCGTGATCGCCAAGCACTTCGCGCAGTGGCCCGTGGACGTCGTGCTCTCCACCGGCCCGGGCGCGCTCATCCTCTCGCACTGCGTGGCGCGCGCGCATCCCTCACGCCCGGTCGTCGTCTACGGCGCCAAGGGGCTCTCGCGCGGCAAGCGGCGCGTCACGCTCCCCGCGGAGTTCCAGCGCCTGCTCCGGCCGGGCACGAAGGTGCTCCTGATCGAAGACCTGGTGTCGAGCGGCACCACGCTCAACCTCCTGATCGAGCTCGTGGAGCAGCTCGGCGCGCACGTGGTCGGCGTCGGCTGCCTCTGGCGTCGCACCTCGGTCGAGGTCGACGGCAAGCCGGTCTTCAGCCTGGTGAGCCGCGATTTTCCAACCTACAACCCCGAAGAGTGTCCGCTGTGTCGAAAAGGCGTACCACTCAACGAGGAGTTCGTCAGGCGAAGCGGACATCGACGGCCCTCTTCAGTCCAGGAGCCTAACCCTTCGTAATAACGCCGTAAAGATCCACGCTTCCGACGGTTCTTGGTAGGAGTTCCCCGGGTCGGATCCCGCCTTTTCACCCATAAGGCACGGCGCTTGCTATAGAGCCTTGCCGTGCGGTCCCGCTGGATGAAAAGGAGTCCCCGAATGCTGAGAGTTATGGCCGGAGCGATCCTCGCGCTGGCGTGCACACTTGCCGGGCCCTGGCCGGCCGCCGCCGAGCCGATCGCCGTTCGCTATACCGAAGGCATCGGGCGAGGCTTCCCTGTTCTGCGCTCGGTCGCCGGTGAGAAGCTCGCCCAGGGCGAGATGACGCAGGTGCCGCGCGGCGACATCGTCGAGAGCCGCCTGGTCTTTCGCTTCAAGGACGGCTCGATCTACGACGAGCGCCTCACGTTCTCGCAGAAGGACGTCTTCACGCTGATGAGCTACCACATCGTGCAGCGCGGCCCGTCCTTCCCGGAGTCGATCGACGCGCGGGTGGATCGCCACACGGGTCGCTACGAGGTCCGCTACAAGGGCGACGAGGACAGCCCCGAGGAGACGCTCAAGGGCAGCTTCGACATGCCGGGCGACGTCTACAACGGCCTGCTCTCCATGCTGATGAAGAACATGCCCGCGGCCACGCCGGCCACCGTGCAGATCATCGCGTTCACGCCGAAGCCGCGGCTGGTGAAGATGCTGATCAAGCCCACGACCGAGGATCCGCTGAACGTCAACGACGCCGCCGTGATCGCCACCCGCTTCCTGGTGCGCCCACAGCTCGGCCTATTCGCCTCGCTGCTGGTGGCCGACATCCCCGACGTGAAGTGCTGGATTGCGGGCGGCGATGCCCCGGCCTTCCTCCGCTTCGAAGGCCCCCTCTACTTCATGGGCCCCATCTGGCGCATAGACTGGAGCTGAACAGGACACGGCTTACCGCGTCCTAGAGCCGAAATAGAGAAGGGCCCCGGGTTCCCCGGGGCCCTTCGAACGTCTAGGGGGTTTGGGGGCCATTTCGTGGCCCCCCATGTAACTAGGCGGCTTCCCAGAGTCCTTCGGCCACGCCGGCGGTCTTGTAGGCGTCGCGGATGCGGTCGAGGTTCTGGGTGACGAGGAGGCCGATCTTGGCGAAGGGCTCGAAGACGGGGCCCTGGCCGCCGATCACCGGGAAGGCCACCTTGGGGAGCTTGTCCCAGCGCTGGCGGAGCGCCTCGCTGACGGCGGTGAGATTGGCGTAGAACTCCTCGCGGCCCTGCTCGGCGCGCTTGACCATCGGCGTGATCAGGCAGTCCATCGCCTCGCGGGCGCCCTCCACCGCGGCCTCGGCCAGCGGCACCACCGTCACGCCGAGCTCACCGAGGAAGCGCTGCAACAGCAGCCCGAGCTTGTCCTGCAGGAGCGCGGCCGGCAGGCCGATCGTCTTCACCGACTGGTGGCCGAGCTCGCGCGCCTCGGCGTAGAGCTGGCCGCGGAGCCAGTCCACGTGGGCACGGTTCTCGTCGTCCTTCCACCACTCCCGGAGCATCTTCTTGCCCCAGTAGCGGATGGTCATGTAGTAGAGGTCGCCCTTCAGGATCTTCTTGGCGATGCCCCGCCACGAGTAGAACTTGCTCATGGCGTTGATGGCGGCCATCTGCAGCTCGTAAGGGCTCATCCGGCGCGGCTGGTGGACGGCGTGGTGGCCGTCGTACAGGCTCCAGTTGCGGTTGATCACGTACTTGTCGCCCTTGGCGTACAGCGTGTCCCAGTCCGGCGAGCCGGGGATGGGCGTCAGGATCATGAACTGGACGGAGTCGATGTCGTGCTTGAGGGCGAACTCGGCGGTGGCGTCCACCGTCTCCACGTCGTCCTCGTCGGAGCCCACCACGAACATGCCGTGGATGCGGATGTTGTGCGCGTGGAACTTCTCGATGGAGCGCTCGATCTTGGCCAGGTCCTGCTTCTTCTGGAAGAGCTTCAGCGTGCGCGGGTTGATCGACTCGAAGCCCACGTACACGTTGAAGCAGTTGGCGTCGTGCATCATCTGCAGGAGCTCGGGATCGTCCACCGTCTCCGTGCGCACCTGGGCGCCCCACTGCGGCGTCAGGCCCTTGCCGATCATGCCGCGCAGCAGCTCCTTCACGCGCTTCTTGTTGGCCGTGAAGATGTCGTCGGCGAAGAACGTGTAGAGGTTGCCCTTGTGGAGCGTGAGCTCCTCGAGCACCCGGTCGATCGAGTGCGTGCGGAAGGCGTGGCCGTACATGCCGGGCACCGAGCAGAAGGTGCACGAGAAGGGGCAGCCCCGAGACGTGGCGATGGACACCACGCCGCCCGGCTTCCAGCCCTCGATCAGCCGGTAGTCCGGGATCGGGTTGACGTCCAGGTTGGGGATCTTCGGCCGCTCGGAGTTGCTGACGATCTGGCCGGCGTCGGTGCGATACGTGAGGTTCTGGATCTTGTCGAACCCGTCACCACGCTGAATCGCATCGACGAGCTCTTGAAACGCGAACTCGCCTTCCCCGCGCACCACGAAATCGGCGTGCTGCATGCCCTCGTCCGGCATGAACGAGGTGTGCGTGCCGCCCATGACGACGACGGCGCCGGCCGCGCGCGCGGTGTCGGCCAGCTTGTAGGACTGCGGCGCGGTCGACGTGATGGCGGAGACGGCCACCAGGTCGGCCGACAGCACTTCCTTCATGTCGATGGCCTGGATGTCCTCGATGTAGACGCGGACGTCGTAGCCCTTGGAGCGCATCACGGTGCCGAGGAGGACCGAGCCGAGCCGGGGAATGCACACGCGAGAGTAGATGTGCAGGTGCGTGGATTTCGGCTCGACGAACACGAGCTTCTTCAGAGGCCGCTTCATAGGCTTGGTCTCCTCGGCCTGGTCACGCTCCATTGTTGCGTGGAAGCCGGTCGGGGTGAGATAGAAAGTGCCCTCACGCTACCGCGCGCGTGCCGACAAGTCAACGAACGCGCGGCTGTGCCTGAGGCCCCACGGCGGGGGCGTCCCGCGGGCGAGAGCCACGATATGTTGACGTGGTGGCGTCGTTCGGCGCGGCGCTGGTGGCCGCCGGCGTCTATCTTGCGACGCGTCCCGTCTGAGCGCGCGGCTTGAGGGCCGCAGTCGGCTTCGGCTGCTTGTCGTCCTTGAGCAGGCCCTTCACCTCGTCCATGAACTGGTTGATGTCCTTGAACTGCCGGTACACGGAGGCGAAGCGGACGTAGGCCACCTGGTCCAGGCGCTGCAGGTTCTCCATCACCATGTCGCCGAGCTCGTTGTAGGCGATCTCCTTCTCGGCGCGCTCGTGCAGCTTGGACTCGATGTCGGCCACCACGTTGTCGACGGCCTGGATGGCGATCGAGCGCTTCTCGCAGGCTTTCAGGATCGAGCCGCGCAGCTTCTGGCGGTCGAACGGCTCGCGCCGCCCGTCGCGCTTGACGACGTGCGGCAGCACGTCCTCGATGTACTCGTAGGTGGTGTACCGCCGATGGCACTTGAGACACTCGCGCCGGCGGCGGATGAACTCGCCGTCACGGCCCACCCGCGAGTCGACAACCCGGTCTTCCGTGTGGCCGCAGAACGGGCATTTCATCGACGCCCACCTCCTCGGTTGTGGACGCTCACCTGATGCGCTCCGGGTAGAGCGGGAACCGGCTCGTCAGCGCCTGCACATCGCCGCGCACCTTCGCCTCGACCCCCTCGTCGCCCAGCTTGGACAGCACGCGGTCGACGAGGTCCGCGATCACCGCCATCTCCGGCTCTTTCATGCCGCGCGTGGTGACGGCCGGCGTGCCGAGCCGGATGCCGCTCGTCACCATGGGGCTCTTGGTCTCGAAGGGGATCGTGTTCTTGTTGACGGTGATCCACGCGCGGTCGAGGGCCTCCTGCGCGTCCTTGCCGGTGACATTGCGCGTCGAGACGTCGAGCAGCAGCAGGTGCGTGTCGGTGCCGCCCGTCACCAGCCGCAAGCCGCGCGCGAGGAGCGCGTCCGCGAGGGCCCTGGCGTTCTTCACGATCTGCTGCTGATAGGCACGCCACTCGGGCGTCAGCGCCTCCTTGAAGGCCACGGCCTTGGCGGCGATCACGTGCATCAGCGGCCCGCCCTGAACGCCCGGCATGACCGTCTTGTCGAGCGCGGCGGCGTGCGCCGACCGGCACATGACCATGCCGCCGCGCGGCCCGCGCAGCGTCTTGTGCGTGGTGGTGGTGACGAAGTCGGCGATGCCGACCGGCGAGGGGTGCAGGCCGGCGGCGACGAGGCCGGCCGGATGGGCGATGTCGGCCATGAGCGTGGCGCCGACCTCCTTGGCGATCTCGCCGAACGGCCCGAAGTCGATCTGCCGCGGGAAGGCCGAGCCGCCCGCGATGATGAGCTTGGGGCGATGCTGCTTGGCGAGATCCCAGACCTGGTCGAGGTCGATGCGCTCGGTGTCGCGACGCACGCCGTAGGCCACGATCGAGTAGAACTTGCCCGAGTAGTTGACCGGGCTGCCGGCGGTGAGGTGGCCGCCGTGCGAGAGGTTGGGCCCGAGGACGGTGTCGCCGGGCTTCAGGAGCGTGAAATACACGGCCATGTTGGCCTGGGCGCCCGAGTGCGGCTGGACGTTGGCGTGCTCGCAGCCGAACAGCTCCTTGGCCCGCGCGATGGCCAGGTCCTCGACGACGTCGACGACCTCGCAGCCGCCGTAGTAGCGCCGCCCCGGATAGCCCTCGGCGTACTTGTTGGTGAGGACGGAGCCGGTGGCTTCGAGGACGGCTTCGGAGACGAAGTTCTCGGAGGCGATCAGCTCGAGGTTGCGATGCTGACGCTGGACCTCCTCGTGGAGGGCCTTGGCGACCTCAGGATCCACGTCGGCGAGCCGCCGAGCCATATCGAGACCATACCGATTGTGGCCCCCGGCGTCAAGGTTACTAGATGATGGGCAGGCCCCGGGGTCACCGGGACGCCGCGACACCCCCCGGGAAGGCGAACGTCTCGACAGCCGCCCCGTCCACCCCGGCGGCGACCAGCCGATCGACGTCCAGGCGCGCCTCGAGCGCATCCGCCTCGGCGGGCGTCATGCGCGTGGCCGGGTGCTTGGGGACGAACAGCGTGCAGCAGTCGGCGTCGGGCTCGATGGAGGTCTCGAAGGTCCCCAGGCGCTTGGCCTCGTCGGTGATCTCGAGCTTGTCGGTGCCGATGAGCGGTCGCAGGACCGGCATCCGCGCGGCGGCGTCGATCGTCGCGACGTTCTCGAGCGTCTGGGAGGCCACCTGCCCCAGGCTCTCGCCGGTGGCCAGCGCCAGCGCACCGCTGGCGCGGGCGATCGCTTCGGCGATGCGGATCATCAGCCTCCGGTAGACGACCACGCGCGCCGGCGGCGGCACCGAGAGCACGACCTCGCGCTGGATCTCGCCGAAAGGCACCAGGTGCAGGCGCGAGGCGTACTGCCACTGGGTCAGCCGCTCGACGAGCGCCCGCACCTTCACCTGCGAGGTGTCGGGCAGGTAGGGCACGCTGTGGAAGTGCACGAAGACCACGCGGCAGCCGCGCTTCATCATGCGCCACGCCGCCACCGGCGAGTCGATGCCGCCCGAGATGAGCGCGGCGACCGTGCCACCGGCGCCCACCGGCAGTCCGCCGGGTCCCGGCCGCCGGTCCAGCGACACGAAGGCCTCGTCGGGCAGGACCTCGACCGCGATCTCGACGGCCGGGTGCTCGAGATCGACGCGCGTCTTCACGCGCTCCAGCACGAAGGCGCCCAGCGCGCGATTCAGCTCGACGCTCGACATGGGGTACGTCTTGAACGCCCGGCGCGCCGTGATGCGGAAGGAGTCGAACGTCTGGCCCTCGACGAGGCGGCCGATGAGGCTCTGCATCGCGGACAGCGTCGAGGACGTCCGGTAGCCGAGCGAGACGCTGGCCACGCCGCACACGCGCTGCACGCGCTCGCAGACGGCCTCCGGCTGCGGGTGGCCGTCGAGGTCGAGCACGATGCGCCCCGGCCGCTGGCGCACCGTGGCCGGCCCGAGGTCGGCGATGGCGCTGCGGAGATTCCGCGCGAGGTGGCGCAGGAAGAGCGGGCGGTTGCCGCGCTTGAGGCTGATCTCGTGGTAGTGGACGACGACGACGGGACGCAGCGGCATGGTGGGTCAGCCGAGCCGGGCCGCCAGCGCGCGCGCCCGCGCGAGCTCCTCGGGCGTGTTGACGTTCATGAACACGACGTCGGGCGCGCGGTGGCGGGCCACCTCGGCCTCGTCGATCTCCACCACGCGGACGTCCTCGAAGAAGCCCACGATCTTCAGCCGGCCCGCCTTCAGGCGCGTCTCGATCGACGGCAGGCACGCCTTGGCGTAGAGCGCGTGCAGCGTCTCGAGCTGCGCGCCCACGCGCGGAATCACGACGTCGCCCTCGCCCGCCCGTTCCACGACCAGGCGCGCCACTTCGGGATGCAGGAACGGCATGTCGCAGGCGACGGTGAACGCGGCCTCGCCGCGCGCGGCCCGGAGCCCGGTGAAGATGCCGCCGAGCGAGCCGTGATCGGGATAGACGTCGGCCACCATGGGCAGGCCGAGGAAGCCGTAGAGCTCGGGCGTGTTGGTCACGATGAGCACATCGTCCACGACCGGGGCGATCGCGTCCAGCACCCGCTCGACGATGCGCCGGCCGCCCAGCTCGAGCAGCGCTTTCGGCTCCCCGCCCATGCGCGTGCTCTTGCCGCCGGCCTGGATGACGCCCGTGACGCGCAAGTCTCAGATCCTCACGGCGCCGGCGCGGATCACGCGCGGCGGATCGACGCTGACGTCGAGGACGGTGGAGGGCGCACCGCCGGGCGTGGGCCCGCCGTCGAGCACGAGCGCGAGCTCGTCGCCGAAGTAGGCGACCACCTCGGCGGCGGTCGTGGGCGGCTCGCGCCCTGTCGGGTTCGCACTGGGCGCGGTGATCGGCCCGCCGAGCGCGGTGACGAGCGCGCGGGCCACGGGGTGGGCCGAGAGCCGCACGCCGACGGTGCCCGAGCCGGCCGTCACTTCCGCAGGCACGCGCGGGCTCGCCGGCAGGACGAGCGTCAACGCGCCCGGCCAGTGGCGCTCCATCAGCGCGCGGGCGCGCGGCGGGATTTCACGCGCGACCTCCGCGGCCATGACGACGGAATCCACGAGCACGAGCAGCGGCCTGTCGTCGGGGCGGCCCTTGACCTCGAAGATGCGGCGGACGGCGGCGGGCTGCAGCGCGGCCGCGCCCAGCCCATAGAACGTCTCCGTGGGAAAGGCGACGAGCCCGCCGGCGCGGAGCGCCGCAGCCGCCTCGCTGATCGCCGCCGCCGGCGCCGCATCCCGATCGACGGCGACGAGCCTCGTCACCCGCCCGAGCGCGACTTGAGCTTGTCGGCGACCCGGCGTGCGCGCTCGTCCACCTCGTCGGAGAGCCGCTTGCGATAGGCGGCCAGGCGCTTGCCCAGCTCGGCGTCGGCGACCGAGAGGATCTGGGCGGCCAGGATCGCCGCGTTGGCGGCGCCCCACGCGCCGATGGCGACCGTCGCCACCGGCACGCCCTTCGGCATCTGCACGATCGAGAGCAGCGCGTCGAGGCCGTTGAGCGTGGTGGCCGCGAGCGGCACGCCGATGACCGGCAGCGAGGAGAAGGCGGCGACGACCCCGGGCAGCGCGGCGGCGCCGCCGGCGGCGGCGATGAGCACGCGCAGGCCGCGGTCGGCCGCGCTGCTCGCCCACTCTTCGGTGCGGCGCGGCGTGCGATGGGCGGAAGCGACGACCACCTCGTAGCCGATGTCGAGACTCTCGAGGATCTTGACGGTGTCCATCATCGTCTCGAGATCGGAGTCGCTGCCGAGCACGATGCCGACGCGTACGGGACTCGTCACCGGCCTCCCGCCTCCCCGAGCGCGCGGCGCCCGATGTCGGTGCGGTACTGCATGCCCTCGAAGTGGATCCGGCGTACGCCCTCGTAGGCGGCCGCGATCGCCGCCGCGAGATCGTCGGCGACCGCCGTCACGCCCAGCACGCGCCCACCCGCGGTGACGAGGCGGCCGTCGCGCCGCGCGGTGCCGGCCTGGAAGACCTCGACGCCGGGAATCGCGGAGGCATCGACGAGGCCGGTGATCTCCGCCCCGGTCGGATACGGGCCGGGATACCCGGGCGAGGCCACGTTGACGCACACGGCCGGCCGGCCCGTCGCGTTCCAGGGCTTCGGCGATGGCAGCCTCTCGGCGCGGGCCACGGCCCCGAGCAGCGGGACGAGATCGTCCTGCATGCGTACCATGAGGACCTGGCACTCCGGATCGCCGAAGCGGCAGTTGAACTCGACGACCTTCGGCCCTTCCTTCGTGAGCATGAGCCCCACGTAGAGCGCGCCCTGGTAGGGCGCGCCCTCGTCGGCCAGCGCGCGGATGGTCGGCTCGACGATGCTCGCCGTCACGCGCGCCTGCATCGCGGCGTCGAACGCGGCCACCGGCGCCAACGCGCCCATCCCGCCCGTGTTCGGCCCGCGGTCGTCGTCGAAGATCGTCTTGTGGTCCTGTGCGGCGTCCACCGGGATCGCCTGCCGCCCGCTCACCAGCACGAAGTACGAGACCTCGGGGCCGTGCAGGAACTCCTCGACGACGACAGTCGCGCCGGAGGCGCCGAACGCGCGCCGCTCCAGGCACTGCGCGATGGCCTCGTCGGCCTCCTCCAGCGTGCGGCACACGATGGCACCCTTGCCGGCCGCGAGGCCGTCGGTCTTGACGACCAGCGGGGCGCCGAGCTCGCGGCAATAGCGGCGCGCGACGGCGGGATCGGTGTGCGTCGCGAAGCGCGCGGTCGGGATGCCGTGGCGGGCCATCAGGTCCTTCGCGAAGGCCTTGGAGCCCTCGATGGCGGCGGCCGCCTTGCTCGGGCCGAAGACCGCCAGGCCGTGCGCGCGCAGCGAATCGGCGAGGCCGGCGACGAGCGGCGCCTCGGGACCGACGACGACGAGGTCCACGTCGTGGCCCGTCGCGAACCCGGCGAGGCCATCCACGTCGTCCACGGCGAGGTCGAGACAGCGCGCGTGCTTGGCGATGCCGGGATTGCCGGGGGCCGCCCACAGGTGCTCCACCAGCGGGCTCTGCGCGATCTTCCAGGCCAGGGCGTGCTCGCGGCCGCCGCCGCCGACGAGGAGGATCCTCATTCGTTGGGCGCCGCCGGCGGGTCGAGCACTTCGAGGTGCGCGCGCGCGATGCGCGCCCACGGGCTGCCGGCGTCGAGCTCGAGATAGCGCTGCCAGTGGCCGACGGCCTCGTCGGCGCGGCCCGAGCGCGCCAGAGCGCCGGCCAGGTTGAAGTGGGCGTCGCCGTAGTCGGGCGACAGCGCGAGCGCCTGGCGGTAGCAGCGCACGGCTTCCTCCAGCTCGCCGCGGTCCTCGGCGAGCGAGCCCAGGTTGTAGATCGCCTCGCAGCAGGTCGGGTCCTGGCCCAGGGCCGACTCGTACGACGTGCGCGCCTCGTCGTAGCGCCCCATGCGGTGCAGCAGCAGCCCGAGGTTGTTCCAGGCCGCCGCGTACGTGGGGTCGATCGCCACCACGCGGCGGTAGGCGTCGATCGCGTCGTCCCACTGCGCGGGATCGCTGTCCCACTCGCTGGCGCGCTCGAACCACGTCTCGGCCTGCTCGACCGGCGGCGCCAGCGGGCGCACCAGGCCGGTCACCAGCGTGGCGGCGGCGGCCTGCTCCAGGCTCGGCGTGTCGAGGTCGAGCACCGTCTGGCCGGTGCGCGGGTCGAACTTCACGCGGTCGGACTGGGCGAGCAGCCGCCCGCCGTCGAGCACGAGGCGCACCTCGGCGAGGGGCTGCACGAGGTCGGGGTCGCGCTTGCGGAGCGCGTCGAGGGCCAGGCGCATCTGGCGTACGGAGGCGCCCGCGTCCAGCAGGGCGCCGGCCGCGCGCAGCGCGAGGAGATCGCGGAACGTGTAGCCGCTCTCGCCGCGCAGCAGGTCGAGGCGCCGGAGCTGGCCGATCCGCTTCGGGGTGAGCGTGAGGATGCGCGTCAGCTCCCGCATGCCGTAGATGCGCTCGGCCTGGCCGCTCATGACGGGGCGCGGCGGCTCAGTGCCGGAAATGGCGGAGCCCGGTGAACACCATCGCGATCCCCCGCTCGTCGGCGGCGGCGATCACCTCGTGGTCGCGCAGCGAGCCACCGGGCTGGATCACCGCCGTGACGCCCGCGTCGGCCACGACGTCGAAGCCATCGCGGAACGGGAAGAACGCGTCGGAGGCGCACACGGCGCCCTCGGTGGCCAGGCCCACCTCGCGCGCCCGCATCACCGCGAGGCGGGCCGAGTCCACGCGGTTCATCTGGCCGGCGCCGACACCGACCACCTGATCCGCGGTGGTCAGCACGATCGCGTTGGACTTGGCGTGCTTGCCCACGCGCCAGGCGAAGCGCAGGGCGGCCATCTCGGCCGCCGTGGGCGCCCGCTTCGTCACCGTCTTCAGCGTGGCCGGATCGAGATCGGGCAGGTCCGTGGACTGGGCGAGCAGGCCGCCGAGCACGCTGCGGTACTCGGGCAGGCGCGCCGGCAGGCTGGCGCGATCGCACGGCACCTCGAAGACGCGGCACTTCTTCTTCGTCTTCCGCAGCTCATCGAGCGCGTCGGGCGCGTAGGCCGGCGCGAAGAGGATCTCCACGAAGATGCCGGCCAGCGCCTGCACGACGGCCATGTCGAGCGTGCGGTTGACACCGACGATGCCGCCATAGATCGAGACGGGGTCGCACGCCTTGGCCCGCGCCATCGCCTCGCCCACCGTGGCGCCGAGCGCGGTGCCGCAGGGGTTCGTGTGCTTGATCACGACCGCCGCCGGCTCGTCGAACTCCAGCAGCAGCCCGAGCGCCGCCGAGAAATCGAGCACGTTGTTGTAGCCGAGCTCGGGCCCGTGCAGCTGCTTCATGGCCGCCAGCCCGATCGGCGGCGCGCCGACCACCCGGTAGAACGCCGCCGTCTGGTGCGGATTCTCGCCATAGCGGAGATTCAGCTCACGCTCGGCTTCGAGCCGCAACGGATGCGGGAACTCGTCGGGCTGCTTCTGGTCCACTGCGGGCACTGCGCCTGGCGAGCGCAACCACGCCGCGATGGCCGCGTCGTACTGAGCCGTGCGGCGAAACGCTTCCTGCGCCAGCCTGAAGCGCGTGGCGTCGCTGAGCTCGCCGCCGCTGGCCTTCAGCTCGTCGAGGACGGCGCGGTACTGCGAGGCGTCCGTGACGACGCCGACGCTGCCGTGGTTCTTGGCGGCGGCGCGGATCATCGTGGGCCCGCCGACGTCGATCTGCTCGATCGCCTCGGGCAGCGTGACGCCCGGCCTGGCCACGGTGGCCTCGAACGGATAGAGCGCCACGACCACGAGGTCGATGGGCGGGATGCCGTGGCGCTCGAGCGCCTCGCGGTGCGCGGGCACGTCGCGGCGCGCCAGGATGCCGCCGTGGATCTTCGGGTGCAGCGTCTTCACCCGGCCGTCGAGCATCTCGGGAAATCCGGTGACGTCGGCGACGTCACGGACCGCGACGCCGGCGTCGCGCAGCAGCTTCGCGGTGCCGCCGGTCGAGACGATCTCGACGCCGAGCGTGCTCAGCGCGCGCGCGAACTCCACCACGCCCGTCTTGTCGTGCACGGAGACCAGGGCGCGCCGCACCTTCATCCTCGGCCCTCCGGGTTGACGATCACCTTCCGGCCCACCAGCCGCAAGCGTCCCTCGGCGAACAGCCGGATCGCCTCCGGGTAGAGGCGATGCTCCACGGTCAGGACCCGCGCGGCCAGCGTGTCGTCGGTGTCGCCGGGCTCCACCGGCACAGCAGCCTGCACGATGATGGGGCCGGTGTCCACTCCCTCGTCGGTGAAGTGCACGGTGGCGCCCGAGACCTTGACGCCGTGGTCGAGCGCCTGTCGGTGGGGATGCAAGCCGGGGAACGCGGGCAGCAGCGAGGGATGGATGTTCATGGCGCGTCCGCGGAAGGCCCGGACGTACACGGTTGACAGGATGCGCATCCACCCGGCCTGGCAGACGAGCCCCACGCCGCGCGTCTCCAGCTCGCGCACGAGCGCCGTGTCGTAGCTCTCGCGGTCGGCGAAGTCCTTGGGATTGAGCCAGAGCGTCTCGACGCCGGCCGCCCGCGCGCGGTCCAGCGCGGGCGCACGCTCGCGATCGGACACGACGACGGCCACGCGCGCCGGGAAGTCCGGCCGCGCACAGGCGTCGAGGATCGCCTGCAGATTCGAGCCGCGCCCCGAGGCGAGGACGCCGAGGGCCAGCCTCACGCCGCGTCCCGCCGGGCCTGCGGCGTGTGGCAGCACACGGTGCAGTGCTGGGGCTGCCGCATGATGGCCGAGTCGCGCGGGAACCAGCGCGCCAGCGACCAGTCCAGCGCCACCTGCACCTGCTTGCGGAGACCGACGAGCTTGTAGAGGTGCAGGGCGTTCCAGAACAGCCACGCCGGATACCCGGAGAAGCGCACCCCCATGACCTCGACCACCGCGTGCTTCTCGCCGAGCGAGACGAGCATGCCCTGCGGAGCGAACTCGATCGTCCGCGGCGGGCGGCCCGCCAGCTCGGCCACGATGTTCTCGGCGGCCAGCCGCGCGTGGGCGAGCGCCGCCGGAATGATCGGGATGGAGGCCTCGGGCCGCCCCTCGATGGTGATCGCGTCGCCGACGCCGTAGACCTCCGGATGCCCGGGCAGGCGCATGTGCGCGTTGACGATCACGCGGCCCAGGCGATCGCGCTCGGTGGCCAGGCCGGCCAGCGTCGGGTGCCCCTTCACGCCGGCCGCCCACACCGTCAGCCCGACGGGGATCGTCTCGCTGCCCTCGATCTCCACCGCGCCGGCGGTGACGCGCGTCACGCGGGCGCCCGTACGGATCTCGATGCCCTCGTGCCAGAGACTCTCGCGCGCCTTCTCGGCCAGCGTGGGATGCACGCCGCGCAGGATCTCCTGCCCCGCCTCGAGCAGCAGCAGCCGGTAATCGCCGGGATCGATGCCGCGATAGCGCGGGACCACGTAGGACTCGAAGAAGTCCTGCAGCTCGGCGATCAGCTCGACGCCTGTGTAGCCGCCGCCGACGACGCACACCGTCAGCATCCGGCGGCGCGCGGCCGGGTCGGGCTCGTGGTCGGCGTGCTCGGCGAGATCGATGACGTGATCGCGCAGGAGGATCGCGTCCTCCAGGGCCTTGTACTCGAGCGCGTGGCTCTCCACGCCCGGGATGTTGAAGGTCGGCGTGACACCGCCGAGCGCGAGCACGAGGCGGTCGTAGTCCGCCACGCCCTCGGCCAGGAGCACGCGACGGGCGGCGAGGTCGATGCGCTCCACCCGGTCGCGGCGGAACCGGAAGCGGCCGGCGCCGCGGATGTCGCGGATCGGCTGCACGATGTGCCGCGGCTCCACCAGCGAGGAGGCCACCTGCGGCAAGAGCGGCGTGAACAGCAGGTAGTTCTTGTCGCTGATCAGCAGCAGCTCGACGTCGTCGCGGTGGCCCAGCTTCCGCTCGAGCACCCGCATCGCCTCGATGCCGCCGAAGCCGCCGCCGAGGACGACGATGCGTGTCATGCCACGAGCTCCACGCCGCGCTCGCCGGCGACGATCTCGCCGATGGCGTGGACGGTCTCGCCGGAGGCGGTGAGCGCGCGCGTCACGCGATCGGCCCGATCGGCGGGCAGCACGAGCAGGTAGCCGAGACCCATGTTGAACGTGCGGAACATCTCGGCCTCCTCCACGCGCCCGGCTGCCCGCAGGGCGGCGAACACTGGCGGCGCCGACGAGGCCCAGCGCCGCGGCCGCACGATCGCCCGGCACCCCTCGGGAAGCACGCGCGGCAGGTTGCCGGTGATGCCGCCGCCGGTCACGTTGGCCATCGCGTGGACGTCGTCGCGCACCGGCAGCACCGCGCGCACGTAGATCCGCGTCGGCTCCAGCAGCACGTCACCGACCGTGCGGCCGGTGCCGGGCAAAAGCGCGTCGACGTCGAGCTTCAGCAGATCGAAGACGATGCGCCGGGCCAGGCTGTAGCCGTTCGAGTGCAGGCCGGAAGAGGCGAGGCCCAGCACGACGTCGCCCGGCCGCACGGCGGCGCCGTCGACGATCTTCGCACGCTCCACGATGCCCACCGCGAAGCCGGCGAGGTCGTACTCGCCGGGCGCGTAGAGTCCCGGCAGCTCGGCGGTCTCGCCGCCGATGAGCGCGCAGCCGGCCTGGCGGCAGCCCTCGGCCACGCCGCGCACGATCGCCTCCACCCGCGCGGGGTCCAGGCGCGGGATGCCGATGTAGTCGAGGAAGTAGAGCGGCTCGGCGCCGTGCACCAGCAGGTCGTTGACGCTCATGGCGACGAGGTCGATGCCCACCGTGTCGTGACGGTCCACCAGGAATGCCACCTTCAGCTTGGTGCCGACGCCGTCGGTGGACGACACGAGCACGGGCTCGGTATAGCCCGCCGGTACCTTCACGAAGCCGGCGAAGGCGCCGATGCCGCCGAGGACCTCGGGACGGAACGTGGCGCGCGCGAGCGGGGCGATGCGGCGCACCGCCTCGTCGCCGGCCTCGATGTCCACCCCGGCCGCACGATACGTCGACGGCTTCATGGCGCTCAGGAATCGAAGAGGCGGAGCTGCGGCGTCGGCTCGGCCTCGATGCCGACGCGGTAGGCTCCGGTGAAGCAGGCGTGGCAGAAGTGGGCCGGGTCGGAGCCCGTCGCCTTCAGCATGCCGTCGAGCGAGAGATAGCCGAGGGAGTCGGCCCCGAGGTAGCGGCAGATCTCCTCGATCGAGTGGCTGGCGCCGATCAGCTCCTTGCGGGTCGGCGTGTCGATGCCGTAGTAGCACGGCCACTGGATCGGCGGCGACGAGATCCGCACGTGCACCGTGCGGGCGCCGGCCCCGCGGATCATCTTGACGATCTTGCGGCTCGTGGTCCCGCGCACGATGGAGTCGTCGACGACGACCACGCGCCGGCCTTCGAGCATCTCGCGCATGGGGTTCAGCTTGACCTTGACCCCGAAGTGACGAATGCCCTGCTTGGGCTCGATGAACGTACGGCCGACGTAGTGATTGCGGATGAGGCCCAGCTCGAACGGCGTGCCCGACTCCTCCGAGTAGCCGAGCGCGGCGCTGGTGCCGGAGTCGGGCACGGGGATCACGATGTCCGCCTCGGCCGGGTGCTCGCGCGCGAGCTGGCGGCCCAGCTCCTTGCGCGTCGTGTGCACGTTGCGGCCCCACAGCACGGAGTCGGGCCGCGCGAAGTACACGTACTCGAACACGCACTGCAGCCGCTCGGCGGGCGGGAAGGCGCGGATCGAGCGCAGGCCGGCGTCGCTGATCACCACCAGCTCGCCGGGCTCCACGTCGCGCTCGGGCTTGGCCTCCATGAGGTCGAGCGCGCAGGTCTCGGAGGCGACGATCCAGGAGTCGGCCAGGCGGCCCAGCGTGAGCGGACGGAAGCCGTTCGGATCGCGGACGGCGTAGAGCGCCTCCGGCGTGAGGATCAGCACGGAGTAGGCGCCCTTGACCTTGCCCAGCACGTACGGGATCTGCTCCTCCAGCGGCCCGGCGGGCGCGCGCGCGAGGAGGTGCAGGATCACCTCGGTGTCGGAGTTCGACTGGAAGATGGCGCCGTCGGCCTCCATCGCCTTGCGAAGCGCGTCGGCGTTGGTGAGGTTGCCGTTGTGGGCGATCGCGATGGGGCCGCGCGCCGTGGTGGCCGTGATCGGCTGGGCATTGCGCAGGCTGGACGAGCCCGCCGTCGAGTAGCGGACGTGGCCCATGGCGCGGTGGCCCGGCAGCCGGCGCAGGCGCTCGGGATGGAACACGTCGGCCACCCACCCCATCGCCTTCTCGGTGTGGAAGTTGTGGCCGTCGGTGGCGGCGATGCCGGCCGACTCCTGGCCGCGGTGCTGGAGCGCGTAGAGACCGAGATAGGTGACGTTGGCGGCCTCCGGATGGTTCCAGATGCCGAACAGCCCGCACTCGTCGTGGAATTTGTCGTCACGCCATGTGGCGCTCAAAGCCGTTCCTCCACGCGTGCTCGAGGTGATCCACACTCACGTCGACGACCATCTCGCCGCCCACCCGCAGCCGCAGCCGCGCGCCGCCGGTCGCGCCAATCCACTGCCAGGGAATCGCGGACTCGGCCATCAGCGCCTCGAATTCCCGCGCGCGCCCGCCCTCCACCGAGACCACGACTCGCGACGGTCCCTCGCCGAACAGCGTGAGGTCGGCGCGCATGCCCGCGGGCAGCGCCGCCTCGCAGCCGATCGCCGTCTTGCCCGTCACGCACGCCTCGGCCAGCGCCACCGCAATGCCGCCCTCGGCGCAGTCGTGCGCGGCCGTCACCAGCCCCTCGCCGATGGCCGCCCGCACCGCCGCCTGCACGCGACGCTCCAGCTCGAGATCGAGCGGCGCCAGCGCGCCCCCCTGCTTGCCGTGCCGCGTCCACAGGTACTCCGAGCCTCCGAGGCTCACGGCGTCCGGACCGAGCAGCGCGATGCGATGCCCCGCCGCCTTGAACCATTGCGTCGCCAGCTGGCTCGCGTCCTCCAGCAATCCGACCACACCCACCACAGGCGTGGGCAGGATCGCAAGGCCGCTCGTCTCATTGTAGAGGGAAACGTTGCCGCCCACTACCGGGAGCTCGAGCGCGCGGCACGCCTCGGCGAGGCCCTCCACCGCCTCGGCGAGCTGCCACAGGATTTCCGGCCGCTCGGGCGAGCCGAAGTTGAGGCAGTCCGTCACGCCGAGCGGCCGGCCGCCCGCGCAGGAGACGTTGCGGGCCGCCTCGCACACCGCCATCGCGGCGCCGCGGCGCGGATCGAGAAAGACGTGGCGCCCGTTGCCGTCCGTGGACACCGCGATCGCGCGCCGCGTGCCCTTCACCCGGAGGACAGTCGCGTCCGAGCCCGGCAGCACCAGCGTGTTGACGCCCACCTGCTGGTCGTACTGGCGATACGCCCACTCCTTGGACGCGAGGGCGGGGGCGCCCATGAGCGCGCGCAGCGCCTCGTCGTAGTCGGCCGGCGCCGGCAGCGCGAGCGGGTCGAACGCGCGGAGCTCCTTGAGCCATGCCGGGGCCGCGTAGGGCTTCTCGTATTTGGGCGCCTCGGCCAGCGCGTCGACGGGCACGCGGGCCACCTCGTCGCCACGGTGGCGCACGGTGAGGTCCGGGCCGGCCGTCACCTCGCCGATCTGCACGGCGTCGAGCTCCCACTTGGCGAAGACACGCCGGAGCTCCTCCTCGCGCCCACGCTCGGCCACGATGAGCATGCGCTCCTGCGACTCCGAGAGCAGCAGCTCGTACGCGCTCATGCCCTCCTCGCGCTGGGGCACGGAGGCCAGCTCCACCGTCATGCCGGTGCCGCTGCGCGCGGGCATCTCGGAGGTGCAGCAGGCCAGGCCGGCCGCCCCCATGTCCTGGATGCCGACGACCGCGCCGGTGGCCATCGCCTCCAGGCAGGCCTCCAGCAGGAGCTTCTCGGTGAACGGATCACCCACCTGCACGGTGGGGCGCTTGGCTTCAGCGCCCTCGTCGAAGGTGGCCGAGGCCATCGTCGCGCCGTGGATGCCGTCGCGGCCGGTCTTGTTGCCGACGTAGAACACGGGGTTGCCGACGCCCTCGGCGCGCGCGCGGAAGATACGGTCGGCGCGCACGAGCCCCACGCACATGACGTTCACCAGCGGGTTGCCCGCGTACTCCGGCGCGAAGGCGATCTCACCGCCCACCGTCGGGCAACCGAAGCAGTTGCCGTACCACGAGATGCCGGAGACCACACCGTGGATGAGGTGGCGCGTCTTCGGATCGTTGGGATCGCCGAAACGCAGCGAGTCGAGGATGGCGATCGGGCGCGCGCCCATGGTGAAGATGTCGCGCAGGATCCCGCCGACTCCCGTGGCGGCGCCCTGGAAGGGCTCGATGAACGACGGATGGTTGTGACTCTCGATCTTGAACACGACCGCCCAGCCGTCCCCGATGTCGAGGGCGCCGGCGTTCTCGCCGGGGCCCTGCAGCACGTGCGGCCCGGTCTGCGGCAGGCGCTTGAGGAAGACCTTGGAGTGCTTGTACGCGCAGTGCTCGGACCACAGCGCGGAGAAGAGCCCGAGCTCGGTATAGGAGGGCTCGCGGCCGAGCCGCTGGAGGATCCGATCGTACTCTTCGGCCGTCAACCCCAGGCCGCGCGCCAGGTCGAGCGTGACCTTCGGTTCAGCCCGCGTAATCGTGGCTTACCGCTTGGTGAACGTACCGTCCTCGACGAGGCTGCCGAGGAGCGAGTGGAAGATCTGCAGGCCGTCCGTGCCGCCAATGGCCGACTCCGCCGCGCGCTCCGGATGCGGCATCAGGCCGAGCACCGTGCCCTCTTCGTTGATGATGCCCGCGATGTTCTCCGCCGAGCCGTTCGGATTGGCCGCGCGCGTCACCTGGCCCGCGGCCGTCGCGTAGCGGAACACGACCTGGTGACGCTGGCGCAGCGCGCGGAGCGTCTCCGGCTCGGCGTGGTACTTGCCCTCGCCGTGGGAGATCGGCATCGTCAGCACCTGGCCGGGGCGCAGCGCGCGCGTGAACGGCGTGTCGACGTTCTCGACCAGCAGGCTGGTGGACTGGCAGCGGTACTGCAGGCACTCGTTGCGCATCAGCGCGCCCGGCAGCAGGCCCGCCTCGCACAGGATCTGGAAGCCGTTGCAGGAGCCCAGCACGAGGCCGCCGCCCGCGAGGAACTCCGGCAGCGCCTCCACCACCGGCGAGCGGCCGGCCACGGCGCCGGCGCGCAGGTAGTCGCCGTAGGAGAAGCCGCCGGGGAGAACGACGCAGTCGAGGTCGGCGAGATTGCGGTCCCGGTGCCACACGTACTTGACCGGCTGCTTGACCACTTCCGAGATCACATAGTGGAAGTCGCAGTCGCTCCACGTGCCCGGAAACACGACGACGCCGAATCTCATGAAGTCGAGTCTCTCCTCTCCCGGTGCGGAGTTCGCGGCGTGGGAACGCTGGTCATCTTACCGGACGGCTCCCGGCGGGGCAAGGTGCTCGGCACTGTCAGTCTCGATCGTGTAGTCCTCGAGGATCGTATTTGCCAATAGCCGGCGGCACATCTCGTCCACGCGCGCGCGGGCGCGCTCGGCCGTGGGGGCGTCCACCTCCACTTCGATCAGCTTGCCCACGCGCAGCTCGCGCACGTCGCCGAAACCGAGCCCGCCCAGCGCGCGCTGGACCGCGGCGCCCTGGACGTCGAGGATGCCGGGCTTGAGCCGCACGAGCACGCGGACCTTCATGTGAGGCCCGCGCGCCGGAAGATCGTCTCGACGTGGCGCACGTACCAGGTGGGATCGAAGCAGGCCTTCAGCTCGCCGGGTCCCAGGCGCTCGGCGACGGCGGGATCGGCGGCGAGCAGCTCCAGCAGCGGGCGCCGCTCCTTCCACGCGCGCATGGCGTGCTTCTGCACGAGCTCGTAGGCCACCTGGCGAGCCAGCCCCGACTCCGTCAGCTTGAGGAGCACGCGCTGCGAATAGATGTTGCCGTGCGAGGCCTCGAGGTTCTCGGCCATCCGCGCGGGGTCCACCTCCAGCCCCTCGATCACGAAGGCGGTGAGGTCCAGCATGTAGTCGAGCAGGATCGTCGAGTCCGGGAAGATCACGCGCTCGACGGAGGAATGGCTGATGTCGCGCTCGTGCCACAGGGCGACGTTCTCGGCGGCGGCATGCGCGTTGCTGCGCAGCAGGCGCGCGAGCCCGCAGATGCGCTCGGCGAGCTCGGGGTTGCGCTTGTGCGGCATCGCGCTCGAGCCCTTCTGGCCCTCGCCGAACGGCTCCTGCGCCTCCAGCACCTCCGTGCGCTGCAGCCCGCGAATCTCCAGCGCGATCTTCTCCAGCGAGGCGCCCGCCACCGCCAGCGCCGCGCAGAACTCGGCGTGGCGGTCCCGCTGGACGATCTGCGTGGACACGGGCTCGACGCCGAGGCCGAGGTCGCGGCAGACCTCGTCTTCGATCTCGGGCTCGACATGGGCGAAGTTGCCGACGGCGCCGGAGAGCTTGCCCACCGCGATGGCCTCGCGTGCGCGGCGCAGCCGCTCGAGGTTGCGGCCCGCCTCGACGTACCAGACCGCCACCTTGAGGCCGAACGTGGTCGGCTCGGCGTGCACGCCGTGGGTGCGCGCGATGGTCAGCGTGTCGCGGTAGCGGAGCGCGCACGCGCGGAGCGTCTGGCGCAGCCGCTCCTGGCCGGCCATCAGCAGATCGGCGGCGTCGCGGAGCTGGAGCGCGGTGGCCGTGTCCCACACGTCGCTGGTGGTGAGGCCCATGTGGACGAAGCGGGAGTCGGCGCCGAGCTGCTCCTCGAGGCTGGTGAGCAGCGAGATCATCTCGTGCTTCACGCGCCGCTGGATCTCGAGGATGCGGTCGACCTCGACCCGGGTGGCGCGGATGCGGGCCATCGGCTCGGCGGGGATGCGACCGCGGCGCGCATAGGCCTCGCACACCGCGATCTCCACCCGAAGCCACGCCTGATACTTCGCCGCCTCGCTCCAGATACGTCCCATAGCGGCCCGGGTGTACCGCTCGATCACGCCCTCACCTTACTGCAAAGCCCCAACGAGTGAAAGACCCAGCTCGCCGCGCGCTTCCGATCGGGCCACTTTCGAGCGCCGGCTTTGCCGGCGCCGTCGATGGTCTGGGGGGATGCAGGGAGGAGCGCGCCGCCAGGCGCGCGACGACCGTCGAAAGGGGGGCGAAGCCCCCCTTCGAGCTAACGTAGCTCGGCCGGCAGATTCCGGCGGTCGAGCGGACCGAGCGTGGTGAGCGCGAGCAGGTCCTCGTCGAGAACCTGGGTGACCAGCGCCTGCACCTCTTCGTGCTTCACGCCGTCGATCGAGGCGAGCATCTGGTCCATCGTGAGGAACGAGCCCAGGTGCATCTCGTGCTTGGCCAGGCGATTCATGCGGCTGGAGGTGGACTCCAGCGACAGCATCAGGCTGCCCTTGAGGTGGTCCTTGGCGCGCTTGAGCTCGTCGGCGGTCACGCCGCTCTTCTTGAGGTCGCGCAGCTCCTTGAGCACGGACTTGAGCACCTTGGAGAAGTTCTGGGCGTCCGTGGCCGCGTAGACGTAGAGGAGGCCGGTGTCGGCGAAGGCCTGGGCGCCCGTGTGGATCGAGTAGACGAGTCCCTGGCGCTCGCGCACCTCCTGGAAGAGGCGCGACGACATGCTGCCGCCGATGACGTCGTTGAGCAGGAACATCGCGTAGCGCTCGGGGGCGGCGTGACGCAGCCCCGGGAAGCCCATCACGAGATGGACCTGCTCGAGCGCCTTGTGGACGATGTTGACGCCGGGGCCCAGGCGCGGCGTGCTGGCCACCCGCGGCGGTGCCGCGTGGTGGAAGCCGTTGAAGCCCCGACCGAAGAGATCGACCACCTGCTGGTGGGTGACGTTGCCGGCCACCGCGATGACGATCTGCGGCGGCACGTACTCCTCGCCGAAGTGCTCGGCGATCCCGTCGCGGGCGAAGCCGGTCACCAGGTCGCGGGTGCCCAGGATCGGGCGGCCCAGCGGGTGATCGCCCCAGATCTGGGCGGCGAAGAGATCGTGGATGACGTCGTCCGGGGTGTCCTCCACCATCCGGATCTCCTGCAGGACCACGGACTTCTCGCGCTCCAGCTCCTCGGCGTCGAAGAGCGGGTGCAGCAGGATGTCGGTCAGGAGATCGACGGCCAGCGGCAGGTGCTCGTCGAGCACCTGCACGTAGAAGCACGTGTTCTCCTTCGTCGTGAAGGCGTCCATCTGGCCGCCCACCGAGTCCATCGTGCGGGCGATGTCCTGGGCCGTGCGGGTGGCGGTGCCCTTGAAGACGAGGTGCTCGATCAGGTGCGAGACCCCGCCACGCGCCGGCGACTCGTGGCGGGATCCGGTCTCGACCCAGACTCCGACGGCGACCGACCGAACGTGCGGCATCCGCTCCGTCAGGATGCGGATGCCGTTCGGCAGGACGCTCTTGCGGTAGCCTTCAGTCACGTGGAGGGTTGGCGGCCTGCGGGTTCTTCAGCCGTTCCTTGTCGGCCAGCGCGGGCTGATCGCGCAGCGCCATCTTGCGGCTGAGCCGCATCTTACCGTTGCCGTCCACCTCGATCACCTTCACCAGCACTTCGTCGCCCTCGGTGAGCACGTCCTGCACCGAGCGGATGCGGCTGTCGGCGATCTGCGAGATGTGCAGCAAGCCCTCCGTGTTGGGGATGACCTCCACGAAGGCGCCGAACTCGACGATCTTCTTCACCTTGCCGAGGTAGATCCGGTCCAGCTCCACCTCGCGGCAGATGTCCTGGATCATGCCGACGGCCTTCTGCACGGAGGCCTGGTCCGGTGAGAACACCGTCACCCGGCCGTCGTCCTCGATGTCGATCTTGGCGCCGGTGGCGTCCTGGATGCCGCGCACCACCTTGCCGCCGGGGCCGATGATCTCGCGGATCTTCTCCTGGCGCACTTTGATGGTGACGAAGCGTGGCGCGTAGGGCGAGAGCTCCGCGCGCGGCTTCTCGAGCGTCTCGCGCATCTTGCCCAGCACGATCAGCCGCGCCTCGCGGGCCTGGCGCAGCGCATCGCGCATGATGTCGATGGACACGCCGGTGATCTTGATGTCCATCTGGAGGGCGGTCACGCCCTTCTCGGTGCCGGCCACCTTGAAGTCCATGTCGCCGTAGTGGTCCTCGGTGCCCATGATGTCGGTGAGGATCCCGAACTTGTCCCCTTCCTTCACCAGGCCCATGGCGATGCCGGCCACGTGCGACTTGAGCGGCACGCCGGCGTCCATCAGCGACAGCGAGGCGCCGCACACGGTGGCCATCGACGACGAGCCGTTGGACTCGAGGATGTCGGAGACCACGCGGATCGTATAGGGGAAGTCTTCCTTGGCGGGCAGCACCGCCTCCACCGCGCGCTCGGCGAGCGCGCCGTGGCCGATGTCGCGGCGGGAGGGCGAGCCGAAGCGGCGCACCTCGCCGACCGAGAACGACGGGAAGTTGTAGTGGAGCAGGAAGTTCTTGTAGGACTCGCCCTCCAGCGACTCGATCTTCTGCTCGTCGGCCTTGGTGCCCAGCGTGGCGGACGCCAGCGCCTGGGTCTCGCCGCGCGTGAACAGCGCAGAGCCGTGGGCGCGCGGCAGGTAGCCGACCTCGGCCGTGATCGGCCGGATCTCGTTCGCCTTGCGGCCGTCCACGCGGATGCCGCGCTCGACGATCATCCGCCGGACCTCGGCGCTCTCGATCTCCTCGAAGGCCGCCCGCACCACGCCCTTCTTGCTCTCGTCGAGCCCGAGCGCGCCCCACACCTCGTCGAACACGCGGCCCACCGCCTCGGCGCGGGGGTGCTTCTCGTGGATGGCCAGTGCGGCCGCCAGCTTCGGCGCCGCCAGGCTCTTGACGCGCTCGATCAGCGCAGCGTCCCGGCCGGCGTTGGGATCGAAGGCCCAGCGCGGCTTGCCGGACTTGGCGGCGAGCTCCTTCTGCATGCGGACCAGGCGCTTGCACTCGTCATGGCCGAAGGCGATCGCCTCCAGCATCTTCTCCTCGGACACTTCCTTGGCGCCGGCCTCGACCATCAGGACGCCTTCCTCCGTGCCGGCCACCACGAGCTCGAGCTGCGAGACGGCCTGCTCGGCCGTCGTCGGGTTGGCGACGAACTGCCCGTCCACGAGCCCGACCCGCACCGCGCCCACCGGCCCGCTGAACGGGATGCCGGACAGCGCCAGCGCCGCGGAGGCGCCGTTCATGGCCAGGACGTCGGGGTCGTGCTGGGGATCACCGGAGATGGCCAGGCAGATCACCTGGACCTCATTCTTGAAGCCTTCGGGGAACAGCGGCCGGATGGGCCGGTCGATCAGCCGCGAGGTGAGGATCTCCTTCTTCACCGGCGCGCCCTCGCGCTTGAAGTAGCCGCCGGGGATTCGCCCGCCGGCGTAGGCGCGCTCGCGGTAGTCGACGGTCAGCGGGAAGAAGTCCTGCCCTTCCTTGGCGGTCTTGGTGGCGACGACGGTGGCGAGCACCATGCTGTCGCCGTAACGGACGACGACGCTGCCGTCCGCCTGCTTGGCCACTTTGCCCGTCTCTATGGAGAAAGGGTGGCCGTGGATGTCGATCTGCATGCTCTGACTCATCTGAACATTCGTCCTCGTTCGGCGCGGTCTTCAACCCGGCGAACACCTAGTGTGAGGGCGCTCCCGCGCGCGTCCTGCGCGCTCTGCGCCCGCCATGGGCCCCCGGGTTTCTTGCGTCCGAGGACCGGTCTTGAGTCGCTGCGGCCCGCCGTCAACGGCGGATGCCCAGCTTGTCGATGAGCGCCCGATAGCGCTCGGCGTCCTTCTTCTTGATGTACTCGAGGAGCCCCCGCCGTTTCCCGATCAGCATCAGCAGGCCCCGGCGAGAGTGGTGATCCTTCGCATGCGACTTGAAGTGCTCGGTGAGCCCATTGATGCGCTCGGTCAGGAGCGCGATCTGCACCTCCGGGGACCCCGTATCCCCCTCGTGAGTCTTGAACTGCTCGATCAGGCTCTTCTTGCGGACGAGGGCAAGCGGCATCGGAAGGACCTCCTCCAATCGCCCGTCCCGGAGACGCATCCCCAGGCGGGTTCCAAAACACCTTGTTTTGTCAACAGATAGGCTGCATCGTACCACGGGGGTCGGCGGAAGTAAAGTTACCCGCTCGACCGCATCTCCCGGGCAGCGGCAATGTCCCGGCCGATCTGGGCCCGCAGCTCGTCCACCGAGCCGAACCGCATCTCATCCCGCAGCCGGTCCAGGAACTCCAGGCGGACCGGGTGGCCGTAGAGGTCGCCTGAGAAATCGAGCACGTGGGCCTCCACCGCCAGAGTGGTCTCGCCGAATGTCGGCCGGACGCCGACATTGACGACCGCCTGGCGCGGCCGACCCTCGGCGGTCAGGCGCCCCAGGTAGACCCCGCGCGGGACGAGCAGGGTGCGGTCGAAGGCGATGTTCGCCGTCGGGAAGCCGAGCGTGCGCCCTCGCCCGGCGCCAGAGGTGACGCTGCCCGAGATGAAGTACGGGTGGCCGAGGAAGCGCCGGGCGCGCGCGACGTCGCCGCGCTGCAGGGCGCCGCGGATCTCGGTCGACGAGACCGCCACGCCGTCGACCTCCAGCGGGGGCACAACGTGAGCCTGGAAGCCGAGCCGCTCGGCCAGGCTGGCCAGCATGCGCGCGTCGCCCCGCGCGCCGCGCCCGAAGCGATGGTTGAAGCCGACCACGATCTCGCGCGCGCTCAGGCGGGTCAGCAGCATGTCCTTCACGAACGCCTCGGGCTCGATCGCCGCCAGCTCGCGGGTGAAGGCCAGCACGATGGTGGCGTCCACGCCCGTCTCCGCGATGAGCCCGAGCCGCTCGTCGAGCGTGGTGATCGGCGCCGGCGCCCGGTCGGGCTGGAGGATCTCCGCCGGATGGCGGTCGAAGGTGCAGGCCAGCGCGACGTGATCCTCGGCGCGAGCGCGCGCGACGGCGGTGCCGAGGATCGCGCGGTGGGCGAGATGGACGCCGTCGAAGACGCCCAGCGCCACCGCGCTCGGTCGCGAGTCAGGCCGGTAGGACTCGAGTCCCTGGACGATCCGCATGGAGCATCCGCACCGGCCGCGTCCGCTCGCCCTCCATCACCTCACCGACACCGAGCAGACGGCCGGCAGCCAGGTGCACCCGCACGAGCGTGCCGGCGGCGGCGCCAGGCGGCGCGAGGGCCACCGCTTGCCCGTGCTCGAACTGGCTCGCGGCGCGCGCGTCGAGCCGGAGGATGGCCCAACCGGCCAGCGCGGCCTCGGCCGGACACACGCGCGCCCACACCGCGGCCGCCGGGCCCTCGGCCAGCGCGGGCCACGGCACGGCCTCGTCGAGCGAGAACGGGCCCACGCGCGTGCGCACGAGGCGCGCCACGGCAGCGCCGCAGCCCAGGGCGGCGCCGAGGTCGGCGGCCAGGACGCGCAGGTACGTCCCTTTCCCGCAGACGACGCGCAGGCGCGCGGAATCGCCGGCCGCCTCCTCGACGTCGATCGCGTGGATGACGACCTCGCGCGGCTCGCGCACGACCTCGACGCCCTCGCGGGCGAGCTCGTAGAGCCGCCGGCCCTCGTGGTGGATCGCCGAGTACATCGGCGGCACCTGCTTGATCCGTCCCACGAACGCGCGGCACGCGATGTCGACGGCAGCGCGGTCGAGCGCGGGCACGGCGGCCGTCGTCAGGACGCGGCCGCTCAGATCGCCCGTGTCCGTCGTCACGCCGAGCTTCAGCGTGGCCACGTACTCCTTGTCCTGGTCGGCGAGGTACGGCATCAGCTTGGTCGCCTCGCCGAGGAGCATCGGCAGGACGCCGGTGGCGTCGGGATCGAGCGTCCCGGCGTGGCCGACGCGCTTGAGGCCGAGGCGGCGGCGCACCAGCGCGACCGCGTCGAACGAGGTGACGCCAGCCGTCTTGTCGAGGATCAGTACGCCCGAATTGCTCAAGGGCTGACGGCCGCGCGCACGGCGGCGAGCACGTCGCGCGTGACCGGCTCCAGCGCGCCGGGCACCGTGAAGCCGGCGGCGTTGGGGTGGCCGCCGCCGCCGAACTTGGCCGCGATCTTCTGGACGTCCACGTCGCCCTTGCCGCGCAGGCTCACCTTCACGCTGTTGCCGAGGACGCGCAGCAGGCAGGCCACGCGCACGGAGTCGATCGAGCGCGGATAGTTCACCAGCTCCTCGGACTCCACGAACGTCTCCGGCACTGAGCCGGCCGGCAGCGCCAGCCACGCGACGCGCCCGTCCTCGCTCACCTGGATGCGCGAGAGCGTCTCGCCGAGCATCCGCAGCGCGCCGGCCCCGCGCCGCTCGTAGAGCGCCGAGGACACCACGGCGGGCTCGGCGCCGGCGGCCACGAGATCGGCGGCGATCTGGAACGTGGCGGGCGTCACGTTGGAGTAGCGGAAGGAGCCGGTGTCGGTGTGCACCGCCGTGAAGAGGTTCGTCGCGATGGGCGCCGTGATGGCCGCCTCCAGCCCGACCAGCAGGCGATAGACCATCTCGCCGGTGGCGGCGGCCGTCGTGTCGATCCAGTTCACGTGGCCGTAGCGGCGGTTGTCCGGATGGTGGTCGATGTTGACGACGACCGATGCGGCCGTCTTCGCCTGGTCGATGAGCCCTTCGGTCCGGCCCGGATTCGGACAGTCGGTGAGGACGGCCACGTCGAAGGCGCCCTCCAGCGACTTCAGCACCTGGTAGCGCTCCACCCCGGGCAGGAAGCCGAGCGCGCCCGGCGCCGGATGCGGACCGCCGTAGACGATCCGCCAGCCGCGCGCCTCCAGCGCCAGCCCGAGCGCGAGCAGCGTGCCGAGCACGTCGGCGTCGGGATGGACGTGGCCCAGCATGAGCGCGCGCCCCGGCGGGCGGCGAAACGGATCCAGGACGTCGGTTGGAGCGGGTGGCGTGGAGCGCGGGGCTCCGGGGCTCACGTCTCCTGGACTTTCTTGAGGAGCGACTGGATCCGCGCGGCGTGCTCCATCGAGCGATCGGGACGGAACTCGACGTCGGGCGTGACGCGCAGGTCCAGGTGCTGGCGCAGCCAGTTGCGCACGAAGCCGCGCGCGCTGGCCAGCGCCGCCATCGAGCCCGCCCACTGCTTGTCGTCGCCGAGGACGGAGACGAACACCTTGGCCTGCCGCAGGTCCTTCGACGTCTCCACGTCCGTCACGGTCACGAAGCCCAGACGCGGATCCTTGAGCTCGCGCTGCAGCAGCGTGGAGACCTCTTCCTTGATGAGCTGGTTGACGCGATCGAGACGCTTGCCCTGCATCAGAGAATCTCCACGGACGTGTCGAGCACCTGGCCCTCGACGTGGTCCTCGATGAAGTCCATGGCCTTGGACACGACCTCGTTGGCGTGTCGCGCGTCACCCGAGACGTAGGCCACCGCCAGCGTGGCCCGCTGCCAGGAATCCTGGTGGTCGACCTCGGCCACGGAGCACTCGAAGCGGGCGCGCACGCGCTCCTTCAGCCCCTTGAGCACGTGGCGCTTGCCCTTGAGGGAGTCCACGTCGGGCAGGTGCAGCTCGACCATGCCCAGGGCGACCCGCGCCGCCGACACGCCAGTCTCTCCGTCCGCCGCGCTACAGCGTGCGCGCGACTTCCTCGGTGGTGTAGGCCTCGAGGATGTCTCCGGGCTGGGTGTCCTTGATGTCGACGCCGATGCCGCACTCGAGACCGGTCAGCACCTCGCGCACGTCGTCCTTGAAGCGCCGCAGCGAGGTGATGGTCCCTTCGTGCGCGACGGTGTTGCCGCGACGCACGCGGACCTTGGCGCCACGCACGATCTTGCCCTCCGTTACCTGCGAGCCGCACACCGGCCCCAGCTTGGAGATCACGAACATCTGCTTGATCTGCGCGCGGCCCAGCAGCGTCTCGCGGATCTCGGGGGCCAGCATGCCCTCCAGCGCCGCCTTGACGTCGTTGATCGCCTCGTAGATGACGTTGTAGTTGCGCACGTCCACGCCGTTGGCCTGCGCGAGCCCGCCGGCCTTCGGCTCGGCTTTCACGTTGAAGCCGAGCACGATGGCGCTGGAGGCCGAGGCCAGCATGACGTCGCCCTCGTTGATGGCGCCCACCGAGCTGTGAATGACCTTGAGCTTGACCTCGTCGGTGGAGAGCCGCTCGAGCGCCTCCGCCACCGCTTCGACCGAGCCCTGCACGTCGGCCTTGAGGATGAGGCGCAGCTCTTTGATCTCGCCCGACTTGATCTGCTGCTGCAAGCCCTCGAGCGTGATGCGCGTGGCGGCCTTCACCTTGCTCTTGTCCCGGTCGGAGCGCATACCGGCGATCTGCCGGGCCTTGCGCTCGTCGGACACCGCCACCAGCACGTCGCCCGCCAGCGGCACCCCGGAGAGGCCGAGCAGCTCGACGGGGTCGGACGGCCCGGCCGTCTTCACCTTCTTGCCGAGCGGATCGATCAGCGCCCGGATGCGCCCGGAGTGCGCGCCCACGACGACCGCATCGCCCTCGTGCAGCGTGCCGTTCTGGATGAGCACCGTGGCCACGGGACCGCGGCCGCGATCGAGGCGGCCCTCGATGATGATCCCGCGCGCGGCCCGGGCCGGGTTGGCCTTGAGCTCGAGGACTTCCGACTGGAGCGCGGTCATCTCCAGCAGCTGATCGATGCCGGTGCCCTTCTTGGCCGAGGTCGGCACGAAGATCGTCTGCCCGCCCCACTCCTCGGGCATGAGGTTGTGATTGGACAGCTCGCGCTTGACGCGGTCGGGGTCGGACTCCGGCTTGTCGATCTTGTTGACGGCCACGATGATCGGCACGTCGGCCGCACGGGCGTGGTTGATGGCTTCCACCGTCTGCGGCATCACGCCGTCGTCGGCGGCGACCACCAGGATGACGATGTCGGTGGCCTGGGCGCCGCGCGCGCGCATGGCCGTGAAGGCCTCGTGGCCCGGCGTGTCGAGGAACGTGACCTTGCCGTGGCCGGTCAGCACCTGGTAGGCGCCGATGTGCTGCGTGATGCCGCCGTGCTCCTTTTCGGCCACCTTCGACTTGCGGATGGCGTCCAGCAGCGACGTCTTGCCGTGGTCGACGTGGCCCATGACGGTCACCACCGGCGGCCGCAGCCGGAGCTGCTCGGGATCGGACTCGCCCTCCTCCTCGATGACGTCACCCTCGACGGACCGGATCTCGAGATCGACGTTGAACTTGTCGGCGACCAGCTTGGCCTCGGTTGGATCGAGCAGGTCGTTGACCATCTTCATGACGCCCAGCTCGATGAGCGCCTTGATGACCTCGCCGGACTTGCGACGCATCTTTTCCGCGAGCTCGGAGACGGTGACCGACTCGCCCACGCGCACGGTCTCGCGCTTGACCTCGACCGGCGGCGCCGGCGGCGTCTCGATGGTGGCGGCTGCAGCGGGCACGACCGGCCTGGGCGCCTCGACCGTCGGCGCCGAGCGCGCGGGGGCCGTGGCGGCCGCCGGCGGCTGGGCCGGACGCGGCGGCGCGGCGGGACGCGGCGGCGGCGCTGCCGGGCGCGGCGGTCCCTGCGTGATGCGTGGCTGTGAGAACGGTCCCGACGGCCCGCGCGTCGGCCGCTGCGGTGGCGGCGGTGGTGCCGAGCGCTCGAGCGGACGGAACGGGACGATCTTCGGCTCGGGCTTGGCCGGCGCCAGAGGCGCGGCGGGCGCGGCGGCGGCGGGCTTCACCGGCTCGATGGGCGGCGGCGGCGCGAGCGGCGCCACCTTCATGGGCTCCGGCGTGATCTCGGCCGCAGGCTTCACCGGCAGCAGGGGCTCGGGCACGATCTCGCTCGGCGCGGCTGGCTTCGGCTTGACGATCGTGGCCGCCGGCAGCGCTTCGAAGCTCTCCTCGGCCGCCTCGTCGACCTTCTTCTTGGCGCGCGTGGGCTTCTTGGCCCCATCGACCGCGACGCCGTCGGCCGTCTTCGCCTTGGGCACGCGCTTGGGCTTGGCCGCCAGCTCCTCGGGAAGCTCACGCCCCTTGCCGAGCTTCGTGCGCAGCTCGTTGGCGAGCGTCTGGTCGAGCGGGGTCATAGCGCGGACACCCTTGTGCCCCATCTCCTCGGCGGCGACCATCAAGTCCTTGCTGGTCACGCCGAGCTCCTTCGCGAGCTCGATCACCTTAATCTTCGTCGCTGCCACGCTGCCTCCTAGTTGAAACTGGGGGCCCCGAAATGGCCCCCAGACCCCCCGACGCTCGGGCCGCCCCGGCGCAGCCGTGGCGTCCCTCGATGCTCGCTCGCTCGGGGGGCCCCGATAATGGCCCCAGACCCCCACTCGCTCGGGCCGCCCCGGCGCAGCCGTGGCGTCCCTCGATGCTCGCTCCGCCCGGGGGCCCCGATATGGCCCCCAGACCGCCACTCGCTCGGGCCACCCCGGCGCAGCCGTGGCGTCCCTCCATGCTCGCTCCGCCCGGGGGCCCCGATGTGGCCCCCAGACCCCCACTCGCTTGGGCCACCCCGGCGCAGCCGTGGCGTCCCTCCATGCCCGCTCGTCGTAACTGATGTCATGACCTTGCCACTGCCGCGGGGCGGCTCGCAGCGAGGACGCTGAGCTCCAGGCCATTCTCGAGCCTGCAGGCGGCTCGAAACGCGTGGCTCAGGCGTCCGGCTTTCAGTGCCCGCTCCACGCAGCCCGGCTCGGCGCATACGTAAGCGCCGCGCCCGGGACCGCTCGCATCCACGACCACGCGCCCGTCCGCGCGGCGCACGAGGCGTACGAGCTCGCGCTTCGGGCGGCGCTGTCGACAGCCGAGGCACGTGCGAGTCGGCGCATGCGTCACGTGCCCGCCGTGGGCGGCGCGGCATCCGGCGGCGGCGCCGCATCGTCGCGAACCTGGGGCACGGGCTCCGGCTCCGCCTCGGGCTGCGCGCGGGCGGCCAGCCACTCTTCGGCAGCGGTGTGGATCTTGTCCGCGCGATCGGCGACGATGGGCAGCGCGGCCAGCGCCTCGCGGCCGGCCTCGGCGATGGCGCGCGGCGAGCCGAAGCCCGCGGCTTCCAGCGCCTCCACGATCTCGGTGCTGCCGCCGGTGAAGGCGAGCAGCGCCGTCCTGGCCTCCTCGGCATCGGCGCGCTCCCGCTCCACCTCCGACTCGCTCTTGATGTCGATGCGCATACCGGTCAGCTTGGCGGCCAGCCGCGCGTTCTGTCCCTTCTTGCCGATGGCCAGCGAGAGCTGATTGTCGGGCACGATGACGAGCCCCGCCGGCTGCGCCTCGGTGCCCTCGTCGGCCACCGTCACCGACGACACCTTGGCCGGCGACAGCGCCCGCGCCACGAACGTGGCGGGGTCGTGCGACCACTCGATGATGTCGATCTTCTCGCCGCGCAACTCACGGCTGATCACCTGGATGCGCGTGCCGCGCAGGCCGACGCAGGCGCCGATCGGGTCGACGTCGCGCTTGGTGGAGGCGACCGCCACCTTGGCGCGCTCGCCGGCCTCGCGTGCCGTGGCCTTGACGACGACGATGCCCTCCTGGATCTCCGGGATCTCCGTCTCGAAGAGCCGCGCGAGATAACCGGGATGCGTGCGCGAGAGCGTGATCTGCGGCCCCTTGGCCGTGCGCCGCACCTCCAGCACGAAGGCGCGAATGCGATCGCCCGGGTTGTAGCGCTCGCCCGGGATCTGCTCGCGCTCGGGCAGGATCGCCTCGGCCTTGCCGACCTCCAGGATCACGTTGCGCTTCTCGATCCGGTGCACGACGCCGCGCAGGATCTGGCCTTCCTTGCCGATGAACTCCGAGTAGATGCCCTCGCGCTCGGCGTCGCGGACCTTCTGGAGGATCACCTGCTTGGCCGTCTGGGCCGCAATGCGCCCGAGGTCTTGCAGGGGCTTGTCCTGCAGCAGCTCCAGCTCGACGCCCAGCTCCGCCTCCGGGGCTAGCGCCTGGGCTTCGGCCAGTGTCATCTCGATCTCGGGGTCGGCCACTTCCTCGACGACTTTCTTCCGGTGGTAGACGCGGAACTCCCCCGTCTTGCGGTCGATGTGGATGCGGACGTTGTCCCCCGGGCCGAGTGACTTCCGCGACGCGGACAGCAGGGCAGACTCCAGCGCCTCGAAGAGGATCTCTTTATCGATCCCCTTCTCCCGCCCCAGCTGCTCGATCACCATGATCAGTTCGCGGTTCATAGTCCTGACGGCCGTCGTGGCCAGGGCACCTCCGCTTCCAGCTTGGCCTTCGTGACGCGCCCGCGCTCGAGCTCCACCCGCTCGCCGTCGTGGTCGAGCGTGAGCCGGGCCGCGTCCACGTCCACGAGACGCCCCCGAAATTCCGCTCCGCCTGAGACCCAGCACTGCACCCGCTTGCCGAGCGCCCAGCGAAACTCGCGGTCCTTCCGGAGCTGGCGGTCCAGCCCCGGCGACGACACCTCGAGATCGTACCCCTCCTCGATCAGCGCCGAGGCATCGAGCACGTCACCCAGCTCGCGGCTCGCGCGCTGGCAATCCTCGATGCCCACGCCGCCTGGCTTGTCGACGTACAACCGCAAGACCCCGCGCGGCCGGTGCGCCCGCCACTCGAGGTCCACGAGCGTAAGCCCGTGATCGTGGAGTACCGGCAGCACCGCCTCCTCGATCCGGAGCTCGCGTTCGTCTTCTTGCATCCCGCCTTACTACTAAACTAAAAAAGTGGGCAAGGCCCACTTTTTCAGGACTTTAGCACGTGTATCCGTTCAGGGCAAGTTAACGCACGCCGCGGAGGACCTCCAGGGACTGGATCGTGGTTACTACCTGAGCCTTCGGAACGCGGTGCTCGGCGCGAGGCGCGCGCCGCTCCTTGATCTCGACCACGCCCTCCTTGGCCAGGGCGTTGCCCACCGTCACCCGCACCGGTACCCCGAGCAGGTCGGCGTCCTTGAACTTCACGCCGGGGCGCTCGTCACGATTGTCCAGCACGGCGTCGAGCCCGGCCGCCCGACAGGCGGTGTAGATCTCCTCCGCGGCCGCCACCTGGCCGGCATCCCGCAGGCTCACCACCACGATGTGCACGTGGAAGGGCGCGATGGACGCGGGCCACACGATGCCGTCGGCATCGGCATTCTGCTCGATGGCCGCAGCGGCGATGCGGGCGGGGCCGATGCCGTAGCTGCCCATCACGATGGGCTGCTCCTTGCCGGACTCGTCGAGGTAGAGTGCGCCGAGCGCCTCCGAGTACTTCGTGCCCAGCTTGAAGATGTTGCCGACCTCGATCACCCTCTCGACGGCCAGCGGCTTGCCGCACTGCGGGCACGCCTCGCCCGCCGCGACCGTGTGCAGATCGACGAAGCGGGCCTCGAAATCGCGACCGGGGCTGACGCCGCGGACGTGGTAGCCCTCGCGATTGGCGCCGACCACGTAGTCGCCGTCGCGCAGCGCCTCGTCGGCCAGGATCGGACCGCGGGCGCCGAGCGGTCCCACCGAGCCCGCCGGCGCGCCGAGATGCTGGCGCACTTCCTCGGCGTGAGCCGGGCGTACCTCGTCGCCACCGAGCGCGCGGGCCAGCTTGCGCTCGTGGAGGACGTGGTCGCCGCGCAGCAGCACGAGCACGGGGCCGGTGCGCTTGCCGACGTAGAGCAGCGACTTGATCGTCAGCCGCGGGTCGATCTTCAGGAACGCGCTGACCTCGGCGATCGTCTTGACGTTCGGCGTGGCAACTTCTTCGCGGCCGCCCGGCGGGAATACCGGGGCGGCCGGCACGCCGCGGGCGATCTCCACGTTGGCGGCGTAGCCGCAGCCCGCGCACAGCGCGATCTCGTCCTCGCCGGCCGCGCAGGGCGCCTGGAACTCGTGGGCGCCGAGGCCGCCCATCATGCCGGTGTCCGACTCCACCACGTGAAAGTGCAGCCCGCAGCGCTCGAAGATCTTGCGGTAGGCGGACTCGTGGGCCGCATAGGAGCGGTCGAGCGCGGCCACGTCGGGGTCGAGCGTGTAGGAGTCCTTCATGACGAACTCGCGCGTACGCAGCACGCCCGAGCGCGGCCGGGCCTCGTCACGCTCCTTCGTCTGGACCTGGTACCAGATCTGCGGCAGGTCGCGGTAGGAGCGGATCTCGCGCGAGGCGATCCAGGCGATGACCTCCTCGTGCGTCATGCCCAGCACCATGTCGCGCCCGTAGCGGTCCTGGAGCTTGAACATCTCCGGGATGCCGTCCCAGCGTCCCGACTTCTGCCACAGCTCGGCCGGCTGGAGCACGGGCATGGTGATCTCCTGCCCGCCGATGGCGTTCATCTCCTCGCGGATGATGTTGCTGACCTTCTCGTGCACCCGGTGGCCGATGGGCAGGTAGACGTAGATCCCGGCGGCGAGCTGGCGGATCAGCCCCGCCCGCAGCATGAGCTTGTGGGAGAGCGCCTCGGCGTCGGCGGGATCCTCGCGAAGCGTCGGAACGAGCGACTTCGCGAGCCGCATCTAGTGGGCGTCTTTCGTCTTGTTCGCGCCCTTGACGCCGGGCTCGTAGCGCAGCCGCTCGACCGGCTTGCCACCCAGGATGTGCGACTGGGCGATCTCGGCGAGGTCGTCTTCCTTCACGCCGGCGTACCAGACGTTCTCCGGGTAGACCACGATCATCGGCCCGTGGCCGCACTGCGAGAAGCAGCCGGCCTTGTTCACGCGGACGTCCTGCTGGCGGCCGGCCTTGACCACCTCCCCGCGCAGGTACTTCACGAACTTCTCGACGTCGCCCTGCGTGGGGCACGTCTCGCCGCTGGTGCATACGAACACGTGGCAGTCGTACTGGCCCATCAGGCGCTCGCTCCCGCCGCTTCCTTCGCGGCCTTTCGCTCCAACAAGTACTTGTCGACCTCTTCGCGCATCGCCGTGACGATGTCCTTCTCCGGCACCTTGCGAATGACCTCGCCGTTCTTGAAGATCAGCCCGATCCCCCGCCCGCCCGCGACGCCGATGTCCGCCGCCCGCGCCTCGCCCGGGCCGTTGACCTCACACCCCATCACGGCGATGTGGATCTCTTCGTTGAGGGTCTTGAACTCGTCCTCCACCTGCTTGGCGAGCTTGACGAGATCGACGTCGGCGCGACCGCACGACGGGCACGACACGAAGGTGAGGCCGCCCTTGCGCAGGCCGAGCGATTTCAGGATGTCGATGCCCACGCGCACTTCCTCGGTGGGATCGGCGGAGAGCGAGACGCGGATGGTGTCGCCGATGCCCTCGCTCAGCAGCGCACCGAGGCCGACGGCGGACTTGATGGTGCCGACGCCGGGCGTGCCGGCCTCGGTCACGCCGAGGTGGAGCGGATAGTCCACCTGCTCGGCCAGCGCGCGGTAGGCCTCGATCATCATCAGCGGGTCGGAGGCCTTCAGCGACACCTTCATCTCGGGGTAGTTGCACTCTTCCAGGATGTGGATGTGGCGCAACGCGGATTCGACCATCCCCTGCGACGTCGGCCCGTTGTATTTCTCGAGGAGGTCCTTCTCGAGCGACCCGGCATTGACTCCGATCCGGATCGGAATCTTCCTGTCCTTCGCGAGGGTGACGACCTCCATCACGAACTTCTTGCCGCCGATGTTGCCGGGATTCAGCCGCAGGCCGTCCACGCCCTGATCGAGCGCGATGAGGGCGAGCTTGTAGTTGAAGTGGATGTCGGCCACCAGCGGGATGCGGATCTGACGCTTGATCTCGCCCAGCTTCTCGGCGGCCTCCCGCACCGGCACCGCGCAACGGACGATGTCACAACCGGCCGCTTCCAGCGACCAGATCTCCAGCAGCGTGGCCTGCACGTCCCGGGTGTCGGTCTTCGTCATCGATTGCACGGTGATCGGCGCGCCGCCGCCCACCTTGACGTTGCCGACCTGGAGCTGCCTGCTCTTGCGCCGGTTGATCATCCGTCCCCCGTCCTGTCGGAAGAATGCGTTAACCGTTAGATTCTACGGGAACCTGCAACATCGCAGGGGCAGAAAAGGGCCGCGCCGGCGGACTCACTCGGCGATGACGATCCGGTTCCCTTCGGGATCCGCGACCATGCTCTCGTAGTATCCGTCGCCCGTCCGTCTCGGTCCATCGAGAACCGGGAACCCGTCGCCCTGCAGCCGTTTCGTCAGGGCGTCGACGGCGGCCCGAGAGCCCAGCTCCACACCCAGGTGGGCGTACCCGATGAACTCGCGCGAGCTCGGCGAATCCGGGAACCTCTGGATGTCGGGTCGGTGCATCAGCTCCAGCCGACCGCCTTCAGGAAACGTCAGGAAATACGACGTGAACCCCTTGCGTTCGTTCTCATATTTCACGTTCGATCGCGCGTCGAAGTACTTCTCGTAGAAGGCACGCATCAGCTCGAGGTCCACAGCCCAGATGGCGACATGGTCGAGCTTCATGGTGTTCACGCGGCCCCACGGCGTGAGTGGCGGCGAGTCAGCCTATCGGAAGAGTTTGAATGCGTCGATGCGCACGAGGTCGTTGTAGATCGCGTAAACCATCAGCAGCATGAGCAGCACGAAGCCCACCTGCTGGGCGACTTCCCGCTTGCGCAACGACAATGGCCGCCCGAGGATCGCCTCGATCACGAAGAAGAACAGGTGACCGCCGTCGAGCATCGGCACCGGCAGCAGGTTCAGCACGCCGAGGTTCACGCTGATGATGGCGGTGAACAGCGCCAGCGAGGCCATGCCGTCCTTGGCCTGCCGTCCCGCCTCCGTCGCGATCTGGATCGGCCCGCCGATGTTCGACGAGTCGATCTGCCGCGAGAGCAGCTTCCACAGGCCCTTCACGGTGAGCACCGTCATGTCCGACGTCTTGGTCACGCCGTGCCCGAGCGCCGAGACCGGATTGTACGGCTCGAAGCTCACCGCCTTCGTCGCGATGCCCGCCTGGATGCGGCCGACCTCGCGCTCCTGGCCGTCGGGACTCTTCTCCTTCACGGGGTCGGGCGTGACGGTGACGGTCAGCGTGCGGCCGTCGCGCTCGACCGTCATCGGGAAGGACTGGCCGGGGCGCGTACGGATCGCCTCCACCAGGTCTTCCGGTGTGTAGACGGGCTGGCCGGCCACGCTGGTCACGACGTCGCCCGCCTTGAGGCCGGCCTTCTCGGACGGCGAGCCGGGGCTGACGGAGCTGATCTGCGGGATGAGCTGGGGCCCCGCGCCGATGTCCCACGACTCGCGCGGCTCGCGGAAGATGGGGTCGGGCGCCGTGCGCAGCCGCGGCTTCACCGTCACCGCCTGCTCGGTGCTATCGCGCCGCACGCGCAGCTCGAGCGGCCGCCCATCCGACTTGGCCAGCGCGCGATCGAGATCCTCCCAGTACGCGATCGAACGGCCGTTGACCGCGACGACGACGTCGCCCGTGCGGAGGCCGGCGGCGGCGCCCGGGCTGCCCTCGGTCACCCGCCCCACGACGGCAGGCCACACCGGCCGGCCCAGCGTGGCCAGCACGACGGCGAAGATCACCACGGCCAGCACCAGGTTCATGGCGGGGCCGGCGAAGACGATGAGGAAGCGTGCCCACAGCGGCTTGAGCGCGAAGGCCTTGGTCGGATCGTACGTGGGCGTCGTCCCGCCTTCGAGCGGGCTCTCCTCGCCCATCATCTTCACGTAGCCGCCCATGGGGATCGCCGAGAGGACGTACTCGGTTTCCTTGCCGCGCCAGCGCAGCAGGACGGGGCCGAAGCCGATGGAGAAGCGCTCCACGCCGACGCCGGTCCAGCGGGCCACGAAGAAGTGCCCGAGCTCGTGGATGAGGATCAGGATGCCGATGACGACGACGAACGAGACCACGGTGGTCACTGCTTGGCACCTCCGGCGCGCGTGTCGATCCACTCCTGGACGCGGCGGCGGGCCTCGGCATCGACGCCCACGCACTGCTCGATGGACGTCAGACCCGCGTGCGGCACGTGGTCGAGCGCGCGCTCGATGAGCGCGGGAATCTCCACGAAAGAAAGGCGGCGGTCGAGGAAGGCGGCGACCGCCACTTCGTTGGCGGCGTTGAGGACGACCGGCGCTGTCCCGCCCCGCTCGAGGGCGGCGCGGGCCAGGCGCAGGCAGGGGAACTTCACGGGGTCGGGCTCGAAGAACGTCAGCGCACCGGTGCGCGTGAGATCGAGGCGCGCGGCCGGCGTCGGCCGCCGCTCGGGGTACGTGAGCGCGTACAGGATCGGGATGCCCATGTCCGGCACGCCGAGCTGGGCGATCACCGAGCCGTCGATGTACTCCACCATCGAGTGCACGACCGACTGCGGGTGCACGATGACCTGCACCTTCTCGGGCGCCACGTCGAACAGCCACCGGGCCTCGATGATCTCCAGGCCCTTGTTCATCAGCGTGGCGGAGTCGATCGTGATCTTGGCGCCCATCTTCCACGTGGGGTGCTTGAGCGCGTCCTCCACGGTGATCCCCGCGAACTTCTCCGGCGGCCACTCGCGGAAGGGCCCGCCCGAGGCGGTGAGCAGGACGCGGTGGACGTCGCCCCGGTTGTGGCCGACCAGGCACTGGAAGACGGCGCTGTGCTCGGAGTCCACGGGCAGCAGCGCCACGTGACGGCGCTTGGCGGCGGCCGTCATCAGGCTGCCCGCCATCACCAGCGTCTCCTTGTTGGCGAGCGCCATCGTGCGGCCGGCCTCGATGGCGGCCATCGTCGGCAACAGGCCGGCGCCGCCCACGAGGGCCGAGACGACCACGTCGGCGTCCACGTCACGGGCGAGCGCCACCAGGCCGTCGGCGCCGGCCAGCAGCTCGGGCCGCGGCGCGGGCAGCAGGCGCGCGAGCTGATCGCGGGCGCGGCCGTCGAGCAGCGCGACGGCGCGCGGGCTGTACTTGCGGCAGAGGTCGGCCACCAGCTCGACGTTCGAGCCGCGTGCGGCGAGGCCGGCCACGCCGAACTCGTCGGGAAAGCTCGACACGATCTCGAGCGTGCGCAAGCCGATGGACCCGGTCGCCCCCAGAATCGTCACGCGCTTCATGCGCACCCCGCCAGGCGAGAGACGTAATAGAACGCGGGCAAGTTGAAGAGCAGGCTGTCGATGCGGTCCAGCACGCCGCCGTGACCCGGGATCAGCGCGCCGGTGTCCTTGAGGCCCACCGTGCGCTTGATGACCGACTCCGCCAGGTCGCCGACCTGGCCCACCACGCCGAGCAGCGCGCCGGCGCCGACCATCACGCTCATCGCGCACCACGGCAGCAGCCAGGCGCCCAGCGCGGCGGCCGTCGCCACCGAGGCGACGACCTGGGCCACGGCGCCCTCGATCGTCTTCTTCGGACTGACGATCGGCACCAGCGGGCGGCGGCCGAGCGTGGAGCCCACCACGTAGGCGGCCGTCTCGCCGACCCACGTCACGCCCACCACGAAGAGCACGAGCTCGTCGCCGCGAGGCGACGTGTGGTGGAGCAGGATGCCGTAGCCGAGCAGCCAGCCCACGTACACCACGGCCAGCAGCGTGTTGGCGGCCGGCTCGATCGCCGGCGTCCCGCGAAAGATGGGCGCCGCGAAGATGGCGCCGACGGCGAGCGTCAGCACGAGCGCCGGCAGCAGCAGCGGATCGAGCGTGCGCGAGGCGCCGAAGGACGCCGTCACTGCCACGCCGGCCAGCACAGCGAGCCAGCGCTGCACGGGACGGCCCGCCTGCTCCAGCATCCGCGTCAGCTCCCACAGCGCCCGCGCGCTGAAGAGTACGACGACGAGATTGAAGAGGACGGCGGGCGCCTTGATGACGATCAGCAGGAAGACCGGCAGCAGCACGAGGGCACTGAGCAGGCGCCGGATCATGTCCGGAGAAACCCCGACCGGCTTCTCCCGACCGCTCCACGACGCCGTCCGCCCGACTGCCGCGAGGCCCACGTCACACCCCACCGAACCGTCGCGTGCGCCGCTGGAAATCGGCGATGGCGCGGTAGAGATCCGAGGGCCCGAAGTCGGGCCACAGCGTCGTCGTCATCCACAACTCGGTATACGCGATCTGCCACAAAAGGAAGTTAGAGATTCGCATCTCGCCGCTGGTCCGGATCAGCAGGTCCGGGTCCGGAATGCCGTCCGTGTAGAGCGCGCCGCCGACGTGCGCCTCCGAGATCTGCTCCGGCTCGAGGTCGCCGGCCCGCACGCGACGGGCCAGGGCCCGGAACGCGTCGAGCAGCTCGTCGCGCCCGCCGTAGTTGAAGGCCATCAGCAGCGTGAGGCCCGTGTTGGCGCGCGTCTCGTGCACGACGTGGTCGATGCCGCGGCGCACCGGCAGCGGCACGCCCGTGGGGCGGCCGATCACGCGCAGCCGCACGTTGCGAGACATCAGCTCGGGCAGCTCGCGGTAGATCGACTCCTCCAGCAGCCGCATCAGCGTGGTGACCTCGTCCTCCGGCCGGTTCCAGTTCTCCGTCGAGAACGCGTACAGGGTCAGGAACCGGAGCCCGATGGCATCGGCCGCCCGCACCATCGCGCGGGCCGCCTTGACGCCCTCGCGATGACCGGCCACCCGCGGCAGGCCCTTGCCGGTCGCCCAGCGGCCGTTGCCGTCCATGATGACCGCCACGTGAGCCGGCACCGGCTGCGCCCGGACCATCGCGAGCAGCTCCTGCTCGCCCAGCCCGTCGAGTGCGGGCGGCGCCGGCGCCGCGCGTCTCAGAATGAGAGGATCTCCTGTTCCTTCTTCTTCAGCAGCTCGTCCACCTTGGCCACGAAGCGATCGGTGGTCTTCTGGACCTGGTCGTGGGCGCGGCGCTCCTCGTCCTCCGAGGCCTTCTGCTTCTTGGCGGCGGCCTTGAGCTTGTCGTTGGCCTCGCGCCGCACGTTGCGGACGGCCACGCGCGCGTCCTCGGCCATCTTGGCCACGGTCTTCACGAGCTGCTTGCGGCGCTCCTCGGTGGGCGTCGGCATGGTCAGGCGGATGAGCTTGCCGTCGTTCACCGGCGTGAGGCCGAGGTCGGACTTCTGGATGGCCTTCTCGATGGCGCCGATCTGTCCGGCCTCCCAGGGCTGGATCACCACCGTGCGCGCGTCCGGCGTCGAGACCGATGCCATCTGCGCCACGGGCGTGGGCGTGCCGTAGTAGTCCACGCGGAGGGTGTCGAGGAGCGCCGTCGAGGCCCGGCCCGTGCGCACCGAGGCGAACTCCCGGCTCAACGCGTCGAGCGCCGCGTTCATGCGCGCGTCCACATCCTTCAGCACGTCCTGCATGACAGGGCTCCTTTCTAGACCGATGCCGTGACCACCGAGCCCACCGGCTCGCCGCACACGATGCGCTTGATGTTGCCGGAGCGGTTGAGGTCGAAGACGACGATCGGCAGCTTGTTGTCCATGCAGAGCGAGATCGCGGTGGTGTCCATCACCTCGAGCCGGCGGTTGAGGACTTCGATGTAGGTCACCTTGGGCAGCCGCTCGGCGTTCTTGTCGCGCGCGGGATCGGCCGAGTAGATGCCGTCGACCTTGGTGGCCTTCATGATGGCGTCGGCGCCGATCTCCACGGCGCGCAGCGCGCCGGCGGTGTCGGTCGTGAAGAACGGGTTGCCGGTGCCGGCCGCGAAGATGACGACGCGGCCCTTCTCCAGGTGCCGGATGGCGCGCCGGCGGATGTACGGCTCGGCCACCGCCCGCATCTCGATCGCGGACAGCACGCGCGTCTGGCAGCCGGCCTTCTCCAGCGCGTCCTGCAGGGCGAGGGCGTTGATGACCGTGGCCAGCATGCCCATGTAGTCCGCGGTGGAGCGGTCCATGCCGCCCGCGCTGGCCGCCAGGCCCCGGAAGATGTTGCCACCGCCGATGACGATGGCCACCTGCACGCCGAGGTCGATGACCTCGCGCACCTCGGCGCCGATCCGCACGAGGACAGCGGGATCGACGCCGTAGCCCTGGCTCCCGGCGAGCGCCTCCCCCGAGAGCTTCAGGACTATGCGGCGGTAGGCCGGCGGGCTCGCGGCATCCGCCGCCACGGTTAGCTGCCTCCGCCGACCTGGAAGCGGGCGAACCGCCGGACGCCGACCTTCTCCTTGGTGGCCGCGTTCACCTTGTCCACGAGGTCCTTGATCCTCGTCTTGCCGGAGGCGTCCTTGATGAAGGGCTGCTCCAGCAGGCACTGCTCGCTGAAGTACTTCTCGAGCTTGCCCTCGACGATCTTGTCGATGACCTGGGGCGGCTTCTTCTGGTCGGCCATCTGCGAGCGGTAGATCTCGCGCTCCTTCTCGAGCACCTCGCCCGGCACGTCCTCGCGGGCGACGTAGGCCGGGTTGGCGGCCGCCACCTGCATGGCGAGGTCCTTGACGAGCTCCTGGAACGCGTCGGTCTTGGCCACGAAGTCCGTCTCGCAGTTGACCTCGATCAGCACGCCCAGGCGCGAGCCCGGGTGGATGTAGGCGTGGACCACGCCGTCCTTGGCCTCGCGCCCAGCACGCTTCTTGGCGTCTGCGAGCCCTTTTTTGCGCAGGAACTCGACGGCCTCGTCGAGGTTGCCGTTGGAGGCCTGCAGGGCGGCCTTGCAGTCCATCACGCCCGCGCCCGTGCGCTCGCGCAGCTCCATCACGGTCTTGGCATCGGCCGCCATCAGGACGCCTCCGTCTCGGCCACCGCTGCCATCTCGGTCTCGACGGCCTCGGTCTCGGCGCCCTCGCTCTCGTCCTTGGCCAGCGTGCCGCGGCCCTCCAGGATGGCGTCGGCCATCCGCGAGGTGATCAGCCGCACGGCGCGGATGGCGTCGTCGTTGCCAGGGATCGGGTAGTCGATCCCGCTCGGATCGCAGTTGGTGTCCACGATGGCGACGATCGGGATGCCCAGGCGCTGGGCCTCGGCCACCGCGATCTTCTCCTTGCGCGGATCGATGATGAACACCGCCGACGGCAGCGAGTCCATCACCTTGATTCCGATCAGCGCTTTCTCCAGCTTCTCGCGCTCGCGGTCGAGCTCGAGGGCCTCCTTCTTGGGCACGCGCTCGAACTCGCCCGTCTCCTTCATCTCCTCGAGCTTCTTGAGCCGCCCGATGGACTTGCGGATCGTCGCGAAGTTCGTGAGCGTGCCGCCGAGCCAGCGCTGGTTCACGTAGAACATCGCGCAGCGGCTGGCCTCCTCGAAGACCGTCTCCTGGGCCTGTTTCTTGGTGCCGATGAACAGCACCGTGCCGCCGCCGGCGGCCAGGTCGCGAACGAATCCGTACGCTTCGCGGAACTTCTTGAGGGTCTTCTGGAGGTCGATGATGTAGATCCCGTTGCGCTCGCCGAAGATGTACTTCTGCATCTTCGGGTTCCATCGCTTCGTCTGGTGGCCGAAGTGCACTCCGGCCTCGAGCAACTCCTTCATCGTCAGTGCAGCCATGCATCCTCCTTCGGTTTGCCTCCGCCGCGCTGAGGAATGCCGGGCATTCCCACCGAAAGTGCGCGGCGTGTGTGATGTGAGCTACGTCGTGTACTTGCCGTTGAGCCGCACGTACTCTTCGCTGAGATCACTGGTCCAGACCCGGTCCTCGCCGCGGCCCAACCCGAGATCGATCGTGAGCTCGTACTCCTGTCCACCCATGATCTCCCGGATGCGCTCCAGGCGCACGCCTTCTCTGAGCACGCCACCCTCGACCAGGGGCTCCTCCCCGAAGGCGATCGCCACCTTGTCCTGGTCCACCCGCGCCGCCGACTTGCCCAGCGCCATCATGATGCGGCCCCAGTTGGGATCGGCCCCATTGAGCGCGCACTTGAGGAGCGGGGAGTTCGCCACGCTGCGGGCCGCCAGCAGGGCGTCGCGGCGGCTGGCCGCCCCGCGCACGGTGATCATCACCAGCTTGGTGGTGCCCTCGCCGTCGGCGACGAGCATGCGGGCGAGCTTGACCATCAGCGCCTCCATGCCGGCCGTGAACTGGCGCAGCCCGGCGCCGCCGCTCTCGATGGGCCGGTTCTCCGCGAGCCCATTGGCCAGCACGGCCACGGTGTCGCTGGTGGAGGTGTCCGAGTCGACCGTGACGCGGTTGAACGAGCGATCCACCGCGCGCCGCAGCACGCCGGTGAGCGCCCCGCGCCCCACCGCGGCGTCGGTGGCCACGAAGCAGAACATCGTGGCCAGGTGCGGCTCCAGCATGGCCACGCCCTTGGCGATACCGCCCAGCGTGACCACGCGCCCGTTGACCTCGACGCGGAGCGCCGCCTCCTTGGGCCGCGTGTCCGTCGTCATGATGGCCTCGGCCGCCGCGCGCCCGCCCTGCGGCGAGAGGGACTTCACCAGCTTGGGCAGCGCCGCGCGGATCTTGTCCATCGGCAGCGGCACGCCGATGACGCCGGTGGCGGCGATCAGCACGTGCGCGGGCGGGATGCGCAGCAGCTCGGCCGCCGTGCGCGTCATCTCGCGGGCGTCCTTCACGCCGCGCTCGCCCGTGCAGACGTTGGCGCAGCCGCTGGAGGCCAGGATGGCCTGGGCGGCGCCCGTGCGCGCGTGCTCCATGGAGACGAGCACCGGCGCGCCCTTGACCTGGTTGCTGGTGAAGACCGCCGCCGAGCGGGCGGGCGTCGGCGAGTGGATGAGCGCCATGTCCTTCTTGCCGGAGGGCTTGATGCCGGCCGCGACGCCGCCGGCCAGGAAGCCCGGGACGGCGGTGATGCCGCCCTCGAGCCACTCGATCTCGGCCATTCGACTCAGGGGTACACCGGCGCGGCGTCGAGCCCCGTGCGCTCGTGCCACCCGAACAGGATGTTGAGGCACTGCACGCCGTTGGCCGAGCCGCCCTTGCCGAGGTTGTCGATCGCCGACACGCAGACGGCGCGGCCGGTGCGCGGATCGGCCACCACCGCCACGTCGCAGTAATTGGAGCCGACGACGTGGCGCGTGGCCGGGCGCTCGGCCTCGCCGCCCACGCGCACGAACGGCTCGCCCGCGTAGAACTCGCGGTACACGCGACTGAGATCCGCGGTGGTCAGCGTCGTGGCCAGCGGCACCGAGGCCGTCGTGAAGAGCCCGCGATTGAGCGGGACCAGGTGCGGCGTGAAGGTCACCTTCACCGGGCTCCCTGCGAGAGCGGACAGCTCCTGATCCATCTCGGCCGTGTGGCGATGCGAGGCCAGCGCGTACGCCTGCACGTTCTCGTTGGCCTCGGTATAGAGGTACATCGGATCGACCTTGCGGCCCTGCGCGCCCGCGCCGGTGACGCCCGACTTACCGTCGACCACGATGCTATCGAGGCGCGCCAGGCCGTTCTTCACCAGCGGCGCGGTCGCCAGGATCGTGCCGGCCGCGTAGCAGCCCGGGGAGGCGATGAGCGCGGAGCCGGCGATCGCCTTGCGGTGCAGCTCGGGCAGGCCGTAGACCGCTTCGCCCAGGCCGGCCGGGTCGATGTGCGGCGCCTTGTACCAGGTGACGTAGTCCTGGGCGTCGCGTAGCCGGTAGTCCGCCGAGAGGTCGATCACCTTGCGACCGGCCGCGCGCAGCACCGGCACCGCGCGCTGCGACTCCATGTGCGGCAGCGCGAGGAACACGACGTCGGCGACCTGGGCCAGCCACGTGGCGTCGAGGTCGTGCAAGGTCAGCTCGGTGAGGCCGCGCAGGTGCGGATAGACGCGGCCGAGCGGCTCGCCGGCCAGCCGCTCGGAGGTCACGCCCGTGAGGGTGACGCGCGGGTGGACGAGCAGCAGCCGCAACAGCTCGGCGCCCATGTACCCGCTGGCGCCGGCGACGGCCACGCGAATCCGATCCGAGGCAGCCACCACGCTCAGCGCTTGGAGTACTGGAACTTCTGCCGCGCGCCGGGCTGACCGTACTTCTTGCGCTCGCGCATGCGCGGGTCGCGCGTGAGCAGCCCCGCCTTCTTGAGGGGCGACCGCAGCTTGTCGTCGAAGCGCGCCAGCGCGCGGGCCAGGCCGTGGCGCACGGCGCCCGCCTGCCCGGTGGGGCCGCCGCCGGCGACGGTGCACACGACGTCGAACTGGCTGACGGTGTTCGTCACCTCGAACGGCTGCGCGATGATCATGCGTAGCGTCTCGCGCGGGAAGTAATCCTCGAACCCGCGCTTGTTGATGCTCACCCGGCCCGAGCCCGGGCGAATCCACACGCGCGCCACCGACGTCTTGCGCCGCCCGGTGCCGTAGAACCTGTCGAGCACGGCCGCCATCTATCGTCCCTCCCCGCGCGCCAGGGCCAGCGCCTGAGGCTGCTGGGCCTCGTGCGGATGAGCCTTGCCCCGGTAGACCTTGAGCTTCTTCGCCATCGCCCGTCCCAGCCGGTTCTTGGGCAGCATGCCCTGCACGGCCCACTCGATCACGCGCTCGGGATGGCTCCTGAGCATCTTCTCGAAGGAGACCTCGCGCAGCCCGCCGATGTAGCCGGAGTGCCAGCGATACATCTTGTCGGTCCGCTTGCGGCCGGTCACGTCGATCTTCTCGGCGTTGATGACGACCACGTGATCGCCGACGTCGAGGTGCGGCGTGAACGTGCTCTTGTGCTTGCCCCTGAGGATCGTCGCCACGCGGGTCGCCAGACGCCCGAGCACCTGCCCGTCGGCATCCACGAGGAACCACTTGCGCTCGATCTCGCTCTCCTTCGGCACCGGCGTCGCCATCACGTCTCCGTCTTCAAGCTCGCGCGCACCGTAAGTGGGCGTGGCGGATGAGAAATTTGCAACGCACTACTCTAGGCCAAAAGGACGGGGGTGTCAAGGCGCGCCCGGCCTCAGAGCTTCCGCAGCCGGACCTGCCGCACCGCGTGGTCGGGCCCCTTCTGGAGGATGAGGTGGGCGCGGTCGCGCGTCGGCAGGATATTGGCGACCAGGTTCGGCTCGTTGATCTCCGCCCAGATGCGGCCCGCCGTGGTCTCGGCCTGCTCGTCGGTCAGCTCGGCATAGCGGTGGAAGTACGACGACGGGTCCTGGAATGCCGTCTTGCGGAGCGCCAGGAATCGCTCGACGTACCAGCGCCGGATGTCGGGCACGGCCGCGTCCACGTAGATCGTGAAGTCGAAGAAGTCGGAGGCGAAGAGCTGGGACTCGGCGCGAGCCGTTCCCTCGCCCGGCTGCAGGATGTTCAGCCCCTCCACGATCAGCACCGCGGGCCGGCGCACACGCTGAAACTCGTCCGGGACGATGTCGTACGTGAGGTGCGAGTAGACGGGCACCGCCACCTCGTCGCGTCCCGACTTCACGTCGGACAGGAAGCCGATGAGCGCGCGCAGGTCGTAGCTCTCCGGAAAGCCCTTGCGCTGCAGGATGCCGCGCGCTTCGAGCACGCGCCGCGGATGCAGGAAGCCGTCGGTGGCGACCAGGTCCACCGTGGGATGGCCGGGCCAGCGCGCGAGCAGCGCGCGCATGATCCGCGCGGTCGTGCTCTTGCCGACCGCCACGCTGCCCGCCAGGCCGATCACGAACGGCACCTTCGCCGCGCGCGACCCGAGGAAGGTGGCCGTCGCGCCGTGCAACGCCTGGCTGGCGCCGATGTGCAGGCTGAGCAAGCGCGACAGGGGCAGGTAGATGTCCACCACCTCGTCGAGCGACACGCGGTCGTTGAGACCGCGCAGGTGGGCCAGGTCGTTCTCGGTCAGCGTCAGCGGCGTGTCCGCGCGCAGCCGGGCCCACTCGGCGCGCGTGAACGCTTGATAGCGTGACGGCGCCATCGCGTGCGCGCTCATCAGGCGCGCGTCTTGTCGGGCCAGGGGCAGAGCGCGCGCACGGGACACACGGGGCACGCCGGCTTGCGCGCCACGCAGGTGCGACGGCCGTGGGTGATGAGCAGGTGCGTGCCCTGCGTGAGGCGTCCCTTGGGCAGGATCGCCACGAGCTGGTCGTGGATCTCGTTGGGGTCCTCCGACTTGGCCAGCCCGAGGCGCTGCGACACGCGGAAGACGTGCGTGTCGACGGCGAGCGCATCGACACCGAACGCGTTGCCGAGCACGACGTTGGCCGTCTTGAGCCCCACGCCCGGCAGCTCGATCAGCGCCTCGCGCTCGCGCGGCACCTCGCCGCCGTGACGCTCGACGAGCCCCTGCGCCATGCCGAGCAGCGAGCGCGCCTTGGAGCGGAAGAAGCCGGTCGAGCGAATCTCCTGCTCGAGCTTGGCCGGCTTCGCCTTGGCCAGCGCCTGCGCGGTGGGATACGTCTTGAAGAGTCCGGGCGTGACCATGTTGACGCGCTCGTCCGTGCACTGTGCCGACAGAATGGTGGCGACCAGGAGCTGGAGCGGCGTCTGGAAATCGAGCGCGATCTTCGCGTCCGGGTACGCGCGCTGCAGGGCGTCGAGAATCTTGCGGGCGCGCGCCCGCCTGGCGTCGGAGGTCTCGCGCGGCATGGCTCAGCGGCTCCCTGGGATGGTCGTGATCCGCAGCGCCTGGTCGCCGACGCTGACGCGGCCGATCTCGACGGGGAACGGCACGCGGCTGGCGATCTTCGGGGTGGGATCGAAGTTCCGGACGACCCAGTTGACGAGCGCGTCAGGCACCGGCACGCCGCCCACGCGCACGTGCTCCACGCTGAGTGCGAACGGCCGGTCGAGGGCGCGAGCGAGCCGCACGCGCGCCGTCACGTCGGGCCCGGCCTGGCGCACGGCCACCGCCAGCGCGTCGCCGTCGGCGGCCACGGTGGAGCGGCGAAAGCGCTTGAGCCCGGCCACGAAGGCCTGCAGGTCGGCGATCGTCACGGTGGCCGACTCCAGGCGCAGGCGGCCCACGTCGAGCGGCTCGAAGCGGCCGCCGTCGCGCGCGCTCCACGGGTTGACCAGGAGCCCGTCGAGCGCCACGCGCAGGTCGCTCACGCGCAGCGACGAGGTGCCGGGCCGCGTGAACTCGCCGAGGGTGGCCGCCGCCGCCCGGATCTCCGCGCGCGCGATGCGCCCGGCCAGGATGCCCTCGTCATACACGAGCTGAACCTCGAGGCCCTGGACGTCGCGCGCGACTTCACCCAGGCGCCGGCGCACGCCGCCCTCGACGGCGGCGGCCACGGCCGCGGGCGTCGTGTCGGTCAGCGCCGGGATGCGGCGCGCGCGCACGCTGGCCACGGAGCCGTCCGGCAGCGGGAACTCACCGATCACGGGATAGACGCGAGCGAGGTTGGGATCGGCGGCCAGGCGATCGCCCGCGCGGCGCGACTTCTCGGCGGTCCACGACGGCCCGAGGTCGCCCGTTTTGAGGATCATGTAGTCGATGCCGAGAGGAGGATCGTCCCACGCGCGCACGAACTGGATGTCGAAGCCGTCGCGCAGGGCGTAGTACCGGAAGTTGCTCACGGAGAAGAGCGCATAGTTCGGCACGACACTCACCGTGGCCTGCGCGCCGCGCCGGTCGCGCTCGAGCAGACTCAGCACGTCGTGGTGCCGCCAGTCGGCGCGGCTCGGCACCACCGACGGCACCCACCAGGTCCGCAGCCCCGGCAGCAGCGCGTTCGGAGGCACGCCCGTGGTCATGGCGCTCACCTGCACGACGCCGACGGCGATCAGCACCACGGCAGCCATGCGGCGCAGCCGATCGGGCAGCGCCTCGAGCGTCAGCGCGGCCAGCACCGCGAGCGCGCCGACCACCGGCAGCGAGTAGCGCAGGTTCTTGTTGCGGACGAGCTCGAGGACGACGAACGGCGCCAGCGCGGTGACGAGCAGGAACCACTGGCGGCGGAGGACGGCCACGACCACGCCGATCGCGACGAGCAGCACCGTCGCCAGGCCGAGCTGATAGCCGAGGTACTTTGGATAAAACGTCAGCCCGGCGAGAGAGAAGGGGTCCGGGTGAAGGGACTCCGCGGCCTGGGCGAACGCCCGCGCGTCCACCTGCGCGCCGAGCCCGAGCAGGCGCGGGCCGAACCACGGCAGGCTGAGCGCCGCCGCCACCAGCGTGGTCAGCGCCGCGCCCGCCAGCGCGCCGCGGCGGCCGCGAACGAGCAGCACCAGCGCGGCCGGCAGCACGTAGAGGGCGAACGTCGGCTTGGTGAGCATGCCGAGGCCGCAGACGACGCCCGCGACGAGCGCCGGCCCGGTTCCCCTGAAGTCGTCGGTGGCCAGCAGCGCGAGGAGCGCGAGCGCCACCATCGCCGCCAGCGGCAGGTCGAGCTGGAACATCAGCGTCGAGTACACGACGAAGGGCGCCGCGCCGAAGAGCAGCGCGGCGGCCACCCCGGCCCGGCCACCGGCGAGCCAGCTTCCCAGGAAGTAGACGGCGACCATGCCGAGGCCGAGGAACGCCAGCATGGCCGCGCCGCCGGCGGCCTCGGCCGGCAGCACGAGCGCGAGCGTGCCGGCCACGCAGATCGCCAGCGGCGGGTAGAACGACGAACGCTCGAGGATCGCGCGCACGTCGCCCGCGCGCAGGTCACGCGCGCACTGCAGCGCGCGCTCGAGATGGTTGGCGTGATCCCACTCCGGCGGCCGGCGATCGATGGCCAGCCAGACGCCCGCGACGACGGACAGCACGGCCCACGCCAGCAGCACCGTTACCAGCTCGCGCCGGCGTCCGATGATGTTCATCGCCGCGCCACCGGGAGGATCGAGGCGCCCGGCGGCAACGGCACGCGGGCGACGATCGGCGTCTCGAGCGCCAGGATCCCCGCCAGGACCGTGTTGATCGCGTACGCGGCGCGCAGCGCGGTGGCCTCGTCGTCGAGGTGCTCGAGGACGTCGAGCAGGAGCACCATCGCCTCAGGCGCCCAGCCGCGCGCGGATGCGAGCCACGCGCTCGGCCATTTCGGCCGGCGCCAGCCGGCGCGGCTCGTGCGCGACCGTCCAGGCCGGGACGCGCGGCGCCGGATCGTCGGCGCGGCGGGGAATCAGGTGCCAGTGGATGTGGGCGACCTGATTGCCGAGCAGCTCGTAGTTCATCTTGACCGCGTCGAAGCCGGCGGCGAGCGCCTGGGCCACGCGGGTCAGCTCGTCCATCAGCGCCGAGCGCTCGGCCGGCGCGAGCTGCCAGAGCTCCGTGGCGTGCCGTTTGAGGACGAGCACGCTCCAGCCCGGGAAGAATTGATCGTCGTGCAGGTAGGCGACGCTGGTGCCGCAGTCCAGGATCCGGTGCGCGCGCGCCGGCCACTCGCCGGTGCACGCGGGGCAGCCCTCCGCGCTCACCGCCGCCTCGCCAGGAACGCTCCCAGCCGCCGCAGCCCCTCCTGGATGCGCTCGACCGAGGCCGCGTACGAGAATCGCAGGTACCCCTCGGCGTTGCGTCCGAACGCCACGCCGGGCGTCACGGCCACGTGGCTGCCCTCCAGGATCTCATAGGCGAAGCGCAGCGAGTCGCCGGAGAAGTGCCGGGCGTTGGCAAGCACGTAGAAAGCCCCAGTGGGCTCGAAGCCGACGCCGAGGCCGATTGCGCGCAGGCCGTCGATCATGAGGCGGCGACGGGCGGCGAAGATCTCCCGGAAGCGCACGGTGGCCTCGCCGGCCTCGCGCAGGGCCGCCACCCCCGCCCGTTGAACGAAGTCGTTGGTCGAAATGAAAAAATTGCCGTAGAGGCGCTGCAGTGCACGCACGTGCGTGGGGGGCGCCACGATCCAGCCCAGCCGCCAGCCGGTCATCGCGAAGGCCTTGGAGAAGCCGTTGAGCACGAACGCGCGGTCGGTGAATTCCAGGATCGTCCGGTCACGCCCGCCGTCGGTGAGGCCGTGGTAGATCTCGTCGGCCACGACGAAGGGCCCGCCGCTTTCGGTCAGGGCGCCGATGGCCTTCATGCGCTCCGCCGAGAGCACGGCGCCGGTCGGGTTGGCCGGGGAGTTGACGAGGATGGCCCGCGTGCGCGCGCCCAGGCGGCGCGCAATGTCCTCCGGCCGGTACTGGAAGCCGTCCTCCTCCGTCGTGTCCACCGTGACCGGCACGCCCTCGGCGTACTTGATGAAGTTCGGATAGCAGGCGTAGTACGGGTCGCTCAGGACGACCTCGTCGCCGGGATCCAGCAGCGCCCCGAAGAGCAGCAGCATCGCCGGCGACGTCCCCGGCGTCACCAGGATCTGCTCGGGCGAGACCTTCACGCCGTAGGTCGTGCGGTAGTGATCGGCGATGGCCTCGCGCAGCGGCAAAATGCCGAGGCTGTGCGTGTAGCGCATGTGGCCCTCGGCGATCGCGCGCGCCAGGGCCTCCTGCACGACGGCGGGCGGCGCGAAGTCCGGCTCGCCGTACTCCAGGTGGACGACGTCGATGCCGTCGCGCTCCATCGCCTGCGCGCGCTCGGCCACCTCGACGGCGAGGAAGGGCTCGATCTCCGCCACGCGCCGGGCCAGCGTCATCGCGCGCCGCCGACGCGCAGGCGCGCGCTCAGGATCTGCACGAGCATGCCGGGGCTCGTCCTCAGCACGCCCACCTTGCTGCCCGCCTGGTCGGCCCAGTTGACGGCCACCTCCACCACCCGGTCGCCGGCGGCCTGGGCGCGCAGCAGGAGCTCGACGTCGAAGCCGAAGCCGCGCGTCTGCAGCGCGCCGAACAGCCGTTGGGCGGCGGAGGCCTGGAACGCCTTGAAGCCGCACTGCGAGTCGGCGACGCCGCGCAGGCCCAGCCGAGCGACGAGCCAGTTGAAGACGCGGCCGGCGGCCACGCGATGGCGTCGGGCGTGCACCGAGACGGCCGGGTCGAAGAGGACGCGCGAGCCGATCGCCACGTCGGCGCCGGCCAGCAGCGCGGGCTCCAGCCGCTTCAGCTCGGTGATGGGCGTGGCGCCGTCGGCGTCGGTGAAGAGCCGGAAGTCGCCGCGGGCGGCCAGCATGCCCGCGCGCACCGCCGCGCCCTTGCCGCGGTTGCGCTCGAGCGACAGCAGGCGAATGGCCGAATGGGCGGCCGCCAGCGCGCGCACGGTCTCGGCGGTGGCGTCGCGGGAGCCGTCGTCGACGACGACGATCTCATAGGGCTCACCCCGGCCCTCGAAGAAGCCGACGACCTCGTCGAGATACCGCGGGAGGCGATCCGCCTCGTTAAACGCGGGGATGACGACGGACCATCTCACTGCACGACGCCCACGTCGAAGCGCCGTCGTCGCCGCGCCGCGCCCGTGTCCCACGCGGCGCGCGCGACCCCTTCGGCCACCGCGGGCGCCACCGTCTTGTTGAAGACGCTGGGGATGATGTACTCCTCGCTCAGCTCGCTACGCGCCACGCAGCCGGCCAGCGCGCGCGCCGCCGCCACCTTCATCTCGTCGTTGACGGTGCGGGCGCGGCTGTCGAGGAGCCCGCGGAAGAAGCCCGGGAAGCAGAGCACGTTGTTGATCTGGTTGGGATAATCCGAGCGGCCGGTGGCCATCACGCGCACGTGTTTGCCGGCATCCTCGGGCTGAATCTCCGGAACCGGATTCGCCATCGCGAAAACGATGGGATCCCGCGCCATCCTCTTCACGTCGCGTACGGACAGGATGCCCGGCACCGAGAGGCCGATGAACACGTCCGCCTTCTGCGTCGCCTCGGCCAGCCCGCCCTTGACCTGCCGGGGGTTGGTCGTGGAGGCGACCCAGCGCTTCATGAAGTCCATCCCCGTGGCGCGGCCGCGGTGGATCGTGCCGTGCTCGTCCACGCCGATGATGTCGCGCACGCCGCTCGATTGAAGAATCTTGATCGTGGCCGTGCCGGCCGCCCCGACCCCGGTGACCACCACGCGCAGCGAGCGCAGCGACTTCTTCACGATCCGCAGCGCGTTGAGGAGGGCGGCCAGCACCACCACCGCGGTGCCGTGCTGATCGTCGTGGAAGACCGGGATGTCGAGATCCTTGCGCAGCCGCTCCTCCACCTCGAAGCAGCGGGGCGCGGCGATGTCCTCCAGGTTGACGCCTCCGAAGCCGGGGGCCAGGTACTTCACGGTCTCGACGATCTTGTCGACGTCCTTGGTGGCCAGGCAGATGGGCATGGCGTCGACGCCGCCGAACTGCTTGAAGAGCATCGCCTTGCCTTCCATGACCGGCAGGGCGGCCTCCGGCCCGATGTCGCCGAGGCCCAGCACCGCGGTGCCGTCGGTGACGACCGCCACCGTGTTGTGCTTCATGGTCAGGGAGAAGGCCCGCTGTCGGTCCTCGCGGATGGCCAGGCACACGCGGGCCACGCCGGGCGTGTAGGCCATCGAGAGGTCGTCGCGCGTGCGGATGGGGACCTTGCTCTGCACCTCGATCTTTCCCCCCAGGTGCATCAGGAAGGTCCGATCCGAGATGTTCACCACGCGCACGCCCGAGGTCTTCTTGAGCTGGGCGACGATCTGCTGGCCGTGGTTGCTGTCGCGCGCGTTGATCGTGATGTCGCGCACGATCCGGTCGCGCGTGGACTCGACCAGGTCGACCGCCCCGATGTCGCCGCCGGCCTCGCCGATCGCCATCGCAACTCGGCCGAGCATGCCCGGCCGATTGGTGATAGAAAGGCGAACCGTCAGGCTGTACGAGGCGCTCGGGGTTACCGCGGACATAGACATCCGTTACCGGTTGTAATCCTCGACCTCCAGGGCCGGAACATCATAACAGGAGAAACTTAGGCTGATAATAGTGAACCCGTTTTCCTACCAGGCAGCCCTGAAAAGGCGGCACTTTTCGGAGACCCCGCAGGACTTACAACCGGTTAGGAAAAACGCAGGCCGTTGGCGTGTTTCTTGATGCCCCTCGATGAAACGAAACGGGGATCCGCTCCATCCAAAGAGACAAAGACAAGGCGCGCGGTGACACGATGACATTCAGAGAAACAGCTCGCGAAACGAACGAGGCTCCCGAGGTGGTTCCGGCCGCACTGGCAACCGAGGCCGAGGAGCGCGAGGCGCCGGTCCTGGTGGCAGACGAGGCGGAGGACGGGCTTCCGCCGGTCTCCGAGGAGGCGCTCACCCCGCTGCCGGCCAAGGGCGAGGACCCGGTCCGCCTGTACCTCAAGGAGATTGGCAAGGTCCCGCTGCTGACTGCGCAGCAGGAGGTCTCGATCGGCCGCCGCATCGAGGTGGGCCAGATCGCGCTGCGCCGTGGGCTGGCCGGTATCCCGATGGCCGTCCGAGCCCTGCTCGACGTCGGCGACCGCCTGCGCCGTGGCGACACCGCCCCGGACGACGTCATCGTCCTGCCTGAGGGGGGCGAGCTCGAGCCCAAGGCCGTGCGGCCCGTGCTGCTGGCCTTCGGCCGCATCCGTCGGCTGGAGCGCAAGATCGCGCGGCTGGAGGAGTCGCTCGAGGATCGCCGGCGCTCAGCGGCGTCCCGGGCCAACGTCCAGAAGGCCATCGGCGGCCAGCGAGAGGGGATCCAGAAGATCATCGCCGAGATGCCGCTCAAGCCGGCGCTCATCGACGACCTCGTGGGCAAGATGCGGCGCCACTTCAAGCGGCTGAACCAGGTGGTCGAGGAGAGCCGTCGCAACCGCACCGCCGCCAGCGTGCGGGAGCTCAAGCGGCTGGAGACGGAGGCCGGGCTGCCCCGCAAGCAGCTCGGGCAGCTCATCCAGCAGATCGACGAGTCCGACCGTACGGTCCGGCAGGCGAAGCGCGAGCTCATGGAGGCCAACCTCCGGCTGGTGGTCTCGGTGGCCAAGCGCTACCTGGGCAGCGACCTCTCCCTGCTCGACCTCGTGCAGGAGGGCAACATCGGCCTGATGAAGGCCGTGGACCGGTTCCAGTACCGGCGTGGGTTCAAGTTCTCGACCTATGCCACGTGGTGGATCCGCCAGGCCATCACCCGGGCCATCGCCGACCACTCGCGCGCCATCCGGATCCCGGTGCACATGGTGGAGACGCTCAACCGGATCTCGCGGGTCAACCGCAACATGATCAACGAGATGGGCCGCGAGCCCACGCCGGAGGAGCTGGCGCAGCGCACCGGCGTGCCGGCCAAGAAGGTGCGGCTCATCCTGGAGTCGTCCCGCAAGCCGCTGTCGCTCGAGACCCCGATCGGCGAGGACTCGGAGCTCGGCGATTTCCTGGAGGACAAGAGCGCCGGGTCGCCCAACGACTCGCTGCTCAGCCAGGACCTGACGAGCCAGGTCGAGCGGGCGCTCGCCACCCTCTCCCCCAAGGAGAAGGAGATCCTGCGCCTGCGCTTCGGCATCGGTGAGGAAGGCGAGCACACGCTGGAAGAGGTCGGCAAGCGCTTCGCCGTGACGCGCGAGCGCATCCGCCAGATCGAGGCCAAGGCGCTGCGCAAGCTGCGCCACCCGCTGCGGGGACGTAACCTCAAGGCGTTCATCGAGAATTAGCGGGTCAACTTACTGGGGGCCCCGAGATGGCCCCCAGACCCCCACACGTTCGTCGGGGCCCGGGGAACCCGGGCCCCGACTCTATCACCTACCAGCGCGAGGTGTTGATGCCGGCCCCTCTCCGGGCCCTCGTTTCATTCCGTCTAGGCGTTGATGAAGTCGGCGGCGCGGCGGAGGGCTGTGCGGGCTTCGGGGAGGAAGCCGTCCAGCATCTGCCAGACGTGGAAGACGCCGTCGGTGATTTCGAGGGTCGAGCGGCCGCGCGCACGCAGGACGCCTTCGTGGACGCGGCGCGCGTCGTCCAGCAGGAGCTCGTCGCTGCCGACCTGGAAGAGCAGCCGCGGGAGGCCGTGCAGCTCCGCGAACACCGGCGAGGCGTAAGGGTGCTTGACGGTCACCGGGCCGAGATAGACCCGCGCGAACTCCGCGATGTTGTCCGGGCGGAAGGTGGCGCAGCGGCCGTTGTTCAGCGTCAGCGACTCGCCCGTGCCCGCCAGGTCCGTCCACGGTGAGAAGCACACCCCGCACGCCGGCAACGGCAGGCCCTCGTCACGCGCTCTCAAGAGGGTCGCCAGCACGAGGCCACCGCCGGCCGAGTCACCGGCCAGCGCGATCGAGCGCGGCGCCATCCCCTGCTCGAGAAGCCACGAATAGGCGGCCAACGCATCATCCAGGGCGGCTGGAAAACGGTGCTCGGGAGCGAGGCGATAGTCCAGGCTGAAGACTCGACGTCCCGCCAGCCGGGCCAGGGCGGCAGTGATCGGGCGATGCGTGGCGGGCGAGCCGGCGACATAGCCCCCGCCATGGAAGTAGAGGATGCCGCCCCGGTCCGCTCGGTCGGCGGTGACCCACTCTCCCCGCACGCCGCCCTGGCGGATCGGCTCGATGCGGACGCCGCGCGTGCGCAGCCACTGCAAGGGGTTGGGTGCGCCGAAGACCCGCCGCGCGCAGCGCGCGAGCGCTTCGGGGTCGTCGCCCCACGTGGCCCGCCGCATGAGCAGCCGGATCGCGAACGTGCAACAGCGCGCCTGCCAGCTCGGCCTCACGGTAGTGGCCTCAGCCGGCCGTGGTGGCGAGGTCGAGGATGATGAGCTTGCGCACCATGGCCAGCATGGCGAGCAGCACCACCGTCCGCACCTGGACGATGCTGGTATGGCGCTCGGTGACGACGATCAGCAGCGCGCGCTTGACCTCCAGCGCGATGATCACGTAAAGATCATCCCGAAGAAGGTCTGGAACACGACGCGCTCTGCCGGATCGAAGCTCCCTTCCACCGCCACCGTGCCCGCGCTCGCCGATCGTCCGTCGTCGACCATGCGCCCCCTCCGGCCGTGCCGGAATTATGCCACGCTCAGTCCGACCGACCTCGAAGCAGCGGGATCATCAGTGGCACGATCACCACCAGTGCGGCAACGGCGTTGACCGTGAACGCCGCCGACATGCCGAGGCCGCTCGCTAGCAGGCCGATCGCCAGCGTCCCCAGCGGCTGCGTGCCGATGCACGCGGACAGGATGCCCATGGCCCCGCCGCGCGGGCGCTCGGGTGCCGAGCGCTCGCGGAAGACCTCGGCGACGCTGAATCGGCCGGCAACCGTGCCGACCGTGGACGCGGACATCGTTCGGGGGGCGAGACCCGTCTACACCGGCATGACGCCGTGCTTGCGCCAGGGGCGATCGACGCGCTTGGTCCTCGCCATCTCGAGCGCGCGGATCAGGGTGGGACGCGTGTCGCGCGGGTCGATGACGTCGTCGATCAGAGCGGCGCCGGCGGCGATGTAGGGCGAGATCAGCTTGCGGAAGTCCTCTACGCGGCGGGCGCGCTCCTCGTCGGGATTGGCCGCAGCCGCGATCTCCTTGCGGTAGACGATGTTGGTGCCGCCTTCCGGGCCCATGACGCTGATCTCGGCCGTGGGCCAGGCGACGATCAGGTCCGGCTCGTAGGCGCGGCCGCACATCACGAAGTAGCCGGCGCCGTAGGCCTTGCGCATGACCACCGTAAGCTTGGGGACGGTGGCCTCGCTGACGGCGTAGAGCATCTTGGCGCCGTGGCGAATGATGCCGGCGCGCTCGACCTTGCGGCCCACCATGAAGCCGGGGACGTCCTGCAGGAACACCAGCGGGATGCCGAAGGCGTCGCAGAGCATGATGAAGCGCGCCGCCTTGTCGGCGCTGTCGAGGTCGAGCGCTCCGCCCAGGACCATCGGCTGATTGGCAACCACGCCGACGGGGTGGCCGTCGAGGCGCGCCAGCGCGGTGACGATGTTCTTCGCCCAGCCCGGCTTCAGCTCGAGCATCCGGCCGTGGTCCACCAGCGCACGGATCACCTTCTTCACGTCGTAGGCGCGCCGCGGGCTGTCCGGCATCATCGTCAGCAGCTCGTCGTCGCGGCGGTCCACCGGATCGTCGCACGCGATCACCGGCGGCGGCTCCTGGTTGTGCGAGGGAAAGTACGACAGGTACTCCTTGATCACGCGCAGGCAGTGCTCGTCGTCGTCCACCTCGAGGTCGGCCACGCCCGAGATCTCCGTGTGGATCTTGGAGCCGCCCAGCTCCTCGGCGGTGATGTCCTCGCCCACCACGGCTTTCACCAGGGGCGGGCCGCCGAGGGCCATGTTGCTGGTGCCCTTCACCATCGGGACGAAGTCCGCCAGCGCCGGGATGTAGGCGGTGCCGGCGGCGCCGGGGCCCATCATCGCGGCCACCTGCGGGACCACGCCGGAGAAGACCGACTCCTCGCGGAACAGCACGCCCGAGCCGGCGAACCAGCGCGAGCCGATCGCCTCCTGGATGCGCGCGCCGGCGGAGTCGATCAGCCAGATCATCGGGACGCGCTTGGTGTACGCGATCTCGCGCGCGCGATTGCACTTGGTCTCCGCGTTGCGGCCCATCGAGCCCGCCATCACGGTGAAGTCGTAGGCGATCACCGAGGCCAGCCGCCCGTCCACCTTGCCGAAGCCCGTGATGACGCCGTCGGCCGGCGTGTCGCGCCCCGCCAGGTCGGGCGCGATGCCGGCGTGCGTGGCGTGGATGCCGATCTCGGTGAAGGTGTCCTTGTCGAACAGGCGGTCGATGCGCTCGCGAGCGGTCAGCTTGCCGGCGGCATGCTGCCTGGCCACGGCGTCGTCGCCGCCCATCTGCCGCGCCTTCGCCCGGCGCCGGGCGAGCTCGTCGGCGTGGTCCTTCATCCCCATGCGGTCAGTGCGACTGACCGGTTTTCAGCAGGATCCAGGTGTTGATGCCGGTGTCGGGCGGCGAGCCGCTGAGCAGCGTGAGCATCGTGGCGATCTCGCTGCGATGGTGCGTGGCGTGGTTGGCCACGTGCTGCAGCAGCACGCCGAGCGCGACGCGGAAGGCCCGGCCCTGGGAATTCTTGTAGTCGATCGTGCGGCCCAGGTCCGCCTCCGTCAGGCCGTCGACGTACGCCTTCTGCTCGGCTTCCAGCGGGTCCCACTTACGCCGGACCTCCGCCATCGAGTCGATCTCGAAGAAGGGGGACTCCGTCGGTGACGAGCCCTCCCAGCGCTTGAGCCAGTTCAGGTCGGCGCCGTAGATGTGGGCGAACATGCGCGTCAGGTTCGGCACGCTGAAGTGCTTGCCCACGTCGCGGGCGCAGGCCTCCTCGCCGAGCGCCAGCGCGACGTCGAACAGGCGATGGTTGGCCCAGCGGTGATACTCGTAGAGGTCACGCACCATCGCGACGCTCATCGCACGCCTCCTAGTCCAGGACGGCGACCGTGTCGCCTTCCTGCACCGTCTGGCCCTCTTGCACCCTGATCTCCCGCACGACGCCCGCGCGCGGAGCCTCCACGGGGATCTCCATCTTCATGGACTCGAGCACGATGACGGGATCGCCGGCGCCCACCTTGTCGCCCTTCTTGGTGGGAATCTGGAACACGACGCCCGTGATGTGGGCCTTGATCTCCTCGGACATGGGGAAACGCTCCTTTGTGGACCCGAAGTTTAGCGGAAGGCGCCCTGGTCCACCATCTGCGTGTGGAGCGCGCCACGACGGACGTCGGGATGATCGAGCGCCTTGCGGAGGAACGGCACGGTCGTGCGGACGCCCTCGACCACGGTGGCCTCCAGGGCGGCGCGCATGCGGGCCAGCGCGCCGTCGCGGTCGGCCCCGCGCGCGATCAGCTTGAAGAGCAGCGGGTCGTAGTGGACGGAGACGACGCTGCCCGATTCCACGCCCGACTCCACGCGGATGCCCTCACCGCCCGGCAGGACGAGCCGCGTGATGGTCCCCGGCGAGGGCAGGAAGTTCCTGTCGGGATCCTCGGCGTACACGCGCACCTCGATGGCGGCGCCCCGCTGGGCGATCTCCTCCTGGCGCCACGCGAGGCGCTCGCCCGCCGCCACGCGGAGCTGCTCGGCGACGAGGTCGAGCCCCGTCACCTCCTCGGTCACCGGGTGCTCCACCTGGATGCGCGTGTTCATCTCCAGGAAGTAGAACTCGCCGGTGGCGTCCACCAGGAACTCCATCGTGCCCGCGTTCACGTAGCCGATGGCGCGCGCCCCCATCACGGCCGCCTCGGTGAGCCCGCGCTTGGTCGACGCCGGGAGATTCGGCGCCGGCGACTCCTCGATGAGCTTCTGGTGGCGGCGCTGGATGGAGCACTCGCGCTCGTGGAGATGCACGACGGTGCGGTGCGTGTCGGCGAAGACCTGGACCTCGACGTGCCGCGGCCGCTCGAGGTAGCGCTCGACGTAGACGGCGGCGTTGCCGAACGCGGACTGCGCGCGCCGCGTGGCGGCCGCGAACGCGCCGGCGAGGTCGGTGAGCTTGTCCACGCGCGCCATGCCGATGCCGCCGCCGCCCCCGGCGGCCTTGAAGACCAGCGGAAACCCGGCCCCACGCTACCCGGCACCGTCGGCACCCCGGCGTTGGCCATCAGCCGTCGCGCCTCGGTCTTGTCGCCCATCGCGCGCACCGCCTCGGCCGTCGGCCCCACGAACGTCAGCCCCGCACGGGCGACCGCGTCGGCGAAGCGCCAGTTCTCGGAGAGGAAGCCGTATCCCGGATGCACGGCGTCGGCGCCGCTGCGACGGGCGGCGTCCAGCAGCTTGTCGATGTCGAGGTAGCTGTCACGGGCCGGCGCCGGGCCGAGGAGGATCGCCTGGTCGGCGTCGCGCACGTGCGGCGCGTCCCGGTCGGCTTCGGAGTAGACGGCCACGGTGGCGAGATCGAGTCGGCGGCACGCGCGGAAGACGCGCCGGGCGATCTCCCCGCGATTGGCGACCAGCACGGTGCGCATCAGGACGTGCTGTCGGTGACCTCGACGGTCACGATACGCCAGCCGGCCTCGGTCGGCGTCCAGCGCTCTTGCAGCACCTGGCGACCGCGCGGCCCGGCCAGCGCCAGCTTCACCACCCGCTGCCGGCCGATGCGCGCGACGCCCACCACCTCCACGCGCTCGAAGGGGGGCACGAGCCGCGCGTACTCGACGACGGCTTCCGGAGGCGCCTCGCCACCCAGCTCGCCCCGGACGGCGGCGAGCTCGCCGCGCGCGAGGGCGGCGCGATGCGCGGCCAGCGGCGCGGCCAGATCCCCCAGCGCGGCCTCGACGTCGAACCCGCTCGGCGGCGTCACGAGGTCCTGGGCCACGCTGGCGCGCTCGGGCGGCGTGGCCGGCTCGGCCACCAGCGGCAGCTCGACGTCGCCGGTCACGCCGCGGGCGGCGCCGAGCGCGTCCAGCAGCTTCCGCTCCCACAGGCGCGCGCGGTCGGCGCTCGCGCGGTCGCGCGCGAACAGCCGCTCGAGGACGAGGGCGCCGGCGGCGGCGTGCCGGCGCTCCTCCTCGATGCAGCGCAGGAGGATGCGGCGCGTGGGCGGCTCGTACACCGGGTTGGCGACGGCCAGGTGGCGCTCGTACACGGTGGCCAGGTGAGGCTTCACGACGCGATAGATCGCCGTCACGCGCTCGACCGTCTGCTCCGGCCTCTCGGCCGTCTCGATGAGATCGAACGCCGCGACGACCGCCGGCCCGCCCGGCTCGGACACCTGGGCGGCCGCGCGGAGCTCGGGCAGCCGCTTACCCCAGAGGTCGGCGTGCTGCGCGCAGTCCCACACGTGGCGGCCGAACAGGAGCTTGGCATCCACCTCGGGGGTGAGCGCGATCCAGCCGCCGAGGATGCGCATCATGCGCTCCTCGACGTAACGATAGTGGCGGATGCGCCGCGCGGCGACGTCGACGCTGAAGTGACCGGCGAGCGGGTGCGCGGACAGCTAGTACACCTGGGAGCGCTGCGTGCTCTTGACGAGCCGCTCGATCTCCTCGTCGGTAAAGCCGGCCAGGCGGCGCGCGTCCTTGGCGATCGAGATGGGCACCACCTCGTGATGCCCGTCCTGTCGCTGGCCGCCCAGGTTGAAGCGCTCGTCGATCGAGTCCTGGAACTCGATGGCGCGGCGGCGCCGCTCGGCATCGCCCCGGGTCAGCTCGTTGAGCCAGCGCGAGCCCATGCGCACGTGGGTGATCTCGTCGGCCAGCACGTAGTCGACCGAGCGCTCGATGACGGGATCGCCCATCTTGCGCGCGATGTGGATGAGCTGATTGAAGACGTCGCAGGCCAGCCCCTCCAGCCCGCGGTTGACGCCGGCCACGCGGGCGGCCGCGTCCTCCGCGCACGCGCAGCGCCAGAGCAGCGTGGTCTCGGGAAACTCGCCGACGTAGCCGCCGAGGTGGTCGAGCAGCCCCAGGTAGGTCTCGACGTGGCGCGACTCGTCCCAGACCTGGCGCGCCATGTCCAGCGTGAACTCCCAGGGCGCGTCGGGGAAGTCGTAGACCGAGCGTCCCGCACCTTCCATCGCCTGCATCTCGCCGACGAGGATGCCGTGGATGCGGTCGCGCATGGAGGCCTCGCTGGAGAGATCGGGGAACGGCGGCATCCCCTGCTCGATCTTGGCGTTGGCCACGTCGCGGGTGCGCATGCGAACGAAGCGATCCTCGCGCGCGAGCTTGTCGTAGGCGATCGGCCGATCCATTGTCCCCCCGGGCGGTGAACCGCTATTCAGTCGGCAGTGTAGCCGAGAAAGGTGGAGGGCCGCAAATCACGCGCGACGGCTACTCGGAAGGATCGTCGCGGCCGAGCAGCCGGGCCGGCAGGATCGCCGAGCGTCCGAAGCGCCCGGTGATGCGGTCCACGGCGCGCGCGAGCTGCTCGCGGCGGACCGCGGCGGGATCGAGCAGCGGCAGCTGGCCGCGTGCCTGCGGACGGAAGGTGGACGCCGAGACGCCGATGAGCCGCACCGCCTGCACCAGCCGCTCGCGCGCCAGCAGCACGGCCGCCCGCCGGTAGATCTCCAGCCCGTCCTGCGTCGGATCGCCGGTGTGACTGCGCGTCAGCGTGCGGAAGTCGGCCCAGCGGAGCTTCAGCGTCACGCGGCAGGCGGCCAGGCCCTCGGCGCGCAGCTCGCGCGCCACGCGCTCGGCCTGGTAGCGCAGGGTCTCCTCGAGCCGCGCGGGCTCGCGGCAGTCGCGCTCGAACGTCGTCTCGGCGCCCATCGACTTGGGCGGCGTGAATGGCTCCACGGCGCGCTCGTCGCGGCCGAAGGCGAGGTCGAGCAAGTCCGGCCCGTGCGGCCCCAGCCGTGCCACGAGCGCGCGCGGGGCGATGCGCTGGAGCTGGCCGATGGTGGCCACGCCGAGCCCCTGCAGCTCCTTCGCCGTGGCCTTGCCCACGCCCCACAACCGCTCGATCGGCAGTGGCGCCAGGAACTCCGGCTCGCGGCCCGGCTCGACGACGACGAGCCCGTCGGGCTTGTCGAGGTCGGAGGCGACCTTCGCGATGAACTTGTTGGCGGCGAGGCCGGCGGAGGCCGTCAGGCCCGTCTCGCGCTTGATGCGGGCCTTGATCGCGCGCACTGCCTCGTACGGCGGCCCCCACAGCGTCTCGGTGCCGGTGAGGTCGATGAAGGCCTCGTCCACCGAGACGGGCTCCACCAGCGGCGAGAACTCGCCGAGGATCGCCATGACGTCGGCCGACACGCGCACGTACTTGTCCATGTCCACCGGCAGGTAGACGCCCTGGGGGCACAGGCGCGCCGCCTTCGAGATCGGCATCGCCGAGTGCACCCCGAACACGCGCGCCTCGTACGAGCACGCGGAGACGACGCCGCGGCCCTTCGGGTCCGCGCCGACGATCACCGGCAACCCGCGGAGCTCGGGCCGGTCGCGCTGCTCCACGGACGCATAGAAGGCGTCCATGTCGACGTGGGCGATGGCGCGAATCACGGCAGCGTCAGCCCGAAGCGGCCCCGCGGACGCGCCGCGGGTCTTCCATGCGGATGTACGTGATGGGCGGCGTGTGCTTGTGGAACCGACGTCGGAGCTCGGGCCCCAGCTTGCGGAAGGCCGCCACCGAGAGCGTGACGCCCGTGGAGTCCAGGGTCGCGGCCGTGTTGACGGCCTTGCCGATGACGTCGAACCGCTTCGCGCCGGCCGCGCCGAACGGCCCGGCCACCGTGGTGCCGAAGTGCGCCTTCACCGCCAGGCGGCAGTCCCAGCCCCGTTCCTGCATGAGGTCGTCCACGGTGTCCTTGAGCTGCAGCAGGCCCTCGACGCCGCGATCGACCGCGTCCTCGGGAAAGACGAGGAGCGCCGCGTCACCGATGAACTTGACCACGCGGCCGCCGGCGCGCTCGACCAGGCTGGCCACGCGCTCGTAGTACGTGTCGATGGTGTCGGCAAGCGCGCGGTCGGTGACACGCTGGCTCTGGGCGGCGTAGCGCGTGAGATCGACGAAGGCGATCAATAAGGGGACTTCCGGACGGGCCTCGGCCATGGGGTCCTCCCTGTCACTCGTCTGACGTCGGCCCCGAGTCCGACAGAAGTCGGGAGTGAGCGCAGGCCCATGCGTCCTGCAGTGGTGCGATGCTACCCCATCGCTCAGGCCCGGGCGAGCCCGATCTCGGGCGCGACACCCTCCAGGGCCTGGACGACGAACGCGATGTGAGCGTCGAGATCGACGCCGAGCTCGGCGGCTCCGCGGTAGACGTCGTCGCGGTTGACCGTGCGCGCGAAGCCCTTGTCCTTGAGCTTCTTCTTCACCGAGGCGGGCTCGAGGCCGCTGATCACCTTGCCCGGGCGCACCAGCGCGCAGGCGTGCACGAAGCCCGTCAGCTCGTCGCAAGCGTAGAGGGCCTTGTCCAGGCGGGAGACGCGCGGCATGCCGGAGTAATCGGCGTGGGCGAGAATCGCGTAGACGACTCCGGGCTCGACGCCGCGGGCGGTGAGGATCTCGGCGCCCTTCACCGGATGGTGGGGCGCGTGCGGGTGCATCTCGTAGTCGAAGTCGTGGAGCATGCCGGCGATGCCCCAGCGCTCCGGATCCTCGCCGAAGCGGTCGGCGTAAGCGCGCATCGAGGTCTCGACGGCGCGCGCGTGCTTGCGGAGGCTATCGCCCTTGGTGAACTCGGTCAGCAGCGACCACGCGTCGTCGCGCGTCACGGCATCAGGCGCGCAGGCTCTGCTGGCTCTTCCACTTGTCGATGGACTTCTTGGAGAACACCCAGGCGCCGTCGAGCACCAGGCATGGGATGCGGCGCTCGCTGGCGAGCAGCTTCAGCGACGCCTCGTCCATGCCGAGGTACTTCGAGGCTTCTTTCAGGTCCAGCACGTCCTTCGGGGTCACGGCGCCTCCTCTTTGTCCTGAATGCCGCTGCGCTCGAGCTGCTTGCGCAGGCTGTCGAGATCGGCCTCGAGGCCGTGGATCTTCTCGACGAGCTGCTCGATCGCCCGGCTCACCGGGTCGGGCAGGTCGGTCATGTTCATGTCGATGCCGCCGACCCGCTGACCGTCCTTGGATGTTACCCGGCCGGGCACCCCGACGACAACGGCGTTGGGCGGGACGTCCCGGACCACGACCGAGCCGGCGCCGACACGGCTGTTCTCGCCGACCGTGATGGCCCCGATGATCTTGGCGCCGGCGCCCACCGTGACGTTGTCGCGCAGCGTGGGATGGCGCTTCTCGCGGCGCGTGCTGGTGCCGCCCAGCGTCACGCCCTGGAGGAGGCTCACGTTGTTGCCGATCTCGGCGGTCTCGCCCACCACGATGCCCATCCCGTGGTCGATGAACACGCCACGGCCGAACTTGGCGGCCGGGTGGATCTCGATCCCCGTGAGGAAGCGCGCCAGATGGGACACGAAGCGCGCGCTCGTCAGCCAGCCGCGGCGCCACAGGCCGTTGGCAACCCGGTGGAGCGCCAGCGCGTGGACGCCGGGATAGGACAGCAAGACCTCGAACCGTGAGCGGGCGGCGGGGTCGCGCTCCATCACCGTGCGGATGTCGTCCCGGATCGCGTCGAACATCAGGCCTCCCCTTCCCGGCGGCGAAGCGCGTCGAGCGCGGCAGCCCGCAGCGCGCCGGCGACGACGTCGGCCGCGTGCTTGCGGTCCTCCGGCAATCCCTCCACGGCGTCCTCCACCTCCTGGGCTTTCAGGTTCAGCAGCTCCTCGACCGGGCGGTCGACCACCTTCTCGCTGGCCGCGCTGGCGGCGGCGATCGTGGGCCCGCACCCGTACGTCTGGAACCGCACCTCGGTCACGCGCCCGTCGCGCACCCGCAGGAAGAACCGCGCCAGGTCGCCGCAGCCCTCGTACTCGTCCACGCCCGTGCCGTCGGGCTCGCGCATGAGCCCGGCGTTGCGCGGGTTCAGGAAGTGGTCGAGCAGCGTGGGGCTGTATCTCACGCTGCTCCCACCGGCATCGCCGCCCGCAGCTTGCGTACGATGGGCTCGACCGACTCGATCACGTAGTCGATGTCCTCGACCGTCGTCGAGCGCCCGAGCGAGTGGCGCACCGCGCCCATCGCCCAGTCGAGCGGCAGGCCCATCGCCACCAGCACGTACGACGGCTCCACGCTGCCCGCCGTGCAGGCCGAGCCGGCCGAGACGCCGATGCCCTTCAGATCCAGGCCGAGCACGATCGATTCCGACTCGACGCCCCGGTAGGAGAGATTGGCGGTGCCGGGCAGCCGCTCGGTCGGATGGCCGTTGAGCCGCACGTCGGGCACCCGGGCCCGGATGCCCTCCCACAGGCGGTCGCGGAGCCCCGTGAGGCGCTCGTGTTCCGCCTTCATGTCGCGCCCGCGGATCTCGACGGCCTTGCCGAAGCCGACGATGGCGGGCACGTTCTCGGTCCCCGCGCGGCGGCGCCGCTCGTGCTCGCCGCCGTGCTGGACGGCCTGCACCTTGATGCCCTTGCGGATCCAGAACCCGGCCACGCCCTTGGGCCCGTAGATCTTGTGGGCCGAGAACGACAGCAGGTCGATCCCGCAGGCGTTCACGTCGAAGTCGAGCTTGCCGAACGTCTGCACGGCGTCCACGTGGAACGGGATCCCGCGCTCGCGCGCCAGCGCGCCGATGGCCGCCACCGGCTGGATGGTGCCGGCCTCGCTGTTGGCGTGCATGATCGAGATGCCGATGGTGTCGGGCCGGATCGCACGCTTGACCTCGTCGGGATCCACCATGCCGTGCTCGTCGACGCCGACGTAGGTGACGGTGAAGCCCTGGGTCTCCAGCCACTGCGCCGCCCGCAGCACCGCGTGATGCTCGATCCTGGAGGTGATCAGGTGGCCCTTCCCGCGGGCGAAGGCGAGGCCCTTGAGCGCCATGTTGTCGGACTCGGTGCCGCCCGAGGTGAACACCACCTCGTCGGCCGGCACCTTCATGAAGCGGGCGATGCGCTCGCGCGCGAGATCGACGCCGGCGCGCGCCTCGCGGCCGAAGCCGTGGACGCTCGACGGATTGCCGAAGCGCTCGCCGAAGTACGGAAGCATCTCGGCCACCACGTCCGGATGGACGGGCGTCGAGGCGTTGTGATCAAGGTATACGCGACGGGTCATTCGTTGCTCTCCCTCTGTCCCGATGTTACGCTGCGCGTGCCGTGGATCTCGCCAGGAAGAAGCTCGGTGTGCTGCTCTCGACCGGTCCCGAACACGCGAATCTGGAAGTGGCCGTCGGACTGTCCCGGGCGGCGCTGGATCGCGGCGCCCAGCTCTATCTCTACCTGATCGACGACGGCGTGCGGGCGCTCGACGACCCGCGCATCGGCGCGCTGTCCGATCGCGGCGCCCGCCTCTTCGTATGCGCGTACGGCTGCCAGAAGCGCGGCGTGCCGCTGCGCGATCCGGAGCGCGTGACGTACTGCGGCCTCGTCGTGCTGACCGACCTGATCAACGGGACCGATCGGTTCATCGCGCTCAACTGACGCGCCGCCCGTGCCCGACCCGCAGCCCGTCCTCGTGCTCATCAGCGTCGATCCCCGATCGTCGGGCCGCGCGTTCGAGGCCATGCGCATCGGCGTGGGCGTGGTGGCCGGCGAGAACGACGTGACGTTCGTGCTGCGAGGGCCGGCCGTCCATCTGCTCGACGCCGACACCGACGACCTGGTCGACGGCGACGACATCGCCAAGTTCCGGGACAACCTCAAACGGCTGGGCGTGCCGTTCCACGTCGAGGAGACCGCCATCCCGACCGATCCCGACTGGAACGAGGGCGGCCATCCGATCGTCCCCGTCTCCCGCCAGGCGATCGGCGCGCTGCTGCGCCAGGGCCGCCGCTTCATCGTGTTCTGATGGCGCGCGTCCTCCACCTGCTCAAGCCCGGCGACACCGCGCTGGCGCTCGAGATGATCGGCCACCAGAGCGCGGCCGGCGACCTCGTGACGCTCGCGCTGCTGCCCGGCGCCACCGTCACGCCGCCCCCGGGAATCCCCGCCCGCCGCGTCCCCGACGAGCTCTCCTGGGACGGCCTTCTCGAAGAGATCTTCGAGGCTGACCAGGTTATAGCGTGGTAGTTCCCCCCCCAGAATTCGGATTGCGCGGGCAAAGCCCGCGCTCGAACGCGGACCAGCGACTGCGGTACTCATCGCGCTCAAAGGCGGGCTAGCGATTTCGGTATTCATCGAGCCAGGCCATCTGGATTTTTTCGAGGGTGGATTCGTTGGAGGTCTTGGGGTCGTCGGTGAAGTCGGGGAGCTCGGTGACCCACTTGTGGAGGTCGGTGAAGCGGACGGTCAGCGGGTCGACGTCCGGGTACCTTTCGCTGAGCGCGATCCCGAGGTCCTCGGCGTCCCGCCACTTGAGGCTCATGACTCCGGCACCTCCACGACGACGTCGCCGCGGACCACCGCCTGGCAGCCCAGGCGCGAGCGGATCGTCAACCCCACGGCGGTGTCCAGGCGATCCTCCTCGTCCTCCTGCATCTCGCTGAGGTTCTCGGCGCCGTCCTTCACGATCACATGACAGGTCGTGCAGGCGCAGGAGCCGCCGCAGTTGTGCTCGAGGTGGATGTCGTTGGCCAGCGCGATGTCGAGCAGCGAGCCCGGCTTGCCGTGGTCGGCCAGCGGATACTTGGCGTCGTCCACCTCCACGGTCTTGTTCAGGGGGAGAAACGTGACCTTGTGCACTGCCATTACCGCCTGTCTCCGCTCGAGGGCGGGGCCTCCGCCTTCGACGTCATGATCTCGTTGGCGCGCCTGGTCCCCAGCGCGCCCTTGAGCGCGGCGTCCATCATCACCTCGGCCAGGTGCTCGGTGGCGTGGTTCAGGTCGGTCGTGCGCTCGCGGATGGCGTCGCGGTCCTTGCCCTCGCGGGCCTCGCGCAGCGCCGCCACCGCACGCTCGATCGTCTGGCGCTCACCGGCCTCCAGCAGCGGCCCCGCCTGGCGGAGCGCGCGGCCGACGTGGGTCAGCACGGTGTCGGCCTCGTTGCGCGTCTCGATGAGCAGGCGCGTCTCCACGTCGGCCTCGGCATAGGTGAACGAGTCCTCGACCATGCGCTCGACGTCGGCGTCGGTGAGCCCGTAGGTCGGCTTCACCTCGATCGACGCCGCCTTGCCGGTGCGCTGCTCGCGGGCCTGTACCTGCAAGATGCCGTTGGCGTCGATCAGGAAGGTCACCTCGATCTTCGGCATCCCGGCGGGCATCGGGTCGATGCCGCGCAGCTCGAAGCGCGCCAGCGAACGGTTGTCCTTGACCAGCTCCCGCTCGCCCTGCACCACGTGCATGTCCACCACGGTCTGGCCGTCCACGGACGTCGTGTACATCTCGCGGGCGCTGGTCGGGATCGTCGTGTTGCGCGGGATCAGGACCGACACGATGCCGCCGAGCGTCTCGATCCCGAGCGACAGCGGGGTGACGTCGAGCAGCAGCATGTCCTTGATGCCGCCCGCCAGGATCTGCGCCTGCACGGCGGCGCCCAGCGCCACCACCTCGTCGGGGTTGAGCTGGCTGTGCGGCGTCTTGGCGAACAGCTCCTGGACGCGCTTGCGCACGAGCGGCACGCGCGTGGAGCCGCCCACGAGGACGACCTGGTCGATCTCAGCCGGCGTCAGCCCGGCGTCGGCCAGCGCCTTGCGGCACGGGCCGAGCGTGCGGGCGACCAGTGGCTCCAGCAGCCGCTCGATCTCCGCCCGGGTGATCACGCGGTGATAGGTGAAGCCGGCCAGCGGCAGCGTGAGCGTCGTGCGCTCCTCGGTCGACAGCCGGATCTTCGCCGCCTCGGCGGCCAGCCGCAGCTCCTGCATGAACTCGTTGTCGCGCGCGAGATCGATGCAGTCGCGGTCGAGCTGCGCGTGGTGCCGGGCCTGGATGTCCTCGAGCAGCCACAGCATCAGCACGCGGTCGAAGTCGTCGCCGCCGAGGTGCGTGTCGCCGTTGGTGGCCAGCACCTCGAAGATGCCGTCCTTCACGCGCAGGATCGAGACGTCGAAGGTGCCGCCGCCGAGGTCGTAGACCGCGATCACGCCCTGCCCCAGCCGGTGCAGGCCGTACGCGAGCGAGGCGGCCGTGGGCTCGTTGACGATGCGCACCACGTCGAGACCGGCGATGCGGCCGGCGTCCTTGGTGGCCTGGCGCTGGCTGTCGTTGAAGTAGGCCGGCACCGTGACGACGGCCTGCTCGATGGGCTCGCCGAAGTGCGCCTCGGCGCGCTCCTTGAGCGCGCGCAGGACGATGGCCGACACTTCCGGCGGCGTCACCTCGCGCCCGCCCACGGCCAGCTTCACGACGCCCTCGCCCGCCAGGACCTTGAAGGGGAAGTACCGCAGCTCGTCCTTCAGGTCCTCCCAGCCGCGGCCCATCAGGCGCTTGACGGAGTAGACCGTGTCGGCGGGCCGGCGCGCGAGCTGGCGGCGTGCGGCCTCGCCCACGACGATGCCGTCGGGCGTGAAGCCGACGATCGAGGGCAGCAGCCGGCGGCCCTCGCCGTCGGGGATGACGACGGGCAGACCCGTGCGTTCATCCACGTAGGCCACGAGGCTGTTCGTCGTCCCCAGGTCAATGCCGACGATGCGCGACATCATTATTGATGGGGGGCCCCGATATGGCCCCCCATACCCCCCACTCGCTCGGGCCGCCCCGGCGAAGCCGTGGCATCCCTCGATGACTCGCTTCCTGAGGTCTCGTTGTCGCCTGCCTCTTCGAGCACGTTGGCCAGGTCGTCGATGACGGTGCGAAGATAGGCACGCGTGGCGAGCGCTTCCTCGAGGGCCTTCAACGCGGCCGGGCGGGCGGTAGGCGCGGCGGCGTCCCAGGCCTGGCTCAGCGGGCCGGTGATCTGGACCTCGGTCTCGCTCATCCGCGCCTGCAGCGCGTCGCGCTGGGCGGAGAGCGTGGCGCGGGCAGCCTCGTCCAGCGCGCCTGCCTTCGCCTCTTCGAGCGCCTCCTGGATCTCGAACATCTCGGCCAGCAGCGCCGGCGGCGCCTTGGGCTTCAGGGTGGCGCCTTCCTTGGTGGCGCGGCCCGCTTCGAGGCGGATCAGGTACTCGACGCGCGCCAGCGGATCGCGCAGGGCGCGGTACGCCGCGTTGACGTGCGCGGACTCCTGCAGCGCGCGCGCCTGCGCCTCGGCGGACGCCGCCTGGTGGAAGTCCGGGTGCCACTGCCGCGACAGCTCGTAGAACCGCCGCTGCAGGGCCGCCCCGTCGATCGCCAGCGTGCGCCGGAGACCGAACACCTCGAAGAAGTCGCTCACGCTTGCCGCCTCCTAAAACACGAACGGGCCCTCGGTCGGGCCCGTTCGACCTGCGCGCCGGGCCCGGCTACGCCGAGAACGAGGTCCCACAGCCACAGCTCGATTTGGCCTGGGGGTTGACGAACGTGAAGCCTCCCGTCAGCCCCTGCTGCACGTAATCGAGCGTGGTGCCGTTCAGGTAGATGTAGCTCTTCTTGTCGACGACCACCTTGATGCCGTCGATCACGAACTCCTTGTCGTGCGGGCCCTGCTCGGTGTCGAATTCCAGGCTGTAGCTCATGCCCGAGCAGCCCCCGCCCTTGACGCCCATCCGGAGAAACACGTTCTCCGGCAGGTTCTGGGACTCCTTGAGCTGCTTCACCTGCTTCTGCGCGTTTTCCGAAAGCGCCACCGCCATGCGTCGTCTCCTCCCGTTATTTCGATGCGACCGGCGCCGCCGCCGATGCGTTCTTTTCCTTGTAGTCGGCGAGCGCCGCCTTGATCGCGTCCTCGGCCAGGACGGAGCAGTGGATCTTCACCGGCGGCAGCTTGAGCTCGTTCACGATGTCCGTGTTCTTGATCTTGGCCGCCTCGTCGACCGTCTTGCCCTTGAGCCACTCGGTGGCCAGGCTGGACGAGGCGATGGCGCTGCCGCAGCCGAAGGTCTTGAACTTGGCGTCCTCGATGACGCCCGTCTCGAGGTTCACCTTGATCTGCAGCTTCATGACGTCGCCGCACTCCGGCGCGCCCACGAGCCCCGTGCCCACGCCGGGCGTGTCCTTGCCGAAGGACCCGACGTTGCGCGGGTTGTTGTAGTGATCGACCACCTTCTCGCTGTATGCCATCGCGCTCCCCCTTACTCGGCCTTCCACTTGATGGTCTTGAGATCGATGCCTTCCTTGGCCAGCTCGTAGAGCGGCGACATCTCGCGCAGGCGCTTGATGACCTCGATCGTCCGCTGGCCGACGTACTCGACCTCCTCGTCGGTGTTGAACCGGTGGAGGCTGAAGCGGATCGACGAGTGGGCCAGCTCCGCGCTGGCGCCGAGCGCCGCGATCACGTACGAGGGCTCGAGCGTCGAGGAGGTGCAGGCCGAGCCGGACGACAGCGCGGTCTCCTTGTTGAGGCCCATCAGCACCGACTCACCCTCGACGTACGCGAACGAGATGTTGAGGTTCCCGGCCAGCCGGCGGTCCGGGCGGCCGTTGAGGAAGGCCTCGTCCACGCTGGACAGGATCACGTCTTGAAGGCGGTCCCGCAGCTTGGCGATGCGCGCGTTCTCGGCGGCCATGCTCTCCTGGGCGATCTCCGCCGCGCGGCCGAAGCCCACGCAGAGCGGCACCGGCAGCGTGCCGGAGCGCATGCCGCGCTCGTGGCCGCCGCCGTCGAAGAGCGGCGCCAGCCGCACGCGCGGGCCCTTGCGGCGCACGTAGAGCGCGCCCACGCCCTTGGGCCCGTAGATCAGGTGCGCCGTGCACGACAGGAGATCGATCCCCATGGCCTCGACGTCGATCGGCGTCTTGCCGACGGCCTGCGTGGCGTCGGTGTGGAAGATGATCCCCTTCTCCTTGGCCAGCTTGCCGATCGCCGCGATGTCCTGGATCGTCCCAATTTCATTGTTGGCGAACATCACCGAGATCAGGATCGTCTTGTCGGTGACGGCCTTGCGGATCTCCTCGACGTCGATGAGGCCGTCGGGCTGCACGGGGACGTACGTCACCTCGTAGCCCTGGCGCTCGAGCCGCTTGCACACGTCGATGCCCGCGCGCTGCTCGATCACCGTGGTGACGATGTGGTTGCCCTTCTCCCGGTACATCTCCGCCACGCCCTTGAGGGCCAGGTTGATCGCCTCGGTGCCGCCCGAGGTGAAGACCAGCTCCTTCGGATCGCGCGCGCCGATCAGCCGCGCCAGCTTGCCGCGCGCCGCGTCCACCGCGGCCTCGGCCTCCCAGCCGAAGGGATGGTTGCGGCTGGCCGGGTGCCCGAACTTCTCGGTGAAGTACGGCAGCATGGCCTCGACCACGCGCGGGTCGCAGGGCGTGGTCGACTGGGCGTCCATGAAGATCGGAAACTTCAGTGCCATCGGATCTTTGTCCTATCCCTTGATCGTGAGAATCTCGGGGACGTCGTCAGTGGTCAGCTCGGCCAGGGTCATCGTGTCCAGGAGCTGGGTAATCGCCAACTGGAGCTTCGTGACGGGACGCCGCAGGCTGCAGCGCTCCATCTGGGGACAATCGCTGTCCTCCAGGCAGGACACGATGTTGATCGGGCCCTCGAGCGCCCGGACAACCTCGCCGACGGAGATCTCCGCCGCGCGGCGGGTGAGCACGTACCCGCCCTTCGGCCCGTTCTGGCTGACGATCAGCCCCTGCTTGGCGAGCTTCTGGAGGATCTTGGCGAGCAACTCCTGTGGAATGGAGAACTCCTCCGCGATACGCTTGACGCTGACGGCGCCCAGGTCGTCGTGGATGGCGATGTAGTGGATCGCCATCAGGCCGTAGTCGGCGCGTTTGGTGAAGCGGAGCATTCTCTAGTCCTTCTCCCCTACCCGACCCATTTGGTCGGCGACTCTTTCAGTCGGAATCAGAGTGTGACACCCGGGGTGCGCCTTGTCAAACGGAAAGGGCTCTCATGACTGACAAATCCGACTTCGATTCCCCCATGCTCCGGACCGCCCTGGCCCAGCTCGACCAGACCGCCGAGCGCCTGCAGCTCGACCAGGGGGTCCACGAGCGCCTGCGCCACCCCCGGCGGGCCCTGGTGGTGTCGATCCCGATCCAGATGGACAACGGAACCACCGGAGTATTCACGGGTTACCGGGTGCACCATAACTCCGTCCTTGGACCCACCAAGGGCGGCCTCCGGTACGCGCCGGACGTCGACCTGGCGGAGGTCAGCGCCCTGGCCATGCTGATGTCCTGGAAGTGCGCGCTCATGAACCTGCCCTACGGCGGCGCCAAGGGCGGCGTCCGAGTGGACCCGCGGAAGCTCTCCCGCCAGGAGCTCGAGAACCTCACCCGGCGCTACACGGCCGAGATCATCCTGTTCATCGGTCCCGACCTCGACATCCCAGCCCCCGACATGGGCACCGACGAGCAGACGATGGCCTGGATGATGGACACCTACTCGATGACGCAGGGCCGCACGGTCCCCGGCGTGGTCACGGGCAAGCCGCTGATCATCGGGGGCTCGGCGGGCCGGCGCGAGGCCACGGGGCGCGGGATCGTCTATGCGCTCTACCAGGCGGCCCGTCACCTCGGCCAGGATCTCAAAGGCCGAAAGATCGCCGTCCAGGGGTTCGGCAACGTGGGTGGCGTCGCGGCGCGGCTGCTCTGGCGAGAGGGCTGCGTGATCGTGGGCGTCAGCGACGTCAAGGGCGGCATCTGGAATTCTCACGGCATCGACATCCGCCAGCTCGAGGCGCACGTGGCGGCCACGGGCGGCGTGGCCGGATTCCCGGGGACCGAGCCCATCTCCAACGACGAGTTGCTGACGCAGCCGTGCGAGGTCCTGATTCCTGCCGCGGTCGGCTCCGTCATCCGCGCCGACAACGCCGACCGCATCAAGGCCACGATCGTCGCCGAGGGCGCCAACGCACCGACGACGCCGGAGGCCGACGTGATCCTGCGCGATCGCGGCATCACGGTCATCCCCGACATCCTCTGCAATGCCGGCGGCGTGGTAGTCTCCTACTTCGAGTGGGTGCAGGGCCTGCAGTACTACTTCTGGCGCGAGAGCGAGATCACCTCCCGCCTCCAGGAGGTCATGACCCGCGCCTTCAATCGCGTGTGGGCCCTCGCCACCAAGGAGGGCACCGACCTCCGCACCGCCGCCCTCATGGAAGGCGTCCGCCGCGTCGCCGAAGGCTACAAGGTCCGCGGCCTATATCCTTGATGCCCGGAGGGGAGCTTCGCTCCCCTTCCGGCGGTCGTCGCGCGGCTGACGCCGCGCTCCTCCCTGCCTCCCCTCAGACCATCGGACTGCGCCGGCAAAGCCGGCGCTCGAAAGCGGTGGGGCCTTACCGTCTTTCCCAGGCAGCGCGCAGGCCGGCGGCGACGGACTCGGGCGCGGTCTCGTTGACGAAGATGCCGCCGAGGCGATTGACGCGCTCGGGCTGGGCCACGATCTCGAGG
>QHRW01000138.1 GCA_003220265.1 Candidatus Rokuibacteriota bacterium | reverse complement strand
CCTTGCGATAGAGGATCAGCAAGGGGAACGACTGCTCGTTGTGCTCGACGTTGCCGATGCGACAGATGGGGCTGCGGACCTGGCCGCCGGTGGCGATGCCGTCCTTGAAGGAGAAGGCGCCAATGGCGCCCACCATGGGGTCGAGCAGCAGGTAGCCGAACTTCTCGCCCCACTGGTCGATGCCGCGGAAGACCGTCAGTGGGAACTGGGACGTGCCGCCGATGGTCATCACGTCCTTCTTCAGCTCGGGATCGCACGAGAGCATCTTGCTGATCGTGTTGTAGGCTGGATAAAGCGAGATTTCCATCGCCTGCACGGGCGCCGTCGAGACGGAGGCCGGGTGCGTGGCCGAGGTGAAGCAGCCCAGCGCGGGCCGAAACTCGATGTGTCGCAGCGCGCCGCCGATGGCGTAGAGCTGGTCCCAGCACAGCATCTCGTTGATCGCCGTCATGAGCGAGCCGCGCCAGCCGGAGTAGGTGGTGTTGATCGCGCCGACCTGATCCGCGGTGCCCGCGTTGTCAAAGATCAGCTTGTCGCCTTCCTTCTTCATCGTGAGCATGACCTGGTAGGTCTTGCGGTCGCCGACGTAGGCGACCTCCACGTAGGAGCGCTCGCGCCACGTGCCGTCGGGCACCTTGGCGAGCTTGGCGAGGAAGGCCGCCTCGGCGTTGTCGATGATCTTGCGCATGACGCCCTTGACGACGTCGGCGCCGTAGCGCTGCACCAAGCCCAGGATGCGCTTCTTCGCGGTGTTGTTCCCCGCGATCTGCGCGCGCAGGTCCAGCGCCACCAGGTACGGCTTGCGCGAGGAGCGCAGGTAGACGGCCTCGATGTCCTTGCGCAGCTCGCCGCGCTCCACGATCTTCACGGGCGGGATCAGGATGCCCTCGTCGAAGGAGTCGCGGGCGTTCGGACAGAACGAGCCCGGCGTGATGCCGCCCACGTCGTACTGGTGGAGGACGTTGGTGATCCAGCAGAAGAGCTTGCCCTCGTGGAAGACGGGCGAGAGCAGGGTCACGTCCATCTGGTGGGCGGCGCCCACCCAGGGATCATTGGAGAGGAACATGTCGTCCTCGTGGATCCCCGGGTTCTTGCTGCGATGCTCCAGCGTCCACTTCACCTGCACGTCGGAGACGCCCGACATGTAGAGCTGGTAGGGGCCGTAGTAGATGAACTCGCCGTCCTCGGTGAAGATCGACGAGTTCAGGTCGAAGGCGTACATCGCGACGGGGGAGCCGGAGATGCGCTGGATGGTCATCCCCAGCTCTTCGTTGATGTTCCAGAGGTTGTGGCGGATGACCTCGTAGGTGATCGGGTCGATCTTGTCCGTCCACTCGCGGTGAAGGGTCAGGCTGGGGTCGATCGACAGCGTGGGCCCCGGAATGTACGAGAACGTCGTGCCGTCGTAGGGCCCGCCGGCGATCGAGGTCGGGTGCGGCCGGTCCGCCATCTCAGTGGCCTCCTGGGCCGCCATTCTACTGCGGACCTTTCTTCTTGACGCCGGCGCCGTGAGAGTTCGATAACAGGCTTGGTGTCACTCGCTCGCAATTGCACCGCCCGCCGGGCCGGCTGGACGGCCGCCCTCACCGTCCTGGCCCTCGTCGTCCTCGCCCCGGTCGCCTGGGCGCAGGGCGACGCCAGGCCCGAGCGGCGGCTTGCTCTCGTCATCGGCAACGGCGCGTATCCTAGCTCGCCCCTGCGCAACCCGACCAACGACGCCCGGGCGCTGGCCGCGGCACTCAAGGGGCTCGGGTTCGAGGTGACCGCGCACGAGAATCTTGGCCAGCGGCAGATGCGGCGTGCGATCCTCGACTTCGGCACCCGCCTGCGAGAGGGCGGCGTGGGCCTCTTCTACTTCGCCGGCCACGGCCTGCAGGTGAACGGCCGCAACTATCTGGTGCCGGTGGACGCCGCCATCGCCTCGGAGGCCGAGGTGGAGGTCGAGGCAGTGGACGTGGCCAGCGTGTTGACCCGCATGGAGACGGCGCGCAACCGCGTGAACCTCGTGATCCTCGACGCCTGCCGCGACAACCCGTTCGCGCGTTCCTTTCGCAACGCGGCCGGCGGTTTGGCCGCCATCGACGCCCCGTCGGGCACCCTCATCGCCTACGCCACCGCGCCCGGGCGCGTCGCCCGCGACGGCAAGGGCGCCAACGGGCTCTACACGGGCGAGCTGCTCAAGGCGCTGCAGGCGCCGGGGCAGCGCGTCGAGGAGGTGTTCAAGCGCGTCCGCCAGGCCGTGCTCGAGCGCTCGGGCGGCGACCAGGTCCCCTGGGAGTCGTCCTCGCTGGTCGGCGAGTTCCTCTTCACCGATCCCCCGCGGCCCGCGGGTTCCGCGGGGCTGGCCGGGACGACCTGGCAGGGCACCACATCCGAGGGCGAGGCCGTGGAGATCGTGTTCGAGGCGGACGGCCGCCTGCGCTACACGGCGCTCGGCCGCGACGGAGGCCGGTCCGACGGCGGGTGGGAACAGAAGGGCGTCGTGGTGGTCTTCGACATCAACCGATTCTCGGACTGGAGTGGCGTGATCCGCGGCGACACCATCGAGGGCTCGGCCAGCAACCGCCGGGGCGTGAAGTGGACCTGGAAGCTGCTGCGCGCGCCCTGACCGTTAGCTCGCCAGGAGTGCCACACTAGAGCGCTTTCAGGAACTCCACCATCGCGGCGTTGACCTCGGCCGCCCGCTCCTGCTGGGTCCAGTGGCCGCAGCCGGGCAGCACCAGCGTGCGCCGCAGCTCGGGCACGAGCTTCTTGAGGTTCGGGATGAGCTGGTCCATCCCGCGGAACTTGTAGACGAGGTCGCGGTCGCCGACCACGTAGAGGGCGGGCACCGAGACCTGGGCGCCGGCGTAGGGCGCCAGCAGCTCCCAGTTGCGATCGATGTTGCGATACCAGTTGAGCCCGCCGCGGAAGCCCGTGCGAGAGAACTCCCCGGCGTAGAAGTCGATGTCGGCGTCGGTGATCCACGCCGGCAGCTTCTCGGGGTCGATGGTGTGATCGAGGAAGCCGCCCGTGCGCGGAACCATCCCGATATTCTCGCGCGTCGGCGCGTCGCCCGAGCCGAAGTACGCCATCCGACGCATCGTGGAGCGCACGTTGCGCTGCAGCTCGGCCTCCGCCACGCCCGGCGTCTGGAAGTAGAGCTGGTAGAAGATCGCGTCGTCGGTCTGCGGCATCACGGTGCTGGGCCGCACCGGCGTGCGCGGCCGGAACGGCACGCTGAGGGCGATGACCGCGCGGAAGACGTCCGGCCGCAGCAGCGCCGAATGCCACGCGACCGGCGCGCCCCAGTCGTGGCCGGCGACGACCGCCGTCTTCTCGCCGAGCGCATCGACCAGGCCCACGATGTCCCCGACGAGGTGCATGAGCGTGTAGGCCTCGATCTCCGCCGGCGCGTCCGTCTGGCCATAGCCGCGCATGTCCGGCGCGACGGCGTGATAGCCAGCCTCCGCGAGGGCCGCAAGCTGATGGCGCCAGGAGTACCAGGACTCAGGAAAGCCGTGGCACATCACGACGAGCGGGCCGCTGCCGGCTTCCGCGACGTGCATGCGGATCCCGTTGGTCTCGACCGTGCGATGAGTGATCGGCGCCGTGCCCGATGTCATTACTTCCCTCCCAGCTCGATCAGCACGTTGCCGTAGGGATCGAGGCGCGCGCTCTCGAACGGGTGGACGACGATCGTGGTGTCCGGCACCTGGATGATGGCCGGGCCCGGCACCACGTTGCCGGCCACCAGCCGGTCGCCCCAGAACACGGGCGTGGCGTCGAAGTCGCCCAGCTCGGACCAGTACACGGGGCGCGTGCCGGCGCGCGCGTCGGACGACGGCGCCCGGTCGGCCTCGCGCGCGGCCACGATGCGCGGCTTGGCGCTGACGGCGGACGCGCGCACGCGATAGGTCACGATCTCCAGGCGCGCCTCGTGGAAGCCGGCGCCGCGGCCATACACCGTCTCGTAGCGCCGGTGGAAATCACCGACCAGCTGCGCCAGCGCCGCGTCGTCGAGCGCGCCGGCCGGCACGGGCACCTCGACCTCGTTGATCTGGCCCTTGTAGCGGATGTCGGCGGAGCGGGCCACGCGCGCCTGCGCGGGATCGATGCCGTCGGCAGCAAGCTGCGCGCGGCCCTGCGCCTCCAGCGCGGCGAAGTGCTCCAACACGCGCGCGGGGTCGAACGGGCTCGGCTGGATGTCGACCGCCTCATATATATGGAGGAGGTCGGCGGACGCTGCGCCCAGGGCCGACCACAGCGAGCACAGACCGCCGAGCGGCACCACCACGCCCTGCGCGCCCAGCTCGCGCGCGTACACGCCGGCGTGCACCGGCCCCGCGCCGCCGTACGCGTACACCACGCAGTCGCGCGGGTCGTAGCCCTTCTGCACGGTCGCCTTGCGAATCAGGTCGGCCATCTGGTGCTCGACCACGCGCACGGCGCCGGCAACGGTCTCGATCAGGCCCAGGCCCACGCGCGTGGCGATGGGCTCGAACGCCGCCCGCGCGCGCTCGCGATCCAGGCGCAGCCGGCCGCCCAGGAAGTAATCCCCGTCGACGTAGCCCAGCAGGAGATCGGCGTCGGTGACGGTCGGCTGGGTGCCGCCGCGCGCGTAGCACGCCGGGCCCGGCTGGGCGCCGGCGGAGATCGGGCCCACGCGCATGGTGCCGCTGACCTCGTCCACCCACACGATGGAGCCGCCGCCGCTGCCGATCGAGCGGATGTCGATGCGCGGCACGAAGTACTCGTACTGGTGGACGACGGACTGGTACGAGGCGACGGGCTCGCCGTCCCACACGAGGCCGACGTCGAACGACGTGCCGCCCATGTCGGTGGCGATGATGTGCTTGTGGCCGATGATCGCGCCCAGGTACTGCGAGGCCAGCACGCCGGCCACGGGGCCCGAGTCCAGCGTCAGGAATGCGCGGCGCGCGGACTCGGCGGCCGGGATCACGCCGCCGCCGCACTGCATGACCTGTAGCGGATAGCGGAAGCCGCCCGCCTGCGCGCGGCTCTCGAGGCGGCCGAGATAGCGCGACATCACGGGGCCCAGATAGGCGTTGAGTACCGTGGCCACTGTGCGCTCGTACTCGCCCCAGCGCGGGATGAGATCGGCCGAGCAGCAGACGAACACGCCGGGCGCGACTCGCTCGACCATCGCCTTCACGCGCCGCTCGTGCTCCGCGTGCTTGAACGACCACAGGAAGCAGATGGCGATGGCCTCCACGCCCCTGGCGACGAGCTTGCGGATGGCCGCCTCCGCCTCCTCTTCGTTGAGCTCGACGACGACGTCGCCCTTGCAGTCCACGCGCTCGCTGACCTCGGCGATGAGCGGCTTGGGCACGATGGGATCGGGCTTGCTGCTCTCGGGGAAGTGCAGCACCTGGACGTTGTTGAGGCCGGGCACGCCGCGGGCGCCGCGCATGATGTGGATGACGTCGCGGTGGCCCTTGGTGGTGATGAGCCCGACCTTGGCGCCCCGCCGCTGCAGCATGGCGTTGGTGCCCACCGTGGTGCCCAGCGCCAGCCGCGCGGTGTCGCGCAGCAGCGCCTCCGTGGACAGGCCCAGCCGCTCGGCCGCCAGCCGCAGCGACTCCATCACGCCCTCGGAGAAATCCTCCGGCGTGGAGGCGGCTTTCGCCGTGACGATGCGCCCGCCGGCGTCCATCACGACGCAGTCCGTGAAGGTGCCGCCCGTGTCGATCCCGATGATGTGCGCCATGCTGACCCCGCCCTCTCGTCCGGCGGGTATTCTACGGTAGACTCGCCGACATGACACGACGAGCCGCCGTCCTCACCCTCCTCCTGCTCGTGCTCTCGGTTTCCCTTGCGCAGGCCCAGGCGTTGCGCTGGTCGATGGCCAACGAGTACCCGGCCACCTCCATCCAGGGCGAGGCCGACGCGCGGTTCGCCCGCGAGCTGGCCGAGCGCTCGGGCACGCGCATCCAGATCGCGCACCAGTACGACGCGGCCAGCGGCTTCCGCTCCAGGGACATGGTGGAGGCCATCGGGCGCGGCACGGTGCCGCTCGGCAACACCTACATGGGCGCCCTGGGCGCGCTCGACCCCGTGTTCCTCCTGCCCTCGCTGCCGTTCCTTGCCACCACGCCCGAGCAGGCGCAGATCCTGGCGCAGATCGCGCGGCCGGCCTACGAGCGCGCGCTCGAGAAGCACAACCAGAAGCTGCTGTTCCTCTCGCCGTGGCCGGCGGCCGGCCTCTGGGCCAACCAGCCCCTCGCCGCCATCGATGCGCTCCGCGGCTTGCGTGTGCGGACGGCCGACGCCAACGGCGTGGCCGCGTTCAAGGCGGCCGGCGCCGTGCCCGTGCAGATCTCGTTCGCCGACGCCATCCCGCAGCTCAAGGCCGGCCAGCTCGACGCCGTGCTCTCCTCCGGCGACGGCGGCGCCGGCGAGCGCCTGATGGAGACGCTGAAGCACTTCACGCAGATCGACTACGCGATGACGATGAGCATGGTCACCATCAATGCCGACGTCTGGAACGCGCTGGACGAGGACCTCCAGCAGGCCGTGTTCGCCGCCGCCACCACCACCGAGGCGCGGCAGTGGGACGTGCTCAAGACGCGCGTGGCGGCCAACTACACGACCATGCGCGCGGCCGGCGTCACGATCACCACCGAGCTCACGCCGGAATACCGCCGGGCGCTGCAGGGCGCGGGGCACCGCGTGGTGGAGGAGTGGGCGCGCACGATGGGCCCGGCCGGGGCCGACCTCATCGCGGAGTATCGCGCCCGGATGGGCAGCAGCCGGTGAAGATCACCCGCGTCGAGACGCGCGTGGTCACCCTGCCGATGCTGGTGGACGCGGGGGCCACGCCGATGCTGGGCGGCCGCGCGCGCACCAGTATCGACATGCTGCTCGTGCGGATCGAGACCGATACGGGCATCACCGGCTGGGGCGAGGCGTTCGGCCATCGCATCTTCCCGGCCACGCGCGCAGCCATCGACATGCTGCTGGGGCCGATGATCGTGGGCCGCGACGCGAGCCAGATCCACGCCATCACCGACGACCTGCAGCGGACGCTGCACGGCGTGGGGCGCAACGGGCCGGCGATCTACGCGCTCTCCGGCATCGACATCGCGCTGTGGGACATCGCCGGCAAGGCCGCCGGGCTGCCGCTCTATCGCTTGCTCGGCGGCAGCCGGACCGACGATTTGCCCGCGTATGCGAGCCTGCTGCGCTACGGCAACGCCAAGGCCGTCGCCCGCTACACGAGCCAGGCTCTGGTGCGCGGCTATCGCCACATCAAGGTGCACGAGATCACGCTGCCGGAGATCAAGGCCGCGCGCGATGCGGCGGGGCCCGGCATCCCGTTGATGGTGGACACCAACTGTCCGTGGACCGTCGCCGAGGCCATCACGATGGCGCGCGCGCTGGCGCCGCTGGACGTGCACTGGCTGGAGGAGCCCGTGTGGCCGCCCGAGAACCTCGCGGGGCTCGCCGAGGTGCGGGCGCGCGGCGGCCTGCCGACGGCGGCCGGCGAGAACTACGGCACCGCGTGGGAGTTCCGCCGCGCCTTCGAGGCGGGCGCGCTGACCTACGCGCAGCCCAGCGTGACCAAGATCGGCGGCGTGACGGAGCTGCGCCGCGTGATGACGCTGGCCGAGAGCTTCGGCGTCACCGTCGTCCCGCACTCCGCCTACTTCGGCCCCGGGCTGCTGGCCTCGATCCACTGCATCGCCGCGATGCCCGGCGGCTCCCTCGTCGAGCGCTTCTACTGCGACTTCGCCGAGAACCCGCTGGGCGAGGCGATCCACCCCAAGAACGGCCGCATCGCCGTGCCGCAGGGCCCGGGCCTCGGTCTCGACCCCGCGGGAGTATAGTGGCGGTCGCCGCGATCACGCGGGATAGCGAGGAGATGACCATGCGCAAGACCATCACCGGCACCGGCGGCATGCTGCTCGTGCAGACCCTCAAGGACGCCAATGTCGAGTACCTCTTCACGAACCCCGGGTCCGCGGAGACCGGCATCTTCGCCGCGCTGGCGGAGACCGAGGATCCGCGGCTCGTCATCGGCAAGCACGAGGGCCTCGTGGCCGCGATGGCCGACGGCTATCACCGGCTGAGCGGCAAGGTCGGCGTCGTCATCGCGCACGTGATGGGCGGCTCCTACCAGCTCACCGGTCAGCTGTTCAACGCCCAGGTGGCGGGCTCGGCCGTGCTCGTGATCGCGGGTGACTGGGCCTCCGAGCTGCAGGACTATCGCGGGCTCGCGCCGTTCCCCGGCCTGAGCCAGGCCGAGTCCATGCGGCCGATCACCAAGGAGGCGCGCTGCTCGTACCAGGTGCACGCCAACCCCGCCGCCATTCCCGTCGCCACCGTGCGCGCGCTCCGCGAGGCCTCCACGCCGCCGACGGGTCCGGTCTACCTGTCGATCAGCGCTGATCTGCTCAATCGCGAGGGACTGGAGGCGGAAGTCGGCGAGGGTGCGGGCTATCGCATCGAGCCGCCGGCGCCGGCGCGGCCGCAGACGATCGAGGCGATCGCGAAGCGCCTCGCCGAGGCGAAGTGTCCGGCGCTGATGTTCGGCGACGACGTGTGGCGCGAGGGCGCGCAGGCCGAGGCCGTGCGGCTGGCCGAGCTGCTGGAGGCGCCCGTGTTCGCGAGCCGGCAGATCTTCGTCAACTTCCCGAACCGCCATCCGCTCTACTGCGGCATGTACCCCGTCTCGAAAGATTTCGAGAAGGTCACCGGGCTGAAGCCGGACGTGCTCTTCCTGGTGGGCTGCCAGGGTGTGCACGGCACCGTGAGCGAGCCCAGCGTGCTGCAGATCGGGCCCAATCCCATCCTGATGGGCCGTCACTACCCGCTCGACGTCGCCGCGCTGACCGACGTGCGCGGCACGCTGGCGGCGCTGTGCGAGGCCCTCCGGAAGCGGCCGGGCGCCGAGGGCTGGGCGCGCCAGCGCGCCAAGGTGCGCGCCTTCGCGAAGACGCTGATCGAGCGCGAGGAGAAGCTGGTGCGCGACCACGCGGACGACGCGATCATCCACCCGGCCGTGCTGGAAGCGCAGCTTGCCGAGGCGCTGCCGCGCAACGCGGTCATGGTGCAGGAGAGCTCCACCGCGCGGACGGCGCTGCTGCCGTTCGGCCACGACGGCATGACGTGGACGCGCAGCGGCGGCGGCTCGCTCGGCTGGGGCGTGGGCGCAGCCATCGGCGCCAAGATCGCCGTCGGCCACGAGCGGCCGGTGGTGCTGCACCTGGGCGACGGCGCGCTCACCTACAGCGCCAGCGGCTTCTGGACGATGGCGCGCTACAAGACGCCGATCCTCACGATCGTCTCCAACAACGAGACCTACCAGATCGTGCGCCACAACTGGGCCAACCAGATGCCCGACAGCAAGATGGTGCGCGACGGGAAATATCCCGGCCTGTTCCTCGGCGATCCCGCCACCGACTACGTCGGCCTCGCGCGCTCGCAGGGCGTGGAGGGCGAGGCCGTGACCACGGTGAAGGACCTGGAGCCGGCCGTGCGCCGCGGGCTCGACATCGTCACCAAGCAGCGGCGTCCGTACCTGCTCGACGTGACCGTCGCGCGCGAGGGCATCGGCGCCGACGCCACCTGGTACGACGACTGGGAGATGTGAGATGGACCGCCGAACCTTCCTCGCGCTGTCGGCCTCGGCCGCGGCCGTCGCCGCCGCTCCGGCCGTCGCGCAGCAGGCCCGCCGGGCCGGCGGCACGTTCATCTCCGCCAAGACGACCGAGGCGCCCAGCCTCGATCCCATCCTGGAGCAGGCGCTGTCGCGCCAGCGCCTCGACCCGCTCTTCTACAACCGGCTCGTCGAGTGGAGCCACGAGGGCAAGCTGGAGCCGGCGCTCGCGGAGTCGTGGACGACGAGCGGCGACGGCAAGACGTGGACGTTCAAGCTGCGCCGGGGCGTCAAGTTCCACAACGGGCGCGACTTCAGCAGCGAGGACGTCAAGTTCACCTACGAGCGCATTCTCGATCCGAAGGTGGGCTCGGGCGGCCGCGGCTACCTGAGCGCGATCGATCACATCGACACGCCGGACGCGCACACGGTGCGCATCGTCACCAAGCAGCCGAGCGCATCGCTGCTGGCCGGGATGGCGGGCGGCTGGTCGGCCATCGTCTCGCGCGAGGCGGTGGAGAAGAGCGACCTGCGGCGCACGGCCGTGGGCACGGGGCCGTTCATCCTGCAGGAGTGGGTGCCGCAGAGCCATCTGAAGGCACGCCGGAATCCTGACTACTGGGACAAGGGCAAGCCCGCCGTCGACGCCATCGAGATCAAGGTCATCCCCGACGAGGCCAACATCATCGCGCAGCTCCGCACCGGCAACATCCACCACGCGCTGCTCGAGGACAACAAGAACTACCTGCTCGTGAAGGACGACAAGCGCCTGCGTGCGCAGCGGGCACCGCGCCTCGGCTTCGACATGGTCAACGTCAACCACGGCCGCAAGCCTTACACCGACGTGCGCGTGCGGCAGGCGCTGAGCCTCGCCGTCGATCGCGCGGAAGTGCTGCAGGCCGCGGCCTCCGGCCTCGGCTCGGTCACCGGGCCCCTCACGCCGGCCATGCGTCCGTGGGCGCTGCCGGCGGATGCGTTCAAGGAGTGGTACACGCCCAACGTCGAGCGCGCGAAGAAGCTGCTGGCCGAGGCGGGCTTTCCCAACGGCTTCAAGACGACGCTGAAGGTGATTCCGACCTTTCCAACGATGGTGGCCGGCTCGCAGGTGATCGCCGCCCAGCTCAAGAAGATCGGCGTGGACGCGCAGATCATCCAGGAAGAGTACGGCGTGTGGATCAAGGCCATCATCAAGCCCAATTTCGATTTCGATCTCACGATGAACGCCACCACGGGCGACGCCGATCCCGACTCGCTCCTCTACCGGCGCTTCCACTCTTCCGAGAAGCAGTGGAACAACGACGGCGATCCCGACGTGGACATGCTCCTCGACCAGGGCCGCGCCACGCTCGACCCCGCCAAGCGCAAGGACGTGTACGACCGCGTCCAGCGATTGATGGTGGACAAGGCGATCCAGATCTGGACGTTCGCGCCCGACATGATCGACGTCACCCAGAGCGGCGTGCAGTACCAGCAGCACTTCACCACCAACTACTACGGCTTCCGGACGGTCACCCTCGAGAAGTAAGCGCTAGGGCCCGGCGTCGCCGTGCGGCGCTACGTGCTGCTGCGGACGCTGTCCATCCTGCCGGCGCTGCTCGGCGTCAGCGTGGCCGTCTTCCTGCTCGTCCGCCTGATCCCCGGCACCGTCGTGGACCAGATGGTGGGCACGGAAGGCTCCTACAGCGAGGAGTCGATGCGCGCGCTGCGCGCGTTCTTCGGCCTCGACGCGCCCATCCACGTGCAGTACGCGCGCTGGCTCGGCGCGGTGCTGCGCGGCGACCTCGGCACGAGCTGGCGCACGGGGCTGCCGGTGGTCCAGATGATCGTGAGCCGGCTCGAGGTCACGGTGGAGCTGACGCTGGTGGCCCTGCTCGTGGCCGCCGCCGTCGGCGTGCCGCTCGGCATGCTCTCCGCGCGACGCGAGAACACGACGCTCGATCACGTGGTGCGCCTGGTCAGCCTGTTCAGCCTCTCGATCCCCGTGTTCTGGCAGGCGACCATGCTGATCCTGGCCTTCTCGCTGTGGCTGCAGTGGGCGCCGCCGGTGGACTTCGTCAGCCTCGCGCGCGACCCGCTGCGCAACCTGGCCATCATCACGCTGCCGGGCGTGGCGCTGGGCACGGCGGTGGCCGCGGTCTTCATGCGCATGACGCGCTCGTCGGTGCTGGAGGTGATGGGCCAGGATTACATCCGCACCGCGCGCGCCAAGGGCCTCGCCGAGCAGGGCGTGCTCTGGCGGCACGCGCTCAAGAACAGCCTCATCCCGCTCATCACGGTGGCCGGCGTCCAGATGGGTTACCTGCTGGGCGGCGCCGTCATCACCGAGGAAGTCTTCACGCTGCCGGGCGTGGGCCGCCTGCTGCTGTGGGCCGTGTTCCAGCGCGACTATCCGCTGGTGCAGGGGACCATTCTGTTCATCAGTGCGCTCTTCATGGTCTCGAACCTGGTCGTGGACCTCCTGTACGCCTACGTCGATCCGCGCATCCGCCGTGGCTGAGTCGACGCTGCGTCCGGCGCTGCGCAACGCCCTCGTCCTCTTCGGCGCGGGGATCATCGTGGCCATGGTGCTGCTGGCGGCGTTCGCCTCCGTCGTGGCGCCGTACGACCCGACGGAGATGAAGGTGATCGACGCGCTCCAGCGCCCGTCGCTGGCCCACCCGTTCGGCACCGATCGCTTCGGCCGCGACGTGCTCAGCCGCACGATCCACGGCAGCCGCATCGCGCTGGGCGTGGCGATCTCCAGCATCGGCCTGGCGCTCGTCGTGGGTACTGCGCTCGGCCTGGCCGGCGGCTACGCCGGCGGCGCCACCGACCTGGTGATCGGGCGCGCGATGGACGTGCTGTTCAGCTTCCCGACGCTGATCCTCGCCATCGGCATCGCCGCCATGCTCGGCCCCGGCCTCGACAACGCCGCCCTGGCCATCGCCGTCGTCTACGCGCCGCTCTTCAGCCGGGTCGTGCGCGGCCCGGTGATCGCCGAGCGCGCCAAGGAATACTCGGTGGCCGCGCTCGGCCTCGGCGCCGGCGCCTTCCGCGTGGTCTTCCGCCACATCCTGCCCAACGTGCTGGCGCCGCTCATCGTGCAGGCCTCGGTGAGCCTGGCCTACGCCATCCTCACCGAGGCCGCGCTGAGCTACCTGGGCCTCGGCACCCAGCCGCCCGCGCCGTCATGGGGCACGATGCTCAACGAGGGCCGCACGTATCTCGAGACCGCGCCCTGGATGAGCGTTTTCCCCGGGCTCGCCATCATGCTGGCCGTCCTCGGGTTCAACTTGCTCGGCGACGGGCTGCGCTCCGTGCTCGATCCCCAGCTTCGCGGGCGCTGATCGACCGCGGCTGAAAGCGTGGTCGTTACGATAGTGTTCACTCAGTTGTTCGCCTTGCAGTCCTTGCCGAACCGGTAGGTGTGCTCATAGGTGGATCCGAGGCCGGTCGGGCTCGCGAAGGTACCACCGCCGCAGATGCCTTCGAGCCCGCCGCTGCCCGTGCCCTCGACCACCACGAACTTGCCCTGGCTTGGCGTGACGGCGGGTGGGCACGGGCAGCCCGATCGGTCGACGACATTGTGGACGATGAACGAGAAGCTGCCGGGCTCCGAGCCGTTCAGCGTGCCGAAGAATGTCCCGGTAACCGTGATGAATGACTTTTTCTCGACCACGTCGTCCCTGACGATCGACTGTTGGTTGACCGTAGTCCCCTCGAGCGATCCGGTGAACGCGATTACCACGTATCGCAGCGTGAGCGAGAGATCGCCCAGCGTCGGCTGGGCAATCGTGGTGCTTGCGGTTGCGATCTGAAAACCTGTCGCCGTGATCTCAGCGCCGCCGCTACCCGGGCCGCCGAGGGCGGGCGCGTGGCCGCCCAGCGCCAGGGTCGTGAGGGCAATCGCGACCATCGCGAACGCGTTGCGCAGTCTCATGGCTGCCTCCTTGGTGTGATCTCGGGCCGGTTCATCGGCCGAGTGGGACACAGGGCAACGTGGATGCCAGCGCCGATATCCGGGAAATTGAGGACTTGGCGCTGGTGGTGGTTCGCCGGCGTTGGTGGTGGAACAACGATCGGTGGTGGCCGAAGCGGCGTAGAATGCCCGGGCCATGACCCTGCTGCCCGAGCTGATCGGGGACAGCGCCGGGTTGGTCGCTGTCCGCACCCAGGTGGAGCGTCTCCTCCGACGCCACTCGGACGGTGGCCGCGTTGCGTCGGTCTTGATCCTGGGCGAGACCGGCACCGGAAAGAACCTGCTGGCGCGCAACCTCCACGCGTCCGGGCCACGCTCTCGTGGACCGTTCGTCATGGTGGATTGCAGCACCTTGTCGCCCACCCTTCTCGAGTCCGAGTTGTTCGGTCACGAGCGCGGCGCGTTCACGGACGCCCGCGAAGCCAAGATGGGCCTCGTCCAGGCCGCGCACCGGGGCACGGTGTTCTTCAATGAGATCGCGGAGCTCCCGGAGAACCTCCAGGCCAAGTTGCTCACGGTCCTCGACGAGCGGACGGTGCGCCGCGTGGGGAGTACGCGCAGCGAAGTGGTGGACGTGTCGATCATCGCCGCCACCAGCGAGGATCTGAAGCCGGGCCGGCGCGGGTTCCGCGACGATCTGTTCTTCCGCCTGTCGGTGGTGACCTTGCGACTACCGCCATTGCGCGAGCGCGGCGGCGACATCCTCACCCTGGCCGAGCACTATCTGAGGCGCAGCGCCGAGCGCTACAAGCAGCTGCCGAAGACGTTGGGGGACGATACCAGGGCGGCGTTGCTCGCCTATCGCTGGCCGGGCAACGTGCGCGAGCTGGCGCACATGATGGAGCGGATCGTGCTGTCGAGCGACGCGTCGATCGTCACCGTCGATCGGCTGGGCCTGTCCGTCGCCCGGCAATCCCGCACGCCGGGCCCCGGGGCGACCGCCAGCGACAGGAGCCCGGCCACCGAGCCCCGCGCAGGACAGGTCAGAGACGAGACCGAGCGTGCGCCCATCATCGAGGCGTTGCGCATCACTGGTGGCAACATCTCGCGGGCCGCCGAGCAGCTCGGTGTCACCCGCAACACCTTGCGCTATCGCATGGCGAAACTCGGGTTCCCGGCGCACGTGCGAGCCGCCGTCCCCGTCGACGCCGTCACCGCCACTTCGGCGACGCCCGCCGTCCGGCTGACCTGGGAGCGGCGGCACGTCGCGCTGCTCCGCGCGGACCTTTTCGCGATGTCAGGCGACCCCTTCGATGCCACCTCGATGCTGCGGCGCTTCTTGGAGAAGGTGGACGGCTTCGGCGGCCGGGTGGAAGACGTAAGTCCGACCGGCTTAGTGGCGATCTTCGGCCTCGAGCCGGTGGAGGATGCGGCCCGACGCGCCGCCCACGCTGCGCTGTCGATCCAGACCCTCGCCATGCAGGACCACGGGACCGAGCCAGTTCCGAGCGTCCGGATCGGGCTGCACGCAGGGGACGTGCTGGTCGCCTGGATCGATGGGGTGGGCCGGGTCGATGCCGACACCAAGCGCGAGGCATGGGCGACGCTGGGCCCGTGCATGGCCGACGTCGGGCCCGGAACGATCCTCGTCAGCCAGGCGGCTCGGATGCTTCTGGAGCGACGCTTCGCGCTGACGCCTGTCACCCTCGATCGCGGGGACCGCGGCTGCACGTATCGGCTCGACGGGATCCGCGGGGGCGGCGCCGGGCTCGGCGAGCATCTCACGCCGCTCGTGGCGCGCTCCGACGAACTCCGGCAGCTTGAAGACGCGCTCGAGCATGCCGGCGAGGGGCACGGGCAGGTGGTCGGCGTGACCGGTGAGGCCGGCGTCGGCAAGTCGCGTCTTCTCTGGGAGCTCGGCCAGTCGCTGCGTAGCCGCAACTGCCGGGTGCTTGTGGCCGGCGCCGCCTCGTACGGGCCGCAGGCCCCGTACCTGCCTGTCATCGACCTGTTGAAGACGTATTTCCTCATTGAGGCCCGCGACGACGTTGGCCAGATCAGCAAGCGGGTGATCTCCAGGCTGCTGGCTCTCGGACCCCCGCTGGTGGCGGCGGCCCCCGCGCTCCTGGCACTCCTCGATGTGCCAGTGGTCGACGCGCCGTGGAGCGCGCTCGACCCGTACCAGAAACACCGCCGGACGCTGGAGGCCCTCACGCGCCTGCTCGTGGAGGAGAGCCGCCTGCAACCCGTCGTCGTCGTCATCGAGGATCTGCACTGGATCGACTCGAAGACGCAGGAGGTCCTGGACGCCCTGGTGGAGAGCATCCCCCAGCATCGGCTGCTGATTTTGGCCAGTTACCGTCCCGAGTACCGGCACGGGTGGGGCAACAAAAGCTACTACACGCAGATTCTGCTCGAGCCGCTCTCGCCCGATGTCGCTCGCCTGCTGCTCGATCACCTGCTCGGGCGAGAGGCCGCCACCCCGGAACTGACGTCGCTGCTGATCACCCGCACCGGCGGCAACCCGTTCTTTTTGGAGGAAAGCATCCGAAGCCTCGTCGAGACGGGCATCCTCGTCGGGGATCGGGGAGCATACTGTCCGGCCGGAGACATGAAGGACATCGAGGTCCCGGCCAGCGTCCACGCGATGCTCGCCGCTCGTATCGAGCGGCTCGCCCCCAACGACAGGACACTGCTTCAGACGGCCGCTGTCATCGGTAGCGACGTCCCATTCGCCCTGCTGCAGGCCGTGGCGGGCTTAGCGGAGGCGCCGTTGCGTGCCGGTCTCGTCCGGTTGCGGGCCACCGAGTTCCTCGCCGCGATGAGGCTGATGCCCGAGCTCGGATACGCCTTCAAGCATGCCCTGAGCCACGAGGTCGCCTATGCGGGACTCCTCCCCGAGCCCCGGCGCCTGCTCCATGCCCGAATCGTGCAGGCGATCGAGGCGCTGCACGCCGACCGGATCATCGAGCACGTGGATCGCCTCGCCCACCACGCGCTCCGCGGCGAGGTCTGGGAAAGGGCCGTGACGTATCTCAGTCAGGCCGGGGCAAAGGCCGCGGCCCGTTCGGCGTACCGCGAGTCGGTTACATGCTTGGAGCATGCCCTCGATGCGCTCACCCATTTGCCCGCCAGCCGCGAAACCAACGAGCTGGGCATCGATCTGCGGCTCGCCCTCCGTAACGCCCTCCACCCGCTCGGAGAGATCCAGCGAGCGCTCGAGCGTCTTGGCGAGGGAAGGAGCCTCGCGGAGCGCATCGGCGACCAGCGCCGGCTCGGCTGGGTCTCCGTATGCATGGCCCACCAGTTCTGGCTCGGCAGCGACCTCGACCGTGCCGTCGAGTACGGACAGCGCGCCCTGGCGCTAGCCCAGGCTGAGGGCGACGTTCCGCTCGCTGTCGTGGCCAACCTGCGTCTGGGTGAGGCGTATCACGCGCTCGGGGAATACGCTCGATCCAACACCTGCCTCCGCAACAACATCGACTGCCTTCGGGGCGAGCTGGCGGGGGAGCGCTTCGGCGAGGCCGGGGTCCCATCGGTCATGTCCCGGTGCTTCCTGGTCCGGACGCTGGCCGACCAGGGCGAATTCGCAGACGCGGGCGCGAGGGCGCAGGAAGCCGTGAGGCTCGCCGAGGCCGCCGATCATCCCTTCAGTCTCATGATGGCGCACTTCTGCGCGGGCTATCTCGCCTTGCGCCAAGGCGATCTCGGCGAGGCGATCGATTGCCTGGAGCGCAGCCGCGCGCTCGGACGCGCCCGGAGCATGCCGACCGTCCTCGGCATCGATCAACACCTCGGCTATGCGTACGTCCTCTCCGGGCGCCTCGCTGACGGACTGTCCCTGCTCGAGCACGCGATCGAGACGGCGGTGGTCATGGGTCACACCGCGTCCTATGCGCTGCCGACGATCTACCTGAG
>QHRW01000172.1 GCA_003220265.1 Candidatus Rokuibacteriota bacterium | reverse complement strand
GCCCGGCGCGTCGGGATCGAGCGTCTGCTCGAGCGGGATGATCTCGTCGCGGACGAAGCGGCGCACCTGCTCGCGCAGCACGCGCAGCTCGTCGGGGAGCGTGAAGCCGGGGAACATCGTCATGGGCCGGGATGATACCATCGCCGCCATGTCCGACGAGATCCTCACCGCCATCGCCGACGGCGTCGCCACCGTCACCATGAATCGTCCCGACCAGCGCAACGCCATGAACACGGCGATGCTCACGGGGCTGCGCGCGGCCTTCGATGACCTCGAGAGCCGGCGCGACGTGCGCGTGGTGCTCGTGCGCGGCGCCGGCCCCGCGTTCTGCGCGGGCATGGATTTGAAGGAGATGGAGTCGCGCGCCGGCGCGCGCGATCCGGAAGGCGACGTGATGGGCGTGCTGCAGCGGGTGGAGCGCTCGCGCCATCCCACCATCGCGCTCGTGCACGGCGACGCCATCGCCGGCGGCTGCGAGCTGGCCCTGCACTGCGACCTGCGCGTGATGGCCGAGAGCGCGCGCATCGGCATGCCGCTGGCGCGCATCGGGATGATCGTGCCCTTCCCGCTCGGCCAGAAGCTGGTGGAGATCATCGGCCCCGCGCACACGCGCCAGCTCCTGTTCACCGGCCGTCCGATCGACGGCAAGCGCGCGTACGAGATCGGCATGGTGCACCAGGTGGCGCCGGCCGCCGGGGTCGAGGCCGCCGCGCTGGCGCTGGCGCGCACGGTCGCCGACAACGCGCCGCTCTCGCTGGCCGGGATGAAGGCCGTCATCCAGCGCGCGGTGGCCAACCGGCCGGCCGTCGATCACGCCGATCTGGATGCCGCAGCGCTGAGCGCCCGCAAGAGCGCGGATGCCAGCGAGGGCCGGCGCGCGATGCTCGAGAAGCGCAAGCCGAACTTTCGCGGCGAGTAGCCCGCAGGGAGAACGACGATGAAGCTCGTACGCTATGGCCGGGCCGGGGCCGAGAAGCCCGGACTCGTCGATGCCGACGGCACGCTGCGCGATCTGTCGAAGGTGGTGAAGGACATCACGCCCGATCTGCTCACGGGCGCCGGGCTCAAGCGGCTGCGCGGCGCGAAGACGGCCAAGCTGCCCGTCGTGCGCGGCAAGCCACGGCTGGGCTGCCCGCTGGCCGGGATCGGCAAGATGGTGTGCATCGGGCTCAACTACACCGACCACGCGGCCGAGGTCGGCATGCCGCTGCCCAAGGAGCCGACCCTCTTCATCAAGGCGCCGAGCGCGATGTGCGGCCCCGACGATCCGATCGTTCGCCCCCGCGGCTCCGCGAAGCTGGACTACGAGGTCGAGCTGGCCGCGGTGATCGGTCGCGACGCGCGGTACGTGGAGGAGTCGAAAGCCCTCGGCTACGTGGCCGCGTACTGCATCGTCAACGACGTCTCCGAGCGCGCGTTCCAGATGGAGCACGGCGGCACCACCACGAAGGGCAAGAGCGCCGACACGTTCGGGCCCGTCGGCCCCTGGGTGGTGACGGCCGACGAGATCGCCGACCCGCAGGCGCTGGAAGTGTGGACGACGGTCAACGGCGAGCGCCGGCAGCACGGCCACACCGGCAAGATGATCTTCGGTGTCGCCTCGCTGGTCGCCTACGTCAGCCGCTTCATGTCGCTGCGCGCCGGCGATCTCATCTCCACCGGCACGCCGGCCGGCGTCGGCCACGGCTTCAAGCCGCCGCGCTACCTCGCCAACGGCGACGTCGTCGCGCTCGGCATCCAGGGCCTCGGCACGCAGACACACCGCATCGTGGAGGGCAAGTGATGGCCAAGCGTCGCGTCGTGCTCACGGGGGCCTGCGGTCGAGTGGCCCAGCGCATGTTCAAGGCGCTGGACGAGCGCTGGGACGTCGTCTCCCTCGACGTCAGGGACAAGGGGCCCGATGGCGCCGCCGTGCCGCGCGTCGTGATCGCCGACCTCACGAACCCCGATCGCAACGCCTACCGCCAGCACTTCCGCGGCGCCGACGCCGTCATCCACTGCGGCTTCGTGCGCGCGCCGGGCATGGATGCCGATAGCTGGCAGGACAACAGCGACGCCAAGTTCCAGGCCGAGCACGCCAACGTCGCCATGGCCTACAACGTCTATCGCGTCGCGCTCGAAGAAGGCGTGCGCCGCGTGGTCGTGTGCAGCTCCAATCACGCCTCCGACTACTACGAGCGCCTGGTGTGGGACGGCCGCGTGGACATGGTGACGCCGGAGATGCCGCCGCGCTCCGACAACTGGTACGGCTGGTCGAAGGCGTCCTACGAGCTGCTGGGCTTCGTGTTCGCCACCGGCAAGGTGGACGGCCGCAAGCTGGAGGTCGTGCAGTGGCGCATCGGCGGCCCGCGCGACAACGACCTCGACACCATCAAGCCCGGCGACATCAAGACCATGCACCGCGCGCTCGGCGCCTACCTCTCCGCGCGCGACCAGGCCCAGCAGGCCATCAAGATGGTGGAGACGCCCGACATCACCGACGAGAACGGCATCCCCTTCCTGATCGTCTACGGCATCAGCGGCAACACGCACCGCTTCTGGAGCCTGGCCAGCGCCAGGCGCAAGATCGGCTACACGCCCGAGGACGACAGCCAGGTGAACTTCGCCGACCGCATCGCCGAGCTCGCCCGCGCGGCGAAGAAGAAGTAGGCGCGCGGGCCCCGCATGCCGCCGGCGCTTTCGTCGCCCGGCTTTCTGGCCGCCCTGGCGGTGCTGCTGGCGAACGATCTCTGGTGGAAGGCGGCGTTCGGCAACTGGCTCACCGGCAAGCTGTCGGACTTCGCCGGCCTCTTCGTCGTCGTCGTGCTTGCCGTTGCGCTCCGCCCTGCGCACGCGCGCGCCCTGGCCATCGTCACGGCCGCCGCGTTCGTGCTCTGGAAGTCCCCGGCCTCGCAGCCGCTGATCGACGCCTGGAACACCGCCGCGCCGTACCGGATCGCGCGGGTCGTCGACTATTCGGATCTTCTCGCCCTGGCGATGATTCCGCTGGCCCGGCGTTACGTTGCCGTGGCGCGTCCGATCGCGCCGGCGGCCTTCCGGTATCCGGTCGTGGGCCTGGCATTGCTGGCGATCCTCGGAACGTCGAAGGCCCCGCCGGTGACGGAGCCCTATCAACAGATGGAGCACGTCACGTTCTATTCGGAGCCGCCGATCTACGACGTCGCCGCGTCGCGGGCGGAGGTGCTCGAGCGCCTGCGGCAGGCGGACTTCACGGTGAAGTCCGGCGCGCTGTCGACCGACGTCGAGATCCTGTCCGGCGCGACGTGCACGACCGCGCCGCGGGGTCGCCGATTCGTGCACGCGCAGGCGGCCGTCCAGGCCGACCGAGACGGCTCCACTATCCTTTTGCGGCTCGTGTATCTCTGCCGGCGGGACCGACCGTGGGACAGACAGAGCGCGGCCAGGGAATTCGAAACGGACGTCCTCGACCGGCTCGGCCGCTGGCACCGGCAAGCCGAGCGGTGATCGCGTACACTTCGCGCGCGGAGGTGACGTCATGCGGGTGCTGGTGACCGGAGCGGGCAGCGGAATCGGTCGGGCGACGTGTCTCAGGCTCGCGCGAGACGGCAAGACGCAGGGCACGCCGGCGAGGATCGCCGCCGTGGACGTCACGTCCTCGCCCGGCCTCGACACCGTCGTGAAGGAGCTCGTCGCGCTCGGCGCCGAGGCGATGGCGCTTCACGGCGACATGGCCACCGCGGACGCGCCGGGGAAGGTCGTCGCGAGCGCGGTCGAGCGCTTCGGCGGGCTCGACGGCCTCGTGAGCAACGCGGGCGTCAATCGGCCGGGGCCGCTCGCGCAGTACTCGGTCGCCGACTGGGACTTCCTCTTCGCGGTCAACACGCGCGCCACCTGGTTGCTCGCCAAGGCGGCGCACGCGGCGTTGAAAGCCTCGCGCGGCGCCGTCGTCGCCACGGGCTCGATGTCGGGTTCCAACGCGCACGCCAACCTCGGCGCGTACGGCCCGAGCAAGGCCGCGGTGATCATGCTCGTGCAGGTGCTGGCCCAGGAGTTCGGGCGCGACGGCATCCGCGTCAACAGCGTGTCACCCGGCATGGTGCGCACTGGCATGACCGAGACGGTGTACAGGGATGCCGCCGTCGCCGCCGAGCGGGACGCGCTGGTGCCGCTGGGCCGCGTGGCCACGCCGGAGGACATGGCCGACGTCATCGCGTTCCTGCTGGGCAATGACGCGCGCTACGTCAACGGCCACGACCTGGTCGTGGACGGCGGCGTCAGCGGCAACTTCCTCGGGCGCCTGCCGGGCATCGCCAAGATCCCGCGCGGCTGATGTCGAGAGCGCGGCTCGGCCTTCTCTGCCTGCCGCGGTCGGTTGCCTCCGCGGTGGCCGACGCGCGCCTGGCCGAGGACGTCGGCTTCTCGCTCGTCGGCGTGGCCGACAGCCAGTCCGTCTTTCGCGAGCTCTACGCGACCATGGCGCTCTGCGCGCAGGCGACGCGCCGCGTGCGCATCGGCCCGGCGGTGACCAACCCGGTCACGCGGCATCCCGCCGTGGCTGCCTCCGGCATCGCCACCATCGACGAGATCGCGCCCGGCCGGGCGTTCTTCGGCATCGGCTCCGGCGACAGCGCGATCCTCAACCTGGCCGAGCGGCCGGCCACGCTCGCCGACATGCGCGCCTACGTCGAGGCCGTGCGCGGCCTGCAGACAAAGGGCGAGGCGGAGTGGCGCGGGCGCACCGCGCGCCTGACGTGGGCGCCGCGCGCGATGCCCATCTATCTCTCGGCGGAAGGTCCGCGCACGCTGGAGCTGGCCGGCGAGATCGCCGACGGCGTCATCGTCAACGTCGGCCTCGAGCCCGCGCTGGTGCGCGACGCCGTCGCCCACGTGCACGCGGGCGCGCGGAAGGCGGGGCGCGATCCCTCGGCCATCGACCTGTGGACGCTCGTGCGCGCCAACGTCACCGACGACGTGGCGGCCGGCATCGACGAGATCCGCATGGAGCTGGCCTCCAACGCGCACCACGTCTTCCGGTTCACCCTCGAAGGCAAGCACGTCCCCGGCGAGCTCGCCGACGCGATCGGGCGCGTACAGAAGGGGTACCAGCCGGCCGCTCACGAGGCGCTGGGGGCGAGCCCCAACGCGCGGCTGCTCGAGGCGGAGCCCGTGCTGCGCGCGTACCTGGCCGAGCGCTTCGCCGCCGTGGGCCCGGCGGCGGTCTGTGCCGACAAGCTGCGCGGCGTCGTGGAGGCCGGCATCGACGGCCTGCTGGTGACGGGCTTCGTCGCCGACCGTGCGCGCTTGATCCGCGCGCTGGGCGAGCAGGTGCTGCCGCGCCTGCCGGCCGAGGCGAGC
>QHRW01000137.1:9920-60372 GCA_003220265.1 Candidatus Rokuibacteriota bacterium | reverse complement strand
CTGGGCCTCTCCTCGTTAGTGTCGAGGGAGCAGATCTCATGCTGGCCGTCGAGCGGCGAGCGACCGAGGCTCTCCTCGACTTCACGAGCGAGGGTAGTCCAGTGAGCGACCGCCTCGACCTCACGCCGCTGATGAAGCCGCGCAGCATCGCGGTCATCGGCGCCTCGCGGCGGCTCACGCGGGCGACGCGCGTGGTCAAGAATCTGCAGACGTACGGCTACGGCGGCCGCATCTTCCCCGTCAATCCGAAGTACGACGACGTGCTGGGCCTGCCGTGCTATCCCGATCTGGCCTCGACGCCGGAGCCCGCCGACTGCGTGGTGGTGGCCATTCCCGCCGAGCAGGTGCCCGGTGTGCTCACCGCCGCCGTCGACGGTGGCGTGCGAGCGGCCGTCGTGCTGTCGAGCGGCTTCGCCGAGGCCGGGCCGGCCGGGCGCGAGCGCCAGGCCGTGCTCGAGCGACTGGCCGCCGAGCGCGGGCTCCTCGTCTGCGGGCCGAACTGCTACGGCGTGTTCAACCTCGGCCTGCGCGTGGCGACGTTCAGCGCGGATCTCGCCGAGCTGCGCGCCGGCAAGGTGGCCATCGTGTCGCAGAGCGGCGGGTTCAGCCACGCCATCGCCGAGCACCTGATGCGCCAGCGCGCGGTGGGGTTGAGCTACATCGTGTCCTGCGGCAACCAGGCCGGCGTGGGTATCGAGGACTACGTCGACTTCCTGGTCGAGGACGACGACACGGCGGTGATCGGCGTCTTCGTCGAGGGCTTTCGCCGGCCCGACAAGCTTCGCGAGGTGGCGGCCCGCGCGCGAGCCCGGCGCAAGCCGCTGGTCGTGCTCAAGGTGGGCCGCTCGGAGAACGCCCGCCAGGCCATGCTCGCGCACACCGGGTCGCTGGCCGGCACGCCCGAGATCGTGGAAGCCGTGCTCAGGCAGAGCGGGATCGTGCAAGTCACGGGCCTCAACGAGATGATCGACACGCTTGCCCTGTTCTCGATGGCCGCCGACGCCCGCCGTCCCGACTTGCGCGTGGTCGTGCTCAGCGGCCTCGGCGGCGAGTGCGGCAACCTCTCGGACGTGGCCGACCGCGTGGGCTTCGTGCTGCCGCCGCTGGCGCCATCCACCGTCGAGGCGCTGCGGGCCTTCATGCCGGACTTCGCCACCCCGCGCAACCCGCTCGATGGCACCGGCGCGATGTACGAGAACGCCACGCTCTTCCCGCGCATCCTCGACACGCTGCTCCACGACGATGCCATCGACGTCGTCGCTTTCAACCAGCGCGCCCACGTACCGGCGCCGGGCGGCTGGGCGCCCGCGCGCGCGTACGTGGAGCCGCTGCGCGCGGCGATGCAGCGCGGCACCGACCGGCTCGTGCTGTGCTTCAGCTCGTTCGCCGGCGGCGACCTCGACCAGGACGTCGTCCGACCGTTGGCCGAGGTCGGCGTACCGTACCTGGAAGGCTCCGAGAGCACGCTGCTGGCGCTGCGCAACCTTCGCACGTACCGGCGCGGCCTCGAGCGACCGATCATGGTGCCGCCGGCCGCGCGCGCTGCGGTGGCCCCGGGGATCCGCGGCGTGCTCTCCGGTCCCGACGCCATGCGGTTACTGCGCGAGTTCGGCATCCCGCTGCTCGAGACCCAGCCCGCCAAGGATGCCGCTGACGCCGTGCAGGTGGCCGACGCGCTCGGCTACCCGGTGGCGCTCAAGATCGACTCGCCGGACATCGCCCACAAGACGGACGTCGGCGGCGTGCGGCTCGGCTGCGCCGACGCCCGCGCCGTCCGCGAGGGCGCGCACGCGATGCTGGACGAGGTGCGCCGGCGCGCGCCGAGCGCCCGCATCCACGGCGTGCTCGTGCAGCGGATGCTGACCGGGGGCACGGAGATGCTCGTCGGCGTGAAGAGCGATCCCGATTTCGGCCCCGCGATCGTCTGCGGCTTCGGCGGCGTCTTCGTCGAGCTGCTCCGCGACGTGGCCGTGCGCGTGCCGCCGCTCGACCACGCCGAAGCGCTGGCGATGCTCGACGAGCTGCGCGGCGCCGCGCTCCTCCGCGGCGTGCGGGGCCGCCCGCCCGCCGATCTCGAGGCCCTGGCCGACACGCTCGTCCGCGTCGCGCGCCTGACCGAGACGCATGGCGCGTCGCTGCGGGCCCTCGACATCAACCCACTCGTCGTCCTGGCGGAAGGCCGCGGCGCGGTCGCCGTGGACTGGCTGGTAGAGCTCGCCTGAGAGGAGAACCCGGATGGCGTACGACACGATCATCTACGAGGTGAAGGGCCCGGTCGCGACGATCACGCTCAACCGGCCCGACGCCCTCAACGCGATCAGCCAGCAGATGACCGCCGAGCTGCACCGCGCGCTGGACGAGGCGGAGGCCGACGCCCACGTGCGCGCCATCATCCTCACGGGCGCCGGCCGCGGCTTCTCCGCCGGCTACGACATCGCGCGCCGCCCCGACGGCCGCGCGCCGCTCGACGGCGCCGGCGTCGAACACGCCGACTTCATCAAGGACTGGTGGACCCGCGACGCCGCGTCCACCCAACGGCTCCTGCACCTGTGGCATCTGTCCAAGCCCATCATCGCCGCCGTGCACGGCTGGGTGATGGGCGGCGGCTTCTGGTACTCGCTGGCCGCCGACATCACCATCGCCGCCGACAACGCCGTCTTCGCGCAGCCCGAAGTCCGCCACACGTCCAACACCACGATCCTCTTCGCCGCCCTCGCCGGCTGGAAGGCCGCCCACCGCTACGCCCTCACCGGCGACCACCTCGACGCCGCCGAAGCGCTGCGCCTGGGCCTCGTCAACGAGGTCGTGCCGCTCGAGCAGCTCTTGCCCAAGGCCGGCGCCCTCGCCGAGCGCATCGCCCGTGTGCCCGAAGCCTCCGTGCGACTGAACAAGGCCGTGACCTGCTACGGCCTGCTGGCCATGGGCCTCGGCGCCGGCATGCTGATGAACGTCCCGCTCTCGGCCATGGCTCACGCCTCGTACAATGCCGAGCGCGGCGACCTGCTGGAGGCGATGAAGGCGGGCGGGCTGAAAGCGTTCCTCGAAGCGCGCGACGGAGCATTCCGGCCGGAGCCCTTCGGGCCGAAGGCCGAACGGCCACGCTCCTGAGGCATTCGCTGGGCGTCAGTCGTCGCCGAGCGTCCGGTCGCCCGCGCGGTACTCCGGGCGTGTCCACGCCTTCGGAGATCGCCCGCGGCGGATAAGGGCCAGCGCCTCGGCTGCCGTGAGCTGACCGCGCGCGAGTGATACGCCCGCCATGATCACCACCGCGCTCCACATCGCCAAGAGCATCGAGGCGGTGATGACGACCAGCCATACGCCAACCACGATCAGCTCGTTCCACTGACTCCAGAGGGGTCGACGGGGATCGAACGTCACAGGCTTCATGAATGCCGCATCGACGACCAGCCACACCGAGAGCATGCCGAGGATCGCCAGGACGAACCCTACGAGCAGAGTCAGCTGACGACCGGGCCGGAGGCGTTGAAAGCCGCAGGCGCTCCACAACCCTTTCGACTGACGCTCGGCTTCGGTCATCAGCCAGTGGGAAGGAAATCGGCGCCACTGCAACACGGTGGCCCAGCCCGCATCCGGTGGAAGGATGCCCCTGGCCCGGAGCACGAGAACCAGGGCCGCGTGGTAGACGACGACTGGCACGACGGCCCAGACGAACACGAGCAAGACGAAGCAGGCAAACGCCAGGGGACTGATGTGGCTGTCGCGGAGGGGGACGTCGGGGTCGATCCCGAGCAGGCGCGCGAGTGTGCCGTTGAAGCGCACGACGAGCCAGGTGTTGAGCAGCATCGCGGCCACCAGGCCGCCCACGATCCGCCACTTGTAGCGCGCGCGGAGGTTATGGCCGCCGGGGTCCTCGGCCAGCTCGGTCATCGCAGCTTGCCGACGCCGGGCAGGAAGCGGCCGACACGGCGAGCGTAGGCGCGATAGGCATCGCCGTGGGTGCGCAGGAGGTAGGCCTCCTCCGCCAGCACCTGTTGCCGGATCCCGATGAAGGCGCCGACGAGCAGGACCAGCGACAGGCGTGTCGGCAGCAGCAGCGCGTAGCCCGCCAGCATGAGGAGAATGGCGGCGAAGATCGGATTACGGCAGACGCGATAGAGCCCGCTCGTGACCAGACCCGAACGGCTGCCTTCCTCGATCCCGATCCGCCACGAGACCCCGAGGTCCAGCAGGGCCACCACGAGCAGCGCCAGGCCGCCGAACAGCAACGCCGTCCCGCCCACGTGCCGGACGCCATCGACCGGGTGATCGAAGAGATGCCCGGAGCCCTCGGATGTCAACCCTCGCGCGGCCATGATGGCCTGAGCGAGCAGCAGGACGACGAGCACCACGCCCAGCGCGTCGCGCAGGTTGTCCTGCCACCGCGGAGATTGGAAGAGCAGCACGCGTCGGGTTCCGTACCGGCGTCGTTGCCACCACGACCGCCAGCACAGAATTCCCAGGAACGCCACGACGCCGACGAGCGGCAGCCACCTCCAGATCATTCGACCGACGGGCCGCCCACGACGTCGATGACCTGTGTGAGCGTGGGGCAGTGCGCTGGCGCGTCAGGATGCGTCGAGCGCACGAGAATCGCGCGCATGCCGACGGCGTGGGCGCCGAGCACGTCGGCCTGCATGCTGTCGCCGATCATCCAGCCGGCGCGCGCGGCGGGATGGGCGGCGAACACCGCCTCGAACGCTCGCGGATGCGGTTTCTCCACGCCGGTGCATCCCGAGCAGTGCACGGCGGTGATCAAGTCGCCCAGGCCGAGGGCGTCGATGAGCGCGGCCAGCTCGGGGACGTGATTGGACAGCACGATGTGCGTCCAGCCCCGATCGCGAAGCTGCTCGAGGGTGGGGCGGACGTCGTCGAATACCTGCCAGCGTTTCGCGTCAAGGTAGGCGGCGCGAGCCCCGGCGACGAGCCGGCGGGCCTCGACGTCGCCGACGCCCGAGGCGCGCTGGACTGCGCGGGCGAGGACCGGGAGGAGCCCGCGCCACCACTCCTCGGCCGAGCACGGCGCGCGAACGACCTCGGGGGTGTGCCACGGGAACCCGCTCTGGAGATGGGGCCGGAGTCGCTCGGCGGTCATCCCCAGGTCGGGGCGCGCGCCGGCGACGAGCTCACACACGACGGCCGTCCAGTTGCCGGGGCGAACCGCCAGCGTGCCGTCGAAGTCCCAGACCAGAAAGCGGTCACGGCTCACGCGCGCATGGTAACGGGCACGCGCGCGTCATGTCACGGCGATGCAGTCCACCTCGATGTCGAACGGGCCCCACCAGGTCGGAACGCAAACGAAGATGCGGGCGGGCTGGTCAGCCGTGAAGTATCGCCCATAGACCTCGTTGAATGGCCCGAAGTGGGAGGGATCCGTGCAATAGACGTTGCACTTGACGACCTGGGCCAGGGACGAGCCGGCGGCCTCCAGGCAACGTTGCATCTGGGCCAGCACGATGTCCGCCTGCCGCTCGAAGGGCTGCCGCTTGATCTCTCCGGTGTCCGGATCGAACGGCGGCAGCCCCGAGACGAAGACGAAGCCACCGGCGGCGACCACGGGATTGATCGGCCCCTTGCGGCGGCGCTCCAGGTACGTCGAGAATGGCTCCACTCTGATGCCGGTACGGTCCATCGCGCACCTCCTGGCAGGCGGCTGGGGTCACCAGTCATATATCATGATAGGTTGATCTATGCAAGCATATATCATTGAGTCATGATGGATTCTAACCCACGACTCCTGGCGGTCGCCCAGGCCCTCGCCGACCCGTTGCGGCTGACCGTCCTGCATCACCTCATGGGCGGCCCGGCCTCGGTCTCCGAGCTGATGACCGTGGTGGCGGTCGAGCAGTCCCGGCTGTCCAACCACCTCGCCGTCCTCCGGCAGCGTGGGCTCGTTCGAGCCACCCGACAGGGGCGCCACGTGCTCTATGAGCTGCACGACGCCGCGGTGGGCCGGCTCGTCGAATCGCTGAGCCAGATCGGGGCGGCCCCGGCGCGCACCGTCAAGTCGGCGCCCGTCGCCCAGGCGCGCACGTGCTACGACCACCTGGCCGGACGGCTCGGCGTGGCCGTGTTCAAAGCCCTCGTCGCGCGCGGCGCGCTCAAGACGCAGAAGGACGTCCCCGGCGACGTCGAGCTCGCCCCGCGGGCGGAAGGGGTCTTCGACAAGCTCGGCGTCGATCTCGCCGTCGTGCGTCAGGAGCGGCGGCGCCTGGCCACGGCCTGCCTGGACTGGACGGAGCGTCAGCCTCACCTCGGCGGCGCGCTGGGGGCGGCGCTGTGGGGGGAGCTCATGGCGCGCGGCTGGATTGTGCGGCGCCCCGGCACCCGCGCCGTGCTCGTCACCCCGGCCGGCACCCGTGGGCTCCGACGACAGCTCGGCGTCGCGCTGGATTGACGTCGACGCGACGCCCGACACCCGCTTCCCGAGTCGCTGGCACGCGCTCTGCAGCAACGGCCAAGCGAGGAGAATGCGATGCTTCACTACGCGCTGCTGTTCCTGCTCGTGGGTCTCGTGGCCGGTGCGCTCGGCGTGACCGGCGTTGCCGCAATCGCCGGGCAGATCGCCTGGGTGCTGTTCGTGATCGCCATCATCCTGTTCATCGTCCACGCCGCGCGCGGGGGGCGCTGGGCCAACCGCGCCTGACGCAGCACGGGAGCCCCGCGTCCGTTAGAATCTGACGGACGCTGGAGGCTCCCATGGAAGACACGAGCAGCCCGCCTTCGCCCACGGTCTCGTCGTCCGCTCCGGCCGGCGCCGGCGACTCTGACGTCCCCCGCGACCTGCGCGACTGGATTGCCCGGGCGGAGAAGATCGGCCAGATCAAGCACGTCACGCAGACGGTGGACCACGACGAGGAGATGGGCGCCATCACGTACATGGCGCACCAGGAGATCGGCGCCCCTGCGCTGATGTTCGATAGCATCAAGGGCTGCCCCAAGGGCTTCCGCGCGCTGTGGAACCTGATCGGCTCGCACCCCGATCGCTTCGCCCTCACCGTGGGCGAGCCCACGGGCCTGCCGGTGATGGAGCTGATCCGGCGCTGCAAGGCCAAGTTCACGCGGAGCCTCGCCCCGGTGACGATCGACGCCAGCCTGGCCCCGGTGAACGCCAACCACCGCTACGGCGACGACGTGGACGTCACCATCTTTCCGGCCGCGCGGCACTGGGCGGGCGACGGCGGCCGCTACATCGGCACCGCGGACGCCATCATCACGCGCGATCCCGAAGCCGGCTGGCTCAACGTCGGCTGCTACCGGCAGATGATCCAGGACAGGAACCACGTCGGGCTCTACTGCTCGCCCGGCAAGGACGCACGGCTGCACATCGAGCGCTACTGGAGCCGCAACGAGCCGTGCGAGGTCGTGGCCGCGTGGGGCGTGGACCCCGCGATGTTCGTGGCCGCCTCGCTCACCTTCCCCAAGACGGTCTCCGAGCTCGACTTCATCGGCGGCATCGCCGGCCGCCCGGTGGAACTGGTGAAAGGCCAGGCGGGCAGCGTGCCCTACCCGGCGCGCGCCGAGATCGTGATGGAGGGCGTGGTGCGCCCGCACGCCATGAAGATGGAAGGGCCCTTCGGCGAGTTCACCGGCTACTACGGGCGGCCGGAAGACCTCGCCTTCCTCGTGGAGGTGAAGGCCCTCCACTTCCGGGACGATCCGATCCTCACGCACGCGCTGATGGCGGATTACCCGGCCAACGAGACGAGCCTGCTCTACTCGATCGCGCGCTCGGCGCGGATCTGGAACGACCTCGACCGCCTCGGCGTGCCCGGCATCCAGGGCGTGTACAGCCATCCGGCCGCGGCCGGCGGCTGGGGCATGACGGTCGTCTCGCTCGAGCAGCGCTACGCCGGCCACGCGCCCCAGGCGCTCGCGCTGGCGGCGCAGGTGCCGGGCGGCGCGTACTACGCCAAGTGGATCGTCGCCGTCGATCACGACGTCGATCCGTCGAACATCAACCAGGTGCTGTGGGCGATGGCCACGCGCTGCAATCCCGTCGACGACATCGACATCCTGCGCAACACGTGGTCGACGTGGCTCGATCCCACACAGAACCCGCCGGCCAAGCGGGCGTACGGCTCCAAGGCGCTCATCAACGCGTGCATGGACCATCGCCACATCACGGAGTTCTCCAGGCGCACGCGCGTGCGCCGCGCGGTCTACGACTCGGTCGCCGCGCGCTGGCACGAGCTGGGCTTCACAGGCGTGCCGCCCACGCTCTGGGCGCTCGAGGAGTAGGCCACCACGTTTCTGCGGCGGACAGCGGTGGTGCTGGCCGTGCTGCGCTTCGCGATGCTCGAGGCCGTCGGGCTTCGACGCGTGCAGCAGGCCTGAGACGGGATGGCGGATCTGATTGGCCGGCCGCTGCGGCGCCGAGAAGATCATCGCCTCCTCACCGGCCGCGGCCGCTACGTGGCCGACATCCCGCTCGAGGGCGCGCTGCACGTGGCCGTCGTGCGCAGCCCGCACGCCCACGCGCGCATCGTCTCCATCGATACCGGCCGCGCCCGCAAGCACGCGGGCGTGGCCGGCGTCTTCACATTGGCCGAGCTTCCCGAGCTGCGCGGCGCGCTGCCGCCCCCCGCCGTCGCCGCCGCCGCGGTGAAGCCCTATCGACAGTCGGCGCTGGCCGACGGCGTCGTCCGCTTCGCGGGCGAGGCTGTCGCCGTCGCGGTCGCCGCCGACGCCTATCACGCCAGTGACGCGGCGGCCGCGGTCGACGTCGAGTACGAGGTCTTGCCCGCCGCCACGGATCCCGAGCGCGCGCTGGAGCCCGGCGCGCCGCTGGTGCACGCCGAGTGGCGCGACAACGTGGCCGCGACCGTCACGCTGGGCCATGGCGACGTCACGGCGGCGCTGGCGCGCGCGCGGCTCGTGGTGACGCGCCGGCTGCGCTGCGGGCGGCTCACCGCCCTGCCGCTCGAGGCGCGCGCCGTTGCCGCGCGCTGGGATCCCGCCACGGCGGGCCTCCACGTGTGGTCGAGCACGCAGATGCCGTACGGCGTGCGGCAGCGCATCGCGGAGGCGCTCGGGCTGACGCTCGATGCCGTGCGCGTCACCGCACCGGACGTCGGCGGCGGCTTCGGCACGAAGGGGCCCGTCTATCCCGAGGACCTGATCGTCGCCACCCTGGCTCGACGGCTCGGACGAGCGGTGCGCTGGAGCGACACGCGCCAGGACAGCTTCGTCAGCACCGCGCACGCGGGCGATCAGCTCCACACCGCGACGCTGGCGCTGGCGGCCGACGGCACCATCCTGGCGCTGACCGACGACTTCCTGATCGACGCCGGCGCGTACTTGCCGCGCGGTGCCGTGGTGGCCGGCGTCACCGCGCCGCACCTGCTCGGGCTCTATCGCGTGCCGGCGTTTCAGTGCCGCGGCCGCGTCGTCGTCACCCACAAGGTGCCGTGCGCGCCGTACCGCGGCGCCGGGCGCACGCAATCGACGTTCGTGGCCGAGCGCATGATGGACATCGCCGCGCGCGAGCTCGGCCTCGACCCGGTCGAGCTGCGGCGGCGCAATCTCATCCCCGCCGCCGACATGCCCTACGACCGTGGGCTCGCCTATCGCGACGGCATGCCGATGGTCTACGACTCCGGCGATTACCCGGCGCTGCTCGAGACCGCGCTGAAGCGCGCCGGCTTCGACGCGTTCCGCGAGCGCCAGCGCATTGCGCGTCAGCAGGGCCGCCGGCTGGGCCTCGGCGTGGCGGCGTACGCCGAGGCGACGGGCATCGGCCCTCACGAGGGCGCCACGGTGCGCGTGGACGGAGACGGCCGCGTGAGCGTGATCGCGGGCGCGCCGGCCCAGGGCCAGGGCCACGAGACGATGCTGGCGCAGGTGTGCGCCGATCGCCTCGGCGTGCCGCTGGAGTCGGTCGGCGTGAGCAGCGGCGACACGGCGCGCTTTCCGTCGAGCGCGGGCACGTTTGCCAGCCGCGTGGCGGTCCTGCTCGGCAACGCGGTCGCCCAGGCCGCCGAGGCCGTGCGCGACAAGGCGCGGCTGGTGGCGGCGCGCGCCCTCGAGTGCGATCCCGGCGACGTGACCGTGGCCGACGGCCGCGCGCGGGTCAAGGGCGCGCCCGATCGCGCGCTCGGCCTCGCCACGCTGGCCGCGCTGGCCGAGCGCCCGGACGTGGTGCGCGCCCTCGGCGAGCCCGGCCTCGCCGCCACGCGGTATCAGAGCCCGGAGAGCGTGACGTGGGCGGCCGGCGTTCACGTGGCGACCGTCGAGGTCGATCCCGAGACGGGCGCGGTGTCGGTGCTCGGCTATCACGCGGTTCACGACGCGGGGCACGAGATCAACCCGAGGATCGTCGAGGGGCAGACGCAGGGCGGCGCCGTGCAGGGCATCGGCGCGGCCCTCGGCGAGGAGATCGTCTACGACGCGCACGGGCAGGTGCTGACCGGCAGCCTGATGGAGTACGCGCTGCCGCGGGCCGACGGCGTGCCGCCGATCGACGTGGCCGGCTGCGATTCACCGTCGCCGCTGAACCCGCTGGGCGCCAAGGGCACGGGCGAAGGCTCGGCGGTGCCGGGCCCCGCGGCGATCGCCAACGCCGTCGCTGACGCGCTCGACGGCGTGGAGATCCTGGCCACGCCGCTGCGCGCTTCGGCGCTCGCGCGGTTGTGAGCCCGCGCCGGTGATCGTCCGACCGCTCGGCGTCGCCGCGCTCGCGCTGTTCTTCTTCGGCGCGTTCACGCCGCTCCCCACGCTCCTCTACGCGAGACTCGCGGTGCCCACGCGGATCGGCCCGGCCGATGCGATCGTCGTGCTGGCGGGCGGCGGCGTACTCGGAGACGGCCAGCTCTCCGACACCTCACGCCGGCGCACGGCGCTCGGCATCGAGCTCTATCGCGACGGCCGGGCCCCGCTCCTGGTTCTATCCGGAGCGCTCGGGGCCGGCGCGGAGAGCGCGGCGCGCGCGGTCCTGGCCCGGACGTGCGGCGTTGCGGACGCGGCGATGCTGGCCGTCGCGGCCGGCCACACCACGCACGAGGAAGTCGCCACGCTCGCCGCGCTCCTGCGAGCTCGAGGGGTCCGGCGAGTCCTTCTCGTCACGGACGGCTCACACATGCGCCGCGCGGCGCGACTCTTCGAGGCCGCCCGCTTCGAGGTCCTCCCCGCGCCGGTCCGCGGGCTGGACGACCCGCCGCAGCCGGGAGAGCGCATCCTGCTGTTCCACGAGACGCTGCGGGAAGGCCTGGCGCTGCTCTACTACGAGGTCGCCGGTTACTTCTGATGGAGGCCCGATGACTCCCTATCTCACCATCGCACTCACGTCGCTGGTGGCGTACCTCGTCGCGGTGAGGCGTCTCGGCATGCGGCCCTCCGACCTGCCGCGAGCCGTCGCTGGTGTCGCGGGCTCTCTGGGCACCGGCGTGATCTTCACCCTGGTGAATCTCGCCGCCGCCGGCGCCCTCGTCCTCGGCCTGCGCGCCCTCACCGGCCGCTTCTTCACCCTGTACTCGCTCGACGACGTCGTCTGGCTCGTCGTGTCGCTGCTGCAGGGCTGGCTCTGGCGTTTGTGGCGAGACGCGCCGCGCCCTCGAGCACCGGTCTCCTAGGGCTTCTTCAAGCGCATCTCCTCGTAGGGGGACGGAAAGTAGAGTTGGGAGGTCAAGCCGATGCCGGCCTCGTCGACGCGCGGGCCCACGCCGTGCAGCGTGGCCGGCTCGAAGATCGGCGCGTACATGACGCGCTCGTGCATCCACCGCTGGATCTGGTGCAGCATCGCCTCGCGCCGCTTGCGGTCACGCTCCTGCGCCTGCGAGCGGAACAGGTCATCGATGTCGGGATACCCGCCGGACGTATAGAGCGCCGTGCTGACCACGAAGGCCTCGATGCGCGCGGCCGCGTTGCCGGGCGCCGCCGTCGCCACCAGGATGAGACCCGACAGCTTCTTCGCGCGCCACGATTCCATGAACGTCACGCGTTCCATCGTGCGGACGCGCGTCCGGATGCCGACGCCGGCGAGCGCGTTCGCCGCAGCCTCACCGAACGTCGTGAAGGGCGGCAGGGGCGTGAGGTCACCCGCGTCGAAGCCGTTGGGATACCCGGCGTCCGCGAGAAGACGCTTGGCCTGCGCCGGATCGTGGGGATACGGCTCGATCCGCAGCGCGAAGTCCATCCCGCTCGGAATGATCGAGCCCGTCAGCCGCGAGAGTCCAAGGCGCTCGGCCTCGTTCAAGCCCTGGCGGTCCATCGCCAGGTTGGCGGCGAGCCGCACGCGGCGATCGGCCCAGGGCGAGGATTTCTTCCACTGCTCGGGAAACTCCACCCACCACGCGGCGGGCGGCACGACGTGGGCCAGGCGCAATCGCGCATCCGCTTTCACCGTGGCCGCCTCGACGCCGATCATCAGGAAGGCGATGTCCACCTCGCCGGTCTTCAGCATTGCCAGCCGCGTCGTGCGATCGGGGACGCCCTTGATGACGAGGCGCTTGATCGTCGGCTTCTTGCGCCAGTACTGCTCGTCGGCCTCGAGCACCAGCTCGATGCCCGGCGTCATCCGCACGAACCGGTAGGGACCGAGCCCCACCGGCTGCCGCTTGAAGCCCTCCTCGCCGACCTGCTCGAGATACTTCTTGGGGACGATCCAGGCGGCGCCGGTAGCCGGCGTGGCATAGAACGCCAGGAAGTCGGGCCACGGCGTGTGCAGCACGAATCGCACGCGGTGGGGATCGACGACCTGCACGTCCTTCACGCGCTCGTGGAGGAGCTTGGCGGACACCCCGCGGTAGCGGTGGAAGCTGAACTTCACGTCCTCGGCGGTGAACGGGTCGCCGTTGTGAAAGCGCAGGCCTTCCCGCAGCTTGAACTCGTACACGAGCCCGTCGGCGCTCTCGCGCCACGATTCCGCCAGGCAGGGCGCCATGGTGTTGCCCGGCAGCGGTTTGCTGAGCGCGTCGTGGAGCGCGTAGAGGAAGACGAAGGGCGTGCCGAGGCCCGACGTCTCGGCGGGGTCGAGGAAGGTCGGGGCGAGCGAGGCGTCGAACGCGAGGGTCAGCTGCTGGTCGGGCGGGCCCTGTGCCGCCGCCTGCCCGCCGGACACCCCGATCAGCAACGCGAGCACGATCCGCGCGATGGATCGACTCATGGGGCCTCCTTCCGGCTCAGTTCGTCTTGAGCCGCACGTCCTCGAACGGCGCGGTGTAGTAGTGCAGCGGGATGCGGTTGAGGCTGGATTCCTGCACGCGGGGACCGACGCCGTTGTTGAAGTAGAGGGCGTAGATCGGAATGAAGAGCACGCGCTCGCTGGCCAGGCGCTGGATGCGGTGCAGCAGCGCCTCGCGCTTCTTCCGGTCGAGCTCGCGGGCCTGCTGCTGGAAGAGGTCGTCGATGTCGGGCTGGCCACCCAGCGAGTAGGCGCCGCCCGTCACGAAGTAGTTCTCCACGCGCGTCGCCGCATTGCCGTAGCCGCCCGCGCCACAGAACAGGAGGTTCTTCAGCTTCTTGTCCTTCCAGGCCGTCAGGTAGGCGACCCGCTCCATGCTCCGGAACCGCGCGCGGATGCCGACCGCGCGGAAGTAGTCCAGGACAGCCTCGGCCGTCGAGGCGAACTGCGTGGTGCCGACCATCTCGCCGGCGTCGAACCCGTTCGGATAGCCGGCCTCCCTGAGGAGGGCGCGCGCCCGCACGGCATCGTACCGGTGCGGTTCCACCGGCAGCGCGAACTCGACGGCCGGCGGGATCAGCGAACCCATTGGCGGCGAGGCGCCGAGGCTGTCGGCCTCCGCGATGGCCTTGCGGTCGATGGCGTGGCTGGCAGCCAGGCGCACGCGCACGTCGTGCCAGGGCGACTTCGCGTCAGTCTGGTCGAACATGCAGATGGCCGGCACCCACTGCCCGCCCGAGGGCAGCAGCTGCAGTGACGGCGTGCGCTTGATCTCCTCGGCGAGCGGGCCCGTCATGAGGTAGGCGATGTCGGCCTCGCCGTTCTTCAGCATGGCCAGGCGCGTGGGCTCCTCCGGGACCACCTTCATCACGAGCCGCTTCACCGACGGCGGCTTGCGCCAGTACTTCTCGTACGCCTCCAGGATGACCTCCACGCCGGGCTGGTGGCTGACGAAGCGGTAGGGGCCCGCGCCGATCGGCTGCTTCTTGAAGCCCTCGTCGCCGACCTGCTCGACGTACTTCTTGGGCACGATCCAGGCGGCGCCCGTGGCCGGCGTGGCATAGAAGGCCATGAAATCGGGCCACGGCTCGCGCAGCAGGAAGCGGATGCGATTGGGCGCCGGGATCTCGATCGCCTTGACCTTGTCCTTGAGGAGCTTGGCTGCGGCGCCGCGGTAGCGCTGGAAGCTGAACTTCACGTCGTCCGCGGTCAGCGGCTCGCCGTTGTGAAAGGTCACGCCGCGACGCAGGACGAACTCGTAGCGGAGCCCGTCCGCGCTCTCCGTCCACGACTCGGCCAGCCCGGGCGCCATCGGGCTCTGTGGCATGGGCTTGACGAGCGCGTCGTGCAGCGCCTCCTGCACCATGAACGGTGTGGCGATGCCCGTGTTGTCGGCGGGATCGAACCAGGCGGGGGCGATCGTGACATGCATGGCGTAGGTCAGCTCACCCACGGGCTGGGCGACCACGGCGCCCGGCCCGGTCGTCACCGCCAGCGCCAGCGCCGCAACGAGCAGGACAGGACGGCGCATGCTTGTGTCCTCCGCGGGCAGAAGCCTAGGGGGGCCCGGCGGCGGGAGTCAAGCGGCAGGTGCGGGATTTCCCCGACACAACTTTTCATGACTGGTCACAGCCGCTTCGGATGCGATAAATACCTTTACATGGCCGCGAAGCCCCTGGGCCGGATCCTGGTCATCGACGACGACCCCAACATCGTCGAGATGGTCATCGACTACTTCGGGGACTCCGGCTACGTGGTCATCGGCGCCCACCACGGGGGCGATGGCTTGATGCTGGCCGAGCACGAGCGGCCCGACGTCGTGCTGCTGGATCTCAGGATGGCGGGGCTCAGCGGCGTCGAGGTGCTGCAGCAGATGAAGCTGCGGTGGCCCGAGCTGCCGGTGGTCATCGTCAGCGGCGCCGGCGACGTGGCGCTGGCCAAGCGCTGCCTGTCGCGCGGCGCCCTCGACTACGTCTCCAAGCCGTTCAACTGGGAGTACCTCCATCGCTGCGTGACGGCCGCGCTGAACGCCGCGGAAGTGATCGCGCCCGCCGCGGCCGTCCGCGTCACCGCGTAGCTCACGCCACCGCCAGGTGCACCACGCGCCCCTCGTGGTCGAGGGCCGTGCCGCGAAAGTCCTTGCCCCGGAACTCGAAGAGCTGACCGACGCCCGCATTGCCACGCGCCGAGCCCCCGGCGCCGGCCACCGCGCCCAGGAACGTGCGGGCGCGCTGCCGCGTCTCGTCGTCACCGAGCGTCGCGGGCGGCGGCGCGCCGTACGATTCCAGCAGGTGGGCGCGCAGGAGCTTGCGCCACTCGCGACCGAACAGGCCGGCGTCGTGGAAGGCGTCGAGACCGCCGAGGGCCTGACCCACCAGGACCATGGCGCCCAGCGCGTGCGGCGCCGGCGCCTCCAGACCACGCGCGCCGTCGTCGAGACGCTTGGCCACATCCTCCGACTCGTACACGCGCGCGTAGCTGCTCCCTCTCACGGCCGCAAGGCCCTGGGCGTTCAGCGAGCGGTCGACCTCCGCCCACACTTGGTGCTGGTCCGTCTTCTCGAGCAGCTGGCGCCGCAGCGAGGGCTGGGCCACGTAGGACTTGGACTGGAACTCCTTGCGGCTGCCGCTCCAGCGTCCCTGCTCCACGCAGTAGACGGAGATCGGCCGCGGCCCGCTCAGCGGCGGCAGCAGGATGTCCTCGCGCAGCACGCGGTTCTGCTTGCCGCCGACGAGGATCTCGCCGGCCAGCATGAGGACGTGTGCCTTGCCGCGGTTGTTCACGATGAGCTCCGGCACCGTCGCGCTGCCGTGCTCGGTGATGAGCAGCTCGCCGCTGGCCTGGGCCTCGTCGAGCGTGACCACCGTGATCAGCGGAGCTCCCTCACCGCCGTGGAGCCACACCAGGGTGAGCGCGCCGTGGCGCGCGATGGCCCCCGGCTGCAGCGTGGCGACGAAGCGCTGCAGGGGCGACGCGGCGCGGCCCGCCCGCGCGTGATGGGGCATGGCCAGGGTCGAGGCCGCGGCAAGTCCGGCGATGCGCAGAAAGCTCCGCCTGCTGGTGGTCATGATCTCCTCCCGCCCGTGGGGGCTCTTGCCGGCTTAGACCGGACACGGCGAAAGAAGTTCCAGCGCGGCGTCTGCTAGAATCCCGCGCGCCGTGAAGGGCATGATCGTGCGCGAGGGTTCGCCCCTGTTCGCCACGCTGGCGACGCTGGCACGCGAGGCCCGGCTGGTGTTCTTCGCGGGCCTGCCCGGCACCGGCAAGAGCCTGCTGATCCACCAGCTCGCCCACATGGCCTACGCCCGCGGGCGACAGGTGCACCTGCTGCAGTGGGACGTCGCCCGGCCCATCTTCGAAGCCAGCCGGGCCGGACGCCGGCATCCGCAAGTGCGAGGCGTCACGCACGGCGTGATCCGGCTGGCCGTCGGCCGCTGGGCGCGCCAGGCCGTGGCGGCCTGGCACGCCCGCCACCCGAACTTCGATCACGTGCTGATCGGCGAGACGCCCTTCATCGGGCATCGCCTCGTCTCGCTGGCGCGGCGGGACGCCGACGAGGCCGAGCCGGTGCTGGCGGCGCCGACGACGCGCTTCGTCATCCCGGTGCCGTCGCGGGAGCTGCGCGCGCACCTGGAGGCCGAGCGCGAGCGGCGCGCGCGCGAGCCGCGGCACGCGCGCGAGCGCGAGGACGCGCCGCCGGCCGTCTTACACGCGCTCTGGCGGGAGCTGTTCGGCGTGGCACGCACGCTCGGGATCGCCGGCGCGGAGCCGGCGAGCGACGACGTGCCCTACGCGCCGGAGGTCTATCGGCAGGTTTACGAGCGCCTGCTGGCGCACCGTCATGCGACGGCGCTGGCGCTGGACACGCGCTTGCCGGCCGAGCAGATGTCGGCGTACGACCTCGGCGTGCCGGCCACCGACCTGCTGCCGACGAGCGAGGAGGCCTCGTGGCTCGTCGAGGACATCGAGGCGCGCTATCCGCACGCCACGCTGCTCGAACTCGAGCTGGAGGCCTGGTATCGCGTGGACCGCTAGCGCTTCGCCCGCGTGGCGTCCGTGTAGCCGGGCATTCGCCCCTGCTCCCACACGTGCTTGCGGGCGACGTCTTCGTTGAGGTTGGCGCCCCAGCCCGGGCGGGTCGGCATCACCAGCTCGCCCTTGTCGATCACCGGCGGGTGATCGACCAGCTCGTCTTTCCATGGCACGTCGTCGATGTCGATCTCCATGATGCGGACGTTGGGGACGCAGGCGCAGAGGTGCGCGGAGTGCAGCGTGGAGAGATGGCTGTAGTAGTTGTGGGGCGCGACGTTCAGCTCGTAGCTCTCAGCCAGCTCGGCCACCGCGCGCGAGCGGGCGAAGCCGTTCCACGGCACGTCGAGCATCACGACATCCATCGCGCGCGCCTCGAAGTACGGGCGGTACTCGCGCAGGCCGTAGAGGTTCTCGCCCGAGCAGATCGGGATGCTCGTCGAGTCCTTCACCTCGCGCAGCCCGCGCTCGTCGTACATGTCCACCTCGACCCACATCATGCCGAGCCCTTCCAGCGCCTGGCAGATCCGCTTGGCCGCCTCCGGCTTGAAGTTGAAGTTGAGGTCGAGCGCGATGCCGACCTTGGGCCCGACCGCCTTGCGGAACGTGCCCAGCAGCGTCTGGATGTGCTCGATCATCTCCGGCGTGACGTTCTGGTCGGTGGTGCCGAGGCCGCCGCCGAACCCGCCGAAGTGGACGCGAGCGGGGTCGCCCGGGTAGACGATGTTCGTCTTCAGCGCACGGAAGCCGCGCCGCACGACCTCCTCGCCCAGGTGGGCGACGTCGTCCATCGTGCGCAGCGGCGGCGCGCCGATCAGCTCGAAACTGCGCGCGCGCGAGGTGCCGCAGTGCGACCAGTACACCATCTGCCGCTCGCGCACGGGCCCGCCGAAGAGCTCGTACACCGGCACGTTGAGCGCCTTGGCCTTGATGTCCCACAGCGCCAGCTCGATCCCCGCGATGGCCTTGGCCGCGATGCCGCCCTTGGACTGGCGCGACATGCGGTACATGTCCCAGTAGCGCATCTCGACCGGCCGCGGATCGTGCCCGACCAGGACCGCCTCGAAGTCCTTGATGGTGGCCACGACGCCGTACGGGTTGCGCCCGTCCGAGCACTCGCCATAGCCGGTCACGCCGCTGTCGGTGCGCACCGCCACGAACTGCCACGGCCGCCAGCCCGCATCCACGACGAACGTCTCGATGCCGGTGATCTTCACGGGATGCCTCCTTGGGTTTCAGCCGCAGAGGGTACTCCCGTTCGGGCGGCTTGCGCTGGGAGACGATTGTCCATACACTATCGTCGTGCGGTTCGAATGGGATCCGCGCAAGGCGGCAGCGAATCTACGCATGCACCGGGTGAGCTTCGATGAGGCGGCAACCGTTCTGGGCGATGATTTCGCGCTGACGCGAGAAGATCCCGGCAGTGAGGATGAACAAAGGTTCTCCACTTTGGGGCTCAGCAGCCTGGGCAACCTGATGGTGGTCGTCTACACGTATCGCGGTCCGGACGTTGTTAGAGTGATCTCGGCATGGAAAGCCGACCGACGACAGCGAGGCGCATATGAAGAAGGTCGCAGCTGAAAAACGCCGCTATATCGATTTTTCCGGCGCCAAGCGAGGGCCAGTCATACCGCCCGACCCTGGCAAGACAAAGATCTCGATTCGGTTGGACAACGCGGTCCTAGATTATTTCCGCGATATCGTAAACAAGGCCGGCGGCGGCAATTACCAGACGCTCATCAATGACGCCCTGCTGGAACACATCCACCGCCGATCGACGCTGGACGTCGTGAAGCAGGCAGTCCGTGAGGAGCTTGCTCCGTACGCGGCCCGGACAGCCACCCGCGCGCCTCAGCGGAGGCGCCGGGCGCGCCGCTGAGGGTCGGGTCGCGGAACAGATCGACGAGATCCTCGAGGTCGCCTACCCGGGGCTCCTTGTCACGTTGTACAGGTGAACGAGATGCCCGGACGAGAACTCCTGTTGGCGGTCTCCGTAATGAGCAGCGAGTACGCGATTGGATTGGATCTGAACGTTGGCGTGAGCCAAAGCTTCACGGCCGGGCGCGTGAGTGGCTGGCTCTGCTAGAATTCGCGACCATGAAGCTCAGCGTCGAGTTCCCCAGCGTCGCCTACCGGGAAGGGCCGGGCGCCGTCCTCCGCCTGGGCAAGGCCATCGAGGACATCGGCTACGACCACATCGACATCTTCGACCACGTGGTCATGGGGCATCCGATCGAGGGCCGGCCGCCGGGCCCTTACAACGCGGCCATGCCGATCCTGGAGCCGTTCGTCACGCTCGGCTATCTGGCCGCGGCGACGACGCGGGTGACGCTGGGAACCGAGGTGCTGGTCCTGCCCCAGCGCGAGCCCACATTGGTCGCCAAGCAGGTCAGCACGCTCGACACGCTCTCCGGCGGGCGCGTGCGCCTCGGCGTCGGCGTGGGCTGGCAGGAGTCGGAGTACGAGGCGCTCGGCGAGAGCTTCCATGATCGGGGCGCGCGGATGGACGAAGCGATCGCGCTGCTGCGCGCGTACTGGACGGACGCCCACGTCAACTACGCGGGCAAGCACTACCGCGCCAACGAGATGGCGATGGAGCCCAAGTCGCCGCAGGCCGGGCGGCTGCCCATCTGGGTCGGCGGCGCCTCCGAGGCCGCGCTGCGGCGCGTGGGGCGGCTGGGCGACGGCTGGCTGGCGAGCCGCGTGACCGACGCTGCCGACGCCAGGCGCGCGATCGAGGCGATCCGCCGTCACGCCGAGGCGGCCGGGCGCGATCCGAAGAGCATCGGGCTGCAGAGCATGGTGGCGCCGCCGCCGCGCGACGCCGAGGGCAAGCGCTTCTACGCCGAGCACGAGCGCGTGGTGGCGCGGGCGCTGGAGCTGCAGCAGATGGGCTTTCAGTGGATCTCGATCAACGCCACGGCGATCTTCCAGGCGGGCGCCCGCTCGGTGGACGCCATGAGCGAGGCGCTGGGCGAGCTGCACGGCAAGCTGCGCAAGGCGGTGGGCTGATGCAGCCGTTGACGCTCGGCCGCCTGAGGATCTCCGCCGTCGTCGAGCGGGCCGGCCCCACGCGGCCGACCTGGCTGCTGCCCGACGCGACCCCGGAGGCCGTCGAGCGCCATCGCGAGTGGCTGGCCCCGCACTTCCTCGACGACAAGGGCCGTTTCTTGCAGTCGATTCACGCGTTCGTGATCCAGGCGCCGGGGTTCACCGCGCTCGTGGACACCTGCGTCGGCAACGACAAGGACCGCGGCGGCCGCGCGCCCTTCCACATGATGCGGACCCCGTTCCTCGACGATCTGAAGGCGGCCGGCGTGGCGCCGGAGTCGGTCGACCTCGTCGTGTGCACGCACCTGCACGTGGATCACGTCGGCTGGAACACGCGTCTCGACAACGGCCGGTGGGTGCCGACATTCCCCCGCGCGCGCCATCTCTTCGCGCGGCGCGAATGGGAGCACTGGTCGAGCGAGAACGCGGACGACACCAAGCGGATCATGGCCGACAGCGTCACGCCCGTGCTGGACGCCGGGCTGGCCGACCTCGTCGCCGTGGATCACCGCATCTCCGACGAGATGTGGCTGGAGCCGACGCCGGGCCACACGCCCGGCCACGCGAGCGTGCGCCTGCGCGCGGGCGGCGCCGAGGCCGTGATCACCGGCGACCTCATGCACTGCCCCGTGCAGGTGGCCGAGCCCGACTGGGGCAGCCACTTCGACAACGATCCCGAGCAGGCGCGGAAGACCCGTCGCGCGTTCTGCGAGCGCTACGCGGACACGGCGGTGGCCGTGCTCGGCACGCACTTCCATCATCCGACAGCCGGCCGCATCGTCCGTCACGGCAGCACGTGGAGATTCGTCACCCAGGACCAATGAGGAGGCCCGCCATGGCCCGTCCGTACAACGTCATCGACGCCGACGGTCACGTGCTCGAGCCGATGGACATGTGGGAGAAGTACATCGATCCCGCCTTCCGCGACCGGGCGCCGAAGCTCGTCATCGACACCGACGGCAAGGAGCGGCTGCTCGTCGAGACCCAGGTCCTGGGCAGCCAGAAGGGGTTCGGCGTCATCGGCGCCATCGGCTCTCGTGACACCGAGATGGACGACGGCGAGATGACCTACGCCGACGGCCGGCCGGGCGGCTTCGACCCGCACAAGCGCATCCCCGACATGGATCTCGACGGCATCGACGCCGCCTTCCTCTATCCGAGCGTCGGCCTCTTCGCCGGCGCCGTGCAGGATCCCGCGCTGGCGGCGGCGATGTGCCGCGCCTACAACCGCTGGCTCGCCGACTACTGCCGCCCGTATCCCGACCGGCTCTTCGGCGTCGCCATGCTGCCGATGCAGTCGATCCCGCTCGCCATCGAGGAGATGCGGTACGCGCGCAACGAGCTCGGCATGCGCGGCGGCTTCCTGCGGCCGAATCCCTACAACGGCAAGATGCTGCATCACCCCGACTACGCGCCGTTCTGGAACACGGTGGAGGAGCTCGACTTCTCGATCGGCCTGCACGAGGGCGCCAGCGGCGGCATGCCGCAGGCCGGCGTGGACCGCTTCGCCACGCGCGGCGCCAAGCACATCGTCTCGCACACCGTGGAGATGATGCTGGCGGCGATGAGCGTGATCTGGGAGGGCGTGTGCGACCGCCATCCGCGCGTGCGCATCGCGTTTCTCGAGAGCGGCGGCGGCTGGATCGCCGGCTGGCTCGATCGCATGGACCGGCATTTCGACGACAAGGGCTTCAATGACTCCGGGCTGTCGATGCGCCCGAGCGACCTCTTCCAGCGCAACTGCTGGATCTCCTTCGAGCCCGTCGAGCGCAGCCTGAACGTGCTGGCCGATTACATCGGGCCCCACAAGATCCTGTGGGCGACGGACTATCCGCATCCCGACGGCTTCTTCCCCGGCGCGCCGAAGCTGATCGCCGATCGGCCGGAGCTGTCCGCGAAGACGAAGGCCGCGATCCTCGGCGGCGGCGCCCGCGGGTTCTACAAGCTCGACTGACGCGTGCCGGCCATGACGCAGAAGAAGCCGGCCGGCAAGACCTGGGAGTCGTTCATCGAGCAGCAGATCCGCGAGGCCATGGAGCAGGGCGCCTTCGACAACCTCGAAGGCAAGGGCAAGCCGATCCCCGACCTCGGCATCGAGCGGGATCCGCTGTGGTGGGCCAAGAAGCTCGTGGAGCGCGAGAAGGTCTCGCTGACGCCGCCGGCGCTGGCGCTGCGGCGCGAGGTGGAGCAGATGCTGGAGCGCCTGCCGCGGATGCGCGACGACGCCGAGGTGCGGCGTGCCGTCGAGGCGCTCAACGCGCGGATCCGCAAGATCAACGCGACCACGACCGAAGGGCCGCCGACGAATCTGGCGCCGCTCGACGTCGAGGCCGTCGTGCGGCAGTGGCGGCAGCGCTCCGGCTGAGCACGTTTCCGCGGAAACGTGTTAGCGCCTCGCGCGGGCGACGGCCTCCGCGAAATACGTAGCGAGCGCGGCCTCCGAGGAAAACTCGGGGGTCGTGTCGGGCACGCCGAGGTAGTAGATCGTCAGGGCCGGAGCGTCGGCCTTCCACTCCGCCTCCGTGCGATAGAGGCGGATCTCGCGCCGTGGATGGTCGGCGAAGGTGCGGCGGGCCGTCATGAGATGCACCATGCCGGCGACGTGGCCGCCTGGTGTCATCACGCGGCGGTCGCCGCTGAACGGATCGACGCCATGGACGCGGACGTAGGCGTACGTTCTCTCGGTGAGGACGACGCGGATCACCACCTGCGTCTCCTCTTCCACGGGCGCGCGGAGCACAGCCCAGACGAGCACCACTCCGGGCGCGGTGAAGATGTCGCGCTCGCCGTGGACCTCCGGGCCGGCAGCAAGCGGCAGCTGCGCGGCGAGCAGCAGTGCGGGCAGCAGCACGAGCCAGGATCCCGTCACGCGTCGTCGCGCAACAGGCCGACGCCGTCGGCCGGCAACCGCACCGTGACGGCGCCACCGGGCGCGAAGCGCGCGTCGGCGGCGCCGCCCGGGCGCGTCACCTGCAGCGTCTCGTCGCCCACGCGTACCTGGTACTCGACCTTCTCGCCGAGAAACGTCCGCGCCACCACCGTGCCGGCCGGCCCGAGGCTGCCCGCGGGCGCCAGCTCCACCGTCTCCGGACGCACGACCACCCGCACCTTGTCGCCCACTGCCGGCTGCGCCGCGGCGACGGCCCTCACGCGCTGGCCGGCCACTTCGACCTCGACGGTGTCGACGCCCACCGCCACCACGCGGGCCGACACGAGATTGACGCGGCCGATGAACCGCGCCACGAACTCGGAGGCCGGCCGCGCGTAGAGCGTCTCGGCGCTGCCCTCCTGCACGATGCTGCCGCGGCTCATGACGGCGATGCGGTCGGAGATCGCCATCGCTTCTTCCTGGTCGTGGGTGACGTAGACGGCGGTGATGGACAGCGCCTGCTGGAGGGCGCGGATCTCGGCGCGCATGCGCACGCGAAGCTGGGCGTCCAGGTTGGACAGCGGCTCGTCGAAGAGCAGGACGCGCGGCCGGATCACGATGGCCCGCGCCAGCGCCACGCGCTGCTGCTCGCCGCCCGAGAGCTGCTGCGGGAACTGGCGGTCATAGCCCTGCAGGCCCACCAGCGTGAGGACGTCGCCCACCATACGCGTGATCTCGGCGGCCGTCCGTCCCTGCACGCGCAGGCCGTAGGCGACGTTCTCGAACACCGTGAGGTGCGGGAAGAGCGCGTAGTTCTGGAACACGAAGCCGAGGTGGCGCCGGTTGGCCAGCAGCGCCGTGACGTCCTCGTCGCCGATGAAGACGCGCCCGGCGTCGGGCGTCTCGAAGCCCGCGATCATCCGCAGCGTGGTCGTCTTGCCGCAGCCCGAGGGCCCCAGCAGCGTGACGAATTCGCCCGGCGCCACGGCGAGACTGACATCGCGGGCCGCGTACACCTCGCCCTGCACGCGGTGATGGAAGCGCTTGCTCAGGCGCTCGAGGCGGATGCCTACTGAGTGGGGGGCCCCGACATGGCCCCCCACACCCCCCCGAGCTCGGAGCGCCCCGGGGCGCCCGTGGCGCTCCTCGATGTCCCCCGTGCCCATCAGCCGCCCAGCAGGCTGGCCACCATCACGCGGCCGGGGGTTCGGAACTGGCGCAGCAAGCGGCTGAGCGCGGCCATGACGACGACCACGATCGCCACCACCAGCATCGAGAAGGCCGCGGCCGGCCCCAGCGAGAGCTCGGTCATGTTCTCGAGGATCCGCACGGTGATCAGCGTCCAGTTGATCGAGATCAGGAAGATCGTGGCGCTGATCGCCGTCATCGAGCGGATGAAGACCACGCCGAGCCCGGCGAAGAACGCCGGCACGATCAAGGGCAGCGTCACGCGCCGGAACGTCGTCGCGCTCCCGGCGCCCAGCGAGGCGGAGGCCTCCTCGAGGCCGGGGTCGATCTGCTGCAGCAACGCCACCGTGGTGCGGATGCCGGTGGGACTGTAGCGAAAGACGTAGCAGGCCACGATGATGAGCGCGGTGCCCGTCAGCACGAGCGGCGGATCGTTGAAGGCGATGAGATACGCGATGCCGACGATCGTTCCCGGCAGCGCATAGTTCACCATGGACACGAGCTCCATCGCGCGCCGGCCGAGGAACACCTTGCGCGCCACCAGGTAGCCGAGCAGGATCCCGTAGAGCCCACCCAGCGGCATCCCGAGCCCGGCGATGACGAGCGTGTCGCGGATGGCCTTGACGCCCTCGCTGAAGATGACGCGGTAGTGCACAGCCGTCCACGCGTGGTTGGCGCCCAGCGCAACCACCAGCGAGGCGTAGGCCAGCAGCGCGTAGAACCAGGCGATCACCACGGTGACCACGAGGCAGCCGGCCAGCAGCGGCCACCGCGCCCACGCCGCCACGCTCTTGGCCGCCGTCTGCGCGCCCGCCTTGCCGCTCACCGTGACGTAGTAGCGCCGGCCGACCCACGCCCGCTGCAGCAGGAGCACCGCGAAGGCCGGCACCAGCAGCACGAACGAGAGCACGGCGCCGCCCTTGAAGTCGAAGAGGCCGGTGATCTGCAAGTACGCCTGGGTGGGCAGCACGGGAAAGTCGTTGCCGCCCAGGATCAGCGGCGTCGCGAAGTCGGCCAGCGAGGCCGCGAAGACGAGCAGGAAGGCGTTGCCCAGCCCGGGCACCGTGAGCGGCAGCGTCACCGTGCGGAACACGCGGGCGCGCGAGCTGCCGAGGCTGAACGCCATGTCCTCCACGTTGGGATCGAGCGCGGCCAGCACCGGCTTCAGCGTGAGGTACGCGATGGGGAAGTACGTGAGCGTCTCCGCCGCGAACGTGCTGGCGAGGCCATACACGCTCACGCCCTTGAGGCCGAGCAGGTGCCAGGTGACGAGCCCGCGCGGCCCGAACGAGAAGATGATGGCGATGGCCGTGGTGAACGGCGGCGAGATCAGCGGCAGCAGGGCGGTGGCCTCCAGCACCCCCGTCCACGCGCGTGGCAGGCCGCCGCGCACGGCGGTGAACGCGAACAGGAAGCCGAGGACGGTGCTGGCCACGGCGACGAGCACCCCGAGCAGCACGCTGTTGCCGAAGGCGCGCAGGTGATTCGGATCGCGCAGCACGCTGGCCAGCGCGCCGGGCGCGAACCGGCCGCCCTCGAAGAAGGCACGGGCGACGAGCGCGGCCAGCGGAAAGAGCACGAACAGCGCCAGGCACGCCCACAGCACGACGACGGCGGCCAGCAGGGCCGGGTCGCGCCGGAGCGGCCGCGCCGCGTCACTCCCGGAGATTGAGCACCTCGTTCACCCAGCGCTCCACGATCCGCTTGCGGTTGGCGCCGGCATACGCGTCGTCGATCGGGAAGATCTTCGCGCCCTTCAGCACCTCGGCCAGGCCCGGCTCCACGGCCACCTCGGGATGGGCCGGCACGAAGTTGATCTTGTGCGGCGCGTACAGCTTCTGCATCGCCGGCGAGGAGGCCCAGTCGATGAGCTTGCGGCCGAGCTCGGGATTCTTCGCTCCCTTGATCAGCGCGATGGCTTCCGCGGAGGTGCCGATACCCTCCTTGGGGAAGCTGATGACGACGTCGTAGCCCTTGGCCTTGGTGTCGAGCGCGTCCACGATGAAGAAGATGCCGCCGCCGGCCTGGCCGAGGCCGACCGGCAGCGTGCCGCCGCCGCCGCTCTTCGTGTAGAGCTGCACGTTGCGCCGCTTCTTCTTCATGTACTCGAACGCCCTGGCCTCGTCGCGGCCGTTGACCTCGAGGATGGAGAAGAGCCGGGTGACGGCGGTGCCGGAGGTGCGCGCGTCGGCCATCTGCAGCATGTTCTTGTAGGCCGGGTTCAGCAGGTCCTCCCACGAGGCCGGCGGCTTCAGGTTGTTGTCCTTGAGGAACCGGGCGTTCGTCATGAAGACGAGCGGGTCGTCGGCGATGGCCACCCAGCTGCCGTCGGCGGCCTTGAAGCGCGCAGGCAGCGCGGCGAAGGCCGGCGGCTTGTAGGGCTCGAAGATGCCTTCCTTGACGCCGGCCGCGAACGTCTCGACCGGCCCGCCGAAGAGCACGTCCACGCGCGGCGTGTTCTTCTCGGCGATCAGCCGCGCCAGCGCTTCGCCCGAGGAGAAGCGGACGAAGTTCACCTTGATCCCGGTGGCCTTCTCGAACTCCTGCAGCATCGGCCGTGCCCAGTTCTCCGGCCAGATGGAGTAGGCGTTGAGCGTGTCGGCGGCGGTGGCGGGCGCGGCGCCGGCGGCCGCCCACGTCAGGGCCAGCGCGGCCAGCCATCCGATTCGAACGGCTCGCATGGATCGCTCCCTTTCCTTACCGGGCTCGTTCACCGGACTTCGTAGCCTGGCGTGATCTCGGTTTCCATCTCGGCGGGCGAGGCCGGACGGCCGTCGAAGAACATGGCCACCTGGTCGCCGATGCCCCGCTTGCGGTTGATGCGCACGACGATGTTCCACTCGTCGTGGGCCCCCGTCGAGTAGGCGGCGGAGGCCCGCAGCGTGTAGTAGCGGACGAAGGCCTGGCGGCGGGCGGGCTCGGTGATGGCCTGCGCCGCCGGATGACGGGCCACGCAGTCGCTCACGCTGTCACGGCCGCAGCCGAAGAAGGCCCGCATGTCGCCGGGGCCCGTGAAGTGGACCATGTCGAAGTCGCGGCCGGCGCCGTCCTCGCCGCCGAGGACCTCGGCCCACATGACCATGTAGTCGCCGCCGCCGGCGCTTCGGCCGTCGACCTCGGGAAGCTGGTAGCGCCCGGGGTCGAGCACCCACACCGCCGAGCCGAATTCCTTTTCCAGCCGGGCCTTCACCGAGGCGGCGATGGCGACGTTGACCGCCATGTCGCCGCCGCCGCGGGGACTGATCGGCGTGCTCGCGTAGACGATGAGCTTGCCGCTGCGACGCTGGGCGCGGACCTCCTCGCGGAGCTTGCGGATGCGCTCGGTGATCGTCGCGCCCAGCCGCGGATCGGCGCAGAACGTGAGGCCGACCACGGTCGGCGTGGCGGCCAGCGGCGGCTTGCATTCGGCCGCGCCGGCGACGGCGGCCAGCGCCGCCGCCATCACCAGGCCCGCCACCACGCCGAGGCCCCGCCGCGTCACGGCGCCGCCAGCCCTACTTCGCGCTGACGATCCGGTCCCAGAGCTCGCCGTACTGCTGCTTGTAGGCCGGCCAGATCTTGTCCTCGGCCAGCTTGCGGAAGGACGCCACGTCGGCGGCGTTCACCTTCATGCCCTTGGCCTCGAGGAGCTCCTTGGCCTTGGCCAGGTTGTCGACGCTCTCGGTCAGCTCGCGCACCTTCTTCTGGGCCTCGCGGCCGACGTCCATGAAGAGCTTCTGCTGCTCGGGCGTGAGGCTCTTCCAGATGTCGAGATTCATCACCAGCACGGTGGGCCCGTAGTTGTGGAAGGTCAGCGAGACGTACTTGGAGACCTCGTAGACCTTGAGCGCATTGATGTTGTAGATGGGCAGGTCGGCGCCGTCTATGACGCCCTGCTGGGCGGCCGGAATCACCTCGCCCCACGCCATCGGCACCGCGCTGGCCCCCAGCCCGTTCACGGTGTCGGCGAACACGCGCCCCTGCTGCACGCGCATCTTGAGGCCCTTGAGGTCGGCCGGCGTGTTGATCGGCTTGCGGTTGTTCCAGAAGTGGCGGAAGCCGTAGTCGTAGAAGTAGACGATCTTGACCTTGTACTTCTGCTGGAACGTCTCGTCGAGCTTCTTGCCGATCTCGCCGTTGAACATCGCGTAGGCGTGCTCGTAGTCGCGCACCAGGTAGGGCGTGAGGAAGATGCACATCTCGGGGAACACCGTGCAGGCGGCGCCGGCCGGCGCCCCCAGCGCGACGTTGCCCGACTTCACCGCGTCCATGATCTCCAGCTCCTTGCCCAGGAGCGTGCCGCCGTGGAAGCGCACGTCGAGCGCGCCGTTGGAGCGCTTCGTCACCTCGTCGGCCAGGTACTTGAAGGCGATGGCGCCCGACTCGGGCGGCGGGATGATGTGGGCCAGGTCGAGCTTGCGCGCACCGGGCTTGGGCTGCGCGGGCGCCGGCGGCGGGGCGACGGCGAGAGCGGTGAGGACGAGAGCGACGGCCACGGACGCGACGCTGCGCTGCGCTCGGCTCATTGGGGCCTCCTGTCGGCGGGCCGAAAATCGCGCGATCGTCCACCGTTGTCAAGCGGCGGCGGCCTTGTTACCATCCGCGCGCCGTGAGCCCGCTCCTCCGCGGTATCCGCGTGCTGCCTCACGTCGTCATCACGGGGCTCATGCTGCTGGCGATGCTCGACATGCTGGCCGGCGTCTTCCTCCGCTACGTGATGACGTGGGTGTCGGCGCGCTTCGATCTCCCCTCGATCCGGTTCTTCTGGGTGGAGGAGATCGGCGAGTACTCGCTGGCCTGGCTCACCTTCATCGGCGCCGCCGTCGGCATCCGCCGCGGCACGCACTTCGCCGTGCACATCGTCACCGAGCGGTTCCCGCCGCCGCTGCGCCGGGCGGTGACCCTCGGCCATTACGTGCTGCTCACGGGCTTCGGCGCGCTGCTGACGGTGTACGGCTGGGAGGTCGCCGAGCTCAACAGCCAGTCGTTCTCGCCCGCGCTCGACCTGAACTTGCGCTGGCTCTATCTCTCCGCCGTGGTGGGCGGCGTGCTGATGGTGATCTACAGCGTGGCCGGGCTCGTGGATGCCTGGCGGATGCCGGCCGCGGAGGCCTGAGCGATGCTGGTCGCCTCCGTCGCCGTCACCTTCGTCGTGCTCACGCTGCTCTCGCTGCCGATCGTCTTCGCCCTCGGCCTCGCCGGCTTCACGGGCCTGCTGGTGGGCCACTTCTCGCTGACGAAGCTGCCGTCGGCGCTGGTGGCCGGCTCGCAGAGCTGGGTGCTGCTGGCCATTCCCACGTTCGTGTTCGCCGGCAGCCTCATGGAGCGCTGCGGGATGTCGTACGCGCTGGTCGACCTGGCGCGCGCGCTGGTGGGCTGGGTGCGCGGCGGCCTCGGCCTGTCGGTGGTGCTGGCCGAGTACTTCTTCTCGGGCATCTCGGGCTCGACGATCGCCGACGTCTCGGCCATCGGCTCCATGCTGACGCCGCCGATGCTGCGGGCCGGCTACAAGCCCGAGCACGCGGTCTCGCTCGTCGCCTCCGCCACCGCCATGGGCATCCTGGTGCCGCCGGCCATCTTCATGATCGTGCTGGGTACCGTGACCGACACCTCGGTCGTCGGGATCTTCCTGGGCGGCTTCATCCCCGCCGCCGTCACCGCGCTCTGCCTGATGGCGGTGATCCTCGTGCAGGCCCATCGGCTGCAGTGGCCCAAGGACGCGCGACCTACGCGGACGGAGTTCGCGCGCGCGACGAAGGCCTCGCTGGTGCCGCTGGTGGTGCCCATCCTCATCGTGCTGGGCTTCTTCTTCGGGATCTTCACCGCCACCGAGGCCGGGGCGCTGGTGGCCTTCTATGCCGTGGCCGCGGCGCTGCTCTACTACCGCAACGTCACGGTGCGCGAGATGGTCACGCTCGTGCACGAGAGCGCGCTGCTCACCGCGGCGGTCGTGTTCCTGCTCTCGGTGGCCACCGTCTATCAGTTCCTCATGGGCATGCTCGGCGTGCCCGCCATGCTCGGCGAGCTGCTGCAGCCGCTCGAAGGACGGCCGTGGCTGTTCCTGTCTGCCGTGTCGCTGATCGTCATCATGTTCGGCATGGTGCTGGAAGGGCTGCCGGCCGCGGTCGTGCTGGTGCCCGTGGTGTACCCGGTCGCCAAGAAGATCGGCATCCATCCGATCCACTTCAACATCGTGCTCACCGCCGCCGTGGGCATCGGGCTCTTCCTGCCGCCCATCGGCGTCGGCCTGCTGATGGCGCTGCGCTTCGCCAACATCACGGTCGGCCGCCACTTCCGCGCGTACTGGCCCTACCTCGCCTCGCTCGTGCTCGGCCTGCTGCTGCTGATCCTGTTCCCCGAGATCACGCTCTTCCTGCCGCGCCGCGCGGGCCTGGTGCGCTGACGCCATGCGCAGAAGCGACGAGCGCCTCCTGACCACGCACGTGGGCAGCATCCCGCGCCCGGCCGCCCTGCGCGACCTGCTGGTGCGGCAGGACCGCGGCGAGCCGGTGGACGAGGGCGCGCTGGCGCGCGAGACGGAGGCCGCGGTGCGCGAGGTGGTCGCGCGCCAGCTCGCGGCGGGCATCGACGTCGGCAACGACGGCGAGCAGCCGCGCGCGGGCTTCTCGACGTACGTGGCCCGGCGCATGCGCGGCTTCGGCGGCGAGAGCAAGCGGCTGCCGTCGCGGGACCTCATCGACTTCCCGGACTACGCGGCGATGCTGGCCGACCGGCGGCGCTCGGCGGCGCGCATCACGAACGCGCCCGAAGCGGTCGGCGACGTGCGCTACGAGGACCTGGGCGAGGCCGAGCGCGAGTGCGACCTCTTCCTGCGGGTGACCGCGGCGGCGCCGCGCCCGTTCGCCGAGCGCTTCATGACCGCGGTGTCGCCGGGCACCATCGCGACGATCCTGCTGAACCGCCACTACGACTCGCACGAGCGCTACGTGATGGCGCTGGCCCGCGAGATGCGCAAGGAGTACGAGCTGATCCACGCGCGCGGCCTGGTGCTGCAGCTCGACTGCCCCGACCTCGCCATGGAGCGCGTGCGCTTCTTCCAGCACGAGTCGCTGGAGGGCTTTCAGCGCGCCGTCGCGCTGCACATCGAGGCCATCAACCAGGCCATCGTCAATATCCCGGCCGATCGCGTGCGCCTGCACCTCTGCTGGGGCAACTACGACGGCCCCCACGTGCACGACGTGGCGCTGGAGGCGGTGCTGTCGCTCGTGCTGCGGGCCAGGGTCGGCGCGCTCTCGATGCCGCTCGGCAACCCGCGCCACCAGCACGAGCACCGCGTGCTGGCGCGCCACCGGCTGCCGGAGGGCATGCTGTTCATCCCCGGCGTGATCGACACCACGACCAACTACGTCGAGCACCCCGAGGTCGTGGCCGACCGCCTCGTGCAGATCGTGGAGGCCATCGGCGACAAGACGCGCGTGCTGGCCTCGACCGACTGCGGCTTCGGCACGTTCGCGGGCTCGGAGATGTGCGCGCCGAGCGTGGTGTGGGCCAAGCTGCGCGCGCTGCGCGAGGGCGCCGACCTCGCCACCCACAGGCTCTGGTGAGCGCCCTCGGCGTGCAGAGTCACGCCCACGAGGAGGTCATCGACCTCACGAAGGACGTGGCGGCGCTGGCGGCCGCGGTCGGCCACGGCGTCTGTCGCCTCTTCGTCCAGCACACGACGTGCGCGCTGACCATCCTCACCAACGAGGATGGCATCGCCGAGGACCTGCTGACCGTCCTCCACGGCCTGGTGCCGCAGGCGGCGACGTACGCGCACGACTCGGCCGATCACGTCCGCGCCCACGTGCTGGCCGCGCTGGTTGGCCCCTCGGTGTCCGTGCCGGTGCGGAACGGGCGGCTCGCCCTGGGAGAGTTCCAGCGGATCGTCCTGCTCGAGTTCGAGGGCCCGCGCGCGCGCACGATCGACGTCGACGTCGGCTGACTAGGGGGAGACGCGCTCCTCGCCCTTGAGCGTGCGGTTGGGCGTGAAGGCCGACTCGCCGGCGGACGGCACCCACCGGGTCACGACGTAGCCGAGCGGCTTCATGCAGTCGGCATAGTCGCGCTCGCGGTTCACCGCGAGGGTGGCGGAGGCCGCCATGCCGCCCACCGAAGCCGGCCAGAAGAACACGCCGGCCACGCTCACGGCCGCCCGCCCGAGCTTCTCCCCGATGGTCATGTTCTTCGAGACCGTGCGCTCGCAGACCACCAGGTCATGGAGGACCGCGGCCGGCTGCGCCTTCGTCCGCAGCGAGACCCGCTTGACCTCGACGGAGGCGTCGATGACCTGCATGTATACCTGGTAGTTGCGGGCGATCATGCACGCGGCGAACTCGACCTCGGCGGGGAACCACACGCCCTTGAGGGTGCCGGTGATGGCCTGCTCGCACTCGCGCTGATCGCGCTCCGCGATCGCGTTCGACTGTTTCGCGAGCGGATGATTGGGGATGTTGCGAATCCGCGTCGCGCAGCCCGTGGTGGCGAGCGCCACCCCAAGGACGACGAGGCAGAGGCCTGCCGGGACTCGCGCGTGCATTGCCGGCCGTCCTGAGCACGTCGGGTGCCACACATCCCAGGCTTGAAGCGGCGGGCACTTGCGCCCGCGTCCCGCGCCCGGCGGCGGAAAAATAGCTACCGGCGGGTGGCACGTAGCCGCCAACGTGGCACGGAATCACCCAGTCGGCGGTGAGAGTGGCGGCTCCGTCGCCAGCAGCCGCCGCACGCGCTGCTCGAGAGGTCCATGATGATGAGATCCGGCTGCTGCTGCCGCGCGAGGTCGAGGGCCCCGTGGCCGTCGTCGGCCGTCATCAAGCTCACTGCGAGTCGCGCTCGGGGGCGGTCACCGTGGTGCCGCCGTCCACGACCAGGACGTGGCCGGTGACGTAGCGGGCGTAGTCGGAGAGCAGGAAGCGCACGGCGTGGCCGATGTCCCAGCCGGTGCCCTCGATCTTGAGCAGCGAGGCGTTCTTGCGGCGCTCGCGGGCGGCGTCGCTCATGCCACGGGAATACACCATCGGCGTGTAGACGGGCCCCGGCGCCACGCAGTTCACGCGGATGCCGTCCTGGCCGTGGTCCACGGCCATGGCCTGGGTGAGCGCGATGACCGCGCCCTTGGACACCGAGTAGGTCGTGAGCCCGCGCGGGCGCAGCGCGGAGATGGACGACACGTTGACGATGGCGCCGCCGCCGGTGCGCTTCATGGCCGGGATGGCGTGCTTGGCGGTGAGGAACATCGTGTCCACGTTCACCTGCATGACGCGCCGCCAGTTCTCCTCCGTCTCGTCCACGACCGAGCCGCGGCTGCCGATGCCGACGTTGTTGTCGAGCAGGTCGAGGCGGCCGAAGGTGTCGAGCGCGGCCTGCACCATGCGCGCGCACTCGCGCCCCTGGGTGACGTCGGCCTCGAGCGCGATGGCCTCGCCGCCCTTCGCCTCCTTGATCATCTCCACCGTGCGCTGGGCCAGCGCCTTGTCGCGGTCCACGACCACCACGCGCGCGCCCGCCTTGGCGAGCAGGATCGCCGCGGCGCGCCCGTTGCCGATGCCCTCACCGGCCGCGCCACCCCCACTCACCACGGCCACCTTGCCCTCGAGTCCCCAGCTGTCCGGCACGTTCATGACGTTCTCCTCTATCTCAAATGAGGCAGGACGGTGGACGAGAAGAGCCAGGCGCCCTCGGGATGCGGCACGTCGGCGAAGTTCACGGTCAGCCGGCGGGCGCCCTGCTTGATGGCCGCCAGGATGGCCTCGGTCACCTGCGCCGGCGTGCCGATCAGGTGGATGTCGTTCAGCGGCCGCGTCCCCGGCCGCGCCTTCACGCGCTCGATCTCGCCCTCGCTGTCGGCGATGAGGATGCCGAAGCGCACCACCTGCTCGATCGAGTCGTAGTCGCGCTTGACCTCGCGGCAGTGCGCCTTGAGCGCCTCCTGCTTCTGCACGTACGTCGGCATGTCGCGGAACGAGTAGTTCCACCAGTCGGCGTGCTCGGCCACCACGCGCAGCAGGTACTTCTCGCCGTGGCCGCCCACCATCACCGGCGGCATCGGCTGCGGGCGCGGCTCGCACACGGCGCCCGCGATCTCGTAGAACTGGCCCTTGAAGCGGGCGGGCGACTCCGTCCACATGTGCCGGATGAGCTGGATGGCCTCGGCGAGCTGGGCGATACGCACGCGCGTGGGCGGAAACGGCCAGCCGTAGGCCCGGTACTCCTCCTCGTTCCAGCCGGCGCCGATGCCGAGGATGGCGCGGCCGCCGGACAGCGCCTGGGCGGTGGCCACCATCTTCGCGGTGTGGGCGGGATTGCGGAAGCTGTTGCAGAGCACCTCGTGGCCGACGCGCTTGTCGGGATAGCGCGCCAGCGCCCACGTCAGCAGCGTCCAGCCCTCGGCGACCGGATGGCCGTCGTACTGCACGTGGTCCGGCATCCACAGCGAGTCGAACGGCGCCGCCGTCCGGTCGAGATACGGGAACGTGCGCTCGACCAGCCGCGACCAGACGTTGAGGCCGACGGGGACGGCCATCCCGCTCAGTCGTACTTCTCGCGATGGCGCAGCTCCACGAAGAGGCCGTTCGTCTCCCGCGGGTGCACCCAGGCCAGGTCGTCGCGCGGGCTGTCCACCTTGACGCCGTCGCCGCGCAGCTTCTTCACCGCGCCGGGAACGTCCTGGCACTCGAAGCCCACCAGGTACACGCCCTCGCCGTGCTTGGCCAGGAACCGCCCCACGGGCTTGTCGGGGTCGGTCGGCTGCATCAGCTCGATGTGGCCGATGCCCGTCGGCAGGATCGCGTTCTTGAACCCGAACTGCTTGGACTCCCCGCGCTTGTGGACCTTGAGCCCGAACAGCTTCGTGTAGCGCTCGACCGCGGCGTCCAGGTCGCGCACGACCACCGACAGCTCGACGACGTCTCCCAGCATGGCGGGCCTCCTCGCGCGCTAAGAGTACATCGGTGTACTATCTCCGCACACGAGAGGAGCCCGCCATGGCGAACGGTGATCGGCTGATCTCCGGTGACAACCACATCGACCTCACCTACTGCCCGCCCGATCTCTGGTCGTCGCAGGCGCCGGCCAAGTGGAAGCTGCTGGTGCCGCGGGTGGAAGAGCTCGAGGACGGCCTGCACTGGTTCGTCGACGCGCAGGACAAGGGGATGTGGAACGGCGTGGGCCCCGGGTTCCTCAAGTACACTCCGGGCGTGTTCGGCCACATCGACGAGATGAAGCAGTCGGGCTTCGAGTGGGACTATCGCCCCGGAGCGAAGCCCCGCCCGACGACTCCCGAGCTGAGGCTGGCCGACCTCGACCGTGATGGGCTCGACGCCGAGGTCGTCTACGGCTGCCTCATGATCAACGACCTCATCGACAAGGGCGAGCTGCGCGCGTGGGCCAACGGGATCTACAACGACTGGGCGGCCGACTTCGCGCGGCGCTCCGATCCCAGCCGCATCTTCCCGCTGGCCATCATCCCCAACAACGATCCCGTGGTGGCGGCGGCCGAGGTGCGGCGCTGCGCCAAGCTGGGGCTGAAGGGCGGCGACCTCGCGTTCAAGCGGATGCCCATCCCGCTCTACCAGCACGAGTGGCACGTCATGTGGGAGGCGGCCGCCGAGTGCAACTTCCCCATCTCCTTCCACTCCACCGGCTTCAAGGCCGTGCGGGCGCCGGACACGCCGGAGATGGAGCAGAAGTACATGGTGCAGTGGCGCCTCGTGCGCTCGGCGCTCTTCCAGCTCGACACCATGGAAGTGCTCGTCTCGGTCATCGCCTCCGGCGCGCCCGAGAAGTATCCCAACATGAAGTTCGTGCTGGGTGAGTCAGGCGTGACGTGGCTGCCCTACGTGTTCGACCGCCTCGACACGGAGTACGAGGACCGCGCCCGCGCGCTGGGCTTCAAGCTGAAGCCTAGTGATTATTTCCGGCGGCAAGGATACGTCACGTACCAACAGGATCAATTCCTAGAACCCATCATCCCGCTGATCGGCGAGGACAACATCATCTGGGGCGCCGACTATCCGCACCCGGATTGTGTATGGCCCGACTCGCGTGGCCATCTCAACAAGCACCTGGGCCACCTGCCCGACCGCGTCCGCCGCAAGATCACCTGCGACAACGTGGCCGCGCTCTACAATATTTGAAGGGGGACCCTAGCAGGGTCCCCCCGACCCCTCCTGGGAGGAGAATTCACAATATGACCGTGACCGGCACGCTGGAGATTCCGTCGCTCGAAGGCAAAGTCTCGCCCGAGGAGTGGGCCGTTCGCGTCGACCTCGCCGCCGCCTATCGCCTCGTGGCGCTCTTCGGCTGGGAGGACCTGGTCTTCACCCACATCTCGGCGCGCGTGCCCGGCACCGAGGACCAGTTCCTGATCAACCCCTACGGCGTGTTCTTCGACGAGATCACGGCCTCCAGCCTGGTGAAGATCGACCTCAACGGTGACAAGGTCGAGGAGTCGCCGTTTCCGGTGAACGCGGCGGGCTTCATCATCCACAGCGCAGTCCACTCCGCGCGGCACGATGCGAAGTGCGTGCTGCACACGCACACGCTCAACGGCGTGGCCGTCTCCGCCCAGCGCGACGGGCTGCTGCCGCTCTCGCAGCACTCGCTGTTCGTCATCACCAGCGTGGGCTACCACGACTTCGAGGGCCCCGCGCTCAACGCCGACGAGAAGCCGCGGCTCATCGCCGACCTCGGCACCGCCAGCTCGCTGATCCTGCGCAACCACGGGCTGCTGACGGTGGGCGAGAGCGTCGCCGAGGCCTTCGTGAGGATGTACTACCTGGAGGCCTCCTGCGCGATCCAGGTGCGCGCCCAGTCGGGCGGCGGCGAGCTGATCCACATCGACAAGTCCGTCATCGACAAGGGCTACTCGGCGGCGATGCAGGAGCAGCGCCGGCGCAACGGCGGCCAGCATCGCCTGGTGTGGCCAGGCCTTCTGCGCCGGCTCGACCGCCGCGACACGTCGTACCGGCAGTAGGCCATGCGATTCCAGGGACGCATCGCGCTCATCAGCGCGGCCGGCCGCGGCATCGGCCGCGCCGTGGCCGAGATCATCGGCCGCGAGGGCGGCACCGTGGTGGCGGTGGACAACGACAAGGACGCGCTGGAGTCGGTGGTCGGCGCCGTCCGCGCAGCCGGCGGCACCGCGCACGGCCTGCCGGCCGACGCCCTCGACGCCGCCCAGGCCGACGACGTCGTGCGGCGCACGGCCGACGCCCATGGCCGCATCGACATCCTCGTCAACGCGGTGGGCGGCAGCACGATCATCGGCAAGCCGGCGGCCACGGTGGAGGACCTCACGCTGGCCGAGTGGCAGCAGCTCCTGCACTTCAACCTCACCGGCACCTTCCTGTTCACCCACGCGGTGGTGCCGATCATGAAGAGGCAACGCGCCGGCAAGATCGTCAACATCTCGTCCATCGCCGGGCGCGGCCGGAGCGCGACGAGCAGCAGCGCCTATGCGACGGCCAAGGGCGGCATCATCGCCTTCACCAAGAAGCTCTCGCTGGAGCTGGGTCCCTTCGGCATCAACGTCAACGCGATCGCGCCCAGCCTCACGCTGAGCCCGCGTCTGAAGCCGCGCTGGGACAAGATGACCGCACAAGAGCAGCAGCAGGAGGTCGAGCGCGTGCCGTTGCGCCGCGTGGCCGAGCCCGTCGACCAGGCCCGCGTCATCTGCTTCCTGGCCTCGAGCGACGCGGATTTCGTCACCGGCATCACCATCGACGTCACCGGAGGATCCTGAGAGTCATGACCACGTACCGTCGCATCTCCGCCGACTGCCACATCGACATGCCCTGGATTCCCGACGACCTCTTCACCGCCAACGCCACGGCGGCGATGAAGGACCGCATGCCGTACGTCGTCGAGGGCCCCGATGGCCCCCAGTGGACGTGCAAGGCCGGGACGTCGTTCGGCCTCGTCGGCGGCGTGGGCCCGTCGGGCCAGAAGCTCGTGCCCGGCCAGAACTACCGCGTCGACAAGATGGCGGCGGTCGGTCTCTACGAGGACGGCAAGAAGGGCATCCGCCGTCCGACGGATCCGCACCTGCGCATCAAGGACATGGAGCTCGACGGCGTGGACGCGGAGGTCATCTTCGGCATCCTGGGCGCCGCCACCCGGCTCGGCGATCACGAGGCGGCCAAGGAGATGTTCCGCATCTACAACGACTGGCTGAAGGACTTCTGCCGGCACTATCCCGACCGCCAGATCGGCCTGGCCTGCCTGCCCTACGGCGACATCGACGCCGCGGTGAAGGAGGTCCACCGCGTGGCCAGGCTGGGCCTGCGCGGGCTGGAGCTCTCGTGCTCGTGGGACATGGAGCCCATGTGGCATCCCGTGTGGGAGCCGCTGTGGAAGGCCGTCAGCGACGTGAACCTGCCGCTGCACTTCCACACCTTCCCCAGCGTGCCGGCCAGCGTGCGCGAAAAGGCCCCAACCCCGCTCGCCCGCCGCGCCGCCCTGTTCACCGGCGTGTCGGCGTTCCAGATGAACCTCGTCAACATCCTGGCGGCGATCGTCGGCGCCGCCGTGCTGGAGCGCTATCCCAATCTGAAGATCTCGTTCGGCGAATCCGGCATCGGCTGGATTCCCTACGCGCTCGACCGCATGGACTTCGAGTGGGAGGACCGGTTCCGCGACCTCGGCCTGACGATGAAGCCCAGCGACTACTGGCGCCGCCAGTGCAAGGCCACGTTCCAGTTCGACCGCATCGGCACCCAGCTCATCGACGAGATGGGCGCCGAGACGCTCATGTGGGCCTCCGACTACCCGCACACCGACGGCGTGTGGCCGGAGTCGTCCAAGTACATCGAGGAGCAGTTCGGTCACCTGCCGGCCGACGTCACCCGGAAGATCACGTGTGACAACGCCGCGAAGTTCTACGGGCTGGTGTGATGACCACCGTCAACAGCGAGGAAGCCCTGCGCGCCCTGTACGGCAAGCCGAGCGAGCGCGCGGTGGCCAAGGAGCAGCCGCGCCTCGACGAGCACACCCGCGCCTTCATCGCCCACGCCCCGTTCCTGGTGATGGGCACCGCGGACGCCGACGGCCGCTGTGACGTCTCGCCCAAGGGCGACGCGCCCGGCTTCGTGCACGTGCTCGACGACCACCACCTGGCCATCCCCGACCGGGTCGGCAACAATCGTCTGGATGGCCTGCGCAACATGGTGGAGAACCCGCACGTCGCGCTGATCTTCTTCATCCCCGGCCGCGAGGACACGCTGCGGGTGAACGGCCGCGCCACCGTCTCGCGCGACGAGGCGCTGCTGGACCGGCTGGCCATGAACGGCAAGCGCCCGCAGACCGTGCTGGTCGTCGAGGTCGAGCAGTCCTTCATGCACTGCCCGCGCGCCTTCAAGCGCGCCGGACTGTGGGACCCGCAGCGCTGGCCCGACGCCGCCGGCGTCCCCTCGATGCAGCGGATGATCTGGGACCTGCTACCCACGAAGCCCGAGGGCCAGACGGTCGAGCAGTACGAGCGCGATTCGCAAGAGCGGCTGAAGATCCTCTACTGATCGTCGGCTGGGGCCGTGCCGAAGCTCAACGACGCGTTCCGTAACCTCAACGCCAGCTATCTCTTCGCCGAGATCCGGCGCCGCACCAAGGCGTTCACCGACGCCAACCCCGGCGCCCGCCTGATCAACCTGGGCATCGGCGATGTCTCGCGGCCGCTGCCGCCGGCGGTCGTGCGGGCGCTGCACGAGGCGGTGGACGAGCTCGCCCGCGCCGAGACCTTCAAGGGCTACGGGCCCTACACGGGCTACGAGTGGCTGGCCGCCGAGATTGCCCGCCACGACTTCGCGCCCCGCGGCATCACGCTCGGCACCGACGAGATCTTCATCAGCGACGGCGGCAAGAGCGACAGCGCCAACCTCCAGGAGCTGTTCGCGCGCGACGGCGTCGTCGCCCTCATGGATCCCGTCTACCCCGTGTACGCCGACGCCAACGTGCTGGCGGGGCGCTCGGGCGCCGCCGACGCGCGCGGCCACTACGCGGGCATCGTCTACCTGCCGTGCACCGCCGCCAACGACTTCGCGCCCGCGCTGCCCGACCGGCGCGTGGACGTGATCTATCTCTGCTATCCGAACAACCCGACCGGCGCGGTGGCGACGCGCGCGGCGCTGGCGCGCTGGGTCGAGTACGCGCGGGCCAACGACGCCGTGATCATCTTCGACGCCGCCTACGAGGCCTACATCGTGGACGCCGACGTGCCGCACTCGATCTACGAGATCGACGGCGCGCGCGAGGTGGCCATCGAGTGCCGCAGCTTCTCGAAGAACGCCGGCTTCACGGGCCTGCGGCTGGCCTACACGGTGGTGCCCAAGGCGGCACGCGGCCGCTTCGCCGACGGCAGCGAGTCGAGCCTCAACGCGCTCTGGCACCGCCGCACGGCCAGCAAGTACCAGGGCCCGCCGTACCTGATCCAGAAGGCCGGCGCCGCCGTCTTCAGCCCCGAGGGCGCCAAGCAGGTGCGCGCGCTCATCGAGTACTACATGGAGAACGCGCGGCTCATCACCGAGGGCTTGCGTGCCGGCGGCTACGCGGTGTACGGCGGCCGCAACGCGCCCTACATCTGGCTGGGCGCGCCGGCCGGGCGCTCGTCGTGGGACTTCTTCGACACGCTGCTGACGAGGGCGCACGTGGTCGGTGTGCCGGGCTCGGGCTTCGGCCCCAGCGGCGAGGGCTACTTCCGCCTGACCGCGTTCGGCTCGCGCGAGCAGACCGAAGAGGCCGTCGAGCGCATCCGGACGCGGCTGTGAGCGCCGCGCTGCGCGTCGGCCTCGTCGGCTCGCGCTTCGCCGCCCGCCTGCACCTGCTCGCCTATCGCCGCGTGTACGGCGTGGAGGCGCGGCTGGCCGGCGTGACGTCGCCGACGGCCGAGCGGCGCGAAGCGTTCGCGCGCGAGACCGGCGCCACCGCCTATCCGGGCCTGGCCGCCATGCTGCCGCACGTGGACGTCGTGGACGTGTGCTCGCCGCCCGCCACCCACGAGCCCAACGCGCTCGAAGCGATCGAGGCGGGCAAGCACGTGGTGATCGAGAAGCCCTTCACCGGCGCCTTCGCGGGCGGCGGCGCCGGCAAGGAAGGCTTGCTGAAGGACGCCCTCGCCAGCGCCACGCGCATCGTGAGCGCGGCGAGGCGACGCGGCGTCGTGCTGGGCTACGCGGAGAACTGGATCTACGCGCCCGCCGTCCAGAAGGAGCGCGAGATCGTCGAGAAGACCGACGCCCAGATCCTCTGGATGATGGGCGGCGAGTCGCACAGCGGCTCGCACTCCGCCACCTACGGCATCTGGCGGCACTCCGGCGGCGGCTCGCTGGTCGGCAAGGGCTGCCATCCGCTGACGGCGTGCCTCTACCTCAAGCAGGTCGAGGGCCGCGCGCGCCACGGCCGCCCGGTCCGGCCGGCCACGGTGTCCTGCCGCGTGCACGAGATCACGCGGCTGCCCGCCTTCCGCGATCGCGGCTTCCTGCGCACGGACTACGACGACGTGGAAGATTACAGCGCGCTGCACGTCACGTTCGACGACGGCACCGTGGCCGACGTGTTCGCCACCGAGCTGGTCCTGGGCGGCGTGCACAACTGGCTCGAGGTCTTCGCCAACAACCACCGCACCACGTGCCGGCTCAACCCCGTCAACCTCCTCGACACCTACAACCCGGCCGCCGAGCAGTTCCGCGACGTCTACGTGGTGGAGAAGACGGGCACCAAGGAAGGCTGGAGCCATCCGGCCGCCGACGAGGAATGGCAGCAGGGCTTCTACGGCGAGATCCAGGACTTCCTCGAGTGCTGCGCGACGGGCCGCCGGCCGCAGTCCGACGGCGTCGTCGCGCACGACACCGTCGCCACCCTCTACGCCGGCTACGTCTCGGCCGAGCGCGGCGGGCAGCAGACGCCGGTGCCGGTGGCCCCCCTCGACACGCTGACGTGAGCGCGACTCAGGAAGGGAGCGACCGCATGAACATCGTCGACTCGCAGGTCCATCTCTGGGCCGCCGACACGCCGGCGCGTCCGTGGCCGCCCGGCCGCGCGCAGGACGCGCGGGCTGGGCTGGCCGCTATGAAGCGCAGCACCGAGCGCATCCTCACCACGCACACGGGCAGCCTGCCGCGGCCATGGGATCTCGTGGCCACGCTCGAGGCGCTCGACGCCGGCACGCTCCCCGAGCCCGCCGCCTTCGAGGCGCGCGTGCGCCACGCCGTGGCCGAGGCCGTGCGCAAGCAGGTGGCCGCCGGCGTCGACGTCGTCAACGACGGCGAGCAGGGCAAGGTCGGCTACTCGACGTACGTCCGCCATCGCCTGAGCGGCTTCGACGGCTCCAGCGTCGTCGCGCAGCGCGCCGACTGGGCGGACTTCCCGGAAGCGCTCGCGCGCCATCCGCGCTCGTCGGTCTCGCGCCCGTCGTGCACCGGGCCGATCGAGTGGCGCGACCGCGCCGCCGTCGGCAAGGATGTCGGCAACCTGGCGGCAGCGCTGGCCGGCATGAAGCCGGCGGAAGCGTTCATGACGGCGGCCTCGCCCGGCGTCATCGCGCACTTCCTCCGCAATGAGCACTACCCGAGCCGCGAGGCCTACCTGGCGCGCCTGACCGACGTGATGAAGGAGGAGTACGACGCGATCGCGCGCGCGGGCTTCGTGCTGCAGGTCGATTGCCCGGACCTGGCCATGAGCCGGCACCTGGCCTTCGCCGAGCTCAGCACGGCGCAGTTCCTCAAGATCGCCGAGGCCAACGTGGAGGCGCTCAATCACGCGCTGCGCGACATCCCGCCCGATCGCCTGCGCCTGCACCTCTGCTGGGGCAACTACGAGGGGCCGCACCACCGCGACGTCCCGCTGCGCGACATCCTGCCCGTGGTGCTCCGGGCCCGGCCGCACGCGATCTCGCTCGAGGGCGCCAACCCGCGCCACGAGCACGAGTGGGCCGTGTTCCGCGACCTGAAGTTGCCCGACGACAAGATCCTGATCCCCGGCGTGCTCGACTCGACGACGAACTTCATCGAGCACCCCGAGCTGGTGGCCCAGCGGATCGTGCGCTACGCCGAGGTGGTCGGGCGCGAGCGGGTGATCGCCGGTAGCGACTGCGGCTTCGGCACCTTCGCGCGCTCCACTCCCCAGGTGGAGCCGGAGATCGTGTGGGCCAAGCTGGCCGCCATGGCCGAGGGCGCGCGCCTGGCCTCGGCGATCCTGTGGCGGTGATCTTGTGCTCAGCTCACCGCTCGGGCTGGCGCTCCTCCATGAGCAAATCGACAATGTCGACCGCGGTCTTCAGAGGGGCAGGCAGCGGGACTTGATGAAGCTTGCCGATCCCCGGCGGCGGACGGCGGATGCCGAGTGTCGCGTCGTCGGGGACGTAGGGAACGATCCGCGCGATAGGGGTCTCACGGTCCAGCACCGTCAGCGAATGCCCGCGGCGCACGCGGCGCAGGTATTCACGGAGTCTCGCCTTGAGTTCGGCGATTTTGACGCCTTCCATGATCCCAATATAGTCACTCCTGGTCATATCGACCACAGGGGCGACCTATGGCGCTCCTGAGATCCCCCGCGCAGGCCGCCTCACGAGGCATCGGGCAGCCCGTCCGCCGCAAGGAGGACGCGCGGCTCGTCACCGGCCGCGGTGCCTTCGGCGACGACATCAACCTCCCCGGCCAGGCCTATGCGGCATTCGTGCGCTCGCCCCACGGCCACGCGCGCCTGCGCGCGATCGACGCGCGCGAGGCGCTGAAGGCGCCGGGCGTGATCGCCGTCTTCACCGGCGCCGACGTCGCCCGCGCCGGCTTGCGCCCCATTCCCCACCGCCCGGTGCCGACGAACCCGCACGAGGTGCCGCTCAAGAGTCCCGACGGCTCACCGTTCTTCGTGTCCACGCACGCCTCGCTCCCCGTCGAGCGCGCCCGCTTCGCGGGTGAGCCCGTCGCCATGGTCGTGGCCGAGACCGTGGCGGCGGCGCGCGACGGCGCCGAGCGCGTGCACGTCGAGTACGAGCCGCTGCCCGCCGTCGTCACCGCCGCCGCGGCGCTGGCGCCGGGCGCGCCGGCGCTTTGGGACGAGCGACCGTCGAACGTGTGCGTGGAGACGGAAGCGGGGAACGCCCCCGCGGTGGACGCGGCGTTCGCGCGGGCCGCGCACGTGGTGCAGCTGGAGACGCGCGTGAACCGCGTCACCGGCGTGCCGATGGAGCCGGACGCTACACGCTCTACGCCGGCTCCGGCGGCGTGCAGCGCATTCGCGTCGACCTGGCCGGCACGCTTGGCGTCGAGGAGGGCGCCGTCCGCGTGGTGGCGCGCGACATCGGCGGCAACTACGGCACGCGCAACAGCTCCTATCCGGAGTACGGGCTCGTCACCTGGGCCGCGCGCGCGCTGGGCCGGCCGGTGAAGTGGACGGCCGATCGCCGCGAGGCGCTACTCACCGACTACCACGCCCGCGACCTCGTCTCTCACGCCGAGCTGGCGCTGGACGCCGACGGCACGTTCCTGGCGTTCCGCGCGCTCAACACGAGCAACGTCGGCGCCTACACGCTGTCGTTCATCCCGCTCGCCAAGGGCATCGCCATCTCCAGCAGCGTCTACCACGTGCCGGTCTCGGCGGTGCGCGGCCGCGCGGTCCTCACCAACACGTCGCCCACCACGCCGTATCGCGCGGCCGGCCGCCCGGAGATGCTCTTCGTCACCGAGCGCCTGATCGATCTCGCGGCGCGCCGTCACGGCTTCGACCGCGTCGCGCTCCGCCGGTGCAACCTGGTGCCGGCCGCGGCGATGCCCTATCGCAACCCGCTCGGACTCGTCTACGACAGCGGCGACTACACGGCCGCCCTGGACCGCGCCGTCGCGCTGGCCGACTGGGCCGGCTTCGAGGCCCGGCGCGCCGAGGCGCGCCGGCGCGGGCGCTATCGCGGCATCGGCGTGGCGAACTACCTCGAGCTGAATACCGGCGATCCGCGCGAGCAGGCCCAGATCACGGTGCAGCCGGAGGGCCGCGTCGACGTCGTCGTCGGCACGCTCTCGGCCGGCCAGGGTCACGAGACCAGCTTCGCCCAGTGCATCGTGGACTGGCTCGGCGTGGACCTCGACCAGGTGCACCTGCTCACCGGCGACAGCGACGTGGCGACCTACGGCGGCGGCTCGCACTCCGGCCGCTCGATGCGGCTGGCCGCCGTCGTGATGTCGAAGGCGACGACGCAGATCATCGAGCAGGGCCGCCGCATCGCCGCCTGGCTGCTCGAGGCCGCCGAGGCCGACATCGAGTTCAGCGCCGGGCGCTTCACCGTGAAGGGCACCGACCGCTCGGTGACCGTGTTCGAGGCCGCCGCGGCCACGCGACGCGCGCACGCCCCCGAGTGGATGCGCGAGCCCCTCGCCGGAAGCAGCCGCGAGGTCATGAGCATCCCCTCGTACCCGTACGGCTGCGCGGTGTGCGAGGTCGAGGTCGATCCGGAAACCGGCGTGGTCGAGATCGCGCGCTGGACGTGCGTGGACGACGTCGGCCGCGCCGTCAATCCGCTCATCCTGCACGGCCAGACGCACGGCGGCATCGCCGCCGGCGTGGGCCAGGCGCTGATGGAGCTGTGCGCGTACGACGGCGACGGCCAGATGCTCTCCGCGAGCTTCATGGACTACGCGCTGCCGCGCGCCGACGCGCTGCCGTCGTTCACCACGGAGATCAGCGAGGTCCCGTCGACCACCAACCCGCTCGGCCTGCGCGGCGGCGGCGAGGGTGGCACCACGCCCGCGCTCGGCGCCGTCGTCAACGCGATCGTGGACGCGCTCGCGGAGCTGGGCGTGGAGCACATCGAGATGCCGGCCACGCCCGAGCGCGTGTGGACCGCGATCCGGGAGGCTGGGACGCGTCGGTAGGGCAGCCTCCCAAACACTTCGTGCGGACGGCGCTCGCGCGCGAGACGCTCCATCAACGGGCGCGCTTCAACGATCCGGCCGGCGACCGTCCGACGATGGAGCTGCCTTGCACCACGGGATCGATCCCGGCGCGCCCGGCGAGCGTTACCAGGTGGTCGTGCACGTCGATGCCGCCGTCCTTGCGGACCCCGATCAGTCAGGCCAGTCGGTCCTGGAAGACGGCGAACGCGTTTCCGCGGAAACGTCCCAGCGGCTAGCGTGCGACGCGAGCCGCGTGGTCATGCGCCACGATCAGGACGGGCGCATCGTGGAGATCGGCGCCCGCACTCGCACGATCCCGCCGGCGCTACGGCGAGCGCTACAGAGCCATCACATCCGCCACTGGGCTCACGGCGGCCCCAAGACGCTGTCGAACCTGGCGCTGCTGTGTCGTCGTCACCACCGCACCGTTCACGAAGAGGGCTATCAGGTGCAGAGACGAGGCTTTGGAGCGCTCTATGACGCCGGGGCACCATGCACGCACACCCGGGTCGCGAGCTCGGGTTGGTTTGGCGAGCGTCTCGACGTCGCGTACGCCATCGGCGTCCTGCATCCTCTCGCCGTCGACGTCGACGCCTCGACTATTTCCCGCGCGACGGATACACAACGATGAAATTCGACTGGTTCGGCATCTTCACTTTCGGCAGCGCCTGCGCGTTCATCTCGTCGCTCTCGCCGATGATCCCGTTCAGGTGGAGCAGATAGGCGGTGACCGCGTACACCTCGTCGTTGCTCAGCGAGTGCGGCTGGATGTAGGGCATCGAGCGGCGCACGTAGTCGAAGACGGTCGTGGCGTACGGCCAGTAGCTGCCGATCGTCCGCACCGGTGTCTTGCTCGCGAGCGTCCCCTGCCCGCCGACCAGGCGGTCGTTCGGCTGTCCCGCCCCCTTGGCGCCGTGGCAGACCTGGCACTTCTGCTCGTACACGGTCGCGCCGGCCGCCGGCGTGCCGCGGCCCGCCGGCAGCCCGGCGCCGTCGGGTCCTACGCTGATGTCCCAGCCGGCGATCTGCGCCGGCGTGGCCTCTCGTCCGAGATTCGGGCCCTCCATCCCGCCGCGGGTCGCGCCCGCGCTCGCACAGCCGGCGAGCACGAGGGCCAGCGTCACGCGCAGGAGATCACGCGTAGACATGCTTCACCTCGCCGCTCGTCGCCACGCTCCAGGCCTGGATGCCGTGGAAATGGAAGACGGCGTTGTTGCCGTGCTCGGCGATGAACTTCGCGCGCTCCGGCTGGACGGCGCCCGTGTCGTCGGTCGCGCGCGACTTGAGCACGGTGGCGGCGCCGTCCCACTTCCACGGCAGCCGGAACCGCGTGAGCGCCCGCGGCAGCACGGGCGCCACCAGCGGCGCGTCCACCCATGTCCTGCCGGAGTCGGTCGACACCTCGACCTTCGTGATCGTGCCGTTGCCCGACCACGCGATGCCGGAGATCTGGTGGAGCCCGGCGCCCGCCAGCGTCATGCCGTGCGAGGGGCGCGTGATGACGGACTTCACCTCCATCGGGTACGTGAACATCAGCGACTTCCCATCGGATTGTAGATCCGTGTAGCGCGACGTCTCGTCCTTGGTCATGATCGGCGCCGACACGACCTTGAGGCGCCGCAGCCACTTCACGCTCATGTTGCCTTCCCAGCCGGGCAGGAACAGGCGCACGGGATAGCCGTTCTCGGGCCGCAGCCGCTCGCCATTCTGGAACAGCGCGAGGATGGCGTCGTCCATCGCCTTGGCCATGGGGATGCTGCGGCTCATCGCCGCGGCGTCCGCGCCCTCGGCGAGGATCCACGGCGCGCCTCGATCGACGCCGGCCTCCTCCAGCAGCAGGCGCAGCGGCACGCCGGTCCACTCGCTGCACGACACGAGGCCGTGCGTCTGACCGGCGGTGAGATTCGGCGGCGCCGGCTGGTAGAGGACCTGGCTGTTGCCGGAGCATTCGAGGAAGTGGATGCGCGAGACCATCGGATAGCGCAGGAGGGCGTTCACGCTGAAGATCAGCGGACGCTTCACCAGGCCGTGGATGAGCAGGCGGTGCGTGGCCGGGTCGATGTCGGGCACGCCGCTGTGGTGCCGCTCGAAGTGCAGCCCGCTCGGCGTCAGCATGCCGTCGAGCGATTCCAGCGGCGCCCGCGAGGCGCCGCTGCCCGTGGTGCCGGGCTGCGAGCGAATGCCCGTGCGCGTCACTTTGACCTCGTACTTCGCCGGGCTGCCGTACTCGCTCATCCCGGCGCCGGGGGCTTTCATCGACGGCGCCACGTCCGGCGGCTCGACCGCGTCGGCGCGCTTTGCTCCGCCGGCCACGAGGCCGCTCGCCGCCAGCAGGCCGGCCGCGCGCTTGAGGAAACTCCGCTTGGATTCGTCCATCGTCGCCTCCCGGCCTACACGGCCAGATAGCCTCCGTCCACCACGAGCTCGGTGCCCGTGATGTACGAGGCCTCGTCGGAGGCCAGGAACAGCACGGCGTGGGCGACCTCTTCCACGCGGCCAGCACGCTTCATCGGCACGGCCTTGATCATCTTGTCGCGCCACACCGGGTCGGCCGAGGTCTTCGAGCTGCGCATGGGCGGCATCATGCCGGGGTGCACGGAGTTCACGCGGATACCGTCCTTGGCGTACTGGACGGCGGCGGTCTTGGTCATGATCCGCACGGCGCCCTTCGAGGCGTTGTAGGCCATGTGCACACCGGTCTGGCCGACGAAGCCGGAGATGGACGAGATGTTGACGATGGCGCCGCCGCCGGCTCGCTGCATGACCGGGATGACCGTCTTCATGCCGAGGAACACGCCCTTGGCGTTGATGTCCATGAGCCGGTCCCACGCCGCCGTGCTGAGCATGTCGGGATCGAAGGTGCCGCTGATGCCGGCGTTGTTGACGAGGACGTCGAGCTTGCCGAAGCCCTCCAGCGTGGCCTTGACGACCTTCTCCCACTCCGCCTCGTTGCTGACGTCGAGCTTCACGAACGTCGCCTGACCGCCGGCGGCCTTGATCTTGTCGGCCACCTGGCGTCCGTCGGTCTCCAGCACGTCGGCCACGACGACGCGGGCGCCTTCGCGGGCGAAGATCAGCGCCTCGCTCTGCCCCATGCCGCTGGCGCCGCCGCTGACGAGCGCGACCTTGTCGTTGAGCCTCATCGACGTCCCTCCTTGAGCTCGAACGTCTTGACGTAGACGCCCGGCGAGCCCGGCGCGTGCTTCATGTGGTTGCGCATCGTCGTCGACACCGGGACGGCATCACGCTGGGCATTCCAGGCCGTGCTCTCCGAGACCTTGGGATGCTCGAACTCGTAGAACGTCATGTAGGTCGGCGTGCCGACGACGGCCCGGTAGCGGCGGCCGCGGATCACGCCGGGCACCTTCTCGTAGTTCGGCACGTAGATCGTGCTGTACCACTGGTTCCACTCAGCATCGACGGCGGACGGCACGTCCATGCGCCCGATCTGCAGCGCGGGCGCCGGGCCGCTGGAGGCCGCCGCCGTCGAGAGCTCGCGTGGGTGGATCATCGTGTAGATGTTGCGGATGAACGTGGTGGCGATCGCCTGCGGCCCGCTGCGCTGCGTCCACGGCGTCGGGTTGGCCTGCACCTTCTTGTACGCCGGGCTCTCCATCACCGCGGCGCTCTCGAGCTCGTAGACGGCCAGGTGCTTGGGGCCGCCCTTCACCGCCTCGTAGCGCGCCCCGCTCAGGAAGCCGGGGATCGCCAGCCGCTCGGCCAGGTGCTCCTCGTTGTACCAGCGGTTGAACTCCGCTTCCTTGTCGGCCGGCACGTCCGCCCACACCATCAACAAGCCGCTGCCCCTGGTCGTCGCCATCGCGGACCTCCTCTCCAAGGAGGCCGATCGTAGAACACCCTGAGCCCGAGTGCTATAGTCCGGGCGTCCCGACACCCTGAGTCCCTCGCCAGCGAAGGAGGCCGTCGCATGCGCCCGATGCTCGCCCTGGTCCTCGCTCTGTCCCTCGTCGTTCCCGTGCTCGTGCCGCAGCCGGTCCCCGCCGCCGACGACGTGAAGATCGCGCTGGTGGCGCCGCTGTCGGGCCGCTGGGCGCGCCAGGGCCAGCTCAAGAAGATGGGCGCCGAGATGGCCATCGAGGAGATCAATAGCCAGGGCGGCATCAAGGCGCTCGGCGGCGCCAAGATCGTGCTGCGCGAGGCGGACGCCGGCGACAGCGTCGAGAAAGCCGTCAGCGCCGCTCAACGTGTCCTCACTCGTGAAAAGATCAGCGCGGGCATCGGCTCGTGGCTGTCGTCCTTCACGCTCGGCGTGACGGAAGTGGCCGAGCGCCTGCAGGTGCCGTGGCTGTCGCTCTCCTACGCCGACAGCATCACCGAGCGCGGCTT
>QHRW01000137.1:7178-9911 GCA_003220265.1 Candidatus Rokuibacteriota bacterium | reverse complement strand
GAGCAGGCGCTGGACCTCGTCACCGACCTCGCGAAGAAGAACAACCGGCCCATCAAGAAGGCGGCCATCGTCGGCGACAACACCGCCGCCACCGTGTTCTTCTTCAAGCCGCTGCGCGAGAAGCTGCTCGCGGCCAAGGGCATCGAGCTCGTCGTGGACGAAGTCTGGACGCCGCCGCTGGCGGATGCCACCGCCATCGCGCAGAAGCTGCGCGCCACCCAGCCCGACATCGTCTTCTACGGCGCCACCAACTTCCCCGATTCCGTCCAGGTGCTGCAGAAGGTGAAGGAGTTCGGCGTGAAGTCACCGATCCAGGGCGTGGGCGCGTGGCTGGTGACTCCCGAGTACGTGAGCACGGTGGGCAAGGAGACGCTCGACAACATCCAGACGGTGGTCGCCGCGCATCCGACCAAGGGCCAGGAGGAGCTCGTCAAGAAGTTCGTGCAGCGGACCAAGGAGCCGTTCATGACCCAGGATCCGCTCTGCACCTACTCGCACGTGTGGCTGATCAAGGAGGCCATCGAGCAGGCGAAGTCGGCCGACCCCAAGGCGATCCGCGATGCGCTGGCTAAGATCGACATCTCATCGGGCCCGGCGGTGGCGGCCTTCCAGCCGGCGCGCGTGAAGTTCGACGAGCGCGGCCGCCGCATCGGCGCCACGCCGCTGATCGTGCAGTGGCAGGGCGGCGAGCCGTTCACGGTGGTGCCGACCGCCGTCGCCACGCGGCCCGCGATCTGGCACAAGTAACGACCCGGCTCAGGTGATCGCCGAGCTCGTCCAGTACGTCGCCACCGGCCTGCTCGTCGGCGGCGTCTACGCGCTGATGAGCATCGGCCTGGGGCTCGTCTTCGGCGTCATGCGCGTCGTGAACTTCGCCCACGGCGATTTCATGATGCTCGGGATGTACCTCACGTACTTCTACGCGGTGAGCGGCCACGTCGATCCCCTGCTGGGCGCCGTGCTCACGCTGCCACCGTTCTTCCTGCTCGGCGTGCTCGTGCACCGGGCGGTGCTGGGCCGCGTGACCGGGGGCGGCGATCCCGGGCGCCAGCAGGACGCCCAGCTCATCGTCACGCTCGGTCTGTCGCTGATCATCACCAACGCCACCACGATGATCCTCACGCCAACGCCGCGCGGCATCCGCACGGCGTACGCCACGCAGGCCTTCGCGGTCGGCCCGGTGCTGCTCAACCAGGCGCGCGCCTACGCCTTCCTCATGGCGCTGGTGCTGGCGGCGGCCGTCTACGTCTTCCTCACGCGCACGGATCTCGGCAAGGCGCTGCGCGCGGCGGCCGACGATCCGGAGGCGGCCGGCTACCAGGGCATCGACGTGCGAGCGATGCACGGGCTCGCCTTCGGCACCGGCATCGCCCTGGTGGCGGCGGCCGGCGGCTTGCTGGCGACGTATCACCCGATCGAGCCGAACGTCGCCGTCAACTTCATCGTGCTGATGTTCGTGGCGGTCGTCCTCGGCGGGCTCGGCAGCATCCCCGGCGCGTTCGTGGGCGGCATCGTCATCGGCCTCGTGCAGTCGCTCACGCTGCTGGTGCTGCCGTTCCAATTGCAGAACACCGGCGTGTTCATCGCCTTTCTGCTCGTCCTCTACCTGCGGCCCCAGGGACTCTTCGGGCGCCGCCTGCGCACGGTGTGACGATGTCCCCGCGCACGCGCGGCTGGCTCGGCATCGCCGCCGTGGTCCTCACCGGTCTCGCCGTCTCACTCGTCGTGCAGGACCGCTACTATCACCGCGTGGTCACGCTGGTCTTCCTGTGGGCGGCCATGGGGCTGGCCTGGAACATCATCAGCGGCTACGCGGGGCAGATCTCGTTCGGCCACCAGGCGTACTTCGGCATCGGTGCCTACGTCACCGTGCTGCTCGTCGTGAAGACCGGTCTCACGCCGTGGCTCGGCATGGCCGACGTTCCGGCTGGCCGGCATCTACTTCGGCCTTGCCACGCTCGCCTACCCGCTCATCTTTCGCATCGTGATGGACTGGCTCGGCTACCAGGAAGTCGCGATCCCGATGCAGCGCGAGCGGCCGGGCTGGTTCATGCAGCTCACCGAGCCGCGCAGCTTCGACCTGCTCGCCCTCGGCGTGCTCGCCGCCACGCTGGCGCTGTCGTACTTGATCGAGAACTCGCGCCTCGGCTACCGCCTGCGCGCGATCCGCGAGAACGAGCAGGCGGCCGAGGCGATGGGCGTCAACGCTTTTCGCGTGAAGATGGCGGGCTACATGCTGAGCGCGGCGCCGGCCGCCGTCGTCGGCGCGGTCTACGCGCACGCGATTCTCTTCATCGTCACGCCGGACGCCGTCTTCGGCGTGCTCGTGATCGTGCAGACGCTGACCGTGTGCCTCGTGGGCGGGACCGGCACGCTGTGGGGCCCGCTGATCGGCGCCGCCCTCATGGTGCCGGCGAGCGAGATGCTGGACACGACGCTCGGCGATCGGCTGCCCGGCATCCAGGGCGTGGTCTACGGCGTCGTGCTGGTGCTGATCATGACGTACGCGCCCGAGGGCCTCTACTGGCGCGTGCGCCAACTCGTGCGCGGCCGCGAGGGCGCGCGGGGCGAGGCCGGCGGGCGCCCGGCCGAGCTTGTCACCGCCGCCGCCGAGCCGCCGCCCGCGCCCGGCGAGGTGCTGCTGGAGGGCCGCGGCGTGTCGAAGTCGTTCCTCGGGCTGCAGGCGCTGTCGGACGTGAGCTTCGAGGTGCGCGAGCGGGAGATCCTCGGCGT
>QHRW01000137.1:0-7133 GCA_003220265.1 Candidatus Rokuibacteriota bacterium | reverse complement strand
GAGGTGCGTTTCCACGGCGCCGTGGTCACCGGACTGCGGCCGAGCGCGCTCTGCGCGCGCGGCGTGGGCCGCACCTTCCAGGTCGTGCGCACATTCCCGCACCTGACCGTGCTGGAGAACGTGATGGTCGGCGCCTTCGTGCGCGCCAGCGGGGTGGAGGTCGGGCGCGGCATGGCCCGCGCGGCGCTGGCCCAGGTCGGCCTCGCCGGCCGCGCTGACGCGCTGCCGGGCGGGCTCACCACGCTCGAGCTGCGGCTCATGGAGCTGGCGCGCTGCCTGGCCACCGGCCCCCGCCTGGTGCTGCTCGACGAGCCGCTGGCGGGACTGTCCGGCGACGGCGTGGCCGTGATGATCGAGGTGATCCGCGGCGTCCGCGCGCGCGGCGTCACCGTGGTGATCATCGAGCACACCATGCAGGCGCTGCTGCGCCTGGCCGATCGCCTCGTAGTGCTGGACCAGGGCCGCCAGCTCGCCGAGGGGGCGCCCGGGAGCGTGACGCAGCAGCCGGCGGTGATCGAGGCCTACCTGGGCAAGCGCTGGCTCGCGCGCGCGGGGGCGCGCTAATGCTCGCCGTCGAAGGGCTCGGCGTCACCTACGGCGGCCTGCGCGCGCTCGACGTCGTCGCGCTGGAGGTCGCCGAGGGGGAGTTCGTCACCATCGTCGGTCCCAACGGCGCCGGCAAGACGACCCTGCTGAAGGCCATCTCGGGCGCGGTGCCGACGGAGGCCGGCCGCATCGTCTATCGCGGCCTCGACCTCGCGCGCCTGCGGCCGAGTGAGCGCGCCGCGCTCGGGATCGCGCACGTACCGGAGGGCAGGCGCGTGTTCCCGTCGCTCACGGTTCTCGAAAATCTGGAGCTCGGCTCCTATCGCCGCGCGGCACGCGCGGGCCGCGCCCAGGCGCTCGCCGCCGTCATCGAGATGTTCCCCATTCTGAAGGAGCGCCGCGGCCAGCTTGCCGGCTCGCTCTCCGGCGGCGAGCAGCAGATGCTGGCCCTCGGCCGCGGCCTCATGGCCCAGCCCGACCTCCTGCTGCTCGACGAGCCCTCGCAGGGTCTGGGCCCTCGCATCGTGGAGCTGATCTTCGAGACGATCGAGCGCATCCGCCGCGAGCGGCGCCTCACGATCCTCCTGGTGGAGCAGCGCGTGGTGGAAGCGCTGGAGCTGTGCGACCGGGGCTACGTGTTGGAGACGGGGCGCGTGGTGCTGGCCGGCGCGCGCGACGCGCTGCTGGCCGACACGCGCGTGCAGCGCGCGTACCTGGGGGCCTGAACCTCACATTGCCGATGACGTTCCGCTGCGGTGCGTTCCGACGATCGGTAGTTAACCGACGATATACGTAGTGGGCGCGTTCGGCAGGTGTTCGGTCACGTCATCAGCGAGGATCTCGACAGCCTGCGGATAGTGCACCCTGAAGGGCACACAATCGAAGGTAGCGCTGTAAACGACGGACGCCGTCGAAGTCGATGTAGACGTCAGAGAGGCCGTCCCGTAGTAGGTGTTCGGCGTGTGCGTGAAATCATGCGTGTGAGCATGAAGCGCTTCCTCGACAAGAACGACAGTCAAAGCACCAATCACAACCGTCAGCGCAGCATCCCTCGCGTGGCCCATTCCAAAGGAACCTCCGGTCCAAATTTACTACATGGAGTGTACTATGCCACGGCGCCTACATCATATTGGTCCTGTCGACCTTGATGGACTACTGGTAGCGCGGCTGGCGCTTCTCCCTGAACGCCGCCACACCCTCGCTGAAGTCCTTCCCGCCGCGCACGCGGTCGCCCAGCTCCTGCTCCAGCGCCTCGCGGGACTTCGCGTGTTCGGCGCCCGTCGCGCTGATCTGCTGCTTGACGGCCTGCACGGCGCTGGGGCTGTTCTTCGCGATGCGCTCGGCGATCTCGAGCGCGACGGGCAGCACGCGCTCGGCCTCGACCACCTGGTTGACCAGCCCCAGGCGCGCGGCCTCGGCGGCGTCGATCAGGCGCGCAGTCAGCAGCAGGTCCATGGCGTGGACGTAGCCGATCTGCTGGACGAGCTTGATGGTGGCACCGCCGAACGGATAGATCGACCACTTCACCTCCGGCAGGCCGAAGCGCGCGTGCGGCGCGGCCACGCGGATGTCCGTCGACAGCAGCAGCTCGAGGCCACCGCCCACGCAGTCGCCGTTCACCGCGCCCACGATCGGCTTGGTGTAGACGCGTGTCTTCAGCAGCGCGTGGCTGATCATCTTCGCCGTCTCTTCGCGCGCCGAGAGATCGCCGCTGATGTCGGCGCCGGCGCTGAAGGCGCGGCCGCCGGCGCCGGTGAGGACGATGCAGCGCGTGTCATCGCGCTCCAGCTCGTCCCACACGCGGGCGAGGTCGGCCATCATTCCGCGCGTCATGGCGTTGAGCCGCGGCTGGTTGTCGAGCGTGACCACGGCGACGTGCGCGCTGCGATGCTCGAGCCGGATCTCCATGCGGCTAGCGCCCGTCTGGGACGATGACGATCTTGCCGTGCGCCTTGCGATCGGTGAGGCGGCGGATCGCCTCGGCCGCGCGCTCGAGCGGCAGGCGGTCGGTGACCAGCGGGCGCAGCTTGCCCTCACCGTACCAGCGCAGCAGCTCCTCCACCGAGCGCGCCAGCTTGTCGGGCGCGTGCCAGCGGAAGTAGCGCAGCGAGGAGCCGAGCGCCGCACGATGCTTCACCAGCAAGCGGTTGGCCGGGATCTGCTGGATCCCGCCCACGAAGCCGACCAGCAGGATGCGCCCGCCCCAGCCGAGCGCCGAGAGCGCGGCGTCGAAGAGCGGGCCGCCGACGGGATCGAAGCAGACGTCGGCGCCCTTGTCCTGCGTGAGCGCCATCACCCGCTCGGTCAGGTTCTCGGTCGCGTAGTTGACGACCTCGTCGGCGCCGCGCTCGCGCGCCGCGGCGAGCTTGTCGGGCGTGCTGGCGCCGGCGATCACGCGCGCGCCCATCGCCTTGCCGATCTCCACCGCGGTGAGCCCGACGCCGCCGGCGGCGCCGAGGACCAGCAGCGTCTCGCCGGCCTCCAGCCGCCCCTGCCAGCAGAGGGCCACGTGGCTCGAGATGTAGGCGATGGGAAACGCGCCGGCGTGCTCGAAGCTCATGCCGGCGGGAATGGCGAAGGTCTCCGCCTCCGGCGCCACCGCCTGCTCCGCGAGGCCGCCGTACGGCACGATCGCCATCACGCGATCGCCCGGCTCGAAGCGCGTGACGGCGTCGCCGCACGCGGTCACGATGCCGGCGGTCTCCAGCCCGGGGCTGAACGGCAGCGCCGGCTTCGTCTGGTACTTCCCCGCCACCAGCAGCGAGTCGGCGTAGTTCACCGCCGTCGCCTTCACGTCGATCAGCACCTCGCCGCGTCCCGGCTTCGGCGCCGGCACGTCCTCGAGGGTCAGCGACTCGACCTCGCCCCAGGCGCGGCAGACCAGCGCGCGCATCAGCGCTCGAGCTCCTCGCGCAGGCGGGGCTTCTGCACCTTCCCCGTCGCGGTGCGCGGAAACTGCTCGGCCGTGCGGAAGACGATGCGCGCGGGCACCTTGTAGCTGGCCAGGCGCTCGCGGCAGAACGCCGTGAGCGCCTCGGCCGTCGCGCTCGCGCCCGGCCGCAGCTCGACGGCCGCCACGCCCACCTCGCCGCGGGCGCGATCGGCCACGCCCACGACGTAGGCCTGCTGCACGGCCGGGTGCGACAGCAGGACCGCCTCCACCTCCAGCGGCGCCACGTTGGCGCCGCCCGTCTTGATCAATTCCTTCAGCCGTCCGCGGAAGCTCACGCGCCCGTCCTCGCGCACGACGCCGAGGTCGCCCGTGATGAACGCGCCCTCGGCGTCGAACGCCGCGCGCGTCTGCTCGGGCTCGCGATAGTAACCCGGCGTCAGGTAGCCCTTCACGCGGAACTCGCCGACCTCGCCCGGCGGCAGCGCCGTTCCGGTCGCGGGGTCCACGACGTACATCTCCATGCCGGGCAGCGGCCGGCCCTGGGTCGTCAGGCGCAGCTCGCGCGAGTCGTGGGCGTCGGTCACCGCGCAGTTGCCGTAGGTCTCGGTGGCGCCGTACACGTTGCACAGCTCGCGCGCGTTGACGGCCTCCATCGTCATCTCCATGTCCTCGGGCAGGCCGATGGTGAGCCCCGTGCGCATGGCGGCCAGCGCACGGCGTGGCCGATCGGGATGCTCGAGGATCGCGCGCGCCATGTTCGCCATCCCGTAGTACACGCTGCAGCGCTCGTCGTCCAGGAGCGCCAGGGCCTCGCCGGGCTCGAAGCTGTCCTGCAGGACGAAGCCGCCGCCGTGGCTGAGGACGGCGGGCAGCGCGTTGGCGGAGCCGAACGACCAGAACAGCGGCACCGCGAGCCAGACGCGATCGCGCTCGGTCAGGTGCATGCGCTCGCCGATGTCGAAGCCGTTGGCCACGACGCCGCCGTGGGCGAGCGTCACGCCCTTGGGCGTGGCCGTCGAGCCCGAGGTGTAGAGCACGAGCGCGACATCGGTCGGGCTCACCGCGGCCTGCGTCACCGCCAGCGCCGTCGCGTTGACGGTGGGCGTGTCCTCCAGCAGCCTCGCCCACGGGATGACGCCGTCGTGGCGGCGCTCGTCGATCGACACCACGGCGCGCAGCTCGGGCAGCCGCGGGCTGCGCAGCGCGCCCGGCGCCGCGCTCGCCAGCTCCGGGCAGACGGCGTGAATCGCCGACAGGTACTCGCGTCCACGGAAGGCCTCCAGCGTGACGACCACGCGCGGCTGCGCATGCTCGAGCGTCCATGCGATCTCGCGCGGCGTCGAGAACGTGCTGATCGCCACCGTGATGGCGCCGGCCTTGGCGGCGGCGAACGCGCCGATGAGCCACTCCGGCCGGTTGGGCAAGAGCAGCGCGACCCGGTCGCCGTGCCGCACGCCGAGGGCCAGCAGCGCGCGAGCCAGCGCGTCCACGCGCGCCTGCAGCTGCCCGTACGTCAGGCGCTCGCCGCGATAGACGACGGCCTCGGCGCGCGGGCGGGCTCCGGCGATCTCGTCGAGGAGGCCGCCGAGCGTGCGGCTGCGCGGACGCGCGCTCATCGTCCCGTGAACCGCGGCGTCCGGCCCTCGCCCACGACGACGCGACCGTCGCGCTCCAGCCGGACCCCCGAGGAGTGCCCCGGCTGCGCCGGGGCGCTTCCGAGCGGCTGGGGGGTGTGGGGGGCCATGTCGGGGACCCCCACGTCAATAGATGCCCAGATGCTGGCGCAGGTCGTCGCCTTTCAGGCGCTCGGCCGCGCCCTCGACGACGACGCGGCCGCTGTTGAGGATCACGATGTCGTCGGCCACGTCGAACACCAGCTTGGCGTTCTGCTCGACGAGCACGATGGACAGGCCTTGCGCCTTGAGCCGGCGGATGGTGGCCATCACCTCGGCCACGATCTGCGGCGCCAGCCCCTCGGAGGGCTCGTCCATCAGCAAAACGCGCGGGTTGGACATGAGCGCGCGCGCGATGGCCAGCATCTGCTGCTCGCCGCCGGAGAGCGAGCCGGCGAGCTGCCGGTGGCGCTCGCGCAGGCGTGGGAAGACGGTGTACACGCTCTCCAGCGTCCACAGGAGCGGCAGCCCGCCGCGCGGCTTGCGCGCCGCCACTGCCAGGTTTTCCTGCACGCTGAGGCTGCGGAACACGCGCCGGCCCTGCGGGACCAGCGCCACGCCCTGCGCGGCGATCGCCTCCGGCGCGCGGCCCGTGACGTCGCTGTCGTAGACGCGCACGGCGCCGTGGCGCGGTGAGAGCAGTCCCACCGCCACGTTCATCGAGGTCGACTTGCCGGCGCCGTTGCGGCCGAGCAGCCCCAGCAGGCGGCCGGCACCCAGGTGGAGCGACACGCGGTGCAGCACGTGGCTGTCCCCGTAGAACGCGTCGATGTCGTCCAGCGCCAGGGCCAGGGCTTGCATGTGACATGGGGGCCACGACATGGCCCCCAAACCCCCAAACGTTCGGGCCGCCCCGGCGGAGCCGTGGCGTCCCTCATTTATCCGAGCGTGATTTCCCGTTCGATGCCGATGTCGTCGAGCAACGTAGCATCGTGACTGACGACGAGCAACGTGCCGCGGAACGCGCGCAGCGCGCCGGTGAGCGCCTCCAGGCTGGCGAGGTCGAGGTTGTTGGTGGGCTCGTCGGCGATCAGCAGCTCCGGCGCCTGGTCGGCGCCGAGCAGGCAGGCGAGCCCGGCGCGCAGCCGCTCGCCGCCGCTGAGGACGGCGGCCGGCTTCAGCGCGGCGTCGTGCTGGAAGCGAAAGCGCCCGAGCAGGATGCGCAGGTCGTGCCCGGCCCGTCCCGGGGCCACGCGTCGGAGGTTGTCCAGGATGGTGGCGCCGGGATCCAGCACGCTGACCTTCTGGTCCAGCAGCGCCACGCGAGCCGCGCCCACCTTCACGAAGCCCGTCGTCGGCGTCTTGCGCCCGCAGATGAGATCGATGAGCGTGGACTTGCCGCTGCCGTTCGGGCCCGCCAGCGAGATGCGCTCGGGGCCCACCACGTCGAGGCTGAGCGGCGCCGGCCACAGCGGGCGCGGCGCGTGTGGATAGCGGTAGTTGACTGCGAACAGGTCGATCATGCGCTTGCGCGGCGGGACACGCGAGTGCTCGAGATCGATCGTGATCTGCTCTTCCGCCGGCAGATTGCGTCGCGCCGCCTCGACCTCGGCCTGCAGGTGCTCGACCTTGTCCTCGTGACGGCCCTTCAATCGCGCCGCCGTGCTCTCGGCGCGGCGCCCCCATTCGCGGGCCACGATCGGCGGCAGGCCGCGCTTGAAGGTCTTGCGGCCGGCCGTGGCCTGGCGCCGCTCCTGGCGCTCCCGCGTGCGCTGGGCCGAGGCTCGCGCTCGCTCCAGGCGCTGCTCGGCGCCTGCCAGCGCCTGCTCGGCCGCCGCGCGCTCGAGGTTGCGCTGCTCACGATAGAACTCGAAATCGCCGCCGTATTCCTTGAGACCGCCGGGCCCCATCTCCACGATGCGGTCCACGCGCGCCAGCAGCCGGCGATCGTGGCTCACCACGATGAGCCCCTTGCGCCAGGCGCCGACGAGATCGTGGACGAAGGCGCGCGCCGCGCGGTCGAGGTGGTTCGTGGGCTCGTCGAGGAGCAGGAAGTCGGGATCGTCGAGCAGCAGCCCGGC
>QHRW01000136.1 GCA_003220265.1 Candidatus Rokuibacteriota bacterium | reverse complement strand
CAGCGGGCACTTCCGGTGTTCTGGAAGTGCCCGCTTTTGTTGGTGGGCCGTCAAGGACTCGAACCTTGGACCCGCTGATTAAGAGTCAGCTGCTCTACCAACTGAGCTAACGGCCCAACACCTTCTACTTCACCAGTGGTGCGCCCGAGAGGATTCGAACCTCTGGCCTTTGGCTTCGGAGGCCAACGCTCTATCCAACTGAGCTACGGGCGCCCGCGACACTTCTGCCGCAAAATGCTTGGGGTGACCGAGGGGAATCGAACCCCCAACCCCCGGCTCCACAGGCCAGTGCTCTAACCAATTGAGCTACGGTCACCGCGCGGCGACGCAGTGGTTGATCTTACCGAAACTACGTCCCCTCGTCCATCTCGCGCGGCGACGGGCCGCCGTCGATCACGATCGTCTCGCCCGTCATCCACGACGACGCGTCGGAGGCCAGGAAGATGCAGGGGTAGGCGATCTCGTGCACCTTGCCCCAGCGGCCCATGCCCACGCGCGAGGCGACCTGGTCGTACGTCTTCTTGCCGTCGGGGCCGGCCTGCTTGAGGACGTCCAGGTAGCCTTCCGTCTCGACGGGGCCCGGAGCGATGCAGTTCACGCGCACCTTCTTGCGCCCCCACGCCGTGCCCAGCTCGCGCGTCAGCGTGATGACGGCCGACTTGGCGGCGCCGTAGTGCGACATCATCGTCGAGCCGTAGACGCCGGCGATGGACGAGATGTTCACGATGACGCCGCCGGTGGGCTGCTGCATCATCTGCTTGCCCGCCCACTTGCAGCCGAGGAACACGCCGTTGAGATTGATCTGGATCACCGTGTTCCAGCCGTTGACCGAGATGTCCTCGGGCTTGGCGCGGAACGAGGCGCCGGCGTTGTTGACCATGACGTCGAGGTGGCCCCACTCCTGCGTCACGCGCTCGACGATGGCCTTCACCTGGTCCTCCTGGCGCACGTCGAGCGCCATGGAGAAGGCCTTGCGGCCGAGATTGCGGATCTCCTTCTCGACCGGCTCCAGGTGCTCCAGCTTGCGGCTGCAGATGGCGACGTCGGCCCCGGCGCGCGCGAACTCGATCGCGATCGATTTGCCGATGCCCGTACCGCCGCCCGTGACGATCGCCGTCTTGCCCTCGAGAGAGAACGGGTCCTTGGCCATGGCGGGGACGATACCCCAGAACATCGACGGGCGCCACGGCTCCGCCGGCATTCCAGAGAAGCGCGCCGGCTCCGCCGGGGCGCTTCGAACGTCTGGGGGCTTGGGGGCCATTTCGGGGCCCCCATGTTTACGGTAAAGCGATTTCGGACTGGCGCTGGGGTACCTCGCGCTCGATGCGCCGCCACACGCCCATCGAGGAGAAGGAGGCGCCGTTGTCCTCCGCGCAGCCCTGCAGCTTGTCGAGCAGCGCGCGGGCCTGGTCCAGCCGCTTGCGCGGCGCCTTGGCCGCGCGGCGCACGTCGTCGTCGCCGGTCCGCGTCGCCTCGTACCAGGCCTGCTCGAGGTGGGCCACCAGGAGCACCACGCGCTCGATCTCGCCGTCGAAGTACGTCGTCCACTCAGGGCGCGAGCCGAAGCGCGGGCAGTCGGAGCCCATCACACCGTCGAAGTGCTGGGCGAGCCGGTTGACCTCCTTGAGGTGAACCTCCATGCGGGCGCGCGCCTCGTCGGGCGGGCGCTCGTCACGCGCCCACGCGGGCGCAGCCATGATGGTGGCGAGGACGAGCAGGACGAGCGCGATGCGCATCGGCTTTCAGTATACGGGAGCGCGGAAAAAATCAGCGCTTGGCGGCAGCGCGCTCGGCCACGTGCCACAGCACGATCGCGTAGAGCGGCTCGGGCAGGTCGGCGCGCACCGGGATCGGATAGATGGTGACCCGATCGACCGTGCGGCCGCCCGCCGACAGCGTGGCCAGGCCGTCGTTGATGAGCGTGCGCGAGGACACGGTATAGACGGTGGCGACGAGGCGGCCGGCAGCGTCGTAGGCGAGGTCGGGGTCGCCCGGCGCGCCCGTCTCCACCCGCGCCACCGACGTGAAACGCTCCAGCAGCGGGTGGCGCGGGCGGAAATCGGGCAGCGCGGACACGGCCTCGTTGCCGCCGCCGCGACGCTTCACCACGACGTCGTTGACGACCTGCTCGACGCCTTCGCTCGTCCACGCGGCGATCTCGGCGTCGGACTTCTCGACCTCGCTGTTCACCGTGCCCGTGAGATAGACGGTGGCGTCGTGCACGTCCACGTTGACGCGCCTGAGGTGACTCAGGTGCCGGGCGGCCAGGCTCAGCTTGACGGTGCCCGTGATCGTCTTGTCGTCCACGTAACGGCCGAAGGTCCGGCCGGCCAGCGCGCAGCCCGACAGCAGCAGCACCACCGCCACGATCGCCGCGCAGTGTGCAGCCGTTTTCACTGCTGGGCTCGGGCGAGGCACCTACGCGGCCGCGGCGGGACGAACGGCCGACGCTTCCCGCAGGCGCCGCTCGACGGCCTGCCAGTCGATGTTGCGGAAGAACGCCTCGACGTACTTGGCCTTGTCGGTGGCCTTGTAATCCCGCATGAAGGCGTGCTCCCAGACGTCCATGACGAGCAGCGGCTTGAAGCCGGCCGGCACGCCGTCCTGGTGGAGCGAGATCCAGTGGTTGGTGAGGCGGTCCGTCGCCGGGTCCTGGAAGAGGATCACCCAGCCGATGCCCCGCATGTCGCCGATCGCCTGGAAGTCCGTCTTCCACACGTCCAGCGAGCCGAAGCCCTCGGTGAGCGCGTGGCCGAGCGCGGAGCTGGAGGCCGGGGTCGGCTCCGCCGCCGGGCGAAGGTTCGAGAAGTAATACTCGTGCAGGATCATGCCGTTGTACTCGAAGCCCAGCCGCCGGGTGAGCTCGGCGAACTCCGGATCCTTGCCCGAGGCCTTGCCGCGCCCCATCATCTCGGTGAGCTCCTCGTTGAGCGTGTTCACCTGCTTGACGTAGCCGCTGTAGAGCTTGAGGTGCTCGGCGATCTGGTCGTCGGAGATGCCGACAAGACCGTGGAGGTGGTCGAACGACTGCTCCTTGTACGCTTTCGGCTTGCCCTTGGCCATGCTCGTACCTCCTCCGGGGTGGTTTCCCCTCAGGAGAGTGCAAACCGCTTGCCGCCGGTTACCCCTTGGCTCCGGCGAGCCGCTGCCAGAGCTCGTCGCCACTGATCCGGAAGGCGGCGTGGTGGGGACAGCTATACACGCAGCGCACCTCGTCGGAGCCCGGATGGCGCACGACGTCCCGGCAGAGGTCGCAGCTCCCATGTGGATGGCGTTGTAGGGACAGTTGCGCGCGCACTGCCCGCAGCCGATGCAGTGGTCCTCGATCACGGTCTCCAGCGAGCCCTCGCGGTGGATGGCGTCCACCGGACAGCCGACGAGGCAGTAAGGATCCGTGCACGAGCGACAGGCGCCCGCGATCAGGTAGCGATCGAAGCGAGGCCCGTCACGCACCAGGCGCGAGACGCCGCCATGGCTATCACCGCAGGCCTTCACGCACAGGTCGCATCGCGTGCACGCCTCCATGTCGAGCACCAGCAGCTTCTCGCCGTTGTAGAGCCCCTGGTCGAGGAACTCGGCCAGCATGCCGTTGACGTTCGGGCTCCAGCCATAGTCGGCGGTGAGCCGGCGCTGCGCGATGCTCACGAACGTCTTCAGGAGCGCGGGGAACATCCGCAGCAACTCGCGGAAGTCGTCACGCCGGACGCGCACGAGCTCGACGTGGTCCAGCGCCGTGCAGGTGGCGGTGCGCCGGTCCCAGCGGCTGGGCGGGATGCTGCTGTCGATCACCTCGCGTGACACCAGGCCGATCTCGCCGAAGTACGTGTTGGGCCGCATGTAGGACAGCACGCGCTGCTGGCCGTTGATGGCCTGGGTCGTCTTCACGTGGCCGTGACGGATCATGTAGAAGGCGTCGGCGCGCTCGCCCTGGTTGAAGATCACCTGCCCGGGGTCGACGCGCACCAGCTCGACGCGGTCGGCCAGGAACTTCCGGCACGCGGCCCGCTCGCTCTCGTCGAGGTCGGCGAAGAAGCTGACGTCGCGCAGGTGATTCTCCAGCGCGCGCTCGCGGTAGATGCGGTCCAGCCGCTCGCGCGCGTGACGGTCGCGCTGCACGACGTAGAGCAGGTTGCGCCGGACGATCCACACCTCGCCGTCCTCGAGCGCGGCCACCGTGGCCGCCCGCGGCTGGTTGTTCATGCACGTCATCTCGCCGACGATGAGGTCGTCGGGCGTCAGCTCGCCGTCGGGGGGGCCGGCCAGCGTCCCTGAGGACGCGCCGCGGCCGGGCGGCCGGATCCAGCTCAGCAGGCCGCCCTGGCCGCCCGGACGCTTCCAGAAGCCGAAGCGGCCGCGCAGCAGGATGAAGGCGGTGCCGCCGGTCTCGCCCTGCCGGCACAGGGCCTGGCCGCGCTTGACGTGCCAGCCCACCACGGCGCCGACGTTCCACTGCAGGAACCGGAGCGGCATGTCCTCGAACAGCGGATGACGCTGGAGATCCTCGGCCGAGACCTCGTAGTGCTGCTCGGCGATCTCCAGCCGCTCCTGGCGCCAGCGCGACTCCACCGGCCGCCGGAACACCAGCGCCTCGGTCGGGCACGAGATCATGCACTCGCCGCAGGAGACGCACGTCGAGGCGCCGAGGTCGACGTCGAGATCGAAGGCGATCTTCGCCTCGTAGCCCTTGCCCGCCCGGCCGATGACGAAATTCGAGCGCACGTCGTTGCAGGCGCGCGAGCAGCGATCGCAGAGGATGCACCGGGCCCGGTCGACGTCGATCAGGTGCGACGAGCGATCGGCCGCCGGCGCCTCGCGCGCCTCCAGCCGGAAGCGCGCGGCGTCCACACCGAGGCGGGCGGCCAGCGCGGTCAGCTCGTCGGAGGGCGCCAGGGTGGGTTTCTCGGGCAGGTGATCGGCGGCCATCAGCTCCACGACCACGCGCACGGAGCCTTCGACGCGCTCGCGCATCGCCGGCTCCGGCGAGGCCATCGTGTGCACCACCATGCCGGGCTCCACGGGATGCACGCAGGCGGGCACCAGCCGCTCCTCCGTCCGCTGGCCGGCGTCGGTGCGCCGCCCGAGCGCCACCACGCACACGCGGCACACCCCGACGGGTTGCATGTGCTCGCGGTGGCAGAGCGTCGGCACCGGATGGCGCCTGCCGGCGCTTCCGCGCCGGCGGTTGAAGAGCGTGGTCACCGCGTCGTAGATCGTCGTGCGGCGAGGCACCGTGTGGCCATGCTCGTCGTTGACGATGTTGCCCTGGGCGTCGGTGGACGGCACCGCCTTCATCACGGTGATCTCGTCGCCGTCGATCGTCAGCGTCACGGCGCTGTCGTAGTCCTGCTGGGTCGCCGACACCACGCGGATGAGCTGGCCGTCCACGTCGCGGGCAAAGAGCGCCTCGTCGTCGTGGGCAAATGCCAGGTCGCCGTCGAGCGGGTCGGTGCTCATCCGCGGGCAGCGTGCCGCTCGACGTCCGCCCGGAAATGGCGGAGGAGCGTGCGCATCGGGTTGGCGGCAACCGTGCCGAGACCGCAGATCGAGGTGTCCTTCATGGCGGTGGCCAGCTCGCCCAGCGTCCGTCCGACGGGGGCATCGGCCCCATACACAGCGTCTACGGCGATCGCGCCGTCGCGGATGCGCGTGGCGATCTCGACCAGCTTCTGGGTGCCGATGCGACACGGCACGCACTTGCCGCACGACTCGTTGCGGAAGAACTCGAGGGCGCCGAGCGCCTGGTCCATCAGGTCGGCGTCCTCGCTGAAGACCACGATGCCGCCACCCAGCATCAGCCCCAGGTCGCGGGCGCCCTGCACCTCGAGCCGCCAGTCGAGCACGTCGAAGGGGCCGTCCGGCCCCTCCAGCCAGCGGGGCAGGAAGCCGCCGGAGGGACCGGACGGCGCCACGGCCTTGAACGCGCGGCCCCCGCGCATGCCGCCCGCGCGGGCGATGAGCGCGCCCAGGGTGATCCCCGAGGGAACCTCGTAGACGCCGGGCACCTCGACGTCGCCGCTCACGGCGAAGAAGCGCAGGCTCGCCATGTCGCGGGCCAGCAGCAGCGAGGGCACCCACGCGAACGTCTCGACGTTGTTCACGAGCGTGGGCTTGTCCCAGAGCCCGTTGGTCTGCAGCTCGGGCGGCCGGTTGCGCGGCTCCGCTCGCTTGTCCTCCAGCACCTGGATCATCGCGGTCTGCTCGCCGCAGATGTAGCCGCCCGGGCTGACGAAGACCTCGACGGGAAACGCCAGCACCCCCTGGGCCTCCGCCTCGGCGATGGCGGCGCGCATGCGCGCGATCTGCTCGGAATACTCGTGGCGGATGTACACGTAGCCGCGCCGCGCCTGCAGCAGCAGCCCGGCGACGAGCATGCCCTCCAGCACCAGGTGCGGTGTGCGCAGGAGGATCTCGCGGTCCTTGAACGTGCCCGGCTCGCTCTCGTCGCCGCAGCACACGATGTACTTCTCGTCGCCGGCCGCCATGTAGACGTCGTTCCACTTCTTGTGGGTGCGGCCGCCGGCGCCGCCCATGCCGAGCAGCCCGGCCACCCGCAGCCGCTCGATCACCTGCCGGCAGGCCGCGGCGGCCTGGGCGCCGCCCGCGCTGACCCGCGCGGCCAGCTGGCGCGCCGCCGCGTAGTCCGGCTTGCCACCATAGATGTCGATCTCCCAGGCGCGGCCGTCGTGGTGGTCGGCGTCGTGATCGGACGGCGGCACGCTGCCCGCGGTGAGGCGCTCCAGGAGCTCGCGACCTTGCGTGGGGGTGCAACGGGTATAGCGAAGCGTCTGACCCTCGCGACCGGGACGGTGCACCTGGACCGCCATGGCCGGCGCCCGGTCGCAGCGCCCGAGACAGGACACGCCCTCGACGGCGAGCTGCTCGGGCGGCCGCACGGCCGCCAGGGCCTGGCAGGCGTCCAGGAGCTCGCCGCCGCCGCGCAGACGGCAGGTCATGTCGCGGCAGACGCGCACGTCCACCTCGGGCGGCGGCGTCGCCCGGAACTGTGGGAAGAAGCTGACCACCTCGTGCACGCGGTAGAGCGGCACGCCGAGGCGTGCCGCGACGGTGGACAGCTCTGCGCGCGGGACGAACCCGCGCGCACGGTGTAGGCGCTGGAGCTCACGAATGATCATGGACAGCTCGTGACCGCCCCGGAGTATACCCCCTCTGTTATCATTCCGGTGCCCAGCGGCACCCCGCCGCGGACGAGCACACTTGGCCCATGGAGGTCATCTCAATGCAGAAGCGCTGGCTCGCGATGCTCCTCGTCGGTCTCATCGTCGGCGCGCTCACGGCGCCCGGCCTGGCGCAGGCGCCGATCAAGATCGGCGTCATCGAGCCGCTGTCCGGCCCGGTCGCCGCCTCTGGCAACTACATCCGGATGGGCGCCGAGATCGCGCGCGACTGGATCAACGCCAGGGGTGGCGTCGGCGGCCGCAAGGTCGAGCTCGTCATCGAGGACAACAAGTCCGACCCCAAGGAAGCCGCCAGCGCCGCCGAGAAGCTGATCGTGCGCGACAAGGTGCCCGCCATCATGGGCGCCTGGGGCTCGTCGATGACGCTGGCCGCCATGCCGAAGCTGGAAGAGTACGGCGTGCCGATGGTGGTGGAGACCTCCAGCGCCGCGTCCATCACCAAGCGGGGCAATCCGTGGATCTTCCGCATCAGCCCGCCCAGCGAGATGGAAGCGCTCGGCCTCGAGCAGTACGTGGACAAGCTCGGCGTCAAGCAGGCCGACTTCCTGGCCGTCAACACCGACTGGGGCCGCGGCTCCGTCACCGCGTTCGGCGACATGCTGAAGAAGAAGGGCGCGGCCGTCGGCGCCGCCGAGTTCATGGAGCAGGCGGCCACGGACATGAACGCGCAGATCACCAAGATCAAGTCCACGAACGGCGACACGCTGTTCCTCACCACCGCCGTGGAGCAGATCACGCTCGTGCTCAAGCAGGGCCAGGAGCAGCGGCTCACGCGCAAGGTCATCACCACGGGCGGCTCGTCGTCGCCGAGCCAGCTCATCAAGCAGGCGGGCGCCGCCGCCGAGGGCACCTATCACATCGTGTTCTTCATGCCATGGTTCCCGGAGGCCATGCCCGACGCGAAGCTCGCGAGGGCGTTCGTGGACGAGTGGGCCAAGCGCGGCCATCCGTTCGAGGGCCTCACCGAGGGCTTCCGCGGCCACGACGGCATCGCCACCATCGCCGAGGCCATCAAGGTGGCGGGTAAGGACGAGCCGAAGGCGATCCAGTCGGCGCTCTGGAAGGTGAGCCTGACGGGCGTCAACGGCCCCATCAAGTTCGAAAAGGATGGGCCCGCCGGCAAGGAGAGCGGCCAGAGCAAGCCCTCGATCTTCATCGTCCAGATCAAGGACGGCAAGGTCGCCCTCCCCGACTTCATGGCCAAGAAGTAACGGCAAGACACCACGGATAACGGCAAGACACCACGGATAACGGTAAGACACCACGGATAACGGCAAGACACCACGGATACAGGGGAGTCTAGAGGGGGGACGGAACGGTCCCCCCTCTACAAATGGACGCGTTCCTGCAGCACCTGGTGAACGGGCTGGTGCTGGGCGGCACCTACGCGCTGCTCGGCATCGGCCTCACCTTGATCTTCGGTCTCATGAACCTCGTGAACTTCGCCCACGGCGAGCTCTACACGCTGGGCGCCTACGCGACGTTCGCGGCGGTGGCGCTGGGCGGCTGGAACTTCTTCGTGGCGGTGGCGGCGGCGATCGTCGTGGGCGCCGTGGCCGGCGCGCTGTGCGAGCGCGTGCTGCTGGCGCCGCTGCGTGACGAGTCCATCGACACCACGATGCTGGTGATGATCGGCCTCTGGATCGCGCTGCAGAACGCGGAGCTGCTCGGCTGGGGCGGCGTGGCCAAGTCGATCCCGCATCCCTTCCCCACGGCGCCGCTCACGCTGGGCCCCGTCGGCATCGCGCCGCTGCGCGTGTTCGTCGTGCTGACGGCGCTGGCGCTCATCGGGCTCTCGTGGCTGCTCATCCAGAAGACGCGCCTGGGCACGGCCATGCGCGCGACGTTCCAGGACCGGGAGACGGCGGCGCTGATGGGCGTCAAGATCGGGCGCATCCACACCGCCACCTTCGCGTTCGGCTCCGCGCTGGCGGCCGCCGCCGGCGCGCTGCTGGGCCCCATCTTCCTCGCCTACCCGTCGATGGGCGATCTCGCCTCGCTCAAGGCCTTCTCCGTGGTGATCCTCGGCGGCCTCGGCAACCTGGCCGGCGCCACGCTGGGCGGCGTCCTCCTCGGCATCGCGGAGGAGCTGGGCGCGGGCTACGTGTCGTCGGGTTATCGCGACGCCGTCGGCTTCGTCATCATCATCCTCGTGCTCCTGTTCCGTCCCTCCGGGCTGTTCGCGCGCTCCCAGCGCATCGGGTGAGAGCGCTCGCCGCTTCGCTCGGGGCGCTGGCCCTGCTCACGCTGCCCTTCTGGCTCGCGAATCCCTATCACCAGCACGTCGTGATCATGGCCGGCATCTTCACGATCCTCGCGCTGAGCCTGAATCTCTTGCTGGGCTACACGGGCCAGCTCTCGCTCGGGCACGCCGGGTTCTTCGGCATCGGCGCCTACACCGCGGCCTTGCTGGCGCTGAGCTGGGAGTGGCCCTTCTGGCTCACGCTGCCGAGCGCCGCGCTGACGGCGGGCCTGGCCGGGCTGGGCATCGGGCGGCTCGCGCTCAAGGTGCGCGGCGCCTACTTCGTGCTGGTGACGATCAGCTTCGCGGGCGTGATCTCGCTGGTGAGCATCAACTGGATGGAGCTGACGAACGGTCCGCTGGGTCTGCCGGGCGTGCCGCCGGCCGAGCTGCCGTGGCTCAGCTTGCGGACGAAGCGCGCGTACTACTACCTCGTGCTGCTCGGCGCGGCGCTCACCTACCTGGTCTGCCAGCGCGTCGTGCGCTCGCGGCTGGGCCGCGCGTTCCTGGCGCTGCGCGAGAACGAGGCGCTGGCGGAATCGGTCGGCGTCGATCCCACGCGAACGCTGGTGGCGGCGGCCGTCCTCAGCGCGGCGATGGCGGGCCTGGCGGGTGGGCTGTACGCGCACTACACGCGCTTCGTCAGCCCCGAGGTCTTCCTCTTCAGCTACACCGTCACGATGGTCATCATGGTCGTGGCCGGCGGCAAGGGTACGCTGGCCGGCCCCGTCGTCGGCGCCGTCCTGTTCACCGCGCTGCCGGAGGCCCTGCGCGAGGCGATGGCGTGGCAGTGGCAGATGCTCGCCTACGGCGTCCTCCTGGTCCTGCTGGTGTTCTTCCTTCCCCGCGGCATCGTCCCGGCGCTCAGAATTCACCGCGTTCGAGCGCCGGCTTTGCCGGCGCCCTCCTTCCTGGGGGAGGTGTCGGAGGGCGCCTCGACGGCCCCCTCCGAGCGGAAGATGCTGACGATCACCGACCTGTCCGTCGCGTTCGGCGGTGTCGCCGCGCTGGCCGGCGTGTCGTTCGCGGTGCGACCGGGGACGATCACGAGCCTCATCGGTCCCAATGGGGCCGGCAAGACAACCGCGTTCAACGCGATCACCGGTTATCTGCGCCCGCGGCGCGGCCGCGTGTCGTGGGGCGACGTCGCGCTCACCGGCCGCCGGCCGTGCGAGGTTGCGCGGCGCGGGATCGTGCGCACGTTCCAGAAGACCAGCGTGTTCCCCGCCCTGACCGTGCGTGACAACGTGCTGGTGGGCCTGCACCTGCGCGGCCGCGCGGGCGTGCTGCCGATCCTCCTGGCCCGGCGCGCCGTGCGGGAGGAGGAGGCGCGCTTGGCCGCCGAGGCGGAGTCGATCATGGCGGGCGTCGGCCTCGGTCACCGCCGTCACGAGACCGCAAGCGCCTTGCCCTACGGCGAGCAGCGCCTCGTCGAGCTGGCGGTGGCGCTGGCCGCGCAGCCGCGGCTGCTGCTGCTCGACGAGCCCGGCGCCGGCATGACGGGCGGCGAGAAGGAGCGGCTGATCGAGCTCATTCGCCGCCTGCGCGACGGCGGCATGACGGTGCTGCTCGTCGAGCACGACATGCGGCTGGTGATGGGGATCTCCGACACCGTGATCGTGCTGAACCACGGCCGCGTCATCGCCGAGGGACCGCCGGCCGCGATCCAGGCCCACCCCGACGTGATCCGCGCCTACCTCGGCGCCGCGGCGCGTGCTTAGGCTCGAAGCGGTCCGCGCCGCCTACGGGCCGGTCGAAGCGCTGCGCGGCATCGACCTCGAGGTCGGCGCGGGCGAGCTCGTCTGCCTGCTCGGCGCCAACGGCGCCGGCAAGTCCACCACGCTGCGCGCCATCTCGGGCCTCGTGCGGCCGACGGCTGGGCGCATCGTCTTCGACGACCGCGCGATCACCGGGGCCGAGCCCTCGGCCGTGCTCGCCTCCGGCATCGCGCACTGTCCGGAAGGCCGGCGCGTGTTTCCCCATCTCACCGTCGAGGAGAACCTGGCCATGGGCGCCTACGTGCGGCGCGACCGCGAGGGGATCGCGCAGGACCTCGAGCGCGTCTGCACGCACTTCCCGATCCTGGGTGAGCGCCGCCGCCAGGCCGCCGGCACACTGTCGGGCGGCGAGCAGCAGATGCTGGCCATCGGCCGCGCGCTGATGGCCCGTCCCCGGCTCATCCTCTTCGACGAGCCCTCGCTGGGCCTGGCGCCCACCGTGGTGGAGACGACCTTCGCGATCATCGCCGACATCCGGCGCCAGGGCACGACCGTGCTGATGGTCGAGCAGAACGCCTACCTCGCGCTGCAGATGGCCGACCGCGCCTACGTCATGGAGACCGGGCGGATCGTGCTCTCCGGCCGCGCGCGCGATCTCATGAACGATGAGAAGGTGCGCCGCGCGTACCTGGGAGGCTAGAGCGCGCGCAGGAAGGCGACGAGGTCGGCCCGCTCGCCGGGGGTGAGCCGGATCGCGAAGCGCGTGTCGTAGAAGGTCACGACGTCGTCCAGGGTGGCGGCGGAGCCGTTGTGGAAGTAGGGCGCGCGCGCGGCGAGGCCGCGCAGCGTCGGCACCTTGAAGCGCCCGATGTCGTCGCAGCGTCCCGTCACCAGCGCCGCGCCCGGATCGGTCGTCCGCACCACGCGGCCGCTCGGCGAGGCCTGGCCGGCGCGCACGCAGCGCAGCGTGTAGAGCGGCACGTCGGGCGGGCGCCGCGACTCCGCGCCCAGGCCCAGGTCGAACATCTTGCCGAGCGAGTTGCTGCCGGCGTTGGGCGCGTTGTGACAGGTGGTGCACGTGAAGTTGCCGCCCGCGAACGCGTGCGTGTTGAAGATCTGCTCGCCCCGCGCGACGGCCTGGCGCGCCGCCGCGAAGGCTCCGGCCGCCTGCGCCCAGTCGCCGAAGAGCGAGAACACGCGCCGGTTGAACCCGCCAGGCTCGCGGCTGCTGTTGATGCCGGGGAAGAACGCCTGCTCGGCCAGCGCCTGCGGCCCGCCGTGGGCGCCGGCCGCGCCCAGGTCGTCGGCGAGCGCGTCGCGGCTCTGCGTCGTCACCAGGCTGCGTTCGAACGCCACGATGGCCTGGCGCTGCTCGTCGGAGAGCACCGCGCCCTGCGCGTGACCGTCCGTGGCCCCGGTCGCCTGCTGGGCCAGATGCGCGGCGATCGAGCCGCCCGTGCGCGACTCGCGGCCGTCCCACATGACGGACGACAAGAACGCCAGATTGGTGGACGGCAGCGGCCGCCGGTAGAGCGACAGCTCCTTGGCGCTCGCGAAGCCGTACGGATCGTCCACGCCCTCCAGCGTGAAGTCGGCGTCGGGCGGAATCGGCAGCCCCACGCGGATCACGCCGCGCGTGAGCAGCAGGCTGTGGGCCGCGCGCCGCTCGGCCGTCGTGGTATCCGGAAGATTCGGCGCGTTGGCGCCGTCGCGCGGACGGAAGAGCGGATGCCGGCCGTCGCTGGCGTCGAACAGCCGCTGCGCCGTCGCGGGCGTGAGGCTCCAGCCGTCCGAGGGCAAGTGGCAGGTCCCGCACGCACGGCCGTTGGCGCCCAGCGGCTGGAAGAACGCGTTGCCCGTGTCGATGGCGGCCGGCGCCAGCGTGCGCGCCTCGCCCGTCGCATTCGAAAACGCGCTCGGGAGCTGATGGCCGCCGGCGGCGATCACGCCGAGGGCGGCCAGGACGACGACGGCCCACGACACACGGCGCATGCGCCCTTCTGGGGGCAAAGCGCGTGCCGAAGCCGGACACCTGTCTTTCGGCCACGTTCCGCGCGGCCGGCAGGGGAAAATTTTCGCAGATTCCCGCATCGCTGGCGCTGCGGTTGCAGCATCCGTGGGCCGGGAGGATGAGGCCATGGAACGTACGGACGATCCCTTCCGTCGCGGCGAGCTCGTGACCCTGCGCGAGTTCGACAGCGCCGCCGAGCCCCTCGGCCGCGTCGTAGCGGTTTCCGCCGACGGCGATCGGGCCGAGGTCGCGTGGCAGCGGTATCCGGGCCACGGGGCCCAGGTGACGGTCGAGCCCACGATCATGCTGCGCCGGGTTCACGAATCGGAAATGGACCCGGAGCCCGGGCCGGAGTAGCCGCATCGGGGTTTCTCCGCTTGACCGCTCGGAAGCCGGCAGCCTAGTGTCGGCGCGGGCATGGCGAGCGCGCCTGGCCCTGGCTGTCGGGGTCGTCTCGCTCGTGGTCTTCGTCGCCCTCGCGCCCTTCGCCAGGACGCCGCTCGCGAAGGTCTCAGCGTTCATCCCGATCTACGAATCGGCGCCACGCACGGCACCGTCCTCTATATCGAGGACAACGCGGCCAACGTGCGCCTCGTCGAGACGATCGCTCGCCAGCATCGCCCGACCATGATCCTGGCCGACCTGCACCTGCCCGACATTTCCGGCGAGGACGTGCTGCGCGAGGTGCGCGCGGATCCCGCGCTAAGTGACACGCCGGTCACCAAGCCGCTGGACGTGCAGGAGCTGCTGGCGAAGGTGGACGCGTGGTGCAACGCGTCGGGTCCTGCCTGACGGGTTCCTGCGCAGGCTGGGTAAGTCGTTACCAGATTCGGGCCCGTGTCGGCCTTCGCAGGCCGGGCATCCCCGTTGCACCTTCCTCCCGGCAGGAGAACCTGATGAAGTCCGTGACCATGAGCCTGGGCGCGGTGGTGTTGCTGTTGTTGTCGGCGGGCGCTGTCAGCGCGAAGACGCTCACCGTCTCTGTCAACGGTCTCGACGAAGATCGCTGCGGGACTGCCGTGCTGCCGTGCCGCAGCGTGAGCCAGGCCATCCGCCTGTCGCTGCCGGGCGACACGATCGTGGTCGGACCCGGCCGTTACGGTGACCTGAGCTTCAACGGGACGTTCGGCGAGCCGGGCGACGAGACCGCCTCGCCCGACTGCTCCTGCATGATCCTCATCGACAAGCGCGTCACGATCGTCTCCCGCGACGGCGCGTTCAACACGGTGCTGGACGCCACCGGCCTGAGCCCCGGCTTCGACGTGATCCGCATCAGCGCCGACGGCGTGACTTTCGGCCGTCGCCGCCAGGGCTTCACCATCGTCAACAGCCGTGGCGCCGGCATCGCCGTCGTGGGCGGCGCCGACGGCACGCGCACGACGAACGTCCACGTGGAGGGCCACGTCATCACTCGCAACGCGGCCGGCCTGCGCATCGACGCCGACACCAGCGCCATCATCGGCAACGTCGTCGTCGCCAACGACGGCGACGCCGTCACCGTCGACGGCCGTGGCAACCAGATCATGCGCACGGTGGCCATCGCCAACGGCCAGGGGATCTCGACGCGCGCGAACACCACGGCGTTCCAGGACAACGTGGTGCTGGCCAACGCAGGGCCCGGATTCTTCGTGGAGGTCGCGAGCGCCAGCTCGTACACGCGCAACGTCGTCGTCGGCAACCGCTTCGGCTTCTACATGCCGCTGGTGACGGACCTCGGCGGCGTGCCGGCCATCCGCAGCAGCGACATCCTCGGCAACCTGGGCGATGCCATCGCCACCGGCATGACGACGATCGCGAGCGGCAACAACATCATGGGCAACGGCGCCGCCTACGTGGACGGCGTCGCCTCCGGCGACCACTGCGGCGTGTTCGTGGACGACGGCTGGACGCTCATGGCGACCCAGAACTACTGGGGCGATCGCCTCGGCCCCAACGCGTCCGCCGCGGACCATAGCTGCAGCGCCGTGAACGCCACCGTCGTCCCCTTCCGCACCAGCGAGTTCCGCTACAGCGAGGGCCCCCGCGACCTCGTGCCGTGATGCCGAACGCGGCAACACGCGAGGCGGTCAAGCGGCTGCTGGGGCCCCGGTGGTCGGTTCGCCTGCGTTGCTGGCTCGACGGCAAGCCGGTCCCGCGCTGGGGCAACCTGCGGCGCACCCGGCCCTTCTCCGCGCGCTTCGGGATGGACCGTGGCACGCCGGTGGACCGTCACTACCTGCACCAGTTCTTCGAGCGGCACCAACGCTTCATCACCGGCGACGTGCTGGAGGTGCACCAGCCCGTCTACACGGCGCGCTTCGGCTCCGCCGTGCGAACGAGTCACACCGTGGACATCGACCCGCGCGTGCGCCCCACGTACCTCTGCGATCTCGCCGCTCCCGGCGACGTGATCCCGGCCGCACGCTACGACTGCTTCCTGATCCACAACACGCTCCACTTGATCGCCGACTTCGAGGCCGCGCTGCGCGCGGCCGCACGCGCGGTGCGGCCCGGCGGCGTGGTGCTCGCCGCCACGCCCGTGCTGATGCCGCTCGACTCGGTGGCGCCGGCCGAGTACTGGCGCCCCACCGTCGGCGGCTGGCGCACCCTCGCCGATCGCACGTGGCCGGGCTGCGAGGTCACCGTAAGGGCGCACGGCAACTGCCTGGTCGCCGTGGCCGCCATGCTGGGGCTGGCCGCAGAAGAGCTTCTGCCAGCCGAGCTGGATGCGGAGGACCCGCACTACCCTGTCCTCGTCACGGCCGCGTGCCGCAAGCTTGCGGCCTGAAGTCGGAGAGGCGCGACGCCATGGGGTAGTGGCTCAGTTTGACCCGAGATACTACCCGCCATGGTCTGACCTTGACACGCGCGCCTCATCCAGAGTAACGTTCGATCCCTCCCGCTGATGTCACAGGCCACCGGGGCCTGGCACCGAGACGTGAAGTTCACGAGGTTCCACATGAGGTCTCCAGCCACCGTCGTCTTCTCGCTCCTCGTTGCCCTCTTCCTGGTCGGCTGTGCCACGAAGCCCGCCACCCAGTGGTGGCGAGTTGGCACGTGCCTGGTTCTGTACGATCAGACGACCGAAGAGAAGCAGCTCGTCGCAGTCGGCCAGGGCTGCGACATCAAGCGGGACACCATCACGGCCCAGGGCGCAGTGAAGTAAGACCGCCGGACGCGCGGCCCCCGCGGGCCGCGCGCAGGTCGACGACGGGCGTGGAGCCGCAATACCCGTCGGCGTTGTCGGGTGGCTCAAGATTGATCTGGACGATCACAGATTCACCAGGGGCATGCTCGCCACGGATCGTAAGATATTAGATTTGTTGGCTTTTTTATTCGGTATCGGATTTGCCCTGCAGGAGGGGCATGCGTCGCTACGCGGTCCTCCTTGCGGTGAGCACGGTCATCGTCGTCGCGGCGCCCGTCGACGCCCAGACATACGACAGTGCTATCGAGGACGGTACGGTCCACGTCACGACCCTCTCGACTCCGCATGGGTATCGGAACATCGCGTTCGTGGGACCCGCGGGGCGGGAATCACGCCGCGATCATCGCGCCTATTCTCGGTACATCAGGGAGGCGGCTGACCGACACGCCGTGCCGGCCCACCTCATCTGGGCAGTCATCCGCGCGGAATCGGGATTCGATTCGCGCGCGGTGTCCCGAAAGGGCGCGCGGGGGCTCATGCAGCTCATGCCGCGGACCGCCGCGATCCTGCGCGTCCGCGACTGCCTCAACCCGCGCGAGAACATCGATGCTGGAACGCGCCATCTGCGCGCCCTCCTCGAGCGGTTCGACAACAACGTGCTGCTCGCGATCGCGGCCTATAACGCCGGCGACAAGGTCGTCGCGGCGTACGGCAGCGTGCCTCCCTATCCGGAGACGCAGGAATATGTCACGCGGGTGATGCGCTTCTACAGCATGCCGACCGAGCTGGCCGAGTCTCCGGCGGGAATCGAGCTCGACGGCACGAGGCTGAGTGACTACCTCCGAGGGTATGACCTGAAGATGTAGTCGTAGGCTTCATCGGGCCGGTGCCGGTAATCCGCTCGACCAAGCGTTTTATCTCGCCTCGCGCTCGATTTCATTGCTGGCCCGTCGCAAAACTCTTCTATCGCTTGATGCTTGAGGAAAGAACACAACAAAGTGCCGAGAGCTTGGCCTGTCGGGGGCGCCGTCATTTCTCGAAGAAAACGGTAGGAGCGCCCAGCTTACAGGCCTTTCTCCGGCGCGCGTTTCTAGTCTCGCGATGTTCCACTACGCTTGTGCGACTTCTTCACACCGGGTCGCATAACCAGTTGTTACGTCCCCTACTTTTCCGGGAGTTGCACCGCGCTTAGGGGTTCAAGACCCAACCGCACCACGATCTACTGGCCGCTGGGCGGAGACCGTCCCCATCTGGAGGCCCAAATTCCCCCCATTTGTCGGTAGTCACCTGTCTTCGTCGGCGCTCTACTCAATCAGTCCTGTTCAGAATTAACCCGTGACCCAAGGTCTCACGGAAGGGGAGTCGCTCATGCGTTGTCGATTCAGGCGAGCGACTTCTGCGCTTCGGCCGTCCACTCCCAGGGCGCCTCCTTCCTGCGGCAGCGCGGGGGGAGAAGTCTCGGAGACATCCTGCGGACCGGAAGAAGGAGAGAAATCGATGAAGCGCCCTGTGATCTTGTCGATCACATTGACCCTTGCGCTCGCTGCAGTGACCTTCGCCGCCAGCGTCCACTTCAAGAACCAGCGTGACCCACGGTTTGCCGATGGCGGGGTCGTCCTGACCGCCAGCGGCGCGCTGGCCGGGCTCGGTAACGAAGACGTCACCGTCATCCTAAACGCTACGGGCAGCACCGCGACGACCTGCACCAATCAGGGAGGAAATCAGGCTCCCGGGCAGAATCCGGGCGACGTGACCGTAACGGGATCGCAGAACATCCCCGCGTCGCAGATCAAGAATGGCAACGTCTCGTTCAGTGTCACCACGGCTCCGCCCTCACAGCCGACGGCGGAGGAGGCCGGATGTCCGAACCCGAATTGGACGGCCGAGATCACGGACGTCGCCTTCACGAATGCCACGATCACCGTGGTCCAAGGTGGGGTCATCGTCTTCCAACAGAGCTTCACCCTCTAGGTGGGGACCTGGGGGCCTCGCCATGGTCCCCCATCTCCAGCGCTCCCGGTGCGCCCCGGGAACCCCCGGGGCGCACCACGATTTTCGGCTCAGCTCAGTTGAGGACCTTCAGCATTTTCAGCTCACTCAGGCGATCAGCATTACTTGACCTCGAGGGTTGGACCCCGAGCTCGATGATAGGGAACTCGCGGAGCCCGGTGTCTTCGACAAAATCGCGAAGGGCCTATCGGAGCCACTGACTGATGTCGCTCGGTTCGCATACATGAGTGGTTGGCGCAAGAAGGAGGTGCTGAGCCTGATGTGGTCCGACTTGGATCGGGACGGCCAGCGCGTGACGCTTCGGCGAGAGCTTTCAAAGAATCGCGAGCCGCGTGTCCTTCCGCTTACCGGCGCGCTTCTTGAGTTGATCGAACGACGCTGGCGTGCCCGCGAGTATCGCAATGTCGATCACAGGACACAAGACCCTGAGCGTCTACCAGTGCTATCGGATCGTGAACGAGGATGACCGTCGTGAAGTACTTGAGCGGACTCTCGCCTCGATCAAGATGGCTCCGGCCTCGAAAATCACACCTATTCGGGATGCCGACGAGGGGCAGCGCCAGACCCTGCCGCACATTGGCCGCACACAAACCCCGCGCGCTACGAATACCGGATACGCGGCGGCCTGAATTTTCGAGTATTTAGTTGGTGCGCCTGGCAGGAGTCGAACCTGCGACCCTCGGATTAGAAGTTCTCCCGGCGTATCGCTCAATTGAGCCGCGCGGACGGGCCTTTGGCCCCTAACGGTGGCACCCGACTCGATGCGCCGCGGTGCGCGTCGGCGCGTGCCGCAGCGCGCGACGAGTGACACCACGAGTGACAGGGTCGGACCTTGGGCAGACCTTGGGCAGCCTCCATCAGAGCGGCGGACTTACTACTACGCGGAGAGGCTGTGAGCGACGACGGCCCAGCGCGAGGCGGCCGGCCGCCTCACGCGCGTGCTGAATCGGATCCGGCGCGGCGAGCCGTTTCCCGATCCCTACGCCTATGGCAGCCGCCCGCTGCGCGAGGAGATCGTCCAGTACGTGGACGGAGCGCGGTCCGCGCAGCCTCGCGCCGTGGTGACGCGCAACAGCCACGGTGTGCTCGCGCTGAATACGGCGCGGACCATGTTCCTGGACGTCGACGTGGGCCCCGCCGGGGCTCCGGCAGCGGCTCGGGCGGCTCTTCTCGAGGTCGCCGTCGGTGGGTGACGAGACGGCCCTGAGCCGGCTGCGCGAGGGGCTGCGGCGGTTCGCGATGGCCACGTTCCGCGTGTATCGCACGGCAGGCGGGCAGCGCGCGCGGATCGATCGCGAGTTCGAGCCCGAGGGACGCGAGGCGCAGGAGATCATGGCTGTGACGAGTCGCTGCCGCTGGCCTGAGCGGCCGGCCTCGATGGGCGGCGCGGTCTTGTAGAGATGGGCGCGTCAGTCGTCATCGAGCGCCTGCGTGAGCCCGTCGTCGGATCGCTGGCGAGCCTAATCGACGAGAGCGAGCGCGAGGGCCTGCGCCTGGTGCGGCGGCTCGCCGACGAGTGGGCCAGCGGCGCCGATCGCTTCGATCGTCCCAGCGAGGCGCTGTTCGCGGTCCGCCAGGCCGGGCGCCTCGTCGGCGTGTGCGGGCTCAACGTCGATCCTATGCCGGCGGGCCGGACGTCGGGCGCGTGCGGCACCTCTACGTGCAGATCGCCGCCCGACACCGAGCGTAGAGCGTAGACAGGATGAAGGCCCGGTTGACGGAACGGCCGTTCTTAGCACTCCGCCCCGCGCGCCCCCGGACCACCCCGCAGCTGGTCCTCGCGCTCCGCCCCCCGGTACAGGAGAGCGCGGGTGACACGTGGAGGGACCGGCGAGGCCAGCATCGTCTGGCCCAAGCGCTCCAGCGTTTGTGTTTACGATTGCTTTGAGATTACGATCCTCACCGTGCGCGCGACACGTCTTGCCGCGACAATGCTCACGATATCGCTCCTGGCCTCCATCGCCCTGATCGCCGAATCAGGGTGTACGGGCCCTACGAGAACCTCGGCCCCGAAGATCGTCGTGAACCTCGGCGCCACGCTGGAAGAGGTCAAACAGCGGTCGACCATGCCGGTCGAGAAGCGAAATATCTGGGTCGGTGACGTGATCGTCATCGAACGATCACGCTTCGTCTATGACCACCCTTCCTTGGGCTTCTCGCTTCCTGACAGCCGATGGGTGAGGTTGAACCCCATCGACGGTGTCGTGACCAGCGCCGAGGTGATCCCTCAGACCGAATACTTGAATGGGGAGCAGGCTGTGGCCAAGCGCGAGGCGCTGGTCAAGCTGATCGACCAGGCAGGGTGGCCCCGCGATCGACGATTCAAGTCGGGAGAAGGGATTCCGTACTGGAAGAGCTCCGCCGAAGACGAGATCTACATTCTGCTGGAGCGAACGCACGAAGCGGGCACCCCGGTCGCGAATGCGCTCGGCTACACGGAAGACAAATATTTGATCAAAGTCTTTTTCAAGAACACACGATTGGACCGGGAGCTGGCCGCTGAGCGCATCCGAAAATTCCGACAGCGGAATGGGCTGGACTAGAAGCCTGTTGAATGTTTGGTGCGCCTGGCAGGAGTTGAACCTGCGACCCTCGGATTAGAAGTTCTCGGGCTGAATCACTCGATCGCTCCATGTACTCACGACGGTAAAAAA
>QHRW01000135.1 GCA_003220265.1 Candidatus Rokuibacteriota bacterium | reverse complement strand
CGGCAGGCTCAGGCCCACGTTGGAGAGGTATGGCGCCGAGCGCAGTTGCGCTTCGGCGGCGCCGGCCGACATCACCAGCAAGAGCAGTGATACAACCGACCGCGACCCGCTCACGATGTGAACCACGATACGGCACCCGGAACAAACGTCAACCGTTGCCCGTGAGGGCGGGCATCGTAGTAGGCTTGGCCGCTGTGACGGACAAGAAACCGCTGGCGGTGGTACTCGGCAAGTTCGTCGCCGGCCTCCGCTTCGAGGACCTGCCGCCGGCGGTCGTGGACAAGACCAAGGCGGTGGTGAATCACGCCGTCACCGTGGGCATGGCAGGCTTCGGTGCCCCGCGGACCGCGGCCGCCCGCCGCGCCGTGCTCGCCCAGGAGCGTCTCGGCGAGCCGCGCGTGGGCCGGGGCCAGGGGGCGACCGTGTGGATAGAGGGCGCGCGCGTCACGCGCGCCGGCGCCGCGTTCGCCAACGGCGTGGCCGTTGCCGTCAACAACCAGTGCGACTCGTATCACATGCTCACGCACCCGGGCGTCCTCATCGTGCCCGCCGGCCTCGCCACCGCGGAGGGCGAGGGCCGCACGGGCCGCGAGCTGCTGGCGGCGCTGGCGGCGGGCTACGAGGTGCAATGCCGCTGCGCGCGCGACTTCATCCCGTCCACGCCCGCGCGCGGCTTTCGCGCGAGTCCCGTGTACGGCATCCTCGGCTGCGCGGCCACGACGGCGAAGCTGCTGGGGCTGGACGCCGCGCAGACGGCCAGCGCCATCGCGCTCGCGGCCAGCTTCGCGGGCAGCCTCATCGAGGGCCAGCGCACGGGCGCGCGCGACGCCGACTTTGCCGAGGCCCAGGCGGCGCGCAGCGGGATGTGGGCCGCCACCCTGGCCGCCGAGGGCTTCGAGGGCGCGGCCACGGCGCTCGAGGGCGACGGCGGCTTCTATAACGCGTTCACCGGCAGTCATCGCGGCGATCTCACCTACAGCTTCACCGGACCGCTGAAGGCGGACCTCGGCGAGATCGTGGCCGACCTGGGCCGCCGCTGGGAGATCCTCGACGTCAAGTTCAAGATCTATCCCACGCCCGGCTTCAACCAGCCGGTGATCTGGCTGGCTCACGAGCTGACCGCGCGGCACGGCCTGAAGGCGGAGGAGATCGAGCACGTCACGCTCGAGATGAACCATCTCGAGACGCTCTATCCCTCGCCGCGCTTTCCGCGCCCGCCGGCCGCGGACGGCAGCGGCTTCGGTCGCACCGCGTACATGCTCGCGTATACGGTCGTTACGGGCGACTACCCCGTGCTGGATCGCAACGTCGAAGACCCCGGCGACGCCGGTGCGTCGGCCTCCGCTGACGTGGCGGCGCGCGTGGCCGCGCTGCAGCGGCGCGTGGAGATCCTGGGTGTCGTCAACCGTGAATGCTTCGCGCCCCGGATGACCTTCACCTTGCGCGACGGCCGCCGCGTCACCGGCGAGTACCACGGCCGCGAGCTCATGTGGGACTTCGCGCGCGACGCGCAGGAGCTGCGCCGCTTCGTGCCGGGGCTGCCGATGCCACCCGCGCAGTACGACGACCTGGTGGCGGCGATCCGCGGCCTCGACGCCGCGCCGTCCGTGGACCCCGTGCTTCGCCTTCTGGTCGCCCGCCGATGAGGTGGGAGCGCACGGTGACGGTGATCGGCTGTCACGTCGGGGGCGAGGACAACCACGTGATCGTGGGCGGCGTGCTCCCGCCGCCGGGCGCGACCATGTTCGACAAGAAGCGCCATCTCGAGACACACGGCGACGAGCTCCGGCGCTGGCTCCTGCTGGAGCCGCGCGGCAAGCCCACGCTCTGCATGAACCTCGTGGTGCCGCCCACGCGGCCCGACTGCGACGTGGGCCTGATCATCATGGAAGCCACCGACTATCCGCCGATGTCCGGGTCGAACACGATCTGCACCGTCACCGTCCTGCTGGAGACGGGCATGCTGCCGATGCGGGAGCCCGTCACGCGCCTCACGCTCGACACGCCGGCGGGGCCGGTGCCCGTCGAGGCGCGCTGCCGCGCCGGCAAGGTCGAGCGCGTGCAGTTCACGAACGTCCCGTGCTTCGCCACGCATCTGGGCGCGACTCTGGACGTCGAGGGCCTGGGACGGATCGCGGTGGACGTGGCGTACGGCGGCGCCTTCTTCGCGATCGTCGATGCGCCGTCGCTCGGTTTCGCGATCGAGCCGAAAGAGGCGCGCGATCTCGTCGTCCTCGGCACCCGCATCACCGCCGCCGCCGCGCGGCAGCTGCCGGTGAGCCACCCGGAGAACCCGGACATCCGGGGCGTGACCTTCACGGAGCTCGCGACGCTCTTCGACGGCCCGGGCACGGTGAGTCGCAACGCCGTCGTCGTGGCGCCCGGCCGCCTCGATCGCAGCCCGTGCGGCACCGGCACGTGCGCGCGACTGGCCGTGCTCCACGCGCGCGGGCAACTGGCCGCCGGGCAGGGGTTCGTCCACGAGTCGATCATCGGCTCGCGCTTCGAGGCCGGCATCGTCCGCGAGACGACGGTAGGAGAACGGCCGGCCATCGTGCCCACCATCGCGGGCCAGGCGTGGATCACCGGGATCTTCCAGCACGGCGTCGATCCCTCCGACCCGTTCCGCGACGGCTACACGCTGCCCGACCTCTGGCTCGCCTGAGCGGCGAGTGTGGCCACGCCCCCGGCTTGACCGCTTCCGGGCGTCGGGCTAGCCTACAGCACCCTTCGTAGTGGCTCGAACCGCTCCCCGAATGGAGGCCCACATGCGACGTCCCCGATTCGAGGCTCGTGTCTCGTTTCGCGTGCTGGCCGTCGTCCTGCTCTTGCTCGCCGCCGTCTCGACGGCGCTCCCGCTCGCGTCACCCGCCGGAGCCGCGGCCAAGGGCAAGCTCGTGCTCGCCTGGCATGCGGGGTTCGCCTCCCGCTGGCTCGATCCGCAGGAGCACGACGGCACCGCGACGCCGGACAACTTCTTCACCGCGCTGCACGATGCCCTGATCAAGAACCAGGGTACGGAGCTCTACGATCATCTGGCCCTCGCCGAGCGGTTCACCGTCGCCGCCGATTCGCGGAGCGCCACGTTCACGCTGCGCAAGGGGATCCGGTTCCACAACGGCGAGCCCGTCACGCCTCAGGACGTCAAGTTCAGCTACGAGAGCTACCGCGGCGCCAAGGCCGACGTCTTCAAGAAGAAGACGGAGCGCGTCGAGATCGTCGACGACCGCACGGTCCGCTTCCAGTTCAAGGAGCCGTTCCTCGATTTCGCCATCCTGTTCGGGACGGCCAACGTCGCCGGGCCCGGATGGGTCGTGCCCGAGAAGTACTACAAGCAGGTGGGCGCGGACGGCTTCAAGCAGAAGCCGATCGGCGCCGGGCCCTACAAGCTGGTCCGCCACGAGCCGGGCGTGAAGGTGGAGATGGAGGCCTTCGACGGCTACTACCGTCCCGTCCATGTGAAGCAGCTCGTGATGACGGCGGTGCCGGAGGCGGCGACCCGCGTGGTCATGCTGGAGCGCGGCGAGGCCGACATCGTCTACAACGTGCCCGGCGAGCTCATCGGCAAGGTCAGCAAGCTCCCGGGCGTGACGCTGGCGCCGGTGCTGTCGGGGTCGTTCTTCATCGAGTTCCCCGGGTTCCAGGACCCGAAGAACCCGTTCCGCGACAAGCGCGTGCGCGAGGCGGTCAGCCTCGCCATCGACCGGCGGGCCATGAACCAGGCCGAGACCGCCGGCCACGGCAGGGTGACAGGCAACTGGATCAACCCCGACGTCCAGTACGCGATCGAGTGGCCCGAGTTCGAGCGTAACGTGGACAAGGCCAAGCAGCTCCTGCGCGAGGCCGGTTATCCGAACGGGTTCGACGTGGACTGGGTCACGCCGCTGCCCACCTTCTACTCGCGCGGCGAGCGCATCATCGCGCAGCTCCGCGAGGTCGGGATCCGCGGCCGGCTGCAGACGATGGAGCGCGGTATCTTCTTCCAGCGCCTGCAGGGGGGCCTCAAGGAGTTCCCGGGGACGCAGATCATCCTGCACGGCGTCCGGATCGCGGGGAGCTGGTCGTTCTGGTACGAGGGGTACTTCAAGTGCGGCGGGTTCAACTCGCGCGACCGCATCTGCGTGAAGGACCTCGACGCCAAGTTCGACCAGTACGAGCGCTCGGTCAGCCCGACCGAGCGCAAGAAGCTGGCCGAGGAGATCCAGCGCGGGATCCTGGAGAACCACTACCTCGTGCCCGTGTTCCGTCACGCGTTCGTGAACGCGATCGGCCCCCGGGTCGTCGCGCAGAAGTGGCAGGACGTCTTCCCCACCGTCACTACCGGCTACGCCTATCCCTGGGAAGACCTGAAGGTGAAGGACCAGTAGGCGGCGGGCGTCGGGATGTCGCGGTTCATCCTCCGGCGCGTGCTGTACAGCCTCGTCACGCTCTTCATCCTGAGCGCGACGATCTTCGTCATCGTCCGCCTCACCGGCGATCCGCTCGCGCTGATGGCGGAGGCGAGCGCGCGCCCCGAGGACCTCGACCGGATCCGCCACCAGTGGGGCCTGGACCGCTCGTGGCCCGTGCAGTACGCGACCTTCATGCAGAACGCGTTCAAGGGCGAGCTCGGCAAGTCGTTCAACTATCGGCTGCCAGTCAGCGAGCTCTACTTCCAGCGGCTGCCCAACTCGCTGACGCTCGGGATCGCCGCCACGCTCATCTCGCTGCTCATCGGCGTCCCCGCCGGGATCATCTCGGCGGTGAAGGTGAACACCTGGTGGGACTACGTCGCCAAGGGCGTCGCGCTCCTCGGGCTGTCGATTCCCGGCTTCTGGCTCGGCCTCGTGCTGATCCTCGTGTTCTCGGTGTGGCTGCGGTGGCTGCCGACGTCGGGGGCCGGTGACTGGCGACACGTCGTCATGCCCGCCCTCGCGCTCGGCTGGTACTTCGCCGCGTCGATGCTGCGGCTGACGCGGTCGAGCATGCTGGAGGTCCTCGGCAGCGAGTACATCAAGCTCGCGCGACTCAAGGGGCTCCCCGACGTCGTCGTCATCGCCATGCACGCGTTCAAGAACGCGCTGATCCCGGTCTTCACGCTGGCGGGCGTCAACCTGGTGGTGATGGTCAACGCTGCCGTCATCATCGAGGTGATCTTCGCGTGGCCGGGCATCGGCCGGCTGCTCTACGAGGGGATCTTCCAGCGTGACTTCCCGCTCGTGCAGGGCGTCGTGATCATGGCGGGCTTCATGATCGTGGCGATCAACCTGGTCGTGGACATCCTCTATGCCTTCATCGACCCGAGAATCCGGCTGACGAGGTAGGACGATGGCAACGCTCGCAGGAGAGAGGCCGCTCGCTCGAACACGGGGGCGCTCGCTGCTCGCGGCCGCCCGCGAGGCGCCGCTGGCCGCCGTCGTGATTCTCGGCGGCCTCGCGCTCGTCGCGCTCCTCGCCGACGTGATCGCGCCGCACGATCCCACGCTGCCGGTGGCGGGCGGCGGCGTGTTCGACCCGCCGTTCTGGATGGAGGGCGGGCGCGTCACGACGCTGCTCGGCACCGACTTCCAGGGCCGTGACATCCTGAGCCGGCTGCTCCACGGCTCCCGCGTGTCGCTGATCGTGGGGCTGATGGGCACGCTGGTGGCCGGCTCCATCGGCACCGCGCTGGGCATCCTGGCCGGCTACGTCGGCGGCTGGGTGGACCAGGTCATCATGCGCGTGACGGACGCCTGGCTCGCGCTGCCCGCCATCGTCTTCGCGATCTTCCTGGCTGCCATGGTCGGGCCCAGCATGTGGAACATCATCGTGATCCTGGGCGCGGTCTACTGGACGCGCTACGCGCGGGTCATCCGCGGCGAGGTGTTGACGCTCCGCGAGCGCGAGTTCGTGAAGCTCGCCGAGATCGCCGGCGCCAGCCGGTGGCGCGTGATCAAGCGGCACATCCTGCCGAACGTCATGAACACGGCCACGGTGCTGGCCAGCCTCACGGTGGGCGTCGTCATCATCGCCGAGGCGTCGCTAAGCTTCCTGGGCGTCGGCGTCCCGCCGCCGCAGCCCGCCTGGGGGCTCATGCTCTCCGAGGCGCGTCCGACATTGATGGCCGGGCAGTGGTGGCTCACGGTCTTCCCTGGCGTCTGCATCCTCCTGATCGTCCTCGCCACCCAGCTCTTCGGCGACTGGCTCCGCGTCCGCCTCGATCCGCAAAGCCGAAATCTATGAACATGGTGGGCCGAGATATGGCCCCCCATACCCCCCCGACGCTCGGCACACCCCGGCGGAGCCGGGGCGCGCCTCGATGACCCGCGTGGCTCCTCTCCTCGAGGTCTCCGGGCTCCAGACGCAGTTCTTTGGCTTCGGGGGGACGCGCGTGGTGAAGGCGGTCGAGAGCGTGAGCTTTTCGCTCGACGAGGGCGAGACGCTCGGGCTCGTCGGGGAGTCGGGGAGCGGCAAGACCACGACATGCCTGTCGATCGTGGGCCTCTTGCCGCGCGGGGGTCGCATCGTGGGCGGCAGCGTCGTGTTCGAGGGCGAGGACCTCACGCGCAAGAGCCAGCGCGAGCTGCGCCGGGTCCGCGGCCGGCGCATCGCTGTGATCCTGCAGGACCCGATGGCGTCGCTGAACCCGCTGTTCACGATCTTCCGGCAGGTGGCCGAGCCCGCGTTCTTCCACCAGCAGATGCGCGGCCGGACGCTGCGCGCGCGCGTGCAGCAGCTGCTGCAGGCCGTCCGCATCCCGTCGCCCGAGTGGCGCATGCGGGATTATCCCCACCAGATGAGCGGCGGCATGCGCCAGCGCATCGTCGGCGCGATCGCGCTGGCCGGCGGCCCCCGCCTCGTCATCGCCGACGAGCCCACGACCAACCTCGACGTGACGATCCAGGCGCAGTACCTCGACCTCCTGAAGGACATCCAGCGGCAGACCGGCGTGGCGCTGATCTTCGTGACGCACAATCTCGGCATCGTCGCCAAGATGTGCGACCGGGTCGCCGTGATGTACGCCGGCCGGATCGTCGAGCAAGCGCCGGTGCGCGAGCTGTTCGACACCCCGCGGCATCCCTACACGCGGGCGCTGCTCGGCTCGGTGCCGAAGCTCGGCAGCAAGGAGCCGCTCTACTCGATCGCGGGCCAGCCGCCGAACCTCGCCAGCCTGCCCGCGGGCTGCCCCTTTCACCCGCGCTGCCCGGAAGTGCTCGCGCGCTGCGCGACCGACGAGCCGAAGGACGTTCACGCCGGCGACGACAGCGTCGCCCGCTGCTGGCTGGTGAGCGATGGCGTCGCCCGTTCTTGAAGCCCGGAACTTGAAGAAGCACTTCCCCGCGCGGCAGCGGCTGCTCGGCGGCGGCGCCAGCGTCGTGAAGGCCGTGGACGGCGTGGACTTCACCATCCAGGCGGGCGAGACGCTCGGCCTCATCGGCGAGTCGGGCTGCGGCAAGACGACGACGTCCAAGCTGATCCTGCTGCAGGAGACGCCGACGGCGGGAACGATCGCCTTCGACGGCCGCGACGTCGCCACGCTCCACGGTCCGGAGCTCATGGCCTACCGCCGGGCCGTGCAGGTCGTGTTCCAGGACCCGTTCAGCTCGCTCAGCCCGCGGATGCGCGTGCACGACATCATCGCCGAGCCGCTGGAGATCCACAGCGACCTGCCGCGCGCGAAGATCACCGCGCGCGTCCACGCGGTGCTCGACCTGGTGGGCCTGCAGCCGGACGTGGCCACGCTGTTCCCTCACGAGTTCAGCGGCGGGCAGCGGCAGCGCATCGCGATCGCCCGCGCGCTCGTGACCGACACGCGGCTCATCGTGCTGGACGAGCCGGTCTCGGCGCTCGACGTCTCGGTCCGCGCGCAGATCATCACCCAGCTCGAGGCCCTGCAGCGCACGCTCGGCGTGAGCTACCTGTTCATCGGCCACGACCTCGCGACCGTGGCCCACATCAGCCACCGGATCGCCGTGATGTACCTCGGCAGGATCGTGGAGTCCGCGGAGAGCGACGCGCTGTGCGCCCGGCCGATGCACCCGTACACCCAGGCGCTCTTCGCCGCGGCGCTGCCCTCGCATCCCGACGACCCGCCGCGCGCGCGGGCGATCGCCGGGGAAGTTCCGAGCGCGATGCGCGTACCGTCCGGGTGTCGCTTCCATCCCCGCTGCCCGTCCGCGATGCCCGTCTGCTCCCAGGTGGAGCCGCCGCTGCAGCCCCGCGACGGGGGCGGGGAGGTCGCGTGCCACCTCTACTGAACGCCTCGAACCCACACGAGCAGGAGGGTCCCTCATGCGCCTTCTGAGCACGGGGCATGGTGTCGCCGGAACGTTGGCCGCCCTGACGTTGCTCCTGACCGTGGCGGGCGCGCAGGCGCAGGACAGGCCGCGCCACGGCGGCGAGCTGATCTTCCTCGTTCCCTCCGAGCCGCCCTCGTACGACGGGCATCGCGAGGGCACGTTCGGGACGGTGCACCCGCTGGCGCCGCACTACAACACGCTGCTGCGCATCGATCCGAACGACCGCACGGGCACGCAGCCCGCGCCGGACATCGCCGAGGCGTGGACGATCTCGCCCGACGGGCTGACCTACACCCTCAAGCTGCGCCAGGGCGTCCGCTTCCACGACGGCAGCGTGCTGACGTCGCGCGACGTCAAGGCGACCTACGACAAGATCATCTTTCCCCCGGCCGACGTGATCTCCATGCGCAAGGGAAGCTACGGCGCCGTCGAGGCGGTCGAAGCGCCCGACCCGCAGGCGATTCGGTTCAGGCTCAAGTGGCCCGAGGCCTCGTTTCTCGTGATCCTCTCGTCGCCCTATAGCTGGATCTTCAAGGCCGACATCCTCGCCAGGGACATGCGCTGGTACGAGAAGAACGTGATGGGCACCGGCCCCTTCAAGTTCGTGGAGCACGTGAAGGGCTCGCACTGGGTGGGCAAGCGGAACCCCGACTACTGGGACAAGGGCAAGCCCTATCTCGACGGCTACCGCGCCCTGTTCATCACCGCGTCGTCGGCGCAGGTGTCCGCCGTGCGCGGCGAGCGCGCGCACATCCAGTTCCGCGGGTTCAGCCCGGCGGACCGCGACAACCTGGTGCAGGCGCTCGGCTCGAAGATCACGGTGCAGGAGAGTCCGTGGAACTGTCTCGCGCTGGTGGCCATGAACCACGAGCGCAAGCCCTTCGACGACAAGCGCGTGCGCCGGGCGCTCACGCTGGCCCTGGACCGCTACGAGGCCTCACGGAGCCTGTCGAAGATCGCCGTCGTGAAGGAGGTGGGCGGCATCCAGGTTCCGGGCACGCCGTGGGCGACGCCGCCCGCGGAGCTGGAGAAGCTGGCGGGCTACGGCCACGACATCCGCGCGGCCCGCGCCGAGGCGCGGCGCCTCCTGCGCGAGGCCGGCCTGCCCGAGGGTTTCGCGTTCACCTTCAAGAACCGCGGCCTGCCCCAGCCCTACGAGACGGTGGGGATCTGGCTCATCGACCAGTGGCGGCAGATCGGCCTCAGCGTCAAGCAGGAGACCATCGAGGCCTCCGCCCACGTGTCCATGCTGCGCCGTGGCGATTTCGACGTGGCCATGGACGCGCAGTGCAGCTTCATCGTCGAGCCCGACGTCGACATCCAGAAGTTCCAGTCCGCCGGCATCTCCGACAACAACTACGGGCGCTACAAGGACCCGGTCCTCGACGATCTCTTCCTTCGCCAGGCGCGCGCGATGGACCTCGACGAGCGCAAGCGGCACCTGCGCGCCTTCGAGAAGCGCCTGCTCGACGACGAGGTCCACTACATCTACACGCTGCAGTGGCACCGCATCGTCCCGCACAGCGCCAAGGTCCGCGGCTGGACGATCACGCCGGCCCACTACCTGAACCAGCAGCTCGACACGGTCTGGCTCGCGGAATAGAATCCGGCTGACTCGCCTGGTTCGTTTCGTCGCTCCTCTCGACCCGGTGCCCGGAGACAGGAGGACTCGACATGAACCGACCGACCCGGTCACACTCCCTGCTGCTCGCCGCCGCGCTGCTCACCCTGGTCTGCGTATCCCCGGCCGTGGCGGCCCCGGAGGGCCAGCTCACCTGGGCCGTGCACGTCTCGCTGGCGCCGGCATGGTTCGACCCGGCGGAGACGACGGGCATCATCACGCCGTTCATGTTCCTCTACGCGCTGCACGACGCGCTGGTGAAGTCGATGCCGGGCAATCCGCTGGCGCCGAGCCTGGCCGAGTCGTGGACCGTGTCCCCCGACAGCCTCGTGTACGAGTTCGTCCTGCGGCGCGGCGTGCGCTTCCACAACGGCGAGCCGGTGACGGCCGAGGACGTCAAGTTCTCGATGGAGCGCTACCGCGGCGCCGGGTCGGGGCCGTTCAAGGCGCGCATGGCCGCCATCGACGTGCTCGATCCACACCGCATCCGCTTCCGCTTCAAGCAGCCGTGGCCGGACTTCCTCGCCTTCTACGGCACGCCAGCCACCGGCGCCGGCTGGATCGTGCCGAAGAAGTACGTCGAGAAGGTCGGCGACGACGGCTTCAAGCGCGCGCCCATCGGCGCCGGCCCCTACAAGTTCGTGTCGTTCAACCCGGGCGTGGAGCTGGTGCTGGAGGCCAACGAGCAGTACTGGCGCAAGACGCCGGCGGTGAAGCGGCTGGTCTTCAAGGCGGTGCCGGAGGAAGTGACGCGGCTGGCCATGCTCAAGCGCGGCGAGGCCGACATCGCCTACTCGATCCGCGGCGCGCTGGCCGAGGAGCTTCGCCGCACGCCGGGGCTGACGCTGCAGCCCAACTATCCGCCCGGCACGTTCTGGCTCGTGTTCCCCGACCAGTGGACGGTGCCGCGATCGCCCTGGGCCGACAAGCGCGTGCGGCTCGCCGCCAGCTACGCGATCGATCGGGTGGCCATCAACGAGGCGGAGACACTCGGCTTCTCCAAGATCACGGGCAGCATCATCCCGCAGTCGTTCGAGTTCTTCTGGGCGCCGCCGGCGCCGGTGTTCGATCCCGGCAAGGCGCGGAGGCTGCTGGCCGAGGCCGGCTTCCCGAGTGGCTTCGACGCCGGCGACTACTACTGCGACGGCTCCTACGCAAACCTCGGCGAGGCGGTCGTCAACTATCTGAAGGCGGTGGGCATCCGGACCCAGCTTCGCGCGCTCGAGCGGGTGGCGTTCATCGCGCAGAATCGCGACAAGAAGTTCAAGAACGTGATCCAGACGGCCAGCGGCGCCGCCGGCAACGCCGCCACGCGCCTCGACGCGTTCGTGGCCGCGGGCGGCACCTTCACCTACGGCACCTATCCCGACATCGAGGGGCTGGTGCAGGAGCAGGCGGGCGAGCCCGACGTGAAGAAGCGGGAGGCGATCCTCCACCGCCTGCAGCAGATGATCCACGAGCGCGCGATGTTCGCGCCCATCTGGGAGCTGGCGTTCCTCAATGGCCACGGGCCACGCGTCGCGGAGTCGGGCCTGACGCTGATCACCGGCCACCCGTACTCGTCGCCCTACGAGGACCTGAAGCTGAAGGGCAAGTAGGCGCTACGTCGGTCGCGGAGTCACGTGGCCGCAGCGGCCGCACGTCCGGTTCTTCTCCGAGTCGTAGAACTCCGCGTACGCGCGGGAGACCGGGTCGTCGCGGTAGTCGGCCACCTGCTTGACGGACTCGTGGAGCTGCGCGCCGCACCTGGCGCAGAACCACGTGAAGCGGTCGTGCTCCTCGGGCCGGCGCTTGCGCTCGAGCACGAGCACGAAGGCGTCGGTCGGGAAGCGCGGGGAGTGCGGGGTGCCGGCCGGGCAGTACACGATCTGCCCCTCGCGGACCACCGCGATCTTCTCCTCGCCCTCCGGCGTCCGGTAGTGGAGGTTCATGTCCCCCTTGATCATGTACATGACCTCGTCGCTCGGGTCGCTGTGGAACTCGCTGCGGAACTCGCGGCCCCGCGCGACGAAGGCGATGCTGTCGGGCGCCTGCCACAGCACGGTGTTCGGCCGGCCCGACTCGCGAATGCGGCTCATGACCTGACCGAGATCGACCGCCTTCAGCTCATCCATCGTGTGGCTCCTCACGCCTTGATCCCGAGGAGGCGGGCCGCATTGCCGCCGAGGATCGCGGCCTTGTCGGCGTCGCTCAGCCCCGGCGTCTGGAGGATCAGATCCACCGCCGCCTTCGTCCACGGATACGGAAAGTCCGTGCCCACGACGAGCTGGCTCGCCCCCACTTCGGCGACCAGGTGGCGGACGCCTTCGGGGTTGAACACCATCGTGTCGTAGTAGAGCTGCTTCATGTAGTCCGTCGGCTTCTTCTTGATCGGCCCATGGGTGCCGCCGGGGCAGAGATCGGGACGGGTGGGGCAGCCGAAATCGGAGCGCCCGGAGTAGGACGGCAAGAAGCCGCCCGCGTGGGCGGCGCAGATCTTGAGCCCCGGGAACTTGTCGAGCGTGCCCTCGAAGATCAGGTGCGAGAGCGCGATGGTCGTCTCCAGCGGATTGCCGATGACGTTGTTGAGGTACCCGTTGCCCTTGAACCGCTGGCCGAGCTGGGCGGGGGCGCCGTCGCCCTGCGGGTGAATGAAGACCACCACGCCGAGCTGCTCGGCCTTGGCCCAGAACGGATGGAACTTCGGATCGCTGATCTCCTCGCCGGCGACGTTGCCGCCGATGCCGGCGCCGCGCAGGCCGTACTTCTTGACGCCCTCCTCGAGCTGCTCGGCGGCGAGATCGGGATGCTGCAGCGCCACGGTGGCGAAGGCCACGAAGCGGTCGGGATGCGCGGCGCACGTCTCGGCGAGCTTGGCGTTCTGGATCGCGCACACCTGCTTGGCCAGGTCGCGCTCGGCCTTGTACCAGTTGGGGTTGATGCTGAGGGCCTCGACGTCGATGCCCTGCTCGTCCATCGCCTGCAACCGCACCGCGACCTGCGTCGCCGTGTCAAGGTCGGGACGAAGCTGCGACCCGCCGATCTTCAGGCCCATCAGCGCGAGCGCCTCGGGGACGGCGCAGTGCGCGTGCACGTCGACGGTCTTCGCGCGCTTGCCGTTGACGACCACTTCGCGGCGCCGCCCTTGCGCCCGGGCGGGCGCGGCGGCCAGCACGTCGCAACCGACGAAGGCGATGCCGGCGAGCGCGCCGGCGGTGGTCTGGAGGAAATCACGGCGCGTCGTCATGGCGGGCCTCCATCGTGGGTCGAGGTGCGCGCATTATACAATCGCCCGCGGAAGGAGCCTTGCCATGAGCACCCATCCGCCGCTGGAGCTGTCGCACACGACACTGAGCGAGGAGGACGCCCTGCGCTTCCTCGAGGGCCACCGCATCCGCCTGGGCAGCCGCACGATGGACCCCAAGGCCCAGATCGTCGGCGAGTTCGTGAAGTCGATCCGCAAGCCGGGCTACTTTCCGCCGCTGCCCGAGCTGCGCCAGCAGCTCCGCACGATGGTGACGCTGATGGACGAGCCGGCGCCGGCGCTCGAGCGCGTGGAGGACGTCCGGATCCCCGCACCCGCGGGCGAGATCCCCGCTCGCGTGTACGCCCCGCGCCGCGGCAGCGCGCCGCTGCCGATGGTGGCGTACTTCCACGGCGGCGGCTGGGTGCAGGGCGACCTCGAGACGCATCACGGGCTCTGCGCGCGGCTGGCCCGCCACGCGGGCGTGCTCGTGGTGGCGGTCGATTACCGGCTCGCGCCCGAGCACAAGTTCCCGGCCGCCGTCGACGATTGCCTGGCGGCCTATCGCTGGCTGCGCACGCGCGGGCGCGACCTCGGCGGCGATGCTGGCCGCGTGGCGGTGGCGGGCGACTCGGCCGGCGGCAATCTCTCCGCCGTCGTCTCGCAGCTCGCCGCCGCCGGCGGCACGCCCGTGCCCACCTGCCAGGCCCTCATCTACCCGGCCGTCGACTTCTCGTTCGAGACCGACTCCCACCGCGAGCTGGCCGACGGCCACGTGATCCCGCGCGATCGCATCGTCTGGTACGCGGAGCAGTACCTGCGCGACGACAAGGACAAGGCCGACCTGCGCGCCTCGCCGCTGCGCACGCCGAGCCTGGCCGGCCAGCCGCCGGCGCTGATCGTCACCGCGGGCTTCGATCCGCTGCGCGACGAGGGCCGCGCGTACGCCGATCGCCTGCGCGCGGCCGGCGTGGACGTCGTCTATCGCGAGTACCCCGGCCAGATCCACGCGTTCGTCTCGCTGACCAAGGCCATCCCGCAAGGCATGGCCGCCACGCTCGAGGTCGCGGAGTTCTTGCACCGGTGGCTGGGCTGATCCCCCGGCAAGGAGGTCCCGTGATCGGCATCGAGTTCACGACGTTCTCGCTCGTGGGACGCTGCGAGCGCAGCGGGATGTTCGGCATCGCCATCGCCACCAGCGAGATGGCCGTCGGCTCGCGCTGCATCCACGTGGCGCCGGGCGTCGGCGCCATCGTCACGCAGGCCAGCACCAATCCGCGGCTCGGGCACCTCGGGCTCAACCTGCTGCGCGCCGGCCACTCGGCGCCGCGCGTGCTGGAGGAGATTGCGGCCAGCGACCAGTTCGTCGAGCGCCGGCAGCTGGGATGTCTCGACGTGCGCGGCCTCACCGCCGCCCGCACCGGCGCCGACAACAAGCCGTGGGCCGGCCATCGGGTCGAGCGCAACGTGGTGGTTGCGGCCAACATGGTCGCCGGGCCGCAAGTGGCCGACGCGATGCTCGGCGCGTTCGGGAAGAATCCCGAGGCACCCCTCTGGGAACGGCTATTGACGTCCCTCGAGGCCGGGAAAGCCGCCGGCGGCCAGCCGAACGGCGAGACCTCCAGCGGCCTGTTCGTCGTGGACCGGGACCCGTACGCCATGGTCGATCTGCGCGTCGACCTGCATCCCGAGCCCGTCGCCGAGCTGCGCCGGCTGGCCGACGCGTACTTCCCGCTGGTCGATTACTACAACCTGCGCCCGCGCGATCCCAGCGTGCCGCCGGCCGCGGAATGGCTTGCCGCCCGGCGCCAGCGCGCGCGCTGACTCAGCCGAGCATCGCCAGCGTCTGCGCCAGCGTGCGCACGCGCGCGTACATCTTCATCGAGGTGTCGAGACTGTAGGCGTGGGCGGCGGCGTCGCCGCCCCAGCAGCACTCGCGCACGACGACGGTGTCGAGGTCCATGCTGAAGGCCTCGCGCACGCTGGTCTCCACGCCTCGATTGGTCGCGCCGCCACCGATCACCAGCGCCGTGCGGCGGAGCATGCGCAGGACGTCGGCCACGCCGGTGCCGTAGAACGCGCTGGGACGCCGCTTGAGGAACACGTAATCCTGCGGCCGCGGCGCGATCTCGTCCGGGAAGCCCGCCTCCGGCGTGCCCTCGACGCAGTTGGTGAGCGACGGCGTCCCCGTCTGCACGCTCAGGTCGGTGGGGAGCAGCACGACGTCGCTGCCGTCCGCCCGGCTCACCGGCGTCGTATAGATGACGGGTATCGCGTGCGCGCGGCAGGCGCCGATCAGGGCCACCCACGCGTCGAGGACGGACCGCATCGCCGCGCGCCGCGCGGGATCGCTGGGCGTCAGCGCGCGGCGGCAGGCGTCATACACGATCAGCGCGGCGTGCGCGACGTCGATGCGGTCGGGCGCGTGCGTGCTCATTGGACCAGAATAATCCCGGCGTGCGTCCGGCGCATGGCGGACACTGGGCGCCACCGTGACCGAGCTCGGGCGACGCGCTGACGCCGAGACCGTTCACGGCCACTGTGCGCCCCGTTTCGAGCGGGTGCGGGACGCGCTGGCCGACGCCATCGCCACCGGCGCCGAGGTCGGCGCCGCCCTCGCCGTCCACGTCGACGGTAACGCCGTGATCGATCTCTGGGGCGGCCATGCCGACGGGGCGCGGACGCGTCCGTGGGAGCGCGACACGCTCGTCAACCTCTACTCCGTCGGGAAAGCGGTGACGGCCGTCTGCGCGCTGCGCCTCGTCGAGGCGGGCCGCCTCGATCTCGACGCGCCCGTCGCCCGCTACTGGCCGGAGTTCGCCCAGGCCGGCAAGGCCGAGATCCCGGTGCGCTACGTGCTGACTCACCAGGTGGCGCTGCCGGCCATCGCGCGGCCGCTGCCGTCCGGCGCTTGGCGGCAGTGGGACGTCATGACGGCGGCGCTCGCCGCGCAGCCGCCGTGGTGGGAGCCGGGCGTGGGCCACGGCTATCACGTCAACATGCAGGGATTCCTGCTCGGAGAGATCGTGCGCCGCATCACGGGCACGACGCTCGGCACCTATCTGCGCGAGAGCCTGGCCGGGCCCGCCGGGATCGACTTCTTCATCGGCCTGCCCGCCGAGCTCGACGCGCGCTGCGCCGAGCTGATCCCGCCGCCGGCGAGCCCCGAGGGCGACGCGCTGCGGCGCCAGCTCGGCGCGGACCCGGCGAGCCTGAGCGGGCTGGCGCTCATGCGCGTCAACGCCTATCGCAATCCGCCGGAAGTGTCGGGGACCGGCGTCGTCAACACGCGAGCGTGGCGCGCGGCGGAGGTGCCCTCGACGAACGGCCACGGCAACGCGCGCGCGGTGGCGCGCCTCTACTCCGCGCTCGCCACCGACGGCAGGCTCGACGGTGTGCGCGTGCTGTCACCGGAGACGATCGCGCGCGCGACCGCCGAGCAGATCCATGGCGAGGACCTCGTCCTGCAGCGTCCCACGCGCTTCGGGCTGGGCTTCCAGCTCACGATGGCCGAGCGCCCGCTCGGTCCCAGCCCGCGCGCGTTCGGCCACTTCGGCGCCGGCGGCTCGCTGGGCTTCGCCGATCCCGACGCGCGCGTGGCCTTCGGCTATGCCATGAACCAGGGACGCGCCGGCTGGCAGCACAAGCACGTCCGCCATCTCATCGACCTGGTCTACGCGGCGCTGTAGACGTGACCCGGCTTCACCGTCATTTCATCCGCGCCTGGATCTTCGCGATGGCGGCGCGGGCGCAGTCGTCATCGAACTGGCCGCCCGGCGCGCCACTGACGCCGAGTCCGCCGATGGCTTTGCCGTCCGCCATGATCGTCACGCCGCCGACCGCGTACGTCACGTTGGGGAGCGGCGTCTGCGGCACCGTGGTGGGCGCGCTCTTCGCCATCCGCTCGGCGACGGCCTTCGTGCTGTCTTCCTTGCGTGCAAGCGTCAGGGAGGCCGCCGAGTACGCCTTGTAGTAGGCGTTGTCGAGCGTGTGGATCGGCGCGCCGTTGCCGCGCAGCAGCGCCTGGCGAACGCCGTCGAGATCGACGACGACCGCGGTGACCGCGTAGCCCTTCTGGGCGCACGTCGCGACCGTCTCGCCCACCAGCTCGTTGGCGAGCGGCGCCGAGAGCTTCTGCGCGCTGATCAGACCCTGGGCCCAGCCCGCCGTGGCGGTGACGAGAAGACCGAGCGCCAGCACTGCCGCTGCCATCGAGACTCGTGCCATGGTTCCCTCCGCCTCCCTGTTGGTGCCCGGAAGACTGACTTCGCCGGGCTCGGTGGTCAAGAGGGAAGTTTCAGCTCCGCCGGCTTGCGCTGGCAGACGTCGAGCGCGGTCACGGCCAGCACGCGCGTGACCTTCTCCATCTCGCTCACCAGCACGCACGCGTCGTCCTCGTCCGCGTTGCCGCGGATGGTGGCGGGGCCGTAGAGCAGGCACGGGATGCCGGCCTTCCACAGGTGACAGGTGTCGTCGGCGCTGTACGAGTGCGGCAGCACGGTGCCGATCGCCTTCGGCGCCTGGCCGGTGACGGCGCGATAGCTGCGCGCGACGGCCTGCACGATCGGCGCGTCGGTCGGCATGTCGAAGGGATCCATGACGAGCCGGCGGCGGCCCTTGAAGCCGGCGGGCGGCGGGATCTCGATCTCGTAGCGCAGCGTGGGATCGCCGCCGGCGAGCGGATCCAGCGTCGCGCGGATGTCGGCGACGATCCCGTCGACCGTCTGCCCCGGCAGGAAGTGCACGTCGACGATGATCGTGCAAATGTCGGGCACGTACGGCGGCTCCACCAGCACGTAGTCGGCGCCCCGCCCGCCCAGGATGGAGCCGATGTTGAGGCGCGGGAACGCCGGCAAGTCGGGGCGGGGCGTGAAGCGAAACGTCACGCGCTGCAGCGCCTCGACGACCGCCGTCATCGTGTGGACGGCGTTCACGGTGCCCTCGAGCCGTCCGATGTGTCCCGTGATGCCGTACGTGTGAATGGCCAGGTGCACGATGCCCGAGTGCACGGTGACGAGGTGGTCGGCGCCGAACGGCTCGGCCACCACGGCGGCGTCGGTGCGGAAGCCGCGCTCCATCAGGTAGTGCGTGCCCTCGCCGCCCTGCGTCTCGCCGGCCACGCACGCGACGACGAGATCGCCCGCGAGCCTCACACCCGAGCGGCGCACGGCCTCGGCCGCCATGACGATGCTGGCGAGGCCGCCCTTCATGTTCTGCACCCCGTGGCCGTACAGGCGATCGCCCTCGAGACTCGGCGTCCACGGATCGCGCCGCCAGCGCCGGGTGAGCGCGTTGATGTCGGTGTGGCCGTTCAGCATCAGGCTGGCCCCGCCACCCGTCCCGCGCAGCGTGGCGATCGTCTGGAATCGCCCGGGCTCGATTTCTTGAAGCTCGACGTCGTAGCCGCGCGTGCTGAAGAAGTCGGCGA
>QHRW01000125.1 GCA_003220265.1 Candidatus Rokuibacteriota bacterium | reverse complement strand
AGCTCCTTCACCGCGATCCACACGGTCGGCACCGCGCCGACGAACGTGACCTTGTGCGCCTGCACCAGCTCGGCGATGTCGCGCGGCTGCGGACTGGGGCCGCCGAAGATCTGCGTCGCGCCCAGCATGACGGCCGCGAACGGCACGCACCAGGCGTTGGCGTGGAACATCGGCACGATGTGCAGGATCACATCGCGCTCGCTGAGCGCCATGGTGTCGGTCATCGACTCGGCCA
>QHRW01000124.1:49577-52591 GCA_003220265.1 Candidatus Rokuibacteriota bacterium | reverse complement strand
GAGCTCCAGGTGGCGGTGACTGTTCCACGCCAGCGTCGCCACGCGATCGCCCTTCTTCACACCGAGGGCCTGGAGTGCGCCGGCCAGCCGCTGCGTGCGCTCGGCGAAGTCGGCGTAGGTGTAGCGGAACAGCGGCTGACCGGGGACGCGCGTGGAGAGCGTCTTCCTGGCCCACAGGCGGCGGCTGCGCTCGAAGAACTGCGTGAGCGTGAGCGGGTAGTCCATCATCAGGTCGTTCAGCGGAGCCGTCATCAGCGCCTCCCGGGGGCCATCTCGCCCAGATCCTCCGACGTCGCGCAGCGGAACCCGACGAAGTGGTGACCGGCGGCCGCCCCGCGGCGATCGTACGAGCGGCGCGTCGCCGCGTGCAGCGACGCGGCGGGGTCGTCGTGGCTGGCACCACGCACGACCACGCGGCCGGTGCCGTCCCAGGCCTCGCGCCCGTCGCCGGTTCGGTAAGGGTACGCACGGAGCGCGCTGGCCGTCCACTCCCGCAGGTTGCCGAGCAGGTCCTCCACGCCCGACGGCCCGGCGCCCGCGGGCCGCGCGTCGCCCCGCTCCGTCGCGTTGTAGGGCCGGGCGAAGACGGCCAGGTGCGCGGCGGGCGCCGCCGTGCCCCATGGATATGGCCGCCTGTCGTCGCCGCGCGCCGCCTTCTCCCACTCGACCTCGGTCGGCAGCCGCCGGCCGCGCCACGCACAGTAGTCGCGCGCGCCGAACCACGAGACCTCCACGGCGGGATGCCGCTCGAAGCCGGCATCGGCGAGCCAGGCCCCGCCGGTCGCGTGAATCCGCGCGTCGGCGTCGTCCCAGTCGTATCGCCGCTCGCCCGCTGGCGTCACCCGCCCGCGCGCGTTGAGGAACCCCGCGAACTCGGCGTTGGTGACTTTGTGGCGCTCGATCCACACGTCGGGCACGTACACGCGGTGCAGCGGGGCTTCCTCGGGCGCGCCGTCGTCGCGTCCCATCCAGAACGCGCCGGCCTGCACCAGCATGATCCCGTCCGCTGACGCGGGCAGCCGTGAGGCGACGGCGAGCGCGAGCACAGCCAGCACGAGCAACGGCCGCCGCATCGCCCGTTTGTAACACATACCATCGCGAATAGGCCTCCGACCCCCGCCGTCTGAAGCGGTGACAGGAGGAACGAGAGCCATGCAGCAAAACCCATGGAAGCTCGCGACGATCGGATTGGCCCTGGTGGGCACGACCGCACTCGGCACCGGTCTCACGACCGCGTGGATGCTCCGGCCGACGGCCGCGGCGACCGCGCAGGAAACGGCTCCGACGCCGCCGCCCGCGATGGCGCGCATGGCTCCCTCCGCGCCCGCGTATTCGGTGACGCCGGCCGTCCAGCGCACCGCTCCGGCGCCCGTCGCGCGCACCTCGACGCCGGTCCGGCCGGTCTCGACGGCGGCGGCTGACTGCGGTACCAACGGTGACCGCGTGATGCGGATCGCCAAGCCCGGTCTGGTCGGCGCGCTCCTGGGCGCCGGCGCGGGTGCGGCCACCGGCGCGATCGCCGACGGCGGCAAGGCCGCCGGCAAGGGCGCGCTCATCGGTGGGCTGGCGGGGACCGCGCTCGGCGCGGGCTACGGCGCCTACAAGACCAAGAACGAGTGCGGCACGGTCTTCAACTTCAGCGGCGGCGGCGCGCCCACGTACGCCGCGTCCGGCGCGGCGCCGCAGGCCGCGCTGACGGACGGCAAGGGCATCACCGTCTACAACGTGCGGTAACGCGCGCGCGCACGGGGCCGGGGGCAAAGCATCACGACAGACGCCCCCGGCCCCGTCGCTCATCCCCCCGCGCTCGCGCGCGCGTAACGAAGCAGGACGTCGCCCGACTCGTAGCCCTTCACCTCCAGCAGCTTCAGCCCGAGCTTCTTCGACATGCCGCTGAGCAATGGCCGTCCGCTGCCGAGGAAGACCGGGCACACGACGAACTGGTACTCGTCGATCAGGCCGTGCTGCGAGAGCTGCGAGACGATCGAGCCGCTGCCGAAGACGATCATGTCCTTGCCGGGCTGATGCTTCATGCTCTCGATCTCGCGCGGATCGAGCTCCCGCACGAGACGCGCGTGGCTCCAGGTGACGTCCTTCAAGGTCCTGGAGAACACCAGCTTGGTCATCTCGTTCAGCGCGACGGCGATCACCCGGTGCTCCCTGGAGCGCTGGCCGGGGCGATGAGGATCAGGCACGGTGGCGGAGTCGTCGAGGGCATGCCGCCAGAATCCCTCGAACAGCTCGTAGGTCCGGCGCCCGAACAGCACCGTGTCGAAGCCCGGGATGTCGCGCGCGGCCGCGCGGGCCTGCGCCTCGTCCGGCACGACCCAGTCCAGGTTCCCGTCGGGCCCCGCGAAGTAGCCGTCCCCTCTGCTAGCTTAGTGCGATGCGATCGCGCTGGAACGACGCCGAGGCGGCCGCGCTCTCCGGCGTCGACCTTCTCGTCTACGCCTCCCGGCTCGTCGGCGCTGAGACCTCGCTCGTCGTGTGGGGCGGTGGCAACACCTCGATCAAGACCCGTGAGCGCGATCATCGCGGCCGCGAGATCCCCGTGCTGCGCGTCAAGGGCAGCGGCTCGGATCTGAAGTCGATCCAGAAGAAGGACTTCCCGGGCGTGCGCATGGACGACATCCGCGCGCTGCTCGAGCGGCAGGACATGGGCGATGAGGAGATGGTCGCCTATCTCGCCCACGGACTATTGGAAGTCGGGGGCGTGCGGCCCTCGATCGAGACGCTGCTGCACGGCTTCGTGGACGCGCCGGTCGTCATCCACACTCACGCCGACGCCATCGTGTCGCTGACCAACAACGACCGCGCGGCCGACGTGCTGACCGGCGTCTACGGCAAGGACGTCATCGCGCTCGACTACCGGCGGCCGGGCTTCAAGATCTCGCGCGAGACGGCCGACGCCATCGCGGCGCACCCCGAGGCGCGGGCGCTCTTGCTCGAAAAACACGGCACGATCTGCTGGGGCGCGAGCGTGCGCGAGGCCTACGACGCCACGCTGGAGCTGA
>QHRW01000124.1:0-49554 GCA_003220265.1 Candidatus Rokuibacteriota bacterium | reverse complement strand
GAGCGCACGCGCGGCCGCCGCGTCTTCGGGGGCCTCCGCGTGCCGGCGCTGGAGCCGGCGGCCCGCCGCGCCGCCGTGCTCGAGCTGGCGCCGCGCCTGCGTGGCCGGCTCTCGCAGCCGCGCCGCGTGATCCTGGGCTTCGACGACAGCGAGCGCGTGACCGAGTTCGCGTCCTCCGTCGAGGCGCCGGCGCTGAGCCAGGTGGGACCCGCCACGCCCGACCACACGATCTACACCAAGCGCCTGCCGTGCTTCGTCGCCCTCGACGATGCGCGCGATCCCGCCGCCACGTGGACGGCCATCGAGCGCGCGATCGAGGGCTTCGTGCGCGACTACACGGCGTACGTGGACGGCCACCGCGGTCCCGGCGTCGAGCTGCTCGACGCGCTGCCGCGTGTCGTGCTGGTGCCGGGCCTTGGCATGTTCACGGCCGGGCGCGACGCGCGCACGGCCGGGATCGTGGACGACATCTATCACCACACGATCGACGTGATCGGCAACGCCTCGGCCTTCGGCCGTTACGTGTCGCTGTCGGCGAAGGACGCCTTCGACGTCGAGTACTGGCCGCTCGAGCTCTACAAGCTCACGCTGGCGCCGCCCGAGAAGGAGCTGGCCCGGCGCATCGTGCTGGTCACCGGCGGCGGCTCCGGCATCGGCCGCGCGATCGCGCACCGGCTGGCCGCCGAGGGCGCCCACGTGGCGGTCACCGACCTCGACGCCGCCTCCGCCGGCCGCGTGGCCGACGAGGTGACGAAAGCGGTCGGCGGCGGTCGCGCCTTCGGCCTCGGCATGGACGTCACGCAGGAGGCCTCGGTGCGCGCGGCGTTCGAGGAGACCGTGCTGCGCTGGGGCGGCCTCGACGTGCTCGTCTCCAACGCCGGCATCGCGCACTCGGCGCCGGTGGACCGCATGGCGCTGGCCGACTGGGAGCGCTCGTTCGCCGTCAACGCGACGGGCCACTTCCTCGTCGCGCGCGAGGCCATGCGCGTGCTCGTGCGCCAGTCCATCGGCGGCTCGCTGGTGTTCGTGGCGACCAAGAACGTCATGTCGCCCGGCAAGGACTTCGCGGCCTACTCCGCGGCCAAGGCGGCCGAGGCGCAGCTGGCCAAGGTGCTGGCGCTGGAGGGCGCGCCGCACGGGATTCGCTCGAACATCATCAACCCCGACGCCGTCTTCCAGGACTCCAAGCTCTGGTCCGAGGAGATCCGGCGCGAGCGCGCGGCGGCCCAGGGGATCGACGTGGACCAGATCGAGGACTTCTATCGCAAGCGCAACCTGCTGGGTGTCCGCATCCTGCCCGACGACGTCGCCCAGGCCGCGCTGTTCTTCGCCTCCGACCGCTCGGCGAAGACCACCGGCTGTACGCTCACCGTGGACGGCGGCGTCAAGGACGCCTTCCCGCGATGAGCTTCCGCTTCGGCGCCTCGCTCTCGCTCAAGCCGCCCGCCGAGCAGTTCGAGCTGGTGCGCCGCGTGGAGGCCCTCGGCTTCGACTCCGTGTGGACGGGCGACCACGTCTCCTTCCACGGCCCCATCCACGAGTCGCTCACGCTACTGGCCACCTACGTGCCGATCACCACGCGCATCAAGCTGGGGACGGCCGTCTATCTCCTTGCGCTGCGCGCGCCCGCCATCGCGGCGAAGGCCACCGCCACGCTCGATGCGCTTTCGGGGGGCCGGCTGATCTTCGGCGTCGGCGTGGGCGGCGAGAATCCCAAGGAGTTCGAGCTGTGCGGCGTGCCGCACCGCGAGCGCGGCGCGCGCGTCACCGAGGGCATCGACGTGGTGCGCACGCTGTGGCGCGACTCGCCGGCCAGCTTCAAGGGGCGCTTCACCGCGTTCGACGGCGTGTCGATCGACCCCAAGCCCGTGCAGCGGCCCGGGCCGCCGATCTGGATCGGGGGCCGCTCGGACGCCGCGCTGACGCGCGCTGGCCGCCAGGGCGACGGGTGGATGTCGTACGTGGTCCAGCCCGAGCGCTACGCCCAGAGCGTGGACAAGATCCGCGCCGCCGCCGCCGGCCGCGCGCTCGACGGCTACGCCTTCGCGCACCTGGCCTTCGTCACGGTGGGGCGCGACTGGGAGTCGGCCAAGGCCGTGTGGGTCGCGCACCTCTCGAAGCGCTATGCGCAGGACTTCGAGCCGCTTGCGCGCAAGTACGGCATCATCGGCACCCCCGAGCAGTGCGCCGAGCAGCTCGCCCGCTTCGGCGCCGCCGGCTGCAACTACGTCGTCGTCAACGTCATCGGCGACGCCAAGGACGAGCGCGACCAGCTCGAGCGCATCGCCGCCGACGTCCTGCCGCGCCTGCGTTAAGCGGTCCGGAAGCGCATGCGACGACACTCCGCCGGTTCCCGTTGGGGGGTGCAGGGGGGAGCGGCGGTCGCTCCCCCCTGCCAGTAATGGCCGAGAAGCCGCGCGAGTGCCGGGCTCGCGTGACGGCGATCCGCGCGCTCACCCACGACGTCCTCGAAGCCGACCTCGCCATGCTGGAGCCGCCGGCGCTCGCGTTCGACGCCGGCCAATGGATCTCGGTGCCGTTCGGCCCCAAGCTCGTCCGCGCCTACTCGATCGCCTCGTCGCCGCGCGCGTCATCGGTGCTCACGCTGTGCGCCGACGTCGCGCCGGCCGGGCTCGGCTCGCAGTGGTTCCGTGGCCTGGCGCCCGGCGCCGAGGTGGCGTTCAAGGGCCCGCTCGGCGGTTTCGTGCTCGAGCCCGGCGACCAGCGACGTCTGCTGCTGGTGGCGGAAGAGATCGGCATCGTGCCGGTCCGTGCCATCGCCCACGAGCTGGCCGCCGGCGGCTTCGCGCGGCCGGCCACGCTCGTCTACTGGGCGCGCGATGCCGGCTGGCTCGTCCACGACGCCGACCTGCGCGCGCTGGCCCGGCAGCATCGCGGCTTCGCGTATCATCCGGTGACGTCCGCGGAGGGCGAGGCGGCCGGCGTGGTCGAGCGTCTCGTGACCGACGTGGACGGCCTCGTGGCGTACGTCGCGGGCGGCGAGGCCACGATCAAGGCCGTGCGCGCCGCGCTGATGGCGAAGGGCATGGAGCGCAAGGCAGTGAAGTGGGAGAAGTTCTGGTAGGAGACGATCACGATGGCGCTGGAGATGCGCGAGCGGTGCGAGAAGTGCGGCGGTGAGCTGGGGCTCGGGGCGGATGCCTTCGCGTGCAGCTACGAGTGCACGTTCTGCCCGGCGTGCGCCAACGGCATGAGCGCCACGTGCCCGAACTGTGCCGGCGAGCTGGTGCGGCGCCCGCGCCGCGCGTCGGCGACGACGACGCCGCGCGCGGTGGTGCGGCGCCTGCACGAGGCGTGGAACACGGGCGACCTCGCCGCCGTGGACGAGATCTACGCCGAGGATTTCGTCGGCCACTTCCCGCCCAGCTCGCACCTGCCCGACCGGCGCGGTCGCGAGGGCGCGCGCGAGGGTATCCGGCGCGCGAAGGCCGCATTCCCCGACTGGCATGAGGCCGTCGAGGCCATGGTGACCGAGGGCAACACGGTCGTCACGCGCTACACGTCCACGGGCACGCACCTGGGCGAGTTCCGCGGGCTGCCCGGATTGGCGCCGACCGGACGCAAGATCACGGTGCCGGAGATCTCCATCTACAGGGTGGCGCGGGGCCGCGTCGCCGAGCAGTGGTGTCTCCTCGACGAGCTGGGGCGCCTGCAGCAGCTCGGCGCCACCGTGGCGCCCTGAAGGTCACCTTCCTCGCTCCGCACGTGCGGATCGCGGGCGGCGTGCGCGCGATCCTGACGTACGCCGACCGCCTCGCCGCGCGCGGTCACGAGGTGACGCTGGTGGTGCCGGCGCGCGGCGCGCTTCGCGCGCTCTGGCTCAACGCGCGCGGGCGCAGTCCCGACTGGATGCCGGACTTCCACGCGCGCGTGCGGTGGGTGCCGGGCTGGGACGCCGCGCGATTGCCGGACGGCGACGCCCTCGTGGCCACGGCGTGGCAGTCGGCGCCGGTGGCGGCGGCGGCGCCGCTCCGCTGCGGGGCGAAGTTCTACCTCGTGCAGCATTACGAGAGCCTGTATCACGGCGATCCCGCCGCGGTGGACGCGACCTATCGTCTGCCGCTCGAGCCGATCGTCATCTCCACGTGGCTGCGCGACGTGTTACGCGAGCGCTTCGCGCGCGAGGCCGAGGTGCTGGTGACGCCGGTCGATCGCGCGCTGTTCCACCGCGTGCCCGTCTCGGTGGCGACGTCACGGCCGCGCGTGCTGATGCTCCATCACGAGTACGCGTGGAAGGGCGTGGCCGACGGCGTGGCCGCCGTCGCCCGCGTGAGGCCGCGCGTGCCCGGCCTCCGGCTGGTCGGGTTCGGCGTGAAGCCGCCGCGCGAGCGCGTGCCCTACGACGAGTTCCACGCCAACCCGCCGCAGGAGACCCTCGCGGCGCTCTACAGCGGCAGCGACATCTACCTGTGCCCGTCCTGGGACGAGGGGCTCGGCATGCCGCCGATGGAGGCGATGGCGTGCGGCGCTGCGCTGGTGACCTACGACAACGGCGGCTGCCGCGACTACGCGGTGGACGGCGAGACGGCGCTGGTGGCCCCGCGGCGCGACGTGGAGGCGCTGGCCGCCGCGCTGGCCCGGATGGCCTCGGACGCTGCGTTGCGCGCGCGCCTGGCGGCGGCGGGCAGCGCGCGCGTCACGACGGCCTTCGACTGGGATCGGGCGGTGCAGCGGCTGGAGGCGCGGCTGGCCGCGGGCGCTCGTGCGCGTCGAGCCTGAGCGCCAGGATCTCCATGTCGTGCTCGAGCTGGGTGAGGCGCCGGGCGAGGTGATCCCGCTCGTCGCGGAAGGTCTTGGCCAGCGAGACCACCGCCTCGATGAGCCGGCGCTCGCGTTCGTCGTCAGGCGGGATGTTTTCCAAGCGGCGCCTCCAGAACGACGGTCGCGCGACGTTGTCACCATGACGTCAGCGGCGGGCCACCGTGGCACGTTGGCCCCGAATCCGCATGCTACGATTGGGGGCGCCATGCCGATCTATGAGTACGAGTGTGCGGCGTGTCGACGGCGCGTGAGCCTGCTGATCCGCAGCGTGTCGGCCGCCGCCGCGCCCGCCTGTCCTCGCTGCGGCTCCACCGAGCTGACCCGCGTCATGTCCCGCTTCGTCACCGTCAAGAGCGAGGACGCCCGCCTGGAGTCGATGGCCGACGCCGGCTCCTCCGGCGACGTCGACGAGAACGATCCGGCCAGCGTCGCGCGCTTCATGAAGAAGATGGGCAAGGAGTTCGGCGACGATCTGGGCGACGACTTCGAGTCGGCCGTGGACGAGGCCATGGCCGAGGGCGAAGGGGAGGCCGGGGAGGGGCCAGGGGCCGAGGCCGGCGGACCTGAATCCGTCGACGCGGCCGGCGCATCGGACCTCTGAACCCTGTGAAGATCGAAATCCACGAAAGCCTGGAGGCGGTGGGTCCCGAGGCCTGGCAGGCCCTGCACGCCGACTCGGGCCTGCGCTCGCCGTTCCTCACGTGGACCTGGCAGCACGAGTGGCTCGCCGTCTTCGGCGAGGGCCGCCGCCTGGAGCTGCGCCGCGTCAGCGAGCCGAGCGGCCGCCTGCTCGCCCTGCTGCCCCTCGTCGAGATCGCGCCCGGCCGCCTGATGCTGGCCGGCGGCGCCGACGTCTCCGACTACCTCGACGTGCTGGCCCGCCGCGGCTCGGAGACCGAAGCGTGGAGCGCGCTGCTGGAGGCACGCGCCGCCGACCGCGCCGTGTGGGAGCTGCACGCCGTGCCGGGCGCGTCGCCGACCGTGACCGCGGTGCCGGCACTGGCCGCGGCCGTGGGGCTCGTGGCGCGCACTGCGGTGGAAGAGCGATGTCCCGTGACGGCCCTGCCGGACTCGTGGGACGCCTTGCTCGCCTCCCTCGACAAGAAGCACCGCCACGAGCTGACCCGCAAGCTGCGCCGGTTCGAGCGCGAGGTTCCCGACGGGCGCGTCGCCTGGGAATCCACGCCGGCCGGCATCGAGCGCCGCCTCGACGATTTCCTGGCCCTGCATCGCGCCTCGCGCGAGGGCAAGGCCAAGTTCATGGACGCCCGCATGGAGCGCTTCTTCCGCCGCGCGATCGTCGCGCTCGCCGCCGCCGGCGCCGCGCGGATCGCGTTCCTCGATCTGCCCGACGGGCCGATCGCGGCGTTCGTCACTCTGGAGTGGGACGGCACGGTCGGTCTCTACAACTCCGGCTTCGCGCCCGCGCGCGCGGCGCTCTCGCCCGGGCTCGTGCTGCTGGCCCACGTCGTGCGCGACGCGATCGAGCGCGGCCGCCGCCGCTTCGATTTCCTGCGCGGCGAGGAGCGCTACAAGTACGAGTTCGGCCCCACGCCCGAGCCCGTCCACCTCGTCACCATCGGTGTGGGGGGCCATCTCGGGGCCCCCCACGTGCAGCCATGAGCTTGAGGGTCGCGATGCTCAGCGTGCACACCTGTCCGCTGGCCGCGCTGGGCGGCAAGGAGACGGGCGGCATGAACGTGTACGTGCGCGAGCTGGCCCGCGAGCTCGCGCGCATGCGCATGCAGGCCGACATCTTCACGCGCTCGCAGAACCCGACGATCCCGCGGGTGGTGACGCTGGCCGAGGGCGTGCGTGTCGTGCACCTGGCGGCCGGCCCGCAAGCGCCCATGGCGCGCGAGCGCGTGTTCGAGCACCTCGACGAGTTCGTGGACGGTGTGGAGGCCTTCCGGATCGCTGCCGGCGCCGACTACGACCTGATCCACGCGCACTACTGGCTGTCGGGCGCCGTGGGCCTGGCGCTGCGCCGGCGGTGGGCCGTGCCGCTCGTGCAGATGTTCCACACGCTGGGGCGACTGAAGAACGACGCCAGCCACAACGGCGCCGACCGCGAGCCCGACGTGCGCATCGCCGAGGAAGCGCGCATCGTCGGCGCCGCCGATCGCATCGTCGCCTCCACCGTGGTGGAGCGCGCGCATCTCGTCGGCCACTACGGCGCCGATCCCTCGCGCATCGCGGTCATCCCGTGCGGCGTGGACACCGAGCTCTTCACGCCGGGCGCGCAGGCGGCGGCGCGCGCCGCGCTCGGTCTCGGCGACGAGCCGCAGCTCCTCTACGTCGGGCGACAGACGCCGATCAAGGGCCTGGAGACCCTGCTCGATGCCATGGCGCGCCTGCGCGCGGGCGGCACGCCGGCACGGCTGTCGATCGTGGGCGGCGACGCCGACGAGCCGCTCGACGGCCATGAGGCGGCGCTGCGCGAGCGTCTGGGCCGGCTCGGCCTCGGCAAGGCCGTCACGTTCGTGGGCGCCCAGCCGCAAGACCGGCTGCCTGCCTGGTACGTGGCCGCCGACGCCACGGTGTTGCCGTCGTACTACGAGTCCTTCGGGATGGTCGCGCTGGAGGCGATGGCCTGCGGCAGCCCGGTGGTGGCCTCGCGCGTGGGCGGGCTGCAGACGACCGTGCGCGATCGGGTGACCGGCCTGCTCGTGCGCGAGCACGATCCCGCCGCGCTCGCCGAGGCGCTCGAGCGCCTGCTCGGCGACGAGGACCTGCGCTGGCGCCTCGGCCGGGAGGGTGTGCGCTGGGCCGCCCAGCACCGCTGGCCCTGCGTGGCCGAAGCCGTCTGCCGCGAATACGCCGCCCTCGTCGCCGCTGCTGCCCGCCACCTCGATTCTGGACGCTGCGTTTGACACTCGGCGGGGGGCTTTGCCCCCCGTCCGACGGTCGTCGCGCGCCTGCGGCGCGCTCCTCCCTGCCACCCCCCAGACCAGGATTGCGCCGGCAAAGCCGGCGCTCGAACTGCGTGAACCCAAGCGGCGGCGAAGCTGGCGCTCGAAGGTCGCACGTCGGCGCGAGGGACACGCGATGAGGGCTGAGCCGGGGGCGAAGCGCTCGCCGACGCGTGATACACTCCGCGCGTTGTGGGCACACTCCTTGATGTTCGTAATCTCCAGACGCACTTTCTCACGCGGGGCGGTGTCGTCCGCGCGGTGGATGGTGTGTCGTGGGACGTGAAGGAAGGCGAGACGGTCGCGCTCGTCGGCGAGTCGGGTTGCGGCAAGTCGGTCACCGCGCTCAGCATCATGCGGCTGGTGGCGCAGCCGGCCGGGCGCATCGTGGGCGGCCAGGCCCTCTTCAAGGGGCGCGACCTGCTCGCGCTCAGCGAGGAGGAGATGCGTCACGTGCGCGGGCGCGAGATCGGCATGGTGTTCCAGGAGCCGATGACCTCGCTGAATCCCGTGCTCACGATCGGCCGCCAGCTCACGGAAGGGCTCGAGATCCACCTGGGCATGTCGCAGCCCGACGCGCGCAAGCGCGCCGAGGAGCTGCTGGGGCTCGTCGGCATTCCCGACCCCGCGCGCCGGCTGCGCCAGTATCCGCACCAGTTCAGCGGGGGCATGCGGCAGCGGATGATGATCGCCATGGCGCTGGCGTGCAATCCCGCGCTCGTGCTGGCCGACGAGCCCACCACCGCGCTCGACGTGACCATCCAGGCGCAGATCCTCGAGCTCATGAAGGACCTCTCGCGCCGGCTCGGCGTCGCCATGCTGATCATCACGCACAACCTCGGTGTCGTCGCGCGCTACGCCGACCGCGTCAACGTGATGTACGCCGGGCGCATCATCGAGCGCGGGACCGCGCGCGACATCTATCACGCGCCCCGCCATCCCTACACGCTCGGGCTGCTGCGCTCGGTGCCGCGGCTGGACGAGCCGCGCCGCGCGCGACTGGCACCGATCGAGGGCCAGCCGCCCGATCTCACGCGGCTGCCGCCGGGCTGCGCGTTCGCCCCGCGCTGCGCGTTCCGCGTGGAGCGCTGCACCGTCGAGGCGCCACCCCTCGAGCCCATCGGCGAGCCCGGCCACGTGAGCGCGTGCTGGGAGGCGACGCGGCTGGAGCGGGAGTATGAGCCCGCCCGCTGAGGTGCCGACGGCGGCGGGCGGGGCACGCGCGGCGGCCGGCTCGGACGTGCTGCTGGAGGTGCGCCACCTCGTCAAGCACTTCACGGTGGGCGGCGGGCTCTTCGGGGGACCCTCCGGCCTCGTGCGCGCGGTGGACGACGTCAGCTTCTCGATCCGCCGCGGCGAGACGCTGGGCCTCGTCGGCGAGTCGGGCTGCGGCAAGACGACGACCGGCCGCTGCATCCTGCAGCTAGAGCGGCCGACGCGGGGTCAGGTGCTCTTCGAGGGGCGCGAGCTGACGACCCTGGAGCCCGCCGAGCTGCGGCCGGTGCGCCGGCGGATGCAGGTGATCTTCCAGGATCCGTACTCCTCGCTGAATCCGCGGATGACGGTCGGCCAGATCCTGGCCGAGCCGCTCGCCGTGCACGGCATCATCCCCAGCGCGCGCGGCCGTCGCGAGCGCGTGCGCGAGCTCTGCCATCGCGTCGGGCTCTTGCCGCAGCACGCCGATCGCTATCCGCACCAGCTCTCGGGCGGGCAGCGCCAGCGGGTCGGCATCGCGCGCGCGCTGGCCGTGGAGCCGGCGCTGATCGTGTGCGACGAGCCGGTCTCCGCGCTCGACGTCTCGATCCAGGCGCAGATCATCAACCTGCTCGAGGACCTGCAGGCCGAGCTCGGCCTGACGTACCTGTTCATCGCGCACGACCTCGCCGTGGTCCGCCACATCTCCGACCGCGTGGCGGTCATGTACCTCGGCAAGATCGTGGAGCTCACGGACCGCCGCGAGCTCTACGAGAACCCGCTGCACCCCTACACGCAGGCGCTGCTGGCCGCCGTGCCGATTCCCGATCCGCAGGTCGAGGCCAGCCGCCCGCGCCACGTGCTTGGTGGGGAAGTGCCGAGCCCGCTCAACCCGCCGTCGGGATGCGTGTTTCACCCGCGCTGCCCGATCGCGGTGGACCGCTGCCGCGGCGAGGTGCCGCCGCTGCGCGAGGTGACGCCGGGGCACTGGGCGGCCTGCCTGCTGGCGTAAGGTTCGGCCTACGGCTTGACACACTGGTCGGACCGCGGGTAACGTTCCGGAAACCTTTCCTGATCGCGGCGTGTTCACCCGCAAACGTTCAGGCCTCGCCGCCCGCAGGGGCGCGACAGCCACCCGGAGGTGGTTCATGCGTCGTCACCCAGCCCTGTCGCTCCTGATCCTCGCCCTCGCCCTCGCCGCCGGCGTCTTGCCGCTGGCCGCCCAGGACAAGCCGCGCTCGGGTGGCGAGCTCGTCTTCGTCGTCCCCTCCGAGCCGCCGTCCTACGACGCGCACCAGGAGGAGACGTTCGGCCTCATCCACCCGCTCGCGCCGCACTACAACACGCTGCTGCGCGTGGACCCCACGGACAAGACCGGCACCAAGCCCGTCGGCGATCTCGCCGAGTCGTGGACCATCTCCAAGGACCAGCTCACCTACACGTTCAAGATCCGCAAGGGCGTGAAGTTCCACGACGGCAGCGAGATGACGTCGAAGGACATCAAGGCCTCCTACGACAAGATCCTCAAGCCGCCGGCCGGCGTGAAGTCGCTGCGCAAGGAGGCCTACGAGGCGATCGCCTCGATCGAGGCGCCCGATCCCACGACGTTCGTGGTGAAGCTGAAGTACCCCGAAAGCTCGATGCTGGTGAACCTCGCCTCGCCGTGGAACTTCATCTACAAGGCCGACATTCTGGCCAAGGACCCCCACTACTACGAGACGCACATCATGGGGACGGGGCCCTTCAAGTTCGTGGAGCACGTCAAGGGCTCGCACTGGATCGGCAAGAAGAACCCCGACTACTGGGACAAGGGCAAGCCCTACCTGGACGGGTACCGGGCCATCTTCATCAGCAGCTCGGCGGCCCAGGTGGCGGCGGTGCGCGGCGAGCGGGCCATGATCCAGTTCCGCAGCTTCAGCCCGCCCGAGCGCGACCAGCTCGTGCAGGCCCTGGGCAACAAGATCACGGTGCAGGAGAGCCCGTGGGACTGCCTGAACTTCGTCTCCATGCACCACGACAAGAAGCCGTTCAACGACAAGCGCGTGCGCCGGGCGCTCAGCCTCGCGCTCGACCGCTACGAAGGCTCCAAGGCGCTGTCGAAGATCACCCTGGTGAAGGACGTGGCCGGCATCCAGGTGCCCGGCACGCCGTTCGCCACGCCGCCGGCGGAGCTCGAGAAGCTGGCCGGCTACGGGCACGACATCGCCAAGAACCGCGCGGAGGCCAAGCGCCTGCTGAAGGAGGCCGGAGTCCCCGACGGCTTCGCGTTCACGTTCAAGAACCGGGGCATCCCGCATCCCTACGAGCCGCTGGGTGTGTGGCTCATCGACCAGTGGCGGCAGATCGGCCTCAACGTGAAGATGGAGATGATCGAGGCCAGCGCCTACCACCCGATGCTCAAGCGGGGCGACTTCGAGGTCGCCATGGACTTCCAGTGCGGCTTCATCGTCGAGCCCGACCTCGACCTGCCGCGCTTCCTCAGCACCTCCGACGCCAACTACGGCCGGCACAAGGACACGGTGATCGACGACCTGATGCACCAGCAGGGCCGGGCCACCGACATCGAGGAGCGCAAGAAGATCCTGCGCCAGATCGAGAAGCGGCTGCTCGACGAGGAGGCCCACGTCATCTACACGCTGCAGTGGCACCGGATCGTGCCGCACCTCAGCAAGGTGAAGGGCTGGACGATCACGCCCAGCCACTATCTGAACAACCAGCTCGACACGGTGTGGCTGTCGGAATAGCGTGTCCAAGTACCTGGTCAAGCGCTTCCTGCTGATGTTGCCCACCCTGCTGGGGGTGGCGCTGGTGACGTTCCTGCTCATCCGCGTCATCCCCGGCGACGTAGTGGAGCTGCGGTACTCCGGCGACCGCGGCGCCGTCTCGCAAGAGATCCTGGACCAGGAGCGCGCCCGCATCGGCCTCGATCAGCCCGTGTGGAAGCAGTTCGTCACGTGGCTGTGGGGCGTGGTACGCCTCGACTTCGGCACCTCCATGTGGACGGGGGCGCCGATCTGGGAAGAGATCAAGCTGCGCTTCACGCTCTCGCTGCAGGTGGCGATCATGGCCACCATCCTGTCGGTGATGCTGGCCATCCCCCTCGGCGTCCTCGCGGCCCTCAAGCAGGACACCTGGGTCGATTACGCCGTGCGCATCTTCTCGATCGCCGGGCTGGCCATGCCGTCGTTCTGGCTCGGCATCGTGCTCATCCTGTTCCTGCTCGTCGTGTTCAAGTGGCTGCCGCCCATGGTCTACACGCCGTTCTGGGTGAATCCCTGGCAGAACATGCTCCAGCTCGTGTGGCCGGCGCTGGCCGTGGGCTATCGCTACTCGGCGGTGGCCACGCGCATGACGCGCTCGGCGATGCTGGAGGTCTTGCGCGAGGACTACATCCGCACGGCACGCGCCAAGGGCCTCATGCAGAAGCTGATCCTCTCGCGCCACGCGCTCAAGAACGCGATGCTGCCGGTGATGACCGTGGTGGCCATCGAGTTCGCCTTCCTCATCGGCGGCCTGGTGGTGACGGAGCAGGTGTTCAACCTCAACGGCATCGGCCTGCTGTTCGTGCAGGCCGTCGCTCATCGCGACTACACGCTGCTGCAGGCCCTGGTGATGCTGGTGGCCGGCATGTTCATCTTCGTCAACTTCCTGATGGACGTCGCCTACGCGTGGATCGACCCGCGCATCCGGTATCGCTGACCATGGCCATCAGCCCGCCCATCGACCAGGTCGCGGCGCTGCCGGCGCAGGACAGCTGGTTCACGGCCGCCCGCCGCTTCTGCCTCGGGCGGCCGCTGGGCGCCATCGGCGCCGCCGTCATCGTGGTGATGTTCGTGGTGGCGGTGCTGGCGCCGCTCATCTCGCCCTACGATCCGGTCGTCAACGACTTCGCCGGCATGCTGGCGGCGCCGTCGCGCGCGCACTGGCTCGGCACCGACGCCTTCGGCCGCGACGTGCTGTCCCGGTTGATTTACGGCTCGCGCACGGCGCTGCTGGTGGGCTTCGGCGCCTCGGTGCTGGGCGCCACCCTGGGCGCCGTCCTCGGCGTGGCCAGCGCCTACTTCGGCGGCCGCGTCGATCTCTACCTGCAGCGGCTGATGGACATTTTCCTGTCCTTTCCACTGATCATCCTGGCCCTGGCCCTGGTGGCGATCCTCGGCAACAGCATCCCCAACCTGATTCTGGCGATCATGATTCCCATGATCCCGCGCGCCGCGCTGGTCATCCGCTCCTCGGCGCTGGCCATCCGCGAGATGCCCTACGTCGATGCCGCCCGCGCGGCCGGCTTCCGTCACGGGCGCATCATCATGCGGCACATGCTGCCCAACGTGATGGCGCCGTACCTGATCATGCTCACCGCGTTCCTCGGCCAGGCCGTGCTGCTCGAATCCTCGCTGTCGTTCCTCGGCCTCGGCGTGCAGGAGCCGATCCCGGCGTGGGGTCTGATGCTGCGGGGCGCCGCCGTGGAGTTCGCGGAGACGGCGCCGTGGATGGCCATCTTTCCGGGCCTGGCCATCAGTCTCTCGGTCTTCGCCTTCAACCTGTTCGGCGACTCGCTCCGCGACGCGCTCGATCCGCGGCTGCGGACGCAGTAACCGCGCCAGATGCTTGACACTTCCAGCCCGCCGCGCTACATATGGCAGGTCCCACAAGCAAACACGCGCGCCGGTGCGCGCACGATATCGGGAGGCCCCAGATGCCTTATGTGATCGTTGAACCCTGCATCAACGTCAAGGACAAGGCCTGCGTGGAGGTGTGCCCCGTCGATTGCATTTACGAGGGCGACACGCAGCTCTTCATCCATCCTGACGAGTGCATCGACTGCGGGGCGTGTGAGCCGGTGTGTCCGGTGAAGGCAATCTTCGCCGAGGACGAGACGCCGGATCAGTGGAAGAGCTTCATCGAGCTGAACAAGAAGTTCTTCACGGACCATCCGGGGGTCAAGCCCGCGACGAAATCGTAGCCGTCCTCCGACGTCGCGCTCCAGTCAGGGCCCTCTCGCGGGGCCCTTCGTTTTGGGCACGTCGCCCCGCGTGCAGGGCACCGGCGCGACGACGCGCGACGGAGTGGCCGACAAATCGCGCGCGCCGCCGTGGCACATCCGTTGCGATGCCTGCGCGGCCATGAACGCCTTCCCCGAATCCATCCACGGTCCCGTCGCGCTCGCCGGCCGCTCGGCCGGTTATCACACCGCCGTCTGCGACTTCAAGCGCCGGCTCATCGAGGCGACGCTGCTGCAGATGCGCGGCAATCGCACGCACACGGCCCGCGCGCTGGGGCTGCAGCGGACGTATCTGCTGCGGCTCATCCGCGAGCTCGGCGTGGCGGCGCCGCCGCCGCCCATGCGCCGGCGCAGCCTCGCCGGCTGACACGCCCCGGCCCGCCCGGGCTGGACGACGCCTGCGAAAGTGGCGCGGTCGCCGGCCGGGTTTCGTTGAATAATACGGGGCATGCCGGACGTGTTCGTCGCGGGCGTGGGCATGACGCGTGTCGGTCGGCGCAGCGAGCCGCTGCCCGACCTGATGGCCGATGCTGCCCATGCGGCCCTCGCCGAGGCGGGTCTCGAGGTGCCCGACGCGATCGTCGTCGCCACCATGAACCCCGAGGAGTTCATCGGCGATGGTAACTTCGCCTCGAACGTCGCCACGCAGATGGGCTTCGCCGACGTGCCGACGCTGCGCGTGGAGACGGCCACCTCGTCGGGCGCCGCCGCCTTCTACGCGGGCTTCGCGCAGGTGGCGGCCGGCCTGCGCCACACGGTGCTCGTCGTGGGCGGCGAGAAGATGACCCACCTGACGACGCCCAGGGTCTCCGAGCTCATCGGGCGCTCGATCGATCCCTACGAGCGTGCTTACGGCGCCACCATGCCCGCGCTGGCCGGCCTCGTCACGCGGGCGCTCATGACCCGGGGCGCCGCCAACGCGCGCGAGATCGCCCAGGTCGCGGTGAAGAACCACGCCAACGCGGCGCGCAATCCGCTCGCGCACTTCCAGGACGCGGTGACGGTGGAGCAAGTACTGGAGAGCCGGATGGTGGCCGATCCGCTCCGCCTGTTGCACTGCTGCCCGATCTCCGACGGCGCCGCTGCCGTCGTGGTCAGCGCGGAGCCGGCTCGCGTGCGCGTGGCCGGCATCGGCCACGGCACCGACACGCTGGCCATGCGCCACCGCCGCGAGCTGACGTCGTTCGGCGCCACCCGCATGGCCGCGCGCGAGGCCTACGGCATGGCACGCTTCGGCCCCGAGCGGATCGACGTCGCCGAAGTCCACGATGCGTTCACGCCCTTCGAGCTCATCTCGCTGGAAGACCTCGGCCTCGTGCCGCCCGGCAAGGCGGGGCGCGCCACGCTCGACGGCGAGACGGCCCTCGACGGCCGACTGCCCATCAATCCCTCGGGGGGCCTGAAGGCGCGCGGCCATCCGCTGGCGGCGACGGGTCTCGCCCAGATCGTGGAGTGCGTCTGGCAGCTCACCGGCCGCGCCCACGGCCGCCAGGTGGCCGGCGCCCGCCGCGCCCTCGCCCACTCGATCGGCGGCCTCGCCACCAACAACTGGGTCACCCTCCTGGAGGCCCGCGGTTGACCAGACGAGAGGCGACCAGACGATCTCGGAAGTTGAGCGGAGCCACGCCGCTTCTAGAACAGGCCACCCACGGCGCGAGCCGTGCTCGCGGCACCCGCTACCAATGCTAGAGACCATCGCGGCCTCTCGCTGTCCCCGCTGCCACATGGTGGTGGCGCCGCCGGCGTCGTACTGCCCGCATCACCCCGTGCTGATGACGCCGGACAGCCTGCCGGGCATCGGCGAGATCGTGTCGTTCACCACGCTGCACACGCCGCCGGCCGGCTTCAAGTCGCCGCTCCACCTGGCGATCGTCGAGCTCGACGGCGGCGCGCGCTTCGTCTGCCACGGCTCCGACGTCAAGGGCCTCAAGGTCGGCGCCGCCGTCGCCATCGAGGCCATCGACAACATCTACTACTTCTCGAACCTGGGGACCCTGGACCGCGCGCGCCTGTTCTGGCGCCGGGCCGGGCGCGCCGGCGACCGCGTCAACGCGATCGCCCGCAGCCTGGCCAAGCGGATGTGGAAGGGGAAACACCGTGCCGCGAGCTGATCGACCGCTGTCGAAGATGCGCGTGCTGGACCTCACGCGGGTGCTGGCCGGCCCCTTCTGCTCGATGATCCTGGGCGACATGGGCGCCGAGGTGATCAAGATCGAGGAGCCGGGCAAGGGGGACGACACCCGCTCGTGGCCGCCGTTCGTGGGGGGCGAGGCCACCTACTTCCTGGCCGTCAACCGCAACAAGCAGAGCGTGACGCTCAACCTCAAGGCGCCGCAGGGCCGCGAGCTGCTGAAACGGCTCGTGAAGAAGAGCGACGTCGTGCTGGAGAACTTCCGCACCGGCACCATGGAGCGCCTCGGGCTCGGCTACGCGGCCTTGAGGAAGGTCAATCCCAGGCTCGTCTACTGCGCGATCTCGGGCTTCGGCGAGTCGGGCCCCGAGGCCGCGCGGGCCGGCTACGACCTGATCGTCCAGGCGGAGTCCGGCCTGATGGACATCACGGGGTTCGAGGACGGCCCGCCGGTGAAGGTGGGGACGTCGATCGCCGACCTGGTGGCCGGCATGTCGGCCGCCCACGGCATCACGCTGGCGCTGCTCGCACGCACGCGCACGAAGAAGGGCCAGAAGGTCGAGATCTCGATGCTCGACGCGATGGCCGCGCTGCTGACCTACCAGGCCGGCATCTACTTCGGCACCGGCGCCAAGCCGAGCCGCCGCGGCAACAAGCATCCCTCGATCGTGCCCTACGAGGTCTTCAAGGCCTCCGACGCCTATCTCACGCTGGGCGTCGCCAACAACTCGCTGTGGGAGCGCTGCTGCGCGGCGATGGAGCGCCCCGACCTCGTGAAGGACCCGCGCTTCGCGCGCGAGGCCGACCGCGTGCAGCATCGCGACACGCTGGTGCCGCTCCTCAACGACGTGCTGGGCGGCCGCTCCGCCGACGAGTGGCTGAAGCGCTTCGAGGCCGTGGGCGTGCCGGCCGGGCGCATCCGCACCGTGGCGGAGGTCTGCGAGAGCGAGCACCTGAAGGCCCGCGGGATGATCGTGTCGCTGCCCCATCCCAAGGCGGGCCCGCTGCGCGTGCTCGGCGTGCCGATCCGCCTGCACGCCACGCCGGGCAAGGCCTCGGCGGCGCCGCCGCTGCTCGGCGAGCACACCGCGCGCGTGCTGCGCACGGTCCTCGGCGTGGGCAAGTCCGGCGTGGCGCGGCTGCGCAAGACGGGCGTCGTGTGATGGACCTCACGCCGCCGACGCTGACGGGCAAGTTCGTCACGCTGGAGCCGATCGACGAGCGCCACGCGCCGGACCTCTTCGCCGCGATGCAGGACGAGGAAGTCTGCCGCTACCTGGCGTGGCCGCCGCCGGTCAAGGTCGAGGAGACCGTGGCGCTGATCCGCGAGGCCCGCGAGCTCATGGCGCGCGGGCAGTCCATCGTCCTGGCCCAGATCTGGAATGCTACCGGCCACGCCATCGGCTCCACGCGCCTGCTCGACCTGAGGCCGGCCGACCGCCAGGTGGAGATCGGCTCCACGTTCCTGGCCCGGGATTACTGGCGCACGCCCGCCAACACGGAATCCAAGCTGCTCTTCCTGTCCTACTGCTTCGAGAAGCTCGGCTGCGTGCGGGTGGCGCTGAAGACCGACGGCCGCAACGTGCGCTCGCAAGAGGCCATCGCGCGGCTGGGCGCCGTGCGCGAGGGCGTGCTGCGCAAGCACATGAACGTGCGCGGCTACCAGCGCGACACGGTGTACTTCTCGATCCTCGCGGAGGAGTGGCCGGCCGTGAGGGGGCGCCTGCAGGCGCGCCTGGCCGGCGGCGCCCTTACTTCCGGGCGCTGACGATCAGCAGCACCACGCCGCCCACCAGGGCGACGACGCCGAGGACCGGCGGCAGCGGAATCGTCTTCTCGTGTTTGGCCTCGACCTTGAGAGGTCCGAGGTCGACGACCTTGTCCTTCGTCGTGTAGGTGATGCCCTGATAGGCCAGGGCCACGACACCGAGCACGATGAGGATGACACCGACGATGGCGACGGGCTTCATGAGCGACCTCCGGGATCAGAGACTCGCCCCCGCCTTCATCGTACCATCCGCCCCTAAAGGTGCCCGGCGTCACTCCGCCTTGTGCTCGAGCTCGAGATGCTCGAGCGACGCCTCGGGCGCCGCTTCCGGACTCGTGAGACCGACGTGCTTGTTCGTGGCGGCCTTGAAGGTCGTGAGGCCCTGCCGCTCCGGCGCGACGTCCCGGGTCTCCACCACTCTGAAGCCGTCCTTCTTCAGCCAGTCGTCGAGCGGCACCGGGCGGTCGCCGACTTCGTGCCGCTGCACGGACTCCTTGAGACGGCGTTCCTCCTCCTGGTTCTGAATGAGGACGACGCGCACGTTGCGGGGATCGTGGGCCCAGGGGTGGACGAGCACGGCGACCAAGCTCCCGGCCAGAAGACCGGAGACGTCGCGAGCGATCGACTCGGCGGCCGTTCCCAGCCGCTCCACCGCGTCGCTCTGCCGGCTGACCTGCTTGGCGAGCTCCCCGAGCATGTGCATGGAGGCGAACTGATCGTCACGCATGGGGTCTCCTCCGTGCCGGCGAATTGGGGGCAAGATCCACGCCAGACCTATAACGCCCGGAAGTCACGCACTTAACCCGGCCGCCCTGTCAGGACCGCACGGCTCATGGCATCGAGGGGGCAATCTTGACACCCCCCGAGCGGGCGTCGCATGATGGGGCACTTCCGTCGTCGGGGGAAGAGGAGCGGAAATGCGTCGTGTGATCAGGATTTACGATACAACGCTGCGTGACGGCACCCAGGGCGAGGGCGTGTCCTTCTCCATGGAGGACAAGGTCCGCCTCGCAACGCGTCTCGACGCGTTCGGCATCCACTACATCGAAGGCGGCTGGCCCGGATCGAATCCCAAGGACCTGCGCTTCTTCCGCCGCATGCAGGACGTCACGCTCAAGCACGCCAAGCTCGCGGCGTTCTCCATGACCCGCCGCGCGGGCGGCGTGACCGAGAGCGATCCCAACATGCAGGCCATCATCGACTCTGGCGCCCCGGTGGCCACCATCGTCGGCAAGGCGTGGGACTTCCACGTCACTCAGGCGCTGGAGACGACGCGCGACGAGAACGTGGCGATGATCCGCGACTCGATCGCCTACCTGCGGCCCAAGATGGACGAGGTGCTCTTCGACGCCGAGCACTTCTTCGACGGCTTCCGCGCCAACCGCGAGTACGCGCTGGCCACGCTGAAGGCCGCCGCCGAGGGCGGCGCCCACTGGCTGGTCCTCTGCGACACCAACGGCGGCACGCTGCCGCCGGACCTGGTGGCGATCATCCAAGTCGTGAAGAGAACGGTCCAGACGCCGCTCGGCATCCACGTCCACAACGACGCCGAGTGTGCGGTGGCCAACTCGCTGGCCGCGGTGACGGAAGGCGTGGACCAGGTGCAGGGGACCATCAACGGGTACGGCGAGCGCTGCGGCAACGCGAATCTAGTGTCGATCATCCCCACGCTGGCGCTCAAGATGGGCCTGGACTGCATCCCCGTGGCCCACCTGGGCGAGCTGCGCGACCTCTCGCGGTTCGTGTCCGAGCTGGCCAACCGCAAGCCGTGGGCCTCGCAGCCCTACGTCGGCGATTCCGCCTTCGCCCACAAGGGGGGCATGCACGTCTCCGCGGTGCAGAAGCACCCGCACACCTACGAGCACGTGGAGCCCGAGAGCGTCGGCAACCACCGGCGCGTGCTCGTCTCCGAGCTGGCCGGCAAGTCGAACGTGCTGTGGAAGGCCCGCGAGTACGGCATCGACCTCGACCGCGACACGCCCGACTCGCGGCGCATCCTCGACCGCCTGAAGGCGCTGGAGGACGAGGGCTTCCAGTTCGAGGGCGCCGAGGCCTCGTTCGAGCTGCTCATGGAGCGCGCGCTCGGGCGCCACAAGCCCTACTTCGAGCTCGACGCCTATCGCGTGATCGTCGAGGAGCAGAGCGCCGCCGAGGAGCCGGTGGCCGAGGCCACCGTGCGCGTGAAGGTCAAGGGGATCCTCGAGCACACGGCGGCGGCCGGCAACGGCCCTGTCAACGCGCTCGACCATGCGCTGCGCAAGGCGCTGGAGGAGTTCTATCCCAACCTGCGCGAGCTGAAGCTGCTCGACTACAAGGTGCGCATCCTCGACGAGTCCAAGGGCACCGCGGCCAAGACGCGCGTGCTGATCACCTCCGGCGACGGCCGCGAGACCTGGGGCACGGTGGGCGTGGCCGACAACATCATCGAGGCCTCCTGGCAGGCGCTGGTGGACTCGGTGGAGTTCAAGCTGCGCGCCGACGAGCGGCGGCGGGTGTGAAGATCGTCGTCGTCGACGACGAGCCGACCATCGTGCTGATGTGCCGGCGGGTGCTCGAGTCGCAGGGCCACACGGTCTCGGGCTTCACCAACGTGCACGCCGCGCTCAGCCAGCTCGAGACGGAGGCGGTCGACCTCCTGGTGGTGGACTACAAGATGCCCGAGCTGAACGGGCTGGAGTTCGTCCAGCGCGCGTGGGCGCTGCGGCCCGGGCTGCGCGTGGTGATGATCACCGCCCACGGCACCCGCGAGGTGATGGGCCGCGCCAGCGACAGCGGCGTTCAATCGATCGTGCTGAAGCCGTTCACGCCGACGGAGCTCGCCAAGGGCGTGGCCGCCGCCGTGGAGCGGATCGACACCCCGCCTCCCGACTGATCTCCGAGCCGCGTCGCGCGGCCGTCGAAGCGGCGTTCCCACATGGCCACGCCGGAACAGACCGGCGGGGTCGCCCGGCAGATGAAGCCCTCCACGTAGGACACCGTGAAGGCGTCCGGCCGCTCGGGATCTCCCTTGAAGTCGAAGGCGCCGCCCGACAGATGGGGCACCGGCGGCGGCCCGGCGATGACCAGGGGTGAGGGGAACGTGAAGCTCGTGGGCCCGGCGGGACCGATCAGGCCCGAGCCGTCACCACCCTCGCCCCGCCATTCCAGCCGCAGGACGCCGGGGCGCGTGCGTATGAGCCGGGCCCGGGCGCGGCCGGAGCGCTCCCCGGCCGCGACGGGCTGCGACTCGCCGGTCTGCCAGCGCACCTCGCGGGCGAAGGCCGTCCAGACGAGGTCGTAGTCGGAGCCGGGGGGCTCGGGCGTCGCGGCCCCGAGTGTGAGCGCGACGGCGACCAGCCAGACGCGCGCCATCACCCCGGCAGCGCAGCAAGGCTAATGCCGCTGACATGGGGGGCCCCGAGATGGCCCCCCTAGATGCTCTTGGAGGTCCGCCAGGCGCGGATCTGGTCGGCGTGCTCGCGGTAGTGGTGGGCGGTGTTCTGGTCGACGATCTTCCACGCGGTCTTGCCGGGCTGGAAGCGCTCGGCGGGTACGCCGGCGGCGGCGCGCAGGAAGTACTCGTGCGTCTTGTCCAGCTCGAGCAGGACGTCGGTGACGGGCGTGCCCCGGCGCGCGCTGGCGAAGCGCGCGTTCCAGGCGTCCACGTCGTCGTAGGAGACGCCCTCGCGGATGGGCCGCTCGCCGCGCGCGAGGCGCTCGAGGGCCGGGCCCAGCTCCTCGTGCCAGCCGGCGATGTGGGCGACGATCTCCTTCACCGACCACGTGCCCAGCCACACCTCGGTCAACTGCGATTCGTTGAGCCCCTGCAGCGCCTCGTGAAAGCCCTTGTACTCGCGGGCGGCTTCGTTGAGCAGCTCCTCCTTCGTCGTCGCGGCCACGCCGGTCCTCCTGGGTGCAGCATCGGTCCTCACCGAAAATTCTCTCACCCCTGACGAGCGCGCCGCCTCACCGCAATCGTTTGTAGAAGAGGAGCTCGCGGTAGCCTTGCGGGAGGTTGTCGATGTGGCCGGAAGGCTGGAAGCCGAGCGCGGTGTGCATCTGGATCGCCAGGGAGTTCGTCTCCTCGGTGGACGAGTAGAGGCGCGGGCTCGGCGACATGCCCTCCACGGCCTTGTAGAGGGCGCGCGCCACGCCGCGCTTGCGATGGTCCGGGCGGACGGAGACCAGTGACACGAGGGTGCACTGGAACCAGTCGGTGCGATAGGCGAGCACCCCCAGGACCTCGCCGCCCTCGACGGCGACGAGCAGGTGATGGCGCTCCAGGTGGGAGCGGACGAAGGGGCCGGTGCGCTCGGCGCTGAGGACGTGGCCGGCCAGCGTCATCAGCGCCTCGAGCTCCGGCCCCTGCGGGGCGCGAATCTCCATGCAGCCTAGTACGTCCCGGGCCGGATCTTCTGGTAGAGCGCCTTCAGCTTGTCGGCCGTGAAGTCCTTCGACTGGCACACGCTGATGATCTGCCGCTCGTCAGCCTCCACCTTGGCCACCGCCTCCGGGATCTTGGGCGCGATGTCCGTGGGGATCGTCACCACGCCGTGCTGATCGGCGTGGATCAGGTCGCCGGGCTTCACCCAGAGACCGCCGAGCTTCACGGGCAGGCCGAAATCCACCATGTGGACGTAGGCGTGCGAGACGGAGACGTGCGCCGCCGCGAACTGGAAGCCGAGCGCCTTGACCTCGTCGAGGTCGCGCACGGAGCCGTCAGTCACCACGCCCACGCAGCCGAGCGCCTTGTGGATGTTGGCCTGCACCTCGCCCCACTGCGCGCCCTGGCCGCGCGGCTCGTCGAGGTCGTGCACGATGACGACGCGCGGGGCCGGGATCGTCTGCACGTAGTCCCACCAGCCGTACGTGCTGGCGCGGTGGCCCTGCAGCGGCTGCGGCTCGGCGCGGATCACGCAGGTGACGGCGTAGCCGACCAGCGGGCCCATCTCGGGAAAGAGCGTGCGGATCTCGGACGACATCTGGCCCTGGTTGCGCGGCCGCACGTTGAACGTCTCGATGGCGTTGGCCACGCTGGGACTGGAGATCTTGCGAAGCGCGTCGATCACGGCGGTTCTCCTCGGTTGAAGTCAGATCATGTCGCGGCGCCGCTGCAGCAGCAGCGCCTTCAGGGTCTCGATGGCCTGCCGCACGGACGTGAGGTTGGGATTCACGGCCAGCGCCTTCTCGAGGTACTCCACGGCGCGGCCGGGCTGGTCCAGCTCGGCGTAGATCATGCCGTAGCCGGACAGCGCGCCCCAGTGATAGGGATTGCGCGCCATCACCTCGTCGCAGTCGGCCAGCGACTTCGGGTACTCGCCCAGCACGAAGTAGACGGTGGCCCGCTTGTTCCACGCCTCGGCGAAGTCCGGCCGGCGGGCGATGATGCGGCTGAAGGTCGCCACGGCCTCGTCGAGCTGGCGCTGGCCCATCTGCTCGACACCGATGGCGAACAGGGCGTCGATCTCGGCATCGCCCGAGCGACTCCACACCTCCCACATCGCCGTCTCGGCCAGCGCTCGCACGGTGGCATCCGAATCCCGCAGCGCCTGCACCATCGCGGGCAGATCGGCCATCACGCCGGTGTCGCCGAGGGCGCGCACGGCGGACCGGCGGGCCTCGGCGTCGTCCAGGCGGCGCAGGTCGGCCAGGGCCTGGTCGTGCCGCGACTGCGCGGTGCCGGGCGTGGCCAGCGCGACGAGGAGCAGCGCGGCGGTCGCCAGCCGGCTCACGGCGCGTACGCCTCGTTGGCCGTGGTGGCGGCGAAGCCGGGCCGCGTGGCTCCCGCGGGGACGTAGACACGGCCGCCGAGGACCGCGGCGCCGATGCCGTGGCGCGGCGTCGGCATCGGCTCCTTGGCGATCCAGCGGTTGCCGGCCACCTCGTACATCTCGTTCGCGCTGAAGATGCGCAGCGGCGCCTCGCCGCCGAAGACCAGGATCCGGTCGGGCAGCGCCACCGATGCCAGCCCGCCGCGCGCGGCCGGCAACGGAGGGCCCGTGCGCCAGGAGTCGGTGGCCGGGTCGTAGATCTCGACGTTGCCGTACTGCTCGCCCATGAACGAGGCGCGCCCGCCCAGCGCCCACACGCGACCCTGGAAGCCGACGGCGGCCAGGTGATCGCGCGCGGTCGGCATCGCGTTGGCGCGCGTCCAGCGGTTGTTGCCCGGGTCGTAGACCTCGTGCGCGTTGCTCACGCTGTCGGCGCTGCCGCCGAGCGCGTGCAGCCGGCCGTCGAGCACGGCGGCGGCGAGGCCGCCCCGCGGGGTCGGCATCGGCGCCCGCGCTTCCCACGTCTCGCGGGCCGGCACGAACTCGTAGAGCGACTCGAGCGCCGTCCAGCGCACGCGGCCGCCGGTGTAGCCGCCCACGACGAAGAGCCGGTCGCCCACGACGGCCGCCGCGGCGTGGTGCACGGCCACGGGCAGCGAGGCGCGCGTCTCCCAGATGTTGAGCGCGGGATCGTAAGTCTCGACCGTCGCCACCGGCTCGGCGCTGTCGCCGAAGCCGCCGATGACCCACACGCGGTCGCCGAAGGCGGCGACGGCGACTTCCTGGCGCGGCGCCGGCAGCGGCGTGAGCGTGGTCCAGCGGCCGGGCGCGAACTGATCCACCGGCGCCGGCGAGTCGGTGACGCGTCCGATGCAGCCGGCCACCACGAGGAGCAGGCCGGCGAGGGCCGCGACGCGGGCGGGGATGACCATCACCCGGCTATGATGCCCGACGCGTCAGCGCGAGGAAAGCCGCTTCGTCGAGAATCTTGACGCCGAGCCGGCGCGCGTCGGCCTCCTTCTTGCCGGCATCCTCGCCGGCCACCACGTAGTCGGTCTTCTTCGACACCGCGCTGCTGATGCGGCCGCCCAGACGCAGGATGAGGTCGGTCGCCGCATCGCGGGTCAGCGTGGGCAGCGCGCCGGTGAGGACGAAGGTCTTGCGGTCGAGCGGCCGCGGGCCCTCCTCGAAGCTGGCCTCGGTCAGCGTCACGCCGGCCTCGCCGAGGCGCCGCAGCACGCGGCGGTTGCTCTCGTCGGCGAAGAACTTCGTCACCGAGGCGCCGATGCGCTCGCCGATGCCGTGGATCTCGGCCAGCTCGGCCTCGGTCGCGCGCTCGAGGCGCTCGAGGCTGCCGAAGCGCGTGGCCAGGAGCTGGGCCACGCGCTCGCCCACCATCGGGATGCCGAGCGCGTTGAGCAGGCGGGCCAGCCCGCGCGTCTTGCTGCCCTCGATCGCGGCCACGAGGTTCTCCGCCGATTTCTCGGCGAAGCGCTCGTACTCCGCCATCTCGTCCACCGTGAGGTCGTAGAGATCGGCGAAGCTCTTCACGCGCCCGCGGTCCACGAGCTGGTCGACGGCCGCCTCGCCGAGCCCCTCGATGTCCATCGCGCGCCGCGAGCCGAAGTGGCGCAGCCGCTCCTTGAGCTGGGCCGGGCACGCCGTGTTCTGGCAGCGCCAGTACACCTCCCCCGGCGGACGGAAGGCGACCCCGCCGCAGGCCGGGCAGCGCTCGGGGAACGCGTACTCCACGCTCTCGGCCGGCCGCTTGGCCGCCACCACCTGGACGACGTAGGGGATGACGTCGCCGGCGCGCTCGATGAGCACGGTGTCGCCGACGCGCACGTCCTTGCGCCGGATCTCGTCCTCGTTGTGCAGGCTCACGTTGCTGATGACGACGCCGGCCAGCGGCACCGGCTCCAGCTTGGCCACCGGCGTCAGCGCGCCCGTCTTGCCGACGTTGACCTCGATGGCCTTCACCACCGTCGTCGCCTGGCGCGCCGCGAACTTGAACGCGATGGCCCAGCGCGGATGGTGCGTCGTGGAGCCGAGCCGTCGCTGCATCTCCAGCGTGTCGACCTTCACCACCACGCCGTCGGCGTCGTAGCCCAGCGTGTCGCGGTCGGCCTCGAGCCGGGCCGAGGCGGCGATCACCTCGTCGATCGACTCCGCGCGGCTCGAGCGCGGGTTGATCCGGAAGCCGGCCGCGCGCAGCGCCTCCAGCGCCTCCCAGTGGCTGGCGAACGTGACGCCCGGCGACCACGAGACGTGATAGAGGAAGGCCTCCAGCGGGCGCGTGGCCGAGATCGCGGGGTCCTTCTGGCGCACGGCGCCGGCGGCGGCGTTGCGCGGGTTGGCGAACGTCGCCTCGCCGGCCGCCTCCAGGCCCGCGTTCAGCCGCTCGAACTCCTTGCGCGGCATGTAGACCTCGCCGCGCACCTCGACCTCCTCGGCCTCGGCCAGCGGGCCGCGCAGCCGCATGGGCAGGCTGCGGATGGTCTTGAGGTTGGCGCTGACGTCCTCGCCCACGCGCCCGTCGCCGCGGGTGGCGCCCCGCACGAAGCGGCCGCGCGCGTAGAGCAGGGCCACGCCGAGGCCGTCGATCTTGGGCTCGCACACGTAGGTGAAGCGCTGGCCGGGCAGCGCCCGCGTGATGCGCGCCTCGAACTCGCGCAAGTCGTCGGGCGAGGTGGCGTTGTCGAGCGAGAGCATCGCCACGCGGTGCTCGACGGGCTGGAAGGTGTCGACGGCGGCCCCCGCCACGCGCTGGGTGGGGCTGTCGGCGGTGACGAGGTCGGGGAACTCCGCCTCCAGCGCCTTGAGCTCGCGCATGAGCGAGTCGTACTCGGCGTCGGAGACCTCGGGCCGCGACTCGACGTAGTAGAGGTAGTCGTGGTGGTGGATCTGCTCGCGCAGCTCGCTGAGGCGCTGCGCGGCGTCCGCGCGCGTCATGGCGTCAGGATAGCACCGGATCTCGGGTATACTGGGCGCGTTGCGGACTTCTGAGAATCACACGACCGCTTCGGTGCAGGACTACCTGGCGGCGATCTACGATCTCGCCGGCAGCGGCAAGCCCGTCATCGGCGCCCGCCTCGCCAAGCACATGGGGATCTCGGCCCCGGCCGTCACCGAGTCCATCCATCGCATGACCCGCGGCGGCTACGTGAAGGTCGGGCGCGGCAAGGCGCTCACGCTCACCACCAAGGGCAAGCAGATCGCCGAGGTCATGGCGCGTCGTCACCGGCTGCTGGAGCGCTGGCTCACCGACACGCTCGGGCTCAACTGGACCGACGCCCACGAGGAGGCGCACCGGCTCGAGCACGCCATCTCGCCGCGCGTGGAGGACCGGCTGGCCGAGCTGCTCGGCATGCCGTCCACGTGCCCGCACGGCAATCCCATCCCCGGCATGGCCGCGCCGCTCAAGCGCGTGGCGCCGTTCCCGCTGGCCCAGGCCCGCGTGGGGGCGTCGGTCGTGGTGGAGCGCATCACCGAGGAGGCCGAGGCCGACAAGAACTTGCTGGAGCACCTCTGGCGCCACAACGTGCGGCCCGGCCGCCGTCTCAAGATCACCGAGGTGGCGCCGTGGGCCGGCACCATCACGGCGGCCGGAGACGGGCAGGCCATCACCCTCGGCCTGCCGGCGGCGGCGAAGATCTGGGTCTACCTGCCGAAAGACGCGGCGTGAACGTCCAGCTCACGGAGGGCCGACGCTCATGAAAGTGTTTTTCTGGGGTCTGCTGATCGCAGGGCTGGCTTGGATCGCCTACTCGGGTATGCTGGCGGCGTTCTCGTACGTCGCCGTCAACAACGCCGTGCACGAGATCGTCTCCAGGGACGGCGTGGAGACGATTCCCTCGCGCGAGCTGAAGGCCAGGGTGATGACGGCGGCCAACGAGGCCGGCGTGCCGCTGTCCGAGAAGGACGTCCGCATCGTCAATACCGACCGCATCGTGAACGTCGAGGTGGTGTGGACCGTGCCGCTGGTGGTCGTCAACGGCGATGCCGTGGTGGCGGTCCCGCTCGCCGTCCGGCGCAAGTCCGGCCGGCCCTGACGCCTCCCGGCTAACGCTTCGGCGCGCCCGCGCGGGCCTCGGCGATCATCTTCTGCACGCGCTCGCGGTCCTCGCCGGCCGGCGTGAGCGCCAGGAACTTCTCCCACGACTTGATCGCCCCGCGCGCGTCCTTCTTCACCTCGTAGAGCACCTGCCCGCGGTAGAGCAGCGCCGGGGCGTAGTTCGGATCCTTCGCCAGCGCGCGGTCGAACAGCCCGAGCGCGCGATCCACCATCTCGGGGCCGTGCTCGTTGCCCTGCGAGGCGATGGCGGCGATCAGCCCCATGTGCGTCATGGCGTCCACGTTGTCGGGATCGCGCTTGAGCACCGCCTGGTAGGCCTGGATGGCCTGGCTGTACTGGCCCGCGAACAGCGCGCCACGCGCCGCCGACAGCATGCCCTGCAGCATCTGCGGCGTCACCGGCCCCTTGGGGGCGTTCGCGGCGCTGGGCGCCTCCATCGCCATCGGCCCGCCGCCGGCCAGCGGACGGCTGCCGGGCATCGGTGCTCCCGCATTGGGGTCGGGCTCCGTGTAGCGCACGATGCCGACGCCGAGCCCGACGCCGAACGTCACCAGCGCGACGGCTCCCACGGCGATCGCCGCCGGGTGACGCCAGGCCGTGCTCGGCGGCGCGGGCGCCGCGGCGGGCGGCGCCGGCACGGGTGCGGCCTTCGGTGCGCCGAGCCGGTCGAGCTCGGAAAGAATGGCGGCGGTCTCCGCCTCGTAGCGCGCGCGCAGGTCGGCGTAGTCGGCGTCGGAGACGTGGCCGGAGGCGTGCTCGAACTCGAGCTCGCGCAGCGCACGCAGCGCCGCGCGCTTGTCCTCGGCCAGCCGCTCGCGCGCGTCGGGCGGCAGCGGCAGCAGGGCGGCGGCGCCGCGCGCGCGGCGCAGCGGCCACAGCGCGAAGAGCAGCGCCGGCAGCCCGAGCACGAGGGCGGCGACGATGGCGCCGGTGGTGAAGCTCACGGCTCCTGCTCCAGCTCGCGGCGGATGCGCTCGCTCATCGCCGCGTCGACGGGCGGCGGCGGCGCGGGCCTCCGGCGCGTCCAGCGGGTGACGAGCACGGCGACCAGCGCGAGGCCCAGCAGCGCGGCGATGTACGGCACGATCCACACCAGCAGCGTGAAGCCACGCCGCGGCGGCGCCAGCAGGATCCAGTCGCCGTAGCGGTCCACGAAGTACTGGCGCACCTGGGCGGGCGACTCGCCGGCGGCCAGCCGCTCGCGCACGATGGCGCGCATCTGGCCCGCCATCTCCGAGGGCGAGTCGGCGACGGAGAGATTCTGGCAGACGACGCAGCGGAGCTCCGCGGCCACCGCGTACACCTGCTGCTCGTCGACGTTCACCGGCCTCGCGGGCTGCTGCGCTCCGGCGGCGGCGACGCCCAGCAGCAGCCACGCCGCGATCAGCAGCGCCGCGCGCCGGCGCGGCCGGCGGCGCTCGCTGGCACCCGCGTTGCACCCACTCTGACGGACTTGTTTCGGAGGGGACGGGGGAACCCTGCCAGGGTTCCCCTGCAATCCAGAGGGGGACGGGGGAACCCGGCCAGGGTTCCCCTGCAATCGAGAGGGGGCCGCATGGATCCACGCACGCTCATCGAGGACCTCGTCCAGAAGATCGCGCCGAACACCACGGTCGTCGGCATCGCCGAGGACGCCGAGCGCTTCCGCGTCACCGTGGCCGGCACCAGCGGCGTGCTCGCCGACTGCGAGCTGCCGCGCGACGCGGTGGAGTCGGCCGCGCGCTGGGGCGCGGCGCGCGCGCGCATCGCGGCCACGCTCAAGCGCTGCGCCGACGACGTCGACGCCCGCATTCCCGACGCGCGCGGCTAGCGGTTCGGTCATTTCGCCGCCAGCAGCGTTTCGACCGTCTCGCGGAAGACCTCGTCCGTGACCGCGCCGACGTGCTTGCGGTGGATGCGCCCGGCGCGATCGATGAAGAACGTCTCCGGCACGCCGTAGATGCCGTAGTCGACCGAGATCTTGCCGCCGCGGTCGGGTGAGTTCTTGAACGTCAGGCCGAAGGCGTTGATGAACTTCTGCGCGGCCTCGTCCGTGTCCTGGATGTCCACGCCGAGGACGACCACGCCGCGCTCACGGTACGCGCGCCAGCCGCGCTCGAGCACCGGCGCCTCCTCGTAGCAGGCCGGGTTGCACCACGACGCCCAGAAGTTCACGACGACGACCTTGCCGCGGAGCGCGCCCAGCTCCACCGGCGTGCCGTCGAAGGCGGTGAGGAAAAAGGGCGCGGCCGTCCGCCCCACCAGCGGCGACGGCACGTCGCGCGGGTTGAGCTTGAAGCCGTAGGCCAGCAGCGCCAGGACGGGCACGGCCGCCAGCGGCAGGAGCCAGCGCCAGCGATGCCTCACGCGGTCTTCCGACGCTCGGGCAGCACCGCCAGCACCGTGCCGAGCGTGAGGATCAGGCCGCCGATCCAGATCCACGACACCATCCGGTTGACCTGGAACTTCACGGTGGCGTGCGAGCCGTCGCGCGCGAAGTCGCCCAGCACGATGTAGATGTCGTCGATGAGGCCCAGCCGGTAGTCGACGTAGGCGATGGGCGATTGCTCTTGCGGATAGAACTTCTTGGCCGGCTCGATCCTATCGCCGGTGCCGCGGCCGGCCACGACGGTGAAGGTGCCCGTCACCTTGCCGTGATTGGACTCCTGGCTCTCGCGCAGCCCGTCGAAGCGCACCCGGTAGCCGGCCAGCTCGGCCTGCTCGCCGCGCGCCAGCGTCGTCTCCGTGTGCACCGACCACGCCTGCGAGCCGGTCACGCCGACGGCCACCACCAGCACCGCCAGGTGGACGATGAAGCCGCCGTAGCGCCGGTTGTGGCGCAGCAGCAGGCCGCCCAGGGCCGGCAGCGCGCGCTCGCCCATCACGCGCCGCGCCCGGGTGGCGCGCAGCAGGTCGACCGCGATCGTGGCCGCGACGAAGATCGTCAGTGCCAGCGCCACCACGGCGATCGTCGAGCGCACGCCGAGAAGGCGGAGGACCAGCGCCGCCACCGCGCCGATCATCACCGGCCACAGGAAGTTGCGCTTGAGATTGTCGAGCGAGGCCCGCCGCCACGCGATGAGCGGTCCCACGCCCATGAGGAAGATGAGCGACAGGAACAGCGGCACGTTGACCTGGTTGAAGAAAGGTGCGCCCACGCTCACCTTGACGCCGCGCACCGCCTCCGAGAGGAGCGGGAACACGGTGCCGAAGAACACGGTGAAGGCCGCCGCCACCAGCAGCACGTTGTTGAGCAGGAAGGCCGACTCCCGCGAGACGACGGAATCGAGCGCGCCCTGCGCGCCCAGCGTGTCCCACCGCCAGGCGATCAGCGCCAGCGAGGTCAGCACGACGAGCGCCAGGAAGCTCAGGAAGAAGACGCCGATGGCGCCCTGCGTGAAGGCGTGCACGGAGGCGATGATGCCCGAGCGCGTGAGGAACGTGCCGAACAGCGTGAGGCTGAAGGTCAGGATCACCAGCGCGAGGTTCCAGAGCCGCAGCATGCGGCGCCGCTCCTGGATCATCACCGAGTGCAGGAACGCGGTGCCGGTGAGCCACGGCATGAAGGCCGCGTTCTCGACGGGATCCCACGCCCAGTAGCCGCCCCAGCCGAGCACGTGATAGCTCCACCAGCCGCCGATGAGCAGCCCGAGCGAGAGGAAGTACCAGGCCAGGATCGTCCATCGCCGCGTCGTGGTGATCCAGAAGTCGCCGATGCGGCCGGTGACGAGCGCGGCCACCGCGAAGGCAAAGGGCACCGTGAAGCCGGTGAAGCCCAGGTAGAGGGCCAGGGGGTGCGTGATCATGCCGGAGTCTTCGAGCAGCGGGTTGAGCCCGCGGCCGTCGGCCGGGATCGGGACCGAGCGCGCGAAGACCGGCGCCGCCACCGTCATGACGAGCAGGAAGAACGCGATCACGCTCAGCATGACGGTCAGCACCCACGGGTAGAGCTCGCGCGCGCTGGTGCGATGGCGCAGCACGACGATCAGCGTGTAGAGCGTGAGCATCCACGACCACAGCACGATCGAGCCCTCCAGCGCGCCCCACACCGCGGTGATCCGGTAATAGAACGGCGTGCCGAGGTTGGTGTTGGTGGCCACGTAGCGGACCGAGAAGTCGAACGTGAGGAACGCGTAGACGAGCAGCAGGATGCACGTGGTGACCAGCACGAACACGGCCAGCGCGGCGTGCTGGGCGGACTCGACGTACGCCGTGCGGCCGCGCCGGGCGCCGACGGCGGCCATGACGGCGCCGTAAAGACAGAGCGCGAGGGCGACGAACAGCGCACCGGTACCGAGCTCGGGAATCACCGCTTGGGATCCTCCAGCGTCTTGAGCAGCGTCTTGGACTGCGACTCCTTCGTGTCGTGCGGCGCCTTGTACTCCTCGGAGTGCTTGGCCATGATCAGCGACGCCTTGAAGTAGCCGTCGGCCGTCCACTGGCCTTCCACCACGGCGCCGCGTCCCTCGCCGAACAGGTCGGGCGCCGCCCCCTTGTGCCGCACGGGAACGGTGGCCCGCCCGTCGGACATCGTGAACGCGAGGTCGAGCGAGCGCGGCTCCCACTTGAGCGAGCCAGGCGTGACCAGCCCGCCCAGGCGATAGGCCTTGCCCGCCACCGGCGCCGCCGTCAGCTCCGAGGGCGTGACGAAGTACACGGCCGACTGGGTGACGCCCGCCCAGATCATGTAGCCCAGCGCGACCAGGATGACCGCGCCCCCCACGAGGAACTTGGGCTTCATTGGAGCGGGTGCCGCGAGGCCGACTCGGGACGTGCGGCGCCCGCGCGAGCCGGTGGCCGGCTTCGCTGTTCTCCGGCGGTCATCAGTTCTTGCTCCTTCCTCCGCAGATGCCGCCAGTAGCCACCCAGCACGAGGACGGCGAGCCCGTAGGCGGCGGCGACGAACTCCCAGTGATCGGCCATTTATCTGATGTGGAGGGCCCCGAGATGGCCCCCCACCCCCCCGAGCGCTCGGATTGTCCGCTTGCTCATCAGGCGAGCGCCTCCGACTCGGCACGCAGCAGGCGGACCCGCTTCGCGACGAAATAGACGTAGAGCAGCGTGAACGCCACCAGGTTTACCAGCAGCGCGGCGAGGATGGCCGGCGGCATCGTGGCCGCCCCGGGCTTGAGCACCGAGGGCGGCTGGTGCAGCGTGCGCCACCAGTAGACGGAGAAGTGCACGAGCGGCACGTCGAGCGCGGCCACGATGCCGAGCACCGCGCAGTAGCGCGCGGCGCGCTCGTGGTCGTCGATCATCCCGCGCAGCAGCAGGTAGCCCAGGTACATCACGAACAGGATGGCCACGCTGGTGAGCCGCGCGTCCCACGTCCACCACGTGCCCCACGTGGGCTTGCCCCAGATGGAGCCGGCCGCGATCGTGAGCCCGGTGAAGACGACGCCGACCTCGGCCGAGGCGTGGGCGACGCGGTCGGCGCCGGGCCGGCGCCGGGCCAGGTACGCGATGGAGGCGACGAGCACCACGCCGAAGGCGAGGTACGCCACCCAGGCCGTCGGCACGTGCAGGTACATGATGCGCTGCACGTTACCCTGCGTGACCTCGCGCGGCGCCACGCCGAAGCCCATGACGGCGCCGGCGGCGAGCGAGAGCGCGGCGAGCCAGCCCAGCAGCGTGGTCATCAGCCCTCCAGGATGAAGTCGAAGGTGAGCAGCCCGGCCACGAGGTACACCACGTCGGCGGCGACCAGCAGCTTGAGCCAGTGGGCGACGTCGGCCAGCGGCTCCCTCAGAAGCAGCGCCTCCGTGGCCTTCACCGTTCCCAGCAGCACCGGCACCAGCACCGGCAGCAGCAACACCGGGAACAGCAGCTCGCGCGCGCGCGCCTGGGCCGTCATGGCCGCGAACAGCGTGCCGATGGCGGCGAAGCCCAGCGTGCCGAGGCCGATCACCAGCGCGAGCCCGGGCAGCACCGGGGCCAGGTCGAGGTTGAAGAACAGCGCGAACAGCAGCAGCACGATGGCCTCCATCACGAACATCAGCGCGAGGCTGCCGCCCAGCTTGCCGAGGTAGATCGCCGACTTGTCGCCGGGCGCCAGCAGCAACCCCTCCCAGCAGTCGTTCTCGCGCTCGACGAGGAAGACGCGCCCCAGGCCGAGCATCCCGCTCAAGATGAAGCCGAGCCACAGCAGACCCGGCAGCACGGCCGCCAGCCGCTCGCGGTCGGGGCCGAGCGCGAACTGGAACACGAACAGCAGCGCGAGCGAGAAGAAGAGGAGCGCGTTGAGCGTCTCCTTCGACCGGCGCTCCACCAGCAAGTCCTTCCAGGCCACGATCAGCGCGCGCCGCGCGTACGTCAGGGCGCTTCCTCCGTGTGCGCCGCGTAGAGCCGCTGCACGTCGTCGGGGGCCAGCGCGGCCCGCGGCGTGTCGAGCGCGATGCGGCCGCCGGTCAGGATCGCCAGGCGATCGGCGGCGCCGAGCTCGCGGCCGAAGCTGTGCGTGGCCATCATCAGCGCGCCGCCGCCGGCCTTGAACGTCTCCCGCCGTCCCTCCAGCCACTTGCGCGCGCGCGCGTCGGGCGCGGCGAAGGGCTCGTCGAGCAGCAGCACGCGCGGGCGCGCGAGGCCGACGCGGGCCAGCGCCAACCGCCGCTTCATGCCGGCCGAGAACGTGCGCACCCGCGTCTGCGCGTGGCGCTCGAGGTCGACCTCGGCCAGCGCCTGAGTGAGCGTGTCGCGATCGGCCGGCAGCCCCGACAGCGTCGCCCAGAACCTCAAGTTTTCGCGCGCCGTGAGGTCGTCGTAGACCTGCACGCCGTGGGCGACCACGCCGATCAGCGGCCGCACGGCCTCGGGCTCGCGCGCGCAGTCGTGGCCGGCCACCGTCGCGGTGCCGCGCGTGGGCCGGAGCAGCGTGGCGACGATCTTGAGCAGCGTCGTCTTGCCGGCGCCGTTGGGGCCGAGCAGGGCGACCGCCTCGCCGGCCGCGACGTCGAGGTCCACGCCGTCGAGCACGCGAGTCGCCCCGAAGACGCGAACGAGCCCCCTTACGCGAATGAGAGGATCGGCAACCATGCGTCGAACCGAGTTATTCTCCCCCACGCGTGCCGGGCGGTCAAGAAACGGAGGCGGCTCGCGGGCCACCGACCACGCGGGCCACCACCACGAGGACAGCGGCCATGTCGATCGCGCCGCCCAGCGCCCACATGGCCACGCCGCCCCAGGCCTGATCCTCCAGCAGGCTCCCCGTCGCCGACGGCGCGTAGGCGTAGAGCGGCGCCGGGCTGGCCGCGAGCAGCACCCCCAGCGCGCCGCTCGAAAACGCGGCGAGGACGAGATAGACCACGCGCGCCACCGGCGGGGGCGGCCGCGCCACGCGGGGCGCCGGCGCGATCACCGGCCACCAGAATGCCACGGCCGCCGCCGCGAACGACACGTGCTCGAGGTCGTGCAGCCAGCCGTGCGCCAGCGCGGCGTCGTAGGCGACGGGCAGGTGCCAGAGCCACAGCACGAGGGCGTAGAGCGTCCACGCCACCGGCAGCCGCGTGAGCGCGCGCCACGCGCGCCGCGCGGGCGCGCGCTCGGTCAGCCACGCGCCCACGCGCCGGCGCGCCGCCGCCGGCAGCGCCCACAGCACGGCCGGCAGCGGATCGGCCAGGAGCAGCAGCGGGATCGCCACCATCATCAGGAGCAGGTGCTGGATCATGTGCGGCAGGAACCGCTCGTGCGCCGCGTCGTGCAGGCCGAGCAGCGCGACGGCCAGCACCACGAGGCCCGCCAGCGAGAGCACGAGCCGCCGCACGAGCGCGCGGCGGTGGCCGGCCGGGCTGCGATGCGCCAGCCGCGCCCAGCCGCTCGCGTAGGCGACGACGGCGAGCGCCAGCGGCAGCGTGACCTCGGGACGCCACCGCCAGTCCATCTCAGAATCCCAGCAGCGTGCGCACGAGCTGGTAGAGGCCCTCGAGCAGGAGCACGGCGAGATTCAGCAGCGCGAGCGGGATGAGCAGCCGCTCCACTCTCACCGCGGCGGCTCCAGGCCGGGGCCGAGCCCGCCCCAGTAGACGACCAGGTAGTAGACGGCCCACAGGGCGAGGACGACGTAGACCGCGATCAGCCAGCGGTTGACACGCCCGGTGTACGTCTGGATCTCGCCGTCGGCGAAGTCGTGGACGGCGCCGCGCTCGTTATCGGGCGTCGGGTCCGTCATGCTCGCTCTCCGCGCGCAGCACCTGGTGCTTGGCGCCCTCGACGTCGCTCAGGGCGCCGCTCAGCGCGCCCCACACGAACGCGCACAGCGCCGCCAGCCCCATCAAGATCGCGACGACCAGCTCGCCCAGCGTGAGGAATTCCAGCATCAGTCGCGGATGCCCGGGTAATACGGCCGCCGCCGCACCGTCCCCACGACGCCCGCGGCCTGGCGGGCCGGGTCGAAGGCGGTGCGCGGCCGATCGGCGACGGTGTCGGGCGCGTTCAGCGACGCGCGCGTCTCGGGCGACAGGCGCAGCCGGTCGCCGGTGAGCGGATCGGCCCACGCGGAGAAGGACAGCACGTGATACGCGATCGCCCAGCGCTCGTCGTCGCTCATGGCGTCGGCGAAGGACGGCATCGGCGTGCCGTCGAGCCCGGTCGTCATCGTGCGGTACACGTCGCTCACGGAGCCGCCGCCCTTGAGCTGGCCGCGCGTGAAGTCGGTCGGACGGATCGGGCGCTGGAAGTCGTCCTGCAGCGCCTCGGCCGAGGGCCCGTCGCCCCGGCCGCCCTCGCCGTGACACTCGGCGCACTTGGCCTGCGCATAGAGCGCCTTGCCGCGCGCGAGCAGCTCGGGCGTCGCCCTGGGCGGCGGCGGCAGCGGGATGGCGGGCTCGACGGCGTCCTCCGTCCAGCGCTTCGAGAGCGTCTTGAGATAGGCGACCACGGCGATGCGCTGCTTGTCGGGCACTTCATGCCACGTGGGCATCGCCGTCCAGCGCACGCCGCGCGTGATCGTGCGGAAGAGATCGCCGTCGGTGGGGAGGCTCCCGCTCGGCGTCGAGCGGAACTTGAAGACGCCGGCGGTGAAGTCGCGCGGCAACGGCGAGAGGAACGTGGCCGCGCGCCCGGCGCCGTCGCCGCGCGCGCCGTGGCACCCCGCGCAGTGATCGACGAACACCTCCTGGCCGAGCGCGCGCAGGTCGGCGCTGTCGGGAATCGTCATCACGGAGACGGACACGGCCTGCGGCTCGAAGACGTCGCGCCAGGCGCCGCGGCTGGTGCCGAGCTTCTGCAGATAGCGCACGAGCGCCACGAGGTCGGCGGTGGGCGCGACCAGGCGCACCTTGGTGGGCGGGGTGACGCTGACCGGGTCGGGGCCGCTCACACCCGTTGAGCCCGCGCCGCGGACGCTGAAATCGAGCACGGGCGTGGCGTCGACGGGGAAGCCGCCGTCGGGACGAGGGCGTACGAAGGCCAGCCCGTCGGCGTTCACGAAGAGCGGCACCGAGCGATCGGCCCGCAGCGTGAACCAGCGCCGCAGCGCCGGCGTGGCCGCCGGCGCGAAGCCGTTCGCGCTCGTCGCCACCGTCGCGTCGTCGAAGAGCCAGCGGAAGCGCGGCATCATCGACTCCGGCACCACCATGCGCGGGTCCCAGTGGTGCGCGTAGTGCCAGTCGTCGGAGAACTTCAGGCCGACGCGCGTCAGATCGGGGCCGATGCGCCGCGTGGAGAAGAGGTGCGGCTGGTCCCACGCGTACTCACCCGCCTCCGACAGCGGCCCCCACCGCAATTCTTCGCCCGCCACCGGGCGCACGTACTGGCTGTGGCAGTACCAGCAGCCCTCGCGGATGTAGACGGCGCGGCCGCGCGCCTCCGGCGCCGTGTAGTCGCCGGCATCGTAGCGCACCCACTTGACGTCGCCGAGGTCGGTGCGGACGGCGCGCGTGACGCCGCGGGTACGTGCCTCCGGCGCCAGCATGGGCAGCACGCCCTGCACGAACATCGCGAGCGTCACCAGGGCGAAGCCGGCGCCGATCGCCACCGAGGCGATCGACCTCATGCGGGCCGTCCGAGCGAGGTCCTCATGAGCGCCAGGACGACGAACGACATGCCGACGTCCATGCTGAGCCCGGTGAACGTGCGCAGCCACCAGTACGGCTTGATGGCCACGACGGTGTCGAGGAACTCGGCGCCCGCCATCAGCATGAAGCCCTGCTGCAGCCCCTGCGCGCTCAGCACCAGGGCCATGGAGCCGATGCCGAGCGCGATCAGCCAGAACCCCCAGTTGGCCAGCCGGAAGGACGCCAGCGGGGCGCCGGCCAGGCGCGGCCAGACGTAGAGCACGCCCGCCACCGACCACACGATGAACGTGCCGAAGATCGTGAGGTGCGAGTGCGCCACGACGAAATCGGTGAAGTGCGTCGGCTCCTGCACGCTGCGGAGCGCCTCGATCGAGCCCTGGAAGCAGCCGGCCAGGTAGAGCACCGAGCCCACGATCAGGAACTTGGCGGGCAGGTTGCGGCCGAGGTCACGCCACTGGCCGATCATCGTGCCGAAGAAGTTCTGCAGCACCGTCCACACGGGCACGATCAGCATCATCGACGACACGATCGCGATGGTCTCCGCCCAGTCGGCGATCGGCGAGTAGAGATAGTGGTGGATGCCGACGAACGGGTAGAAGAAGGCCAGCGACCAGAAGCCGATCAGCGAGAGCTTGTGGCTGTAGATGGGCGCCCGGACGCTGGCGGGCAGGAAGTAATAGATGAGGACGTAGCCGGCCGGCGTGATCCAGAGCCCGACGACATAATGGATGTAGAGCCCATGCCAGGCCGCGTTGTTGATGCCGGGCAGGTGGCCGGGGCCGACGAGCAGCAGCACGAGGTTGGCGTCGGTCCAGACGAGGGCGGCCACCAGGTACCAGAGCGACACGTAGAGCGGCGTCTCGCGCCGCCGGCGGATCGTCATCAGCATCTGCACGGTGAACGCGACGAGGACGCCGAAGAGGACCAGCACGTTGCCGAGCGGCAGCTCGCCCACTTCCCAGCCGCGGTTCCAGCCCGCCATCAGCAGCGCCATGGCCACGATGAGGTTGGCGTTCCACAGCACGAGCAAGGGCCACGACCACGTCTCGCGCCACAGCCGCGTGGCGGTGAGGCGCGGGACCACCCAGTGGCAGAGGCCGATGAAGAGCGTGGAGAAGGCGCCCCAGACGACGCCGTTGACGTGCACGGGCCGCAGGCGGCCGAACGTGAGCCACGCGGTGTCGCCGAGGAAGTCGGGGTCGGTGAACTTCAGCGAGACCAGCGCGCCGATCGTGGGGAAGATCAGCAGCCAGGCGAGCCCCCAGCCGAGCCAGGCGCGAATGAGAGGGGCGTTGACGAACGCGTCGTTCCGCGCCGCCGCGGCGGCGCCCGGAGTGACGTCCGGCGTCGAAATCTCTAGCCGATCCTCATCGCGCGCAGGCGGGCGATGCGTTCCTCGGTCGAGGGATGCGTGGAGAACAGCCGCATGAGCGACTCGCCGCGGAGCGGATTCATGATGAACAGGTGCGCGGTGGCCGGGTTGGCGTTCATGGGAATCGCGCGCGAGGCCATGTCGAGCTTCTCGAGCGCCTTGGCCAACGGGTAGGCGCGCCCGGCCAGGCGGGCGCCGGTGGCGTCGGCGTGGAACTCGCGCGAGCGCGACACGGCCAGCTGCACCAGCATCGCGGCGATCGGCGCGATGACGGCCATCAGCACCATGGCGATCGGGCTCGGCCCGTCGTCGTCGTCGCTGCGGCCGCCGCCCATGAAGGCGGTCCACTGCGCCATGTGCGCGAGATACGTGATGGCGCCGGCCAGCGTGGCGGCGATCGTCCCGATCAGCACGTCACGGTTGATGACGTGCGACATCTCGTGGGCCAGCACGCCCTCGAGCTCCTCCATGTCGAGGATGCGCATGATGCCTTCGGTCACCGCGACGGCGGCGTGGGAGGGATTGCGCCCGGTCGCGAAGGCGTTGGGCTGCTCGCTCGGGATGACGTAGACCTTCGGCATCGGCACGCCGGCCTTGGTGGCCAGCCGCCTCACCATGCTATACAGATCCGGCGCGCTCGCCTCGTCCACGGGCCGCGCCCCGTACATCGCCAGCACGATCTTGTCCGACCACCAGTAGCTGACGAAGTTCATCACGAACGCCATGACGAGCGCGATCGCCATGCCGTGACGCCCGCCGATGGCGCCGCCGATCAGGACCAGCATGGCGGTCAGGACCGCCAGGAGCAGCGCGGTCTTGAAAACGTTGGACATGGGTGTTCGCCCTCCTCGGCCGTTTGGACGAAAAAAGCCTAACAGAGCGCTGCGAGCGGGTCAAACACCTTGACTAAGATAGCCCCCCTCGCTATACTGGCCCGGTTTACTCAAAAATCTTTTAACGACGGAGACTTACGACGCTACGACGCGTAGCGCCGTGGTACCGCCGAGGTGAGTCGAGAGTCATGATCATCCACGTATCCGAGCTCGAAGAGCAGGGGCTTCGGATCGACGACGTGCAGGCGCTGGGACCGGTCTTCGCCGACCCGTCGTGGCGTCTCGAGTCGGTCGCGCTCGAGGTCGAGCCCGACGGAGCCGACGTGTTCGTGCGCGGCCGGCTGACGGCGACGGTGCCACAGACCTGCGGCCGCTGCCTCGAGGCCTTTCCCGCGCATCTCGATGCCGCGCTCGACGTCCGGCTCGTGCCGAAGCCCACCGGCGCCGACAGCGTGAAGCTGGGCGCCGACGACCTCGACGTGGACTTCTACGACAAGGACGAGCTCGACGTGACCCGCGTGGTCGAGAACGAGGCCACGCTGGCGCTGCCGATGAAGCCGCTGTGCCGCGAGGACTGCCGCGGCCTCTGCCCGGCCTGCGGCGCCAATCGCAACGTGGCGCCGTGCACGTGCGATCCCCGTCCGCCCGATCCGCGCCTGGCCGCGCTCCGCGACCTGGCCGCGCGGCTGGCCAACTGACAGAAAGGACACCCGCTCCATGCCTCTGCCCAAGCGACGTCACTCGCGCGCCCGCGGGCGCAAGCGCCGCACGCACTACAAGCTGGCCGCGCCCACGCGCGCGGTCTGCCCGCAGTGCCGCGAGGCCAAGCTGCCCCACCGCATCTGCCCCCACTGCGGGTACTACAAGGGCCGCGAGGTTCGCGCCGTCGAGTCGGCCTAAGGCCGCCGGTCGGGCATGAAGATCGCCGTTGACGCCATGGGCGGCGACCACGGCCCGGCCGTGGTGGTGGAGGGCGCCGTCGCCGCCGCCCGCGAGTTCGGCCTCTCCGTGATCCTGGTCGGCGACCGCGCGGCCATCGAGACCGAGGTGCGCCGCCTCGGGGCCCAGAGCCTCGGCCTCGAGATCCGTCATGCTTCCGAGATCGTCGGCATGGCCGAGAGCCCGTCGCTGGCCCTCCGTCGCAAGCGCGACTCCTCGCTGCGCATCGCCGCCGAGCTCGTGCGCGATGGCAAGGCTGCGGCGTTCATCTCGGCCGGCAACACCGGCGCCGCCATGGCGATCTCGATGTTCGTCATCGGCGTGCTGCGCGGCATCGACCGGCCGGCCATCGCCGCCGTGCTGCCGAGCCTGCGCGGCTTCACCGTGCTCATCGACGCCGGCGCCAACATCACGCCCAAGCCCTGGCACCTCTTCCAGTTCGCGATCATGGGCCACGTGTACGCGCGCGACATCCTCCGAATGGATCGGCCGCGCGTGGGCTTGCTCTCCGTAGGCGAGGAAGAGGGCAAGGGCAACGACCTCACCCGCGAGGCCTACGACCTGCTGAAGGAATCGAAGCTCAACTTCATCGGCAACATCGAGGGCCGCGACATCTACAACGGCAACTGCGACGTGATCGTCACCGACGGCTTCACCGGCAACGTCGCGCTGAAGATCTCCGAGAGCCTGGCCGAGATGGTGGGCGCCATGATCAAGGAGGAGCTGACGCGCGACATCCGCAGCAAGCTCGGCGCGGCGCTCTCGGTGCCGGCCTTCAGCCGCTTCAAGAAGCGCGTGGACTACACGGAGATGGGTGGCGCCCCGCTGCTGGGCATCGACGGCGCCGCCATCATCTGCCACGGCGCCTCACCGGTGAAGGCCATCAAGAACGCCGTCCGCGTGGCGGCGGAGTGGGCCAAGGCCGGCCTCAACGAGCACATCAAGGCGGCGCTCGAGGCGGAGATCGCCCGCGGCGGGCGAGAGGGGGGCCGGGAATGACGCGCGCCAGGATCATCGGCGTCGGAGCGTACGCGCCCAAGCGGGTGCTCAGCAATGCCGATCTCGAGAAGATGGTGGCCACCAGCGACGAGTGGATCGTGCAGCGCACCGGCATCCGCGAGCGGCGGATCGCCGACGACACCGAGGCCACGTCCGACCTGGCGATCAAGGCCGCCCAGCAGGCGCTGGAGCGCGCCAACCTCGTGCCCGAGGACATCGAGTTCATCGCCGTCGGCACCACCACGCCCGACATGGTCTTCCCGTCGGTGGGCAACATCGTCCAGCATCGGCTCGGCTGCCGCCGCGCGGGCTCGGTCGACCTGATGGCGGCGTGCGCGGGCTCGGTCTACAGCCTCGTCACCGGCGCCCAGTTCATCCAGACGGGCAAGTACAAGCGCGTGCTGTGCATCGGCGCCGAGACGCTGTCGAAGATCACCGACTTCACCGACCGTGGCACCTGCATCCTGCTGGCCGACGCCGCCGGCGCCGTCGTGCTGGAGGCCACCGAGGAGGATCGCGGGATCATCGACGTCGACCTCTACTCGGACGGTCAGTACTGGGAGCTGCTCTACATGCCGGGCGGCGGGTCGCGCCATCCGGCCACCGCCGAGACGGTCGCGCAGCGGATGCACTACGCCAAGATGAAGGGCAACGAGGTCTTCAAGGTGGCCGTGCGGATGTTCGTGGAGTGCGCCGAGAAGATCCTCTCTCGCAACGGCTTCACCGCCGCCGACGTGTCGCTCTTCATCCCGCACCAGGCCAATCTCCGGATCATCGAAGCCGCCTCCAAGCGCGTGAACCTGCCGATGGACCGCGTCTTCGTCAACGTCGATCGCTACGGCAACACCGGCGCCGCCTCCATCTACGTCGCCCTCGAGGAAGCGCTGGCCGCCGGCCGTATCAAGCGCGGCGACCTCATTCTCATGGCCGCCTTCGGCGGCGGCTTCGCCTGGGGCGCCGTGTTGATGCGGTGGTAGTGCGAGCCGTGACGATCGAACCAGGAGTAGGACGGCGCCGGCAACGTTCTAGGCCAGGCCACCCACGTCCTTATCCGTCTAAGCGGCACCCGCTCCAATAACATGCCAAGCATTCACCGCATCGCCTTCCTCTTCCCCGGCCAGGGCTCCCAGGCGGTCGGCATGGGGCGCGCGTTCTACGAGTCGTCGGCCGCAGCCAAGCGCGTCTTCGACGAGGCCAACGACGCGCTCGGCATCGACCTCCGGCGCGTGATGTTCGAGGGGCCGGAGGCCGACCTCGCGCTGACCGCGACGACGCAGCCCGCCGTGCTCACCGCCAGCGTGGCGGCGGCAGCGGCCTGCGCCGAGCGCGGGATGAAGCCGGCGCTGGCCGCGGGCCACAGCCTGGGCGAGTACTCGGCGCTCGTCGTCGCCGGCACACTATCGCTGGCCGACGCCGTCCGGGTGGTCCGCCGCCGCGGCGAGTTCATGCAGGCGGCCGTGCCCGTCGGCACCGGCGCCATGGCGGCCGTGATGGGCGTCGGCCTGGGCGTCGTCGAGCAGGTGTGCGCCGACGCCGCCAAGGGTGAAGTCGTCGACATCGCCAACGTGAACTCCGAGCAGCAGATCGTCATCGCCGGCCACAAGACGGCCGTCGAGCGCGCGGTGGCGCTGGCCAAGGACCGCGGCGGCCGCAAGAGCGTGCTGCTGCCCGTGAGCGCGCCGTTCCACTGTGCGCTCATGTCGCCCGCCGCCGAGCGGCTGGCCGCCGAGCTCGCCAAGATCACCGTGAGCGATCCCAGGATCCCCGTCGTGCGCAACGTGGACGCCGGCCTCACGCGCACCGCCGCCGACGTGGTGCCGTTCCTCCTGCGCCAGGTGGCCAGTCCCGTGCGCTGGACGGCGTGCGTGCAGCGGCTCGCGTCCGAGGGCGCGACCGCGTTCGTCGAGGTGGGGCCGGGCCGCGTGCTCACCGGGCTCGCCAAGCGCATCGCCGAGGGCGTGCCGGCCGTCAGCGTCGAGGATCCGGCCGGCCTCGACAAAGCCCTGGCCGCGCTGGCCGCGGCGTGACCACACCCCCGCTCGGCGGCAAGGTCGCGATCGTCACCGGCGGCAGCCGGGGCATCGGTCACGCGACGGCCGCCTTGCTGGCAGAGCACGGAGCGGCCGTGGTAGTGTCGGGCCGCGATGCCGACCGGGTGCAACGCGCGGCCCAGGAGCTCGAAGAGCGCGGCGCTTCGGTGCACGGCATGGTGGCCGATGCCGTCAAGCGCGAAGACGCCGACCGTCTGGTGGAGGCCGCCAAGGAGCGGTTCGGCCGGCTCGACATCCTCGTCAACAACGCCGGCATCACTCGCGACGGACTCCTCATTCGCATGAAGGACGAGGACTGGGACCGGGTGATGGAGACGAATCTCAAGGGCGCCTTCCTGATGACGCGGGCGGCGTGCAAGCTGATGGTGCGGCAGAAGAGCGGCGGGCGCATCATCAACATCGCGTCGACCGCGGGCGCCATGGGCAATCCCGGCCAGGCCAATTACTCGGCCGCGAAGGCGGGGCTCATCGGGCTGACGAAATCGGCGGCCCGCGAGCTCGCGCACTGGGGCATCCTGGTCAACGCGGTGGCGCCCGGTCTCATCGAGACCGACATGGCCGCGGCACTGCCGGCGGAGGCGCGCGAGGCCTTGCTGGCCCAGGTGCCGCTCAAGCGCATCGGCACGGCCCGCGAGGTGGCCGAGATGGTAGGATTCCTGGCCGGTGACGGCGCGGCGTACGTGACGGGGCAGGTCTTCCACGTCAACGGCGGGCTCTACATTTAAGACCGAGATCGGCCCAATCTTCGGAGCTGAGGAGACCGGTTCATGGCGAAGTCAGTCGAGGAGAAGGTGAAGGAGATCATCGTCGAGCAGCTCGGGGTCGACGAGGAAGACGTCAACCCGAACGCGAAGTTCATCGAGGACCTGGGCGCCGACTCCCTCGACACGGTCGAGCTCGTCATGGCTCTGGAGGAGCACTTCGACATCCAGATCCCCGACGAGGACGCCGAGAAGATCGTGACGGTCGGTGACGCCGTCCAGTACATCAAGGACAACTCGTAGGCCGGCATGAGCGATCGGCGCGTCGTCATCACCGGCCTGGGGGCGCTGACCCCGGTGGGCAACACCACCGAGGACTTCTGGACGGCCCTCAAGCAGGGCAAGTCGGGCATCGGGCCGATCACGAAGTTCGACGTGACCGAGAAGGCCGCGAGCGGCGAGTTCAAGTACGTGACGCGCATTGCCGGTGAGGTGCGCAACTTCGACGAGACGAAGTACGTCGACAAGAAGGAAGCCCGCCGCCTCGATCCGTACCTGAAATACGCGATCGCGACCAGCGCGATGGCGGTGGAGGATGCCGCGCTCGACACCGCCAAGGTCGATAGCACGCGCTTCGGGGTGCTCATCGGCTCGGGCATCGGCGGTATCAGCACACTCATCGAGGGCCAGAAGGTGCTGGACGATCCGAAGAGGGGCCCTGACCGCGTGTCGCCCTTCGTCATCCCCATGCTCATCGTCAACATGGCGGCCGGGCTCGTCTCGATGCGGTTCGGCGCCAAGGGCCCCAACTCCTCCGTCGTCACCGCGTGCGCCACCGGCAACCACTCCATCGGTGACGCCTACAAGATCATCGAGCGCGGGGACGCCGACGTGATGATTGCCGGCGGCGCCGAGGCCATCATCGTGCCCATCACGATCGCCGGCTTCTGCTCGATGAAGGCCATGTCCACGCGCAACGACGAGCCGCAGAAGGCCTCGCGGCCGTTCGACGCCGCGCGCGACGGGTTCGTGTGCGGCGAGGGCGCGGGCATCGTCGTGCTGGAGTCGCTCGAGCATGCGGTGCACCGCGACGCCCGCATCTACGCCGAGGTGGTCGGCTACGGCATGACCGGCGACGCGCACCACATGACGGCACCCGACCCCGAGGGCGACGGCGCCACCCGCGCCATGCAGATGGCGCTCAAGGACGCCGCCGTCGATCCGTCGGTGGTCGGCTACATCAACGCCCACGGGACGTCGACGCCCTACAACGACAAGTTCGAGACGATCGCCATCAAGCGCGTCTTCGGCGATCACGCGCGCCGGCTGGCCGTGTCCTCGACCAAGTCCATGACCGGCCACCTGCTGGGCGCCGCCGGCGGCATCGAGGCCATCGCCACCACGCTGGCCCTTCACCACGGGACGCTGCCGCCGACGATCAACTACGAGACGCCGGATCCGGAGTGTGACCTGGACTATGTGCCGAACCAGGCGCGGAAGGTCGACGTCGAGTACGCGCTCTCTAATGCATTTGGGTTTGGCGGGACGAACGCGACGCTGCTCTTCCGCCGCTACCGTTCGTAAAGGCTGCTGAAAACGGCCATCTGCGTCGTTGCCTCGCCTGGCATCTGGCCATTTTTGAGCAGCCTTTTGTAGGTTTCGAGCGGACGTCTCACCCTTGAACGACAAATCCCTATCCGCGCTCGAGCGGCGGCTGGGGCATCGGTTTGGGGATCGGGAGTTGTTGGGGCGGGCGCTGACGCATGCGTCGTGGGCGGCGGAGCATGCGCCCGGGGAGCATCAGGAGGCGTTGGCGTTCGTGGGGGATGCGGCGTTGAGCCTGGTCGTCGCCGAGCATGTGTTCGAGGCGGAGCCTGGCGCGGCGGTGGGGCGGCTGACGCCGTTGCGCGCGGAGGTCGTCGCGGACGCGGCGTTGGCGCGGTGGGCGGTGGCGCTCGGGCTGGGGCCGCTGCTGCGGCTGGGGCGCGGGGCGGAGCAGGAGGGAGGGCGGGAGACTCCGTCCATCCTGGCCACCACGCTGGAGGCGGTGCTCGGCGCCCTCTATCTGGAGGGTGGGCTGCCGGCGGTGCGCGACGTCGTGGCGGGGCTGGCGGCGTGGCGGCGCGCGTGACGATGGTACGCTGAGGTCATGCGACTCTGGCCCTTCCGGCGGCGCGTGCCGCTGCCGCCGTTGCCCGCCGACGACCTGCTGATCACCGAGGAGCGTCTGCGTCACGCCGCCGACGGCGTGCTGGCCGTGCACGAGCGCCAGATCCGCGGGCCCGTCATCGTCTTCCGCGGCGCGCTCCAGATGGATCCCGCGCGCGCCGTCGACACGCTGCTGGCGCGCTTCAGCGCGTTCGGCTACACGCCGTTCCTCCGCGCCGAGCGCGACGGCGCCGTGGTGGTGCAGGCGTGGCCGCTGGGTGACCTGACGCAGCCCGCGCGCCCGCTGCTCGCCGTGCTGCTGTTCGCCGCCACCGTGCTGTCCACGTTCGCCGCGGGGTACGCGTTCTTCACGGGCTCGGAGACCTTCGACGCCCTGCGCGCGTGGCCGTTTCCCGGCTCGCTCCTGAGCGGGGCGCCGTTCGCGCTGACGCTGCTGGCCATCCTGGGCGTGCACGAGTTCGGCCACTACTTCACCGCGCGCTACTACGGCGCCGCCGTCAGCCTGCCGTACTTCATCCCGGCGCCGATGCTGTTCGGCACCTTCGGCGCCATCATCCGCATGCGCTCGCCGGCGCGCGACCGCAACTCGCTGTTCGACATCGCGGCCGCCGGCCCGCTGGCCGGCCTCGTCGTGGCGCTGCCGGCGCTGATCGTCGGCCTCACGTGGTCCCGCGTCGTCCCCGCGGAGGCGGGCGCCGGTTTCGGCGGCTTCGGCTATTCGCTCCTCACGCGCCTGTTCGTCTACCTGCGCTTCGGCGACGTGGGACAGGGGATGTCGGTGATGACACACCCGATGGCGGACGCCGCCTGGGTGGGCTGCTTCGTGACGGCGCTCAACCTCTTCCCGGTCGGCCAGCTCGACGGCGGCCGCATCGCCTATGCGCTATCGTCGCGCCGTCATCGCATGCTCGGCATGGCCACGTGGGTCATCCTGCTCGCCATGGGCGCCGTCACCGGCTCCATCAACTGGTTCGTGTGGGCCGCGCTGCTGTTCTTCCTCGTGGGCTTCGATCACAGCCCGCCGCTGGACGACCTCACACCGCTCTCCCCGGCGCGCCGATGGCTCGGTCTCGTCTGCCTCGTGCTGGTCATCCTGCTACTACCGCCGATCCCGATCTGAGCCGTCGCGGGCATTGAGGCCGGGCAGCGTCCGCGGTAGTCTGGCGACGCCGCGGCCCCCAGACCCGACGTCTCCCGATCGTCACCCGGAAGGAGAAGGATCCATGGCGAAGCTCCCGAGCCTCGACACGGCGTTCAGCCAGGCGGTGGAGTCGAAGGCGATGCCCGGCATCGTCGCCGTCGCCGTCACCGACAAGGGCACGCTTTACGAGGGCGCGTTCGGCACCCGCGAGATGGGCGGGAACGCGCCGATGACGCTCGACACCGTCGTGTGGATCGCGTCGATGACCAAGGCCATCACCGCGACCGCCGCCATGCAGCTCGTCGAGCGTGGCAAGCTCGCGCTCGAGCAACCGGCCGCCGCCGTCGTTCCCGAGCTGGCGCAGGCCAGGGTCCTCGAAGGCTTCGATACCGCCGGCCAGCCGCGGCTGCGGGAGCCGAAGCGGCCCATCACGCTCCGGCACCTCCTCACCCACACGGCCGGGTACGCCTACGAGATCTGGCGGCCGGAGATCGCGCGCTACCAGCAGGTGACGAGCACGCCGGGCATCACGACCTGCGCGAACGCCGCGCTGACCACGCCGCTGCTCTTTGATCCCGGCGACCGCTGGGAATACGGCATCAACATCGACTGGGCCGGCAAGATGGTGGAGGCGGTGTCCGGCCAGCGGCTCGACGCGTATTTCCAGCAGAACATCCTCGGGCCGCTCGGCATGAAGGACACCGGCTTCAAGCTCTCCGCCGGTCAGCGCGCGCGGCGCTCGGCCGTGCACCAGCGCGACGACAAGGGCGCGCTGGCGCCGGTGGAATTCGCTCTGCCTGAGGACCCCGAGTTCCTCATGGGCGGGGGCGGGCTGTACGGGACCGCCGGCGATTACCTGGCGTTCGCGCAGATGATCATGAACGGTGGCACCCACAAGGGCGCGCAGGTGCTGCGGCCCGAGACGGTGGACCTGATGGGCCGCAACCAGATCGGCACCCTCGACATCCCGGTCATGAAGACCGCCATCGCGCCGCTGTCGAACGACGTGGCGCTCTTGCCGGGCGTGACGAAGAAGTGGGGGCTGAGCTTCCTGATCAACGAGCAGCCGCTGGCGACCGGCCGCGCCGCCGGTAGCCTCGCCTGGGCCGGCCTGGCCAATACCTACTTCTGGATCGATCGCACGAAGCGCGTATGTGGCGTGTTCCTCGCCCAGCTGCTGCCGTTCTTCGACCCCACGGCGCTCGACCTGCTCGTGAAATTCGAGACAGAGGTCTACCAGGCGCTCTGAGCCCACGGACCGCGCTCGCCTGGACGCCCGCGGTCCAGGCGAGCCGCGCGGTCGTCGGGATGACAGCCCCGGCGGGCATGCGCTACCATCCGCCCCATGTCGGGGCGTCTCGACCGCAAGTCGCTCGAAACTCTCGTCCGGAAAGGCGAGATCGACACCCTGCTGACCGTCTTTCCCGACGGCCTGAGCCGGCTCATGGGCAAGCGACTGACCGCGCGGCACTTCCTGGAGCACGCCCTCGACGACGGCGTCCACGCCTGCATCTACCTCTTCACCGTGGACATGGAGATGGTGCCGCTGCCCGGCTTCACGCTCACCTCGTGGGAGCGCGGCTACGGCGACATGAAGATGGTGCCGGACATGGCCACGCTGCGCGTGATCCCGTGGCTGCCCAAGACCGCGCTCGTCTTCTGCGACGTCTATACGGAGGAGGGCGAGCCCGTGGAGGAGGCGCCGCGCTGGGTGCTCAAGCGCCAGATCGCGCGCGCGACGGCGCA
>QHRW01000134.1 GCA_003220265.1 Candidatus Rokuibacteriota bacterium | reverse complement strand
CATCGCATTACCGCCGCAAGCTACAGCGGTTGTGGATCTCTCACCCAATCGGAAAAGCCCGCCGCCTGGACCGCCGCCTGTGACCGGGACGACGGGAATACCGACCCAGCGCGGAGACAGAGCCCTTCCGCTGTCGCTGATACCAACGGCAGCCGCGGGCGTACCGACCGCGGAGGCGCCCGTTTGGCGCCCCGGCTATGAATGGGAATACCGGTGGGAAAGCCCAAGAGGTAAAGGCACGTTCGTGTGGTCTGTGAATCGTACAGAGATTGTTGACGGCACCGAATTCTATGTCGTCAAGGCGGGTGGCGTCCCGATTGCGGTGGAAATAGCGGCGTGACTTCCGGTCATTCAAGGACCTGATCCGCCCGCAGCAGCAGCGACGGCGGGATCGTCAGGCCGAGCGCCTTCGCGGTCTTGAGGTTGATCACCAGCTCGCCACATCGCGAAGCCGGATCGATCCGGCGGATCTGATCGCAATCGTGCGGAGTGTGATCGCGCCACACGCGGCGTGAGACGGCGGTCTACTCTCAGTCCCCCCTCTCCCACGCGTACGCTGCCTTCACAGTCGATTCGAACGCCGCGCCATATTTCAGCAGGACCGCCTTCGTCGCGGCGTCCAGCTCCTTCTCGAGGCCGAGCTCATCGCGCGGCATCCGGTTGCTCCCTACGGCGGCCATCACGCGCGAGATCTCGGCCGCCGCGTGCGCCGGTGTTTGCAGCAGGACCAGCCGTTTCATCTTGTCCGGATTGTCGGGGACGTGGCAGGTGTTGCAAGTGCCGTTGCGCATGGCGAGCGCCAGATCCTTGTAGGTCGTCTGCAGCTGATCCAGGTACGGGTTGTCGGCACGGAACAGCCCGACGAAGAGCGTCGGCTTGGGCTGCGGCTCGCCCTTGTCGTCGACCCACATCCACTTGCCGTCGAACGCGGGTGGGACGCGCGACGCCGTGTTCAGGCGCGGGTCCGCACCCTCCTGCCGCGAGAACTGGCCGACGACGATCTTCGACGTGTACGGATCGATCCACAGCGTGATGCCGTTGGCGCGCTGGTAGTCGCTCCACTTCTTCGCGTCGTGCCAGAAGGGATACGGGTACTGGCCCGGGATCAAGTTGTTGCGGAACACGCCTTCGAGCCGCGCGCGGTATCGGGCCTCCGTGGTGTCGTACGTGACCTGGTAGCGGCCGTTGAACATGAACATGGGGAGGTAGAGTCCCGACAGGACCTCGGCGCCGAACTGGGTGAGGTTCGTGTCCTTCAGTCGCGCACCCGCCACGGGGCTCGGCCGACCCCACAACACGATGCGCGCGAGGCTACGTTTGAAGTACGAATCCTTGAACAGCGCCACGCGACACCGGTCCAGCGCCCCTTGATCACCCGGATCCGACAGCGGACACAGCATCGCCGCTTCCTGGGCGATCGTCGCCACAAGGCGCTCCACACGGCGCACGGCCTCGGCGGGCGGCGTGGACTGGGCCGCGCTGGCCCCGGCCAGCCCCAGCACCAAGAGCACGAAGGCCGAACGACGCAGGATCCTCACGACCGTCCTCTTTCAACGCACCGGCGTCATGCAGGTGGTGAGCAAGTGCGCGGCGAGCTTGCGGCCCATCTGCTCGCTGATCTCCAGCGTGTTGCGGAAATGGATGCCGCCCCAGATGCGGACCATCGATTGCTCTTCGCCCATTTGCGCGAGGCTGGTGAACTGCCGTTGCAGGCGCGCGTCGACCTGGTCGGTCACGGTGAACGCCGGCACGGCGCCGGTGCCGAACACGGGATCGAGCACGCCGAGCGCGACGCCGGCCTGGATGGCCGCCTGCGAGGGATATTCCGGGTGCATCGGCGTGGTGTTGAACGGCGTCCAGCCGGCATCGCGTTCGGTGGCGTCGTTGCCGTCCTGGTCGCCATTGCGGATCGCGGTGACCGGCCGCCAGAAGTTGTAGTGGAACTTCGCGTCCCAGTCGGTGATGAAGGTGTTGGCGATCCCCATGTTGAGCAGCGCGAACACTCGGGCGCTGTCGGCCAGGTTCAGTCCCTTGCGGGCGGAGAGCTGGCGCGCGGCCTCGTTCCACGAGGGGCCGAAGTTGAGCTGGCTCCAGAAGCGCACGGCATCGGTCTGCTGCTGGGTCCGCTTCGTGCTCTTCGTCCCGCCGAGGTCCTTGGTCTCGTTGTAGTCGCGCGCGTAGAGCGCGCTGGTCAATGACGGCGGCGGGCCTGGACGGAACTGGTCCGCGCTCTTCATGCCCCACGGCTTGGCCTGCGCGTATTGCGAGAAGAGCGGCGGCTGCGTCGGCACCCACACCCCTGGCGTCGTGAGCGGGCGATAGGTCTCCGGCACATTCGTGAGGTCGGCGGCCCGATCCGACTGGACGAGGGCGGCGACCTGTTCGCCGAGCGCGATGCCGTCGGTCTTCGCGGCCCCATCGGCAATCTTGCTCAGAGAGTCGGCATACGCCTCGTCGATCTTCGACTTCTGGGCGGGCACGACCTGGATCAGAATGTGGCGTGCCGCGGATACGGCGGCCGCCTCCGCCGAGGCCTTGGGCGCCAACGGCGCGGTGGTGACATACCGCGTGTATTTCGGCTGCACGGAATTCACCGCGTCGGACATCGCGACGTGCACCATCGCCATGGAGCGCGACCAGGGATTGCCGACCGTGCCAGCGGCTTTCAGCGCCTCGATCGTATGGTGATTCCAGTCGGTAACGACGTCCGCGTGCACCGCCGGGGCATACAGCGTCATCAGGATCGCGATCACAGAGAGAGCAACGCGCTTCATGGTCTTCTCCCGGGGTTGGGTGAGGACTGACGAGATCTCGTCGCCATGCCGCCGCCTACAGAGGGCTGATCGAACTGTCCGGGTCTCCAAGACGGGCAGCCGGCTCATGGGGCCGTCGCAGAAGATTGTCCACGCCGTGCTTCTGATCATCATGCCGCCACCGCCGTGTGCTTGCTGAGCACCGCGGCGATCTTCCGCCATCCGTCGATCCTGCGCAACTTGATCTGTCCGCTCGCCACGAGACAGAAGAGCAGGATCAGCGCCGCGTCTTCGCTCGGCAGCGAGCCTTGCGTCTTCACCCGTCGGCGAATTCCTCGTGGAGCCGCTCAATCGTCGTCGTGGTTCGCAGCGTCTTCCATTGCGCTTTGGGAAAGGCAAAGAACGTGAGGAGCTCGTCGCCGCCTTCCCGCAGGCTCGCCACCACGCCGGGACAGCTCTTGATCCACGTGCGCCCGAAGGCCGCGTACGCGGTGCTGGCGGTCTCGGCATTCGCGGCGTAAACGATGCGATGGAAGTCGTCGCGGATCTCGGCCAGGGCATGCTTCGGCGCTTTACGCGTGAGATTGCGCAGCTTGTGGACGCAGCAGCGTTGGACGGCAGCTCTCGACCAGACGAGTCCGACGGCACGCCGCGACCCGGCGTTCCCGTCGATGATGGCGAGCACCGGAGCCCGGAAGCCGCGCGCAACGAGATCGTCGAGGCAGCCTTTCCACGCCGAGAACGACTCGCCCCCGCATAGCTCCAGGGCAACCAGGTGCTTGTGAAGATCGTATGCTCCGATCCGCGAAGTCAGGTCGTCGTGCTCGAGGTATGGTACGCGCCGGACGTAAGGCAATCAGTAAAAGAGCGTGCCAAGCTCAGTTACGGTATCCGCGAGCGCGAGTTAGTGCGCTATAAGCTCGAGTGAAGACGGGGGTCTGCATCCCTCAGCGAGAATTGTTCAGGTATCCGAGGTCCAAGGCGTCACGGACCAGGGCCATGGTTTCTTGAGCGACCTTTCGAGCGCGGTTCGTGCCCAGCTCTAACGCGTCACGGACCAAGGTCATGTTCGCTTCGTAGCGAGCGCGCCGCTCTCGGATTGGGTCAAGAAACGCGTTGAGGGCCGTGGCGAGCTTCTGCTTGACCTCGACGTCGCCGACAGCGCCGCGGCGATAGCGTTCCTTGAGATCGTTGACCTCCTCCACGTTCGAGTTGAACGCGTCGTGATACATGAAGACCGGGTTGCCCTCAATGTGGCCCGGATCGGATGCCCGGAGCCGTGTCGGGTCTGTATACATCGAGCGGACCTTCGCGGTCACGACAGCGGCCGGGTCTTTGAGGTAAATCGCGTTGTTTAGAGATTTACTCATCTTTGCCTGACCATCCGTTCCGACCAGGCGAGGCACGCGCCCGACCAAGCCCTCAGGTTCGGGAAAGACCGGCTTGAACTGGCGGTTGAATCGGCGGGCCACCTCGCGGGTAAGCTCGATGTGCGGGAGCTGGTCTTCACCCACCGGAACGAGGTGAGCTCGTGGCATCAGGATGTTGGCGACCTGCATGACTGGATAGGTGAAGAAGGCAACCGGCACGGACCTCCGCCCGAAGTCCTCCATCTCCGCCTTCAAGGTCGGGTTCCGCTGAAGCATGCCGAGCGGCAGAAACCAGCTGAGCCACACCATGAGCTCGGCGTGCTCAGGGATCAAGCTCTCGATGACGAACGCACCCTGCTCGGGGTCCAGCCCCACCGCGAGCCAATCAAGCGCGACCTCCCAAACCGACTCCCGCACTCTCGTGATGTCATCCGCGTAGTCCGAGACTTGATAGTCCGCGATCAGGAAATAGCAGTCGTAGGTCCGCTGAAGCCCCACCCAGTTCTCGAGAGCGCCAGCATAGTGCCCCAGGTGTAGGGGACCGGTTGGTCGGATACCAGTCAGAATCCTCTTTTTGGCCTCCGCGGCGGCGGCGATCCGGTGTTCGGGCTCAGCCACGTGCGAACAGGTCGTCAAAGGCTCTTCTTCCTCGAAACGTCATACCGCCGAGATTTTCCGCCCGCCATCGATCCCGCGCAACTTGATTTGCCTTGCGTCTTCACGCGCCGGCGAAATTTCCACTGCACCGGTCTTCTCGCGCCAGTCTTTCGGCTTTGACATCCGACTCGACCGAAGTATTTACGTCGAGCAGTTCGGTAGGGTGAAGTGTACTGTCCCGGCGGCTAGGGGCCAGGGGCAAAGCACGTCGCAAGCCTGCCGTCGATGCAGACGCATTCAACTGGTCCTGCGTCGCGGCCTCGGATGATCACCACCTGATCGGGACACCGCACACCGCGCTGGCTTCGCAAGGAAAGCACTGAGAGGGCGATCAGGAGGCCGACGACGATCGCCAGCAGGAGAACGCCGAGATACTTCACGTGGCAGGTTCGATCAGGGTCACTCGGACGGAGGCCGGTCGAGCGCGGCGCGACCCCGGCGAGCGCGGACTGCGAAGGTGAGCATTCCCTCTTCGGCCATCGGCCACACGGTGGGCGCTGGCAGCGCGATGCGGTCGCGTTCCGTTGATCCCGTCATGGCTTGTCGAGCGCCAGGCAGATTCCCGTCGCGATCTGCAACACGAAGAACGCACAGAGCGCGAGAAAGTAGGCCGGCGGACGGTCACGGCTGCGCCTGACCCGCGACTGGACGAACTCGCGCTGCTCCAACTCTTCGGTTCTCGCGCGAACTTTCGCGCGCCTCGTGGTCGTGAACGACAGAACTCTTCTGTGCAGAGGACGCCTTCCAGGGGAGCAGTGGTGTGAGTCGGGACATTGAGAGCGACGCCGCTCTTCGAGGTGGCCGGGTCGGTCATGGGACTTCCTCCCAAGCTCGAACGACGCGGAACTCGCTTCCGTCGGTGGGCCGCGGCGGGCCGCACTACGGCGTTGGAGCGCGGTCGGTCTGAGCCCTGACCCGCGAGAGGACGTGGAGGAGGCTACATGAATCGTCCGCGGTTCGCTACCTCGGCTCGCCGGAGATGAGCCGAGAGCGCCGGACAGCAGCACCGTGTAAGCGGGATAGGTTCTTGACCCCGTCGCCGCCGGGATCCCTCCGGTGCCGCTCGTGCCCGCGTTCGGGCTTGCGGCGATCGTCATCTGGACCGTGGGACACGCCCGGGCGCGCGGCGCCGGCTACTCGGTGCCCGGGTAACCGGGGGCCCGCCGGTGGCGCCTAACAAGGTGAGAGGGAGAACAGTATGCATAGGCCCCGGTTCGCTACGAGGCTCTCCACGGCGGCGCTGGTCGTATTCGTCGCCGGCTGTACCGGACACCGCGCCGCCTCGCTGGCGGCAGGGCCGGTCGCCACCGCCTTCACTCAGGCCAGCGGGCTCGCCGGGACCTGGAACGGGTCCTTCACCTGGGTGGGCGCATACTTCTATATCGACGACGCGCGGATGGCCGTCCGGATCGAAGACGACGGAAGGTTCACCGCGACCGTCACACCCGCTGGTGGGACGAACAACCTCGCGAAGCCGTCCAGGTTGGCGGGCACGGTCGTCCCCCGTGGCGACCTGGTCACATTGCGCAACGAGGAGGGGCCCTGGCCGTGGATCACCCTTGCTCGTTCCGGCGACACGTTGTACGGGGTGGCGGTCGACCCCGCGACACAGGCCAACGTCATGATGAAGTTGGTGCACGATGACAGCTGGCCTAGTGCGTCCGGGCCCGGCCGTGGTCCCGGACGGTGAGAACGGCGGCGGAGATCGCGGTCTCGGCCATACCAGGCCGAGATGGAACACGAGGGACGGAAGGAGAGCGGTGATGAACATGGTGGGATTGGCGCTGGCCGCGGTCGTGTTCTTGGTCGGCCTGAGTGGGCCGTGGACGCCCGGGGAGGCTCAGGGCACGATCCCGACGGAAGCGCAACGGCGGGAGTGCGAGCGCAACGGCGGCTACTGGGATACGGCCGCCGGCTTCTGCAAGGTCGGGGCGAACCGCGTCGTGCGCCCGTGGGCTCAGGGAGCCATGATCAGCGCGGCCTGGCGATCGCAGGTACGTAGTGTCCCTTCGCGCGAGGGCGGGTAATGAGCAGAGCGGTCAGTCGGGGTGGCCGGCGGCTGAGAGGCGCCGGTCGAGATCATAGGCGGCGCTGATCAGCGCCAGGTGCGTGAAGGCTTGCGGGAAATTCCCGAGGTGTTGCGCCTGGGGGCCCATCTCCTCGCCGTACAGGCCAAGGTGGTTCGCATAGCCCAGCATCTTCTCGAAGAAGAAACGTGCCTGCTGCAGATCGCCCATGCGGGAGAGGCACTCGACGTACCAGAACGAGCACATGGAGAAGGTGCCTTCCTGTCCGGTGAGCCCGTCGGAGAAATGGTCCGTGAGGCGATAGCGATAGACGAGTGAGTCGCTCACGAGGTCGCGCTCGATCGCGCGCAGGGTCGATATCCAGCGCGGGTCGGTGGGGGACACGAAGCGGACGAGCGGCATCAGCAGCGCCGCCGCGTCGAGCGTGGTGGCGCCGACGTGCTGCATGAATGCCTGCCGCGTGGGGTCCCAGAACCGCGTGAAGACGTCTTGATAGATGGTGTCCCGCACTTCGTGCCAGCGCGCGAGGGGTGCGGGAAACGAGCGCTTGGTGGCCAGCCGGATGGCGCGGTCGATGGCCACCCAGCACATCACCCGCGAGTAGAGAAACTCCTGCCGTCCGCCGCGTACCTCCCAGATGCTCTCGTCAGGACGGCGCCAGTTGGCGCAGACCCAGTCGGTCAGCCGGGCGATGTCGGTCCAGGTGTCGTAGCCGATGGGCGAGCCGTACTTGTCGTACAGGTAGACGGAGTCCAGCAGCTCCCCGTAGATATCGAGCTGCAGATTGGCGAAGGCTGCATTGCCGACCCGCACGGGCCCGGATCCCAGGTAGCCCTCGAGATGGGGCAGGATCTCCTCCGGCAGCGAGTGGCGGCCGTCGAGGCCGTACATGATCTGCAGCGAGCCGTCGGGCTCGAGCTCGCGGCAGCGCGCCGTGATCCAGCGCATGAACGCCCCCGCCTCCTGCGTGTAGCCGAGACGCATCAGCCCGTAGAGCGTGAACGAGGAGTCGCGGATCCAGGCGTAGCGATAGTCCCAGTTGCGGCCGCCGCCGATCGTCTCCGGGAGCCCGAACGTCGGTGCCGCGACGATCGAGCCGTGCTGTCGCGACGTGAGCAGCTTCAGCGTCAGCGCTGAGCGATTCACCATCTCGCGCCAGCGGCCTCGGTAGGTGTTGTGGGCGACCCAGCGGCGCCAGAAGTTGACGGTCTGCTTGAAGGACTCGCTCGGGTAGTCGGGCTGCGCCGACGGTGAAGGCTCATGCGCGAGGACGACCTCGAGGACGAACCAGGCGGAGGTATCGGCGGCCAGCGTGAAGTCGGCGACGGCCGCGCCGTTGTCCAGACGCATCGGGACCGACGACCGCAGGCGCAGGATCAGCTCGCCGTTGCCGGACCGCCCGCGGAAGAGCATCTCGGTGTCGCTTCGGCGCTCGGCGGTGTGCGTGGTGCGCGCATAGTCGAAGCGCGGCTCGCAGCGCATCTGGAAGCGCACCTCACCCCGGACCGTCTTGGCCCGCCGCACCAGGTTGTGAGCCTGCCCGGCGTCCTCCACCGGCATGAAGTCGGACACCTCGGCCACGCCGTCGTCAGCGAGGAACCGGGTCAGCAGCACGTTCGTGTCGGGCAGGTAGAGCTGCTTGCGGGTGGCGCCCTCCAGGACCGGCGCGATCTGGAAGCGTCCGCCGCGCTCGGCGTCGACGAGGGCCGCAAAGACCGACGGTGAGTCGAAGTGGGGCAGGCAGAGGAAGTCGATCGAGCCGTCCATGCCCACCAGCGCGACGGTGTGGAGGTCGCCGATGACGCCGTATTCACCGATGGGCGCGTAACGACCTGCCATATTCGCCGAGCCTAGCACCGGGCGCCGTCGCCGTCGCGGTGTCGCAACCTTCCGTGGTCGTGATTACAGGACGTGGCCGCTAAGGAGCATGCGCTGTCAAAGGCTGTCGCTGACCGACGTACTCGAACGAGCCCTTTCTGATGTTCTGGAAGAACAGCTCCGGCAGGCTGAAGACCGCTCCCCGGAGACCCGCGCGCAGGAGCTTTCCCCTGTCGAAGGGGGCGGTCGCGAGCCCCACGGCGCTCGCCGCCACGCCGGCGACCAGGTTCGCCGCTCCGAAGACGGGCCGCATCACCACGACGTCGTCGGTGAAGAAGACGAAGACGGAGTCGCGGGAGTTTCGCCAGTAGAGAGTCGAGGTGATGGTGTTCGACTCCCGCAGAAAGACCTGCACGGGGTTCTGGTCCTGGTAGAGACGTGCGAGGCCGGCCCGACGATGTGACGGGATCCGGAAGACCGCCGAGACGCCATAGCGCTCGTTCACGACCAGCGTAGAGAGAGCGGGGACGAAGGTGAGCGAGGCATCCGCGGCGACGCGGTTGCCGAGGAGGGCGACGTCGAGCTCGCCGAGGATCTCCGAAACGCAATTGCGCGTGACGATGTGATAGGGGTAGAGGCGCTCCAGGGCATGGGCGTATGCTTCTTCGCGCTCGCGGGCGGCGACGAGGCCGGCGGCGAGTGCCGTCGAGGACGGGGCGAGCACGGTCTGGCGCACGCCGGGTCGCGCGGGCCAGAGCAGGTGGTGAGGCACGCGCAGATCGCGTCCTTCGTCCACGGCGCGTCGGATCTCGGCCACGAGATTTCCCGCGGCCTCGAGGTCACTGAACTCGCCCTCCCCGAACGTCTGGTCGCCGCGCGGCCGGGAGGCGAGCCGGCCGCGCGCCTCCTCCAGAGCGGCATACGCGTCACCGAGCACGGCGCCGATCAGCTCGGGACGCCTCGCCACGCGCGCCCGCTCGATCACCTCCGCGTTCCGGGGGAACACGTCGAGAAACACCCACTGCTGCGACTCGCGCGTGCGCTCGAGAGCCGCCAGGCGCGCCATGCCGAGGAGGAGCGGGAATCCCCAGTCGGGCCGGGGAGAGTCGAGCAGCCGGACGAGGCTCGTCGCGAGCGTGTCGGAGAGCTTTCGGAGCCGCCGGGCGTCGTCGGCGCTGAGGCTCAGCTCGTTGGCGGCCGCCGTGATCGTGACCTCCGACCGCAGGGGCCGGGCGGTCGCTAACACGTCGAGGGCGGTGAGCGCGGTGAGCGTGTCGCGGTAACGCCGAGAAAAGCCGTATGCGGCCGCGGGCGTCTCGTCGCCGGAGATGTCGGCTGGGTGCTCGGGCACCTCCGGCGGCCCGAGCGTGGAGAGACGCCGCCTCAGTGCTTCGACGCGCTCCGTCAGGAAGTTCGCTCCGTAGGTGTCGAGGACGCGCTCTTCATCGAGAAAGAACCCCGCGCCGTCGAGCTCGACACGACCCTGCAGCATCTGCTCGAGGATCTGCCGCTCCGTCCCCAGGGTGTCGAGAACCTCGAGTTGCCGTCGCTGGACGAAGTACCGGTGCCGGAAGCGTTGGCGTACCAGACGAAACGTCTCCTCGCTCACCGGGATGCGGCTCACCTCGATCGTACGATTCTCGAGAGCGGCGTACTGATGACGGAACTCGTCGAACGTCTCACGCCGGAGGACGAGCATCCCTGGCCGGCGGTACTCGAAATGGAACACGTCGTCGTCGACCAGGAGCCCGACATGGCCGCCGCTGGAGCCGCCTTCATTCGCGTCGATGTAGAGGTAATCGATGAAGCGTTCCGAGGCCCAGCCGGGCACCGGGAAGAGGACCGCGAGAAGCGCCGCGAGCGCGACGCGGCGAGCGAAGCGACCGATCACTGCCGTGTGTCGTAGCCCCGCTGGATCGCCTGCATCTTGACGGGATCGGATCGCGAGAACCCCGTCTTGTACGCCTCGAGCTGGGCCTGGCCTACCGCGGCGTCGCCCAGCCCCGCGCCGATGCCGACGTACGTTGCCTCATCCTCCTCCCAGTTCGTGAGGCCGTGGCTGCGCGCCAGCTCGCTGAGCTCCTTCTCGAATGCGTCGAACCGTGCGCCCGACCTGACGTAGGCGGCGGTGTAGCTGCGCACGTCCTCACGGTAGCGGCTCTGTCGCCGCTCGCCGCTCGTGCTGGAGCGCGAGCTGCTCGCTGAGGACCGCGAGCTGCTCTCGGAGGAGGCGCTGCTATCAGACGCGCTCTGAGAGCTCGTCGAGAGCGAGCAGCCGACGAGCACGAGGAGCGCGGGGATCAGCATGACGCCGGCGGAACCGGAGCCTTGCAATCGCATGTGGACACTCCGTTGGAGCGCACGGAGGCGCTCGGTAAGGTGATGGGCGCCATGCGCCAAGAATCGGATATTCACGCCGGCGGAATCGCTGCACGGCGGGTGCCAAGCGAACGGTGCGTTACGTCAGACTTTTGAAGGCGAAACGGGTGTTCAGCGCGCTCGAGGGCGCACCGGATGGCACGTCAGAATGACACGCATGACCGCTCGACCTTTCCCACGGCTACAGCTTGAGCTTGCCCTCCCGCATTTGGGCAAGCGCCAGCTTGATGTCTTGCATTGCCGCGCGGCAGGAGACCTGAGCGAGGCGCAGCAGCTCATCGGCCTGTGCCTCGCTACACGTGATCAAGACCGTGTTCGGAGTGCCGGGAGCGCCCGTCACTCTCCCGTGTTGACTCGCCATGTTCACGGCGTTTCGCACCGGCGACCCTTTTGCGGTCGCTCCCTCGATACAGGCGAAGTTCGACTCGGAGAGTACGATCTCGACGTTGTCGTCGGGCTTCGGCATCGGCACCTCCTGTGACTGGTGAGCGTAGCACGGGCGCGCGTGGCTTACCTAGGTAGGAGCCCTCAACCATTCGTGAAGTCGCGGCTGTCTCGTCTCGAGCAACTTCATCGCGATCCATCCGATACCCCGAGACACCAAGACGCCCAACGGGAGCCCGGCAACACTCGCAGCGAGCATGACGGCCATGCCGTGCTCCGCGGCGTGGCTCAAAAAGGTTGATCACTTTCTGTTCAGGTGTGCCTACGAATCCGCCGAAAAAGAGCATGCGACCGTCTGCCGTCGGGACCGAATCGCGTAAGGATTCCGCGCCCCTGGGAGTCCTCGCGCGAGATTGGTATCGCCATTGCTGGATGAGCGGCCGACTACCATTTTTGTGGCGGCAGTACCAGCGTGCTTCGCCACGAGGAGACAACGCGATGACATTCATCAAAGTCGGGACGATGACGATGCTGGTAGTGATGGCCGCGGTGGCCGCGCCGGTCATGGCGGCTGACGTGACGCTCTATGAGCGGACTGATGACATGAAGATGACGCGGGGCAAGACCCGTCGCATCGCAACGTCGCAGCTCGTGGGCTACGCCGCCGTGGGAACGCCGTTGTGCCCCAAGGCCGTCATCGATGTCTTGCACCCGGGAGCGACGCAGTGTTCCGTCAACGTGACGGGCAGCGACACCATCAGCAGCAGGACAGGCCTCGGGGACTTCAACGGTCGCTTCACCGTCGCGGTCCAGAGCGACAATCCGGCTGATGGGCCCGAATTGGTCCTGATGGCGGGCAGCTTCCGCGGCCGCAGGGACTTCTCGCCCGCGCTGGTGAAGGGGCTGCCGTTTGGCACGGTCGCGGGCACCATGTCGGTCGGCAGCGACGACGACGAGCACGACAACTACCGCAACTTTCCGTTCACCGGAGTGTTCCGGCTGCCGTTCACCGGGAATATCACGAGTCCTGTGTCCGGCGGCAAGGTCCCACAGCGCCTCGCGCTGTGCCAGGCGACGCAGCCGAACCCGAACGCACAGTTCTATGGCGGCTATGACCTCGCTTACCTCGACAATGTCAACGCCGTCGGTAGCGGCACCGGCCGGTGCATCAATATTCATCCCTCCGAGATGGCGCTCGGCGAAGGCACGGTGCGCTTCGACATCCTGTTCTAAAACCGGCACTCGAGACTGAACAGGCTGGACGACCGGCCAGAGCCTTGATGGGCTCTGGCCGTCGTGCTTTCAAGGACGCGGCGGGGTCCCTCAGTCGCCCACGACAGGCTCGAGCAGCACCGCCGGCCCGCCAGAGGAGTCGACGGTGTGATACCTGACCCACTGAACCTGCGGGCACGTGACCTGTCGCGCCACGCTTCTGACCACGAGCGAAAACTGAGGCGCGAGGAGAACGAGCTTCGGTTGAAGAGAAAAGTTGATGGCGTGCTCCCGGTACATGCGGCGGACATTCGGCAGGTTGCGTACGACCCAGTGAAAATGACCGATCCCGCGAAGGAAGAGGGTATCGCTGGGGGCGGTCTCGAAGTCGATGATCGTCAACTGGCTCGTGCGACTCACCGCGAGGACGTCGATCTCGCCGCACGGATGGCACGGAATACCGGTGTCGATCGCTCTCAGGCCCTCCTCGAGCGTGTCGGCACATTCCATCAAGAGCGCGGCCAGCCGCTCCTTCGCCAGCGCGGCGGGTCGCAGAAGGGCGATGCCTCCCCGGGACCCGGGCGGCGGCGACGAGCGCTCGATCGAACGAGGGGCGGCCTGATCGCCGGCCGCCGCCTCGCCGGCCTTTTGCGACAGGAAGAGGTGGGAGACATCTTCCAATCCTCGACCAAGTGGCTTGTCCGAACGGCGGGGGCCGTCCGCGCCGGGAGAACCGTCAGTCTTGTTCTCGTCCATATCGCTCAATTCGCGTGCGCGGGGGACCCGGCGTCGTCAACGACGAGGATAGAATCGTGTCCCCCATACGGGCTCGGTTCGACGACGGCATTCAACGGATCGTTCTGCCACTGCCCATCGACGACATAGCGATACCGGTACCGTCCGGGCGGCAGCTTCACGACCTTCGTCCACACTCCACCGATCGGCTCCATGTCACTGCCGTCCGAGGCCCAGTCGTTGAAGTCCCCCGCCAGCTGAACGTGCGTCGCACCGACGGCTTCAATGGCGAACAGCACGCCTTCGGGCGTCGCCGCGGGCGCCGATGGCAGCAGCCAATCGTCGCCGGCACCGGCCTCTCTCGTGCTGGCGGGCGTGGTGGCCGGCCGAGCCTCGAGGAGCTCGGCTTCCTGCTGCAGCACTTCGGCGGCCAGCGTCTGGTAGTCCTCGAATCCCGCACACCGCCGGCAATAATCGGCGATCGGCACGCCGTGGCTCGCCGCTTCGGCAAGCTTGACGCTATAGCGGATGACGGTCTGGAAGTGACGGCCGTCGAGATGGTGGCGAATCTCATCGACAACCGCTTTGACGAAGGGAGACCGGCCCGAGTAGAGCGTCACCAGCACCCGGGGCGCGATATGGTGGCCGGTCTCTCGAGCGAGCACATCGAAGGTCTCGAGCAGTTTCCCGATGCCGTGGAGCGAAAAGAAACTGGGATCCATGGGGACGATCGCCTCGGAGCAGGCCTTGAGGGCGTTGAACGTCAGCAGACCGACGTTCGGAGGGCAATCAACGACGAGGTAATCGTAGTCGCCGGCGACACAGCCGATGGCGTCGGACAAGATGTTCTCCCGGCCGACGAGTCCCGCGAGAGTTTCGGGGAGCGCACTCAACAGAATATCGGCGGGAGCCACATCGAGGTTTTCGCGAACGCTGTGGATGATGTCTCGAAGCACGGCGCGGTTTCCGCCTGATCCCTGCACGAGCACTTCGTACATCGTCTTCGACGGCGGCACCGTCTTGCCGAGAAGTCCCAGCGTGGCATGGCCCTGCGGGTCCATGTCGACGAGCAACACCCGTCGCTGCGCGCGCGCGAGAAAAGCCGACACGTTGATGGATGTGATCGTCTTTCCACACCCACCCTTCTGGTTCACGACGGCTATCGTGCGCATTCAGGCTCCTTTTCGGTTGTTGGGTGTCCCTCCTTGCCCGCTCGACAGTAACAGAGGCGCCCGTCAGACAGAAACTATTCGTTGGGGTCGCGATCCCGGGCCACCTCAACCGGTGGGGGTAGCGGGGACTGCCGAGGCGGTACCCACCACCCCCGTTCCATCGACTCGAACGTGCGCCCGGGCTCGTCCGCATCACCCACACACGCGCCGCCCATCCAACGAGAGCGGTGAGGACGTGCCAGTCCGGCGCTCGCAATGCCATCGTGGTCCGCACGCGTGCCGTTCCGTCGCCGGAAGCCACGCTCCGCCTTCGCGGATCGCGCACGAGCGCCGGACGTCAGTCAGTGCTTGGTGCGCCGCCGGTCTGGCTCCTAGAATGCAGAGATGAATCGAACGGAATTTACGCCAACTCTTGTTCGCACGGAGACGACACGGGCATGACGAACCGAAGTGCCTTCGCGATCGTAGCGCTGTTCGTGATGGTGTCGTTGTCCGGATGCGCGGCCAAGATCCACGGCACCGTCCAGCTCGTCGACGGCGGGCAGCAGCCGGCGGCGAACGAGAGTGCGCAGGGCACCGTGGTCAACATGATGAACACGACGGCGGCCGTCGAGCAGGCGTCCCACGCGGTGACGGTGGACGCCCAGGGCAAGTTCGAGTCGGCCAAGGATCGGCTACGTCCGGGGACCTATAAGGTGGAGGCGAGCCGGATCGGCTACGAGACCGATACGCAGACGGTTCAGATCGGCAAATACACGAGCAAGAAGATCGAGTTCAAGCTCAAGAAGATCCAGGAGGCCAAGCGCAAGACCATCCAGGGCTCGCGCTCCGACGAGGACAAGATCATCAATCCCGGCGAAGTGAACATCCAGCCGCCCACGATGTAGGGGGACCATGATCAGCCACGGAATCCGGTACGGGATCGCGGCGGCGGCGGCCCTGCTCCTGGCGGCCTGCAGCGGTCAGCAGGTGCAGCTCGAGGTCAAAGCCCGCATGGACGGACAGCCGGCACCCGGCGCCACCGTCGTGGTCGACGGCAAGCAGCTCGGGGTGACGGACACCTCGGGCGTCCTGGCCCAGCCGATCACGCGCAGCGCCGGCGCCGAGGTCGAGGTGCTCGTGAGCCGGGAGCTCCCCGGACACCGCATCACCCCGTGGAAGACGACGTTCCTGATCAAGCTCGGCAAGGACGGCAAAGTCGTTGACCGCTACTCGGTCGAGGCCGATCTCCGCGCCACCCGCTACTTCACCGTGGCCGTCAGCGAGGGAGGGACGCCCGTCACCGACGCCACCGTCAGGCTCAACGACAAGGAGCTCGGCAAGACGGACGCCAAGGGCGAGCTCGTTCACGAGTACACGACGCTGCCCGCCAAGGGTGTCGCGCTGGCCGTCAGCAAGCAGGGCTATGCGGCCTGGCACAAGAGCGCGTCCATCCAGCCGGGAGAACGGCTCCAGGTCGCGCTCGCGCGGCGCGCCGTCCTGACCGTGACCGCGATCAGCGACGAGTACGGGGTGCGCGCCGGCGTGCCCGGGGTCGCGGTGAGCCTCGACGGCCGGCCCCTGGGCAAGACCGACGACCGGGGCATCTACATCTATACGTACGACGGCGCGCCGGGCCGCAAGGCGCAGGTCGCGCTGTCGGCGCCGGGGTACCTGCCCGCCGACTGGAAGACCGCCGTCGTGCTCGAGGGCCAGATCGGCGTCCAGCGCGTCTTCGCGCCGACCACGCCGCGCCCGATCCGGGTCGCCGTGCATCGGTTCGCGGGCAACACACCAGGGGTCGATCTCAAGGACGTCGCCGCCCAGGCGGAGGCGGCCATGGCGGCCCAGCTCTTCAAGGCCTCGGTGTTTCGCGAGGTCCCGGCCGCCGAGCTCGAGGCCGAGGTGAAGCGGCTCAAGGTCGGCATCGAGAAGATCACGGCCAAGGGCTGGAAGGACACGCCGCTGCGCCGCACCGTCGACATGATCGTGCTGGGCAGCGTCGCGCGTGACGACAAGGGGGTCATCGTCGAGGCCAAGTTCTACGTGGCCAGCGGCAGCGTCGTCCTCAGCCAGATCGCGCGCGCCCGTGACGCGGGCGCGATCAACGGCGCCGTCCGCGAGATCGTCGCCAACGTGCTGGAGCGGTTCCCCTTCGAGGGCACGGTCGTCGCCCTCGAGGGCGAGCGCTACCGGCTCAATCTCGGCCGACCCTACCGCGTCGGGCGCGGCACCGAGTTCTCGCTGTTCGACGCGGGCAAGAGCGAGGCGAGCGAGGCGCCACGGCGGGAGATCGGCCGCCTCCGCGTCAACCGCGTCGAGGACAGCGGCGCCTGGGCCGAAGTGGACATGGCGCCCAAGGGGAATCGGACGGTGATCGCCGGCGATCGTGTCGTGCGTCACCTGCGCCCGGCCGGCGAGAGCGAGGATTCCGGCACCTCGGTCACGCTGTCGACCAAGGGTGGGCTGGCGCCGGATGTCACGGCGCTCGCCGGCGTGAACATCTACCTCAACGGTGACTGGGCCGGCACGACCGGCACCGACGGCCGCACCGAGGTGCGGCTGCGCCCGGGCAAGACCTACGACATCGTCCTCTACCGTCACGGCTACCAGCAGGTGACCGACCGGCTGCGCATGGAGAAGGGCCAGGGCTCCAAGGAGTTCGTCCTCGCGGTCAACAACGCCGTGTTCAAGGTCGACTCCGAGCCCTCGCGGGCCGCGGTCATGGTCGATGGCGACGCCTTCGGCAAGACGCCGTTGCTCGAGGGCAAGCCGGTCGGGCTCGGGTTCCACACCGTCAAGCTCACGGTCGGCGAGGACTATCGCGACTGGGAAGAGGTGATGGAATTCGACAAGAAGGTGGAGGACCGGACGGGTGAGCGGCGGATCGTGCTGCACAAGGACTATCTGAAGCTCGGCGAGCGCGCGGCGCAGCAGGGCGACGCCAACGCTGCCATCCAGGCCTATGCCAGCACGGACAAGACGCATCCGGACTACTCCGAGGCGCACGTGCGGCTGGGCCAGATCTACCTCGACGACAAGAACGACTACGAGGCCGCCGTCCGCGAGTTCGAGAGCGTGCTGACGCTGCCGCAGAACAAGGACCTCATCTACAAGCAGTTCGCGGTGGCCTTCACGAACCTCGGCCACGCCTACTACGAGAAGGGCAACCGCCTGGTGGATCGCGATCGCGAGGGCGCCGCCCAGGCTCTGGCCAAGGCGGTTCAGACTCTTCAAGTGGCCAAGCAGAACACGCGGTTCTTCCCCACCGCACAGCATGACGAGGCGCTGCACGACACGTACTACTACCTCGCGCTCGCCTATCACAAGCTCTACCTCGTCACCCGCAAGGCCTCGCTGCAGGGCGCCGCCGACCTCGCCTGGCGCGAGTATTTCGATTTCTTCCCCAAGCGGCTGGAAGGCAATCCGACGTTCGAGCAGAGCCGCGCGGGAGCGCGCAAGTACTGGGACCAGATCAAAGACGCGTCCTAGCGCCATGAACGTCCCGCGCCGCCGTCGTGGCCCCGTCCGTGTCGTGCTGATCGCCGCGCTCGTGGCGATGACCCGGACCGCGGCGGCGGAGGCGCAGGCGACCCCGGCGCCGATCGTGCCGCTTTACGTGCGCCCGCTGACCACCATCGAGCCCGGCCGCAACGACGCCAACCCGGTGTGGGCTCGGTCCGGCAAGCTCATCGCCTTCGAGCGCAGCCGGGGAGAGAAGAAGGAGATCGTGGTCGCGCGCCCCGACGGCGCCATTCTCGAGGTGCTCTACCATCAGGCGTCCCCGGCCGGCAAGGAGCCCAAATTCCTGTTCCCCGGCCTGGCCGAGGAGGTCAGCTACAACGCCGGCATCGCGTGGTCGCCCGCCGGCGATCGCCTCGCCTTCACGAGCAACGGCGGCACCGGCAACTACGACTTGTACGTGCACGAGCTCGGCGGCAAGACGATGCGGCTCACGGACCACAAGGAGAAGGACGGCCAGGCCGACTGGTCGCCGGTGGCCGATCAGCTCGTGTTCGTCTCGGGACGGACCGGCAAGGGCGATCTGTATCTGCTCGACGTCGCCTCACGCGGCCTGACGCGGCTCACCTGGGGCACGAGCCCATTTCTCTATCCGCAGTGGTCGCCCGACGGCACGAAGGTGACCGTGCTCCACGGCGGCAACGACAACCACGACGTCTACGTGATCGCCGACGTCCGGCGCCCCGCCGAGACGCTTCGCGCGCTCACGTCCTGGGCCCCCGACGACCTGCGGCCGGTGTGGTCGCCGGATGGCAAGAAGATCGCATTCTATTCCAACTACAACCCGGCTGGTGATCCAAGGACGTGGGCCATTCTCGTGATCGCCGCCGACGGCTCGGACCCCACCGCCGGCGCCGGGCTGGCCGCCAGGATCGTCGCCACCGGGGTCGTGCCCGACGTCGAGCGTGGCCCGGCCTGGATGCCGGACAGTGCCGCGATCGTCTACGTCAAGGACGAGCGATCCGAATACAACCCGCTGTACCTCGTCGACCTCGTGCGGGGGACGAACGTCCTCATCAAGACCGAGACGAAGATGAATCACGATGTCAGCTGCTCGGTGGACGGCCTGATCGCGTTCCGCGCGCAAGTCGACCAGTGGGACCAGATCTTCGTCGCGAGGCTGAAGGAATGAGGGCGCTGCTGGCGATCGGCGCGCTGCTGGCGGCGACGACGGCGTCGGCGGCGGACGATGCCGTGGCGCGCGCGACGCGCCTGTACGAGCAGCGTCATTACCGCGAAGCCGCCCGCACGCTCGAAACGGCGCTGCCCTCGCTGGACGCCGGCCGGCAAGCGGTCGCCTCGCTCACGCTCGGGATCGTCTATCTCGGCAGCGCCGAGCTCCATCGAGAGCTCGCGCAGTCGGCGGCCCCGATCCAGCTCGAGTATTTGAAAGCGCTCGCCGCCAGCCGCGGGCCCGGCGCCAGCCGCCTGGCGAGCCTCTACCTCGGGCAAACGCTGCTCGAGAGCGGACGGCCCGCGGAAGCGATCAGGGCGCTGGAGCGCGTGGCCTCCGAGGCCGGCGTCGAGCCCGGCCCCAGGGCACAGGCCCGAGCACACCTCGGCCTCGCCCACTTCTTGCTCAAGGATGCCGCGACGGCGCGCACGATCTGGAAGTCGCTCGACGCCAGGGATCCGGAAGTCAAGGCGACGCTGGCGGCGATGTACAGCCGGGCGGCGATGACCGATCCGGCGCCGGTCGCGCTCGCCGAGGCGGCGCTGAAGGACGGCGACCGGGCCTCCCCGCTGGTGCGGCAGAAGCTCATCGGCGTGTATGCGCGGGCGGGACTGACGGCGAAGGCGCTCGCGCTCGTCGAGCAGACCGACCTCAAGGCGCCGGCGGCGACCGAAGTGCTGGGGCCGACCAAGAGCATCAACTTCTACGACCCGGCGCTGCTGGGCGAGCTGGCCGCCCTCTACCGGCAGGCGAGCCGAGTCGCGCTGGAGCGGGCGGCCGCCGACGCGCGCGTGAAGGGCACGGCGGAGTATTACCTCGGCGCCGCCTTCCTGGAGGCCGGCGACGCCGAGCGCGCGCTCCAGGCGACGCGCGCGTTCCTGGCGCTCCCCGGCGGGCCGCCGGCCTACCGCAATCGCGCGCGCGTGCGCGAGGCCGCCGCGCGCTCGCTGCTGGCCCGGCGCGGTGACGACGCCTCCGTGTGGGCGGAGCTGAGCCCCGACACGGCGGCCGACCCGGAGCTGCTGGCGGACATCGTGGCCGCCTGTGTGCGGTATCGGCTGGCATGTACCGCCGTGGAGCCGCGCGCGGCCCGTGTCGCGGAGACGGGCGAGCGGCGGAAGACGTCGGCGCTCAACTTCGCCCTCGGCACCTACCACCTGCGCAAGGGCGACGTCCCCCGGGCCGTCGCTTACCTGGAATCGGCGCGGGACAAGACCAACAAGAACCGGATCGAGGCCAATGATCCCTTGCTCCTCGTGACGCTGGCGGAGGCGTACTACCAGACCACGCAGTTCTCCGAGAGCCTCGAGATCTATTTCGAGATGAGCCGGCACTTCCCCGTGGTCCGCCGGCTCCAGGAGACGCTGCAGGGCGTGTACGCGATGACGCACAAGAGTGCGGGCGACGTGAAGATCTTCTGACGAGGCGTTATGAACAGACTATCCAGGATCGCGCCGCTCATTCTGACCCTGGCCGTCGCTTTGGCGACGGTGCCGGCCCTCTCCCCGGCTGCCTCGAAGAACGACGGCCGGCCCGACGGCGGCTCGCTCGCCTACGGCGAGTACGGCCGGCCGGCCACGCTCGATCCGATCACCAGCAACGAGATGATCTCGCTGCGGATCACCGAGCTGGTGTTCAACGGGCTGGTCGGGATCGACGAGAAGCAGGTGATCATCCCGGAGCTCGCCGAGCGCTGGGAGGTGTCGAAGGACGGCCGCACCTACACCTTCTTCCTGCGCAAGGACGTGCGCTGGCATCCGCGCGAGGGCGAGGGGCCGAAGCCCTTCACGGCCGAGGACGTGCTCTTCACGTACAACATCATGATGCACCCCAAGACGATCACCCCGCTCAAGGTGCGCTACGAGTTCATCGAGAAGGTCGAGAAGGTGGACGACGCGACGGTGCGCTTCACCCTGAAGCGGCCGATCCTGAACGCGCTGGCAAAGTTCACCTTCAAGGTCATCCCCGCCCACGGGCCGGCCAACTCGCAGTTCCTCACGCGCGAGGATCCCTTCGTGCGCAGCCCCATCGGCACCGGTCCCTACACGGTCAAGGGCATCACGGCCGACCGGGAGATCGTGCTGATGGCCAACGAGGACTACTTCAAGGGCCGGCCGCACATCAACAAGTTCGTCTCCCGGCCGTTCGCGGACCAGAACATCATGACGCAGGCGATGATGTTCAACGCCATCGACATGCTGGTGCTCGTCAATCCGCGTGACCTTCCGGAGCTGCAGGGCGACAAGCGCTTCGTCCTGCAACCGTACAACGCCCTGTCGTACGCGTTCTTCGGCTACAACCTGCGCAACCCGCTGCTGGCCGACAAGCGGGTGCGCCGCGCCTTCACCCACGCCGTGAACCGGCAGGAGATGCTCGACTCGTTCTTCAACGGCCAGGGCACGATCATCTCCGGCCCCTTCGCCCCCGGCAGCTGGGCCTACAACCTCGACGTGCAGCCGCTGCCGCACGATCCGGCCAAGGCGGTCGCGCTCCTGAAGGAGGCCGGCTTCAGCGCGGGTCCCGACGGCATGATGCAGAAGGACGGCAAGCCCCTGGCCCTCTCGCTCAAGGTGCCGATCGAGAAGGAGAGCGAGGCGGTCAAGCGGGTGGTGCTCGCGTTCCAGAACTACCTCAAGGCCATCGGGGTCACCGTGAAGGTCGAGTTCAAGGAGTGGCAGGCCTGGAAGGACGCCGTCTTCGTCGAGCACGACTTCGACGTCATCCTGGCCTCCTGGGTCTTCGACGACTCCGCGGACATCTCCTCGCTGTTTCACTCCGCCGAGATCGGCGCCTGGAAGAACAACTTCGGCGGCTACTCGAATCCCGAGGTCGACGGCCTCATCGTCGAGAGCAAGCTGACGCTCGACCACGAGAAGCGGCGCACCATCAACCGCAAGCTGCACGCCCTGCTGGCCGAGGAGGCGCCCTACACGTTCCTGTGGACGCTGACGAACTACAGCGGCTATCACAAGAAGCTGCGCCGGGTGGCGATTCATCCCTACAAGTTCTTCTCGTTCGCGGATGAATGGTTCATCCCGGTCACCGAGCAAAAGTAACGACGCCGCTTTCGCGGCGCTGCGGCGCGTCGGCGCCATGGCGGCCCGCGAGCTGGCGCTGACCGCGCTGCTACTCGTGGGCGTCAGTCTCGTCGTCTTCGTCATCCTGCATCTGTCGCCGGGTGACCCCTTCAGCGTGCTGCTGGAGGGGCAGGGGTCGGGCCACGCCGTGAGCACCTCCGTGCGCGAGGCCCTCGGCGTCCCCACCACCTGGTACGGCCGGTACCTCGCGTGGCTCGGCAACATGGCCCACGGCAATCTCGGCACGTCGATCCGTACCGGCGTGCCCGTGGCCAGCGAGATCGCGCGAGCGGGTCCGAGCACGCTGTATCTCACGCTCGGCTCGCTGCTCGTCACGCTCCTGCTCGCCGTGCCCGTCGCGCTCTACTCGACCTCGCGCACGGCCGGCGCGCTCGCGCGGGCGCTGACGCTCGCCGTGTACCTGGTGTCGGCAGTGCCCGTGTTCTGGCTCGGCTACGTGGTGATCTACCTCGTCATCCACCGCTTCGGGGTCTTCCCGCTGCTGTCGGCCAGCGCCGAGCCGGCGCGCCACGGCTGGCTCTACGGCCTGCTGCCCATCGTCGTGCTGGGCGTCGCCAACGGCACGGTGAGCGAGGTGACCCGGCACCTCCGCGGGGAGATCGGCCGGGTCCTGACGGAGGATTACATCCGAACCGCGCGCGCCAAGGGCGCGCCGGTGTGGCGGCACGCGTTCAAGGAAGGCTTCCTCCTGCCGATGACGGAGATGATCGCGGCCAAGATCCCGTTCGTCATCGGCGGCGCCATCATCGTGGAGCAGGTGTTCAACTGGCCGGGCCTCGGTCGCATGGCCTGGCAGGCCGCGCAGGATCGTGACTTCCCCGTGATCCTGGGGATCGCGCTCGTGGCCGCGGCCTTCGTCCGGCTGGCGAGCCTGCTGCGCAGCGTGATCTACGCCGGCGTGAACCCGCGCACGGCGACGGAGTAGAGGTAGCCCGTGCGACGGTACCGTGAGGCCGCCGGCGAGGTCGCGGAGCGCCCGGAGCGCTCGCGCTGGCGCGCGGCGGCGCTCGGCGACCGCGCCGCGGTGGGCTACGGCCTGCTGGTCGTCGGCCTCGTCGTCATCTCCTACGTCGTCGGCGCCGCCGGGTGGCTGCCCGACGACCCCTCGCGGATGGACATGGCGCGCCTCAACGCACCGCCGGGAGCGGGCCACGCGCTCGGCACGGACTTCCTGGGGCGCGACATCCTCTCGCGGCTCATCGTCGGCATCCAGGCGTACTTCTTGCCCGGACTGCTCGCGGTCGCGATCTCGCTCGCACTCGGTGCCGCCCTCGGGGTGACAGCCGGGTATCGCGGCGGCCGCGCCGAGGCGCTCGTCACCTACCTGAGCAACCTGGTCGATGCGGTGCCGCGCCTGGTCCTCGTCCTGCTCGTCATCGCCGCGTTCCGCGCCGACATCTACTACGTGATGCTCGTGGTCGGGATCACTGGCGCGCCCGCGGTCGCGTCGATCATCGCGGGCAAGATCCAGTTCCTGCGCCAGAAGAGCTTCATCGAGGCCGCCCACGTGCTCGGGCTGCCGACGCGCGTCATCGTCCTCAAGCACATCCTCTGGTACAACTGCGCGCCGCTCCTGATCATCCAGGCCACGCTCGGGATGGGCGAGGCGATCCTCGTCGAGACGAGCCTGAGCTATCTCGGCTTCGGCGTGCAGGAGCCCACGCCCTCGTGGGGCAACATGGTGCAGGCGGGGGCGAACTACTTCTTCCACGGCAAGTTCTGGCCGTCGACGGCGCCCGCCCTCGCGATTCTCTTCACCATTCTCGGCTTCCACCTGCTGGGCGACGGCCTCAACAACATCCTCGAGAGCAAGAGCGCCTCGTGACCCGTCCGGCGGTGCTCGAGATTCGAGATCTTCGGACGTACTTCTATTCCCGCGCCAAGGAGGCCTTCATCCGCTCGGTGGACGGCGTCAGCCTCGCCGTGGCTGCCGGCGAAACGCTCGGCGTGGTGGGCGAGAGCGGCAGCGGCAAGAGCGTGACCGCGCTGTCGATCTTGAGCCTGGTCGGCGGCAGCCCAGGCGTGATCACGGGCACCATCGAGTTCGCCGGCGCCACCGGCGCCGGCACCGCCCGGCGCAACCTGCTCGAGGATCTCGGGCGCTATGTCCGCGTGAGCGAGCGCGACGGGCGCATCGTCGCCGTGACCAAGGACGAGCCCGGGTGGCGAGCGCGGGTCGAGCGCGCGCTGACAGGCGTCCGCGGCAAAGAGATCGCCATGATCTTCCAGAACCCGAAGTCGTCACTCAACCCGTTCCTCACGGTGGGGCAGCAGATCAGCGAGGCCATTCGCCTGCACACACCGGTGACCGACGCCGGCGAGGCGAAGCAGCGGGCGATCGACTGGCTCGAGCGAGTGCGGATGGATTCGCCGCGCCTGCGCTTCGACCAGTACCCGGATGGTCTCTCCGGCGGCATGTGCCAGCGCGCGATGATCGCGATGGCCCTCGCCTCGGAGCCGTCGCTGCTCATCGCGGACGAGCCGACCACGGGACTGGACGCGACGATCCAGTCGCGTGTCGTGGCGTTGCTCGCCGAGCTGAAGTCCGAGTTCGGCGTGACGACGCTGCTCATCTCCCACGACGTCCGTGTCGTCTCGCGGCTGGCCGACACGGTGGCGGTGATGTACGGCGGCACCGTGATGGAGCACGGGCCGGCGCGTGACGTCCTGGCCCCGGGCTCCGAGCCGAAACACCCCTACACGGCGGCGCTGCTCGCGTCGCTGCCGAGCGCCCAGACAAACGGCGGCCGCCGCACCGTCGATGGCCGCCTCCCGGTGATCCGGGGCGAGGTGGTGGATACGATGGACGTCCCGCGCGGGTGCCGGTTCTATGCGCGCTGCGACCGCGTCACCGAGGCGATCCGGGCGCGGTGCCTGGGACAGGAGCCTGCCCTGGCCACGGTCGCCGCCGGGCACCGGATCCGCTGCCATCTTTACGCCGGCGAGACGTGCGCGGAGACCCGCCCTGGCTAGACCGCTCCTCGAGGTGTCCGACCTCCGCAAGCAGTACCAGGCGCGCGCGGGCATCCTCGCCGCGCTCCACGGCCGGACGCGGTCCGTCCCTGCGGTGGACGGAGTGAGCTTCGCGCTTGCCGAGCACGAAACGCTCGGGCTGGTCGGCGAGTCGGGCTGCGGCAAGACGACGATCGGACGCATCATCCTCGGCGTCACGCGGGCGTCGTCGGGTCGCGTCGTCTTCGACGGCCACGACATCACGGCGCTGCCGACACGCGCGCTGCGGCCGCTGCGCAAGCACATGCAGATGATCTTCCAGGATCTCGACGCCGCCCTGAATCCGAAGATGCGCGTCCGGGACATCCTGCGAGAGGCCATCAGGCTGCACCACCGGCTCGACGACGCCGAGGTCGCGCGGCGGACGTCCGAGCTTCTCGACCAGGTGAATCTGAAGGCGGGCAAGCTCGCCAGCTTTCCTCACGAGCTCTCGGGTGGCGAAAAGCGCCGCGTGGGGATCGCGCGGGTCCTCGCCGTCGGGGCGCGATTCATCGTGGCCGACGAGCCCACCAGCGCGCTCGACGTCTCCATCCAGGCGCAAATCGTCAACCTGCTGCACGATCTCCAGACGCGCCTCGGATTGTCCTATCTCTTCATCTCGCACGACCTCGAGGTGGTGGAGCTCGTGAGCCACCGGGTGGCCGTGATGTACCTGGGGCGGATCGTCGAGATCGGGCCCGCCGAGCGCGTGGCGCGGGCGGCGCGTCATCCCTACACCTCGATCCTGTGGTCGTCGCTGGTCGAGAAGCGCAGCCAGGAGGTCGCACGCGCCCACGCCAACGGCGGCGCCGCGTGGGGCGTGTTCGACTTCGAGCGCCCCGGGCAGGGCTGTCGCTTCGCGCCCCGCTGTCCGGTGTACGAGGCGGCGGGGCGTCCCGCCGTGTGCACCGACCCTGCCAGTGAGCCAACCCTGAGCGACGCCGGCGCTGGTCACCTCGTCGCCTGTCACTTCCCGCTCGCACGCTGACGCCGAGTCAGGCTTCCCCCGCGGGCGGTGACGGCGGCGGTCGCTCGCGGCATTCGTCCAATGCTCGATGGTTTCGACGCAACAATCGCGATCCCGTCGTCTCGCTCTTCAAGAGCGGTTATGCAGCCCTGATCGTCGAGAATCCGGCGACGTCTCCGGGAGAGGAACACCAGAGGCTCCGACGAGCTGGCCAGGACCGCTAAACATATACGCTTCGGCCCTTCAGGGGCACACCAACGGAATGGCTTCAGCAAGGGGTACCGCAATGACAATCGCACACCGCGATGGCCGATGCGCCAGGCGACCACCGTGCTACCCTGGCGGCCCGATCTCGTCGTCGAAGGAGAGTGGGGATGGCATCCAACGTCAGGTCGCCGCGCGCGCTGACAAGCACCGCCCGCTGGGCACACGCAGATTCGAAGTCGGCTGCGCTCTTCGCCCGCGCTCAGGGCGTGCTGCCCGGCGGCAATTCCCGCACGACCGTGTACATGGCGCCGTATCCGCCCTACGCCGCCTCCGGCGAGAGCTGCTGGGTGACCGACGTCGAGGGCGACCGCCGCCTGGACTGCCTGAACAACTACACCGCGCTCATCCACGGCCATGCCCATCCCGCGATCGTCGAGGCGGCCACGCGCCGGCTTGCCCAGGGCGCCTCGTTTCCCATGCCGACGCCCGAGGAAATCGACCTCGCCGCGCTGCTCTGCGAGCGGCTGCCGTCGGCCGAGCGCGTGCGCTTCACCAACTCCGGAAGCGAGGCGGTGATGATCGCGCTGAAGGGCGCCCGCGCTTTCACCAATCGCCCGAAGATCGCCAAGTTCGAGGGCGCCTATCACGGCTCCTATGACTATGCGGAGGTGAGCCTGGCCTCGGCGCCGGAGAACTGGGGCAGTCTGGCGGCCCCGGCCAGCACCGCGTACTCGCGCGGGACGCCACCGGCGGTGCTGGAGGACGTGGTCGTGCTGCCGTTCAACCACACCGAGCACGCCGTCGCGCGCATCGAGCGCGAGGCCAGGCACCTGGCCGCCGTGGTGGTGGATCCGATGCCCAACCGCGTGGGCCTGGTGCCTGCGCGCGTCGACTTCTTGAGGGCGCTGCGCGAGGTCACGCGCAAGCACGGCATCGTGCTGATCTTCGACGAGGTCATTTCTTTTCGCGTCGGCTACCACGGCGCGCAGGGCCTGTTCGGCGTCACGCCCGACATGACGACGCTGGGCAAGATCATCGGCGGGGGCTTCCCGGTCGGCGCGGTGGCGGGCACTGCTGCGGTCATGGCGGTGTTCGATCCCACGCGCGGCGGCCCGCCGGCGGCGCCGCACGGCGGGACGTTCAACGCCAACCCGGTGACGATGGCCGCGGGGCTGGTGGCGATGCGGCTGCTGACGCCGGAGGCGTTCGCACGGCTCGACGAGCTCGGCGCCAAGGTGCGCGCGAGCCTCGACGATTGCTTCAAGCAGGCCGGAGTGCCGGGCCGAGCGGCCGGGCTGGGCTCGCTGTTCCGCCTGCATCCAGTGGACCGAGAGCTGAGCGACTACCGGAGCACACGAACGACGCCGGTCGAAAGCGAGCGCCTCGTCCGGATCGTGCGGCGGTTGATGGAGCACGGGGTGTTGATGTCGATCACGGGCCTGGGTTGTCTTTCGACGCCCATGGGGGAGGCGGAGCTGGAGGGGCTGGTAGAGACCTTCGCCGCGGTCCTCGAGATGGAGCGTCACCGCTAATCCCCGCGTGGACCGCGTCGGCGTCGCGTTCACCGGCGGGCTCGTCGCCTCCGAGATCGTGCACTGCGTGAAGCTGGCCGAGGACCTCGGCTACGACAGCGCGTGGGTGGCGGAAGGGCACGGCGGCGACCAGTTCGCCATCCTGGCGGCGTGCGCAGTCGCCACCTCGCGCATTCGCCTGGGTACGAGCATCTCCAGCGTGTTCGTTCGTAGCGCGCCGACCATCGCGATGGCCGCTGCCACCGTCGATGAGCTCTCCGGTGGTCGCTTCGTGCTGGGGCTCGGCTCGAGCCATCGCGTGCAGGTGGCGGGCGAGCACGGGTTGCCCTACGCACGGCCCATCGACCGCGTCCGCGAGACCGTCGAAGTGGTGCGCGGGCTTCTCCGCGATGGCGCCGTCTCGTTCCGCGGCGAGGTCCTCGACATCCCGAAGTTCGATCTCTGGTTCCGACCGCTGCGCCTGAGCGTGCCCATCTATCTGTCGGGCCTGTTCCGGCCGATGCTCGAGGTCTGTGGTGAGCTGGCTCAGGGCGCGATCCTGACGTGGAGCACGCCGGACTTCGCGCACCGCGCCGCCGCTCACGTCGCGACGGGCGCCCAGCGCGCGGGCCGCGACGCGACGCAGGTCGAGATCGCCTCGCTGCTGGGCTGCGCGGTGGGCGCGGACGTGGACGAGGCGCGCCGCCGGCTGAAGCCCGGCGTGGCGCTCTATGCTGGCTTCTTCCCCCGCTACAACCGCCTGCTCGCCGAGAGTGGTTTCTCCGAGGCGGCCGCGGCCATCAAGGCCGCGTGGGATCGCGGCGACCGCGACGGCGCCGTGCGCCTGGTGCCCGACGCGCTGATCGACGCGGTCGCGCTGGCGGGACCACCCGCGCGCTGCCGCGAGCGGCTCGCGCAGTATCGCGCGGCCGGAGTCGGCCTGCCGATTGTCACCCCGCGCGTGCGCGATGGTGGGGGCACGACGGCTGTGACCGAGGCGATTCGCGCGTGTGCACCGGCGTGATCCAGAACAGGCCATGGGCAATCGCTTGCGGACCCTCGATCGTCCGTGCGGCGTACTATGAACGTCGCAGGCGGGCGAGGGACGTACGGCCGCAACCGAATCAGTAGTGAGGATACCGGCATGAGCATCCAGTCGATCAATCCCGCGACCGGCGAGACCATCGAGACGTTCCAGGAGACGACGCCCCAGGAGCTCGAGCGCATCCTGGGCAGCGCCCAGGCCGCTTTTCATGAGTGGCGGGCCCTGCCTTTCGCCACTCGCGCGCAGGGCATGCAGAAGGCGGCGGGGCTGCTGCGCGCGCGCCGAGCCGACCATGCCCGCATCATGGCGCTCGAGATGGGCAAGCCGATCGTCCAGGGCGAGGCGGAGGTGGAGAAGTGCGCCTGGGTCTGCGAGTACTACGCGGAGCACGCCGAGGCCTTCCTGGCTCCCCAGCCTCGCGAGACCGACGCTTCTGCGAGCTACGTTCGCTTCGATCCTCTCGGGCCGGTGCTGGCGATCATGCCCTGGAATTTCCCCTTCTGGCAGGTGTTCCGGTTCGCGGCGCCCGCGCTGATGGCCGGCAACACGGCGGTCCTCAAGCACGCGTCCAACGTGCCGCGCTGCGCGCTGTCGATCGAGGCGGTGTTCCGGGACGCCGGCGTCCCGCGCGGGGTCTTCGCGACCGTGCTGGTCGGCTCCGCGGCGGTGGGCGGGCTGATCGCCGATCCGCGCATCGTGGCCGTGACCCTGACCGGCAGCGAGCACGCGGGCAGCCAGGTGGCCGAGCGGGCGGGACACGAGATCAAGAAGACCGTGCTGGAGCTGGGCGGCAGCGATCCGTTCATTGTCCTGGCCGACGCCGACGTGGCCGCGGCCGCCAGGACAGCGGTCGACGCGCGGCTCGTCAACAGCGGCCAGAGCTGTATCGCCGCCAAGCGCTTCATCGTCGTCGACGCGGTGGCCGATCAGTTCCTGGCGCGGTTCGTCGAGGAGCTGCGCGGCCGGAAGATGGGCGATCCACTGGCCCGCGACACCCAGGTGGGCCCGCAGGCGCGCGTCGACTTGCGCGACGCGCTCCACCGCCAGGTCGAAGAGTCGATCAAGCGCGGCGCGCGGCGCCTGCTGGGCGGCGAAGTGCCGGCCGGCAAGGGGGCCTTCTATCCGCCGACGCTGCTCGCCGCGGTCGACAAGGGCATGCCGGCCTTCGACGAGGAGACGTTCGGCCCGGTGGCCGCAGTCATCCGGGCCAAGGACGAGACGGACGCCGTGCGGCTGGCCAACGACTCATCGTTCGGCCTCGGCGCCTCGCTGTGGACCCGCGACCGCGCGCGGGCCGAGCGGCTGGCGGCCCAGATCGAAGCGGGCGCGGTGTTCGTCAACGGCCTCGTGAAGTCGGACCCGCGCCTGCCCTTCGGCGGGATCAAGCGCTCGGGCTATGGCCGCGAGCTGTCGGAGTACGGCATCCGCGAGTTCGTCAACATCAAATCCGTCTGGATCGCGTAAGGCATGGCGCGAGATCGAGGCGCGCCACGGCTTCGCCGGGGCGCGACGAGCGTCGGGAGGGCATGGGGGGCCAGGTCGGGGCCCCCATATGAAAGGCGCTGAGCTGGAGACCGCCGTGCGAACCGGGCGGCAATGGCGAATGCTGGCATGGCGACTGCAGCCAAGCATTAGGCTTGACGATGCGAAGCGTGAAACTCTTGATACAGCGGGCTTTGCAGGACGCCGCTGCGATCCCGCCTCCAGGTGGAGATGAGAATTATGCGAGGATTCACGGGCGCGATACTGATCATTTCCGGAGTCAGTCTGCTCGGCTTCGGGAATCTCGCCGATGCGGCTGGGCCAACCCAGGCGGACTTCGACTTCTGCAACAGAGAGGCACACGCTCAGGCAGCGAGCCCGAGCACGACATCAGCCGGAGGCGATACCCCTGCTAAGCCGGGTACCCCGGTGAGCCCCAGCGCGGCTCCGGCGGCGCAGACTCCGGTGACCCCGAGCCAGGCAGCTACGCCCCAAACCGAGGCAGCCATCAAGCCCGGTACTCCGGTGAGCCCCAGCGCGGCGCCGGCGACGGAACCTCCGGCGACCCCGAAGCTCAGTAGCCCCAGCGCGTCGCCACAGAGCTCACCCCAGGTCGACGCGAAGACTCGGTCGAGCGGGGCCGGGCCGCAGGCCGCCCCCAGCCCCCAGACCGCGGATGAGGCTCGTGTCGCGAATCAAGCGGATCAGTTGCGAGGCATCGCAGACGCATCGAAAGATGACCCGACGTATCAGCAGGCGTATCGCGACTGTATGAAGGGTCGCGGCTTCTAGGATTCTTGCGGGCCGGGCTCCCTCGATGGGGAGCCCGGCCCGCATCAACTATCGTAGCGGGCGGCGAGACTCGCCGCCGCGCGGCACTCGGCCGTTTCCTTGATCCGGCGAGGCTTGTTCACGGCTCGCGCGTCTTGGACGTTCCGGCATGAAGTCTCCGGCGCCAGGCCCAAATCCATTGGAACGCGTTCTACGTATCGCTGATTCAGCGCCATAGGCTCGTAGGCGCTATTGCGGAAGACGAGGGCGCCGATCCTGGTGAAATGCGAATATGGGTCCAAGTCAAAGGGGGATAGTCCGTGCAGTGTCCGCGGTGCGGCGGCGACTATTCTGCTGGCGCCGCATTCTGCGATGCATGCGGAGTGCGGCTGGAGGCTGTGTGTCCCGCGTGTGGCGAGGCGAACAGGTCTCGAGCGAACTTTTGCCGAATTTGCGGGCAGCTCCTGAGCGCCACGAACACGCTTGGCGAAGTGCGTCGCTTCGCTTCTCCGGAGACTTACACACCAAAGCACCTCGCGGAACGCATCCTCACGTCCAAGGCCGCGCTCGAGGGTGAACGCAAGCAGGTCACCGTGCTCTTTGCCGATCTCAAGGGCTCCATGGAGCTGCTGGCTGACCGGGATCCCGAGGAGGCGCGGCAGATCCTCGATCCTGTGCTCGAGCAGATGATGGAGGCAGTTCATCGGTTCGAAGGCACTGTGAATCAGGTGATGGGCGACGGGATCATGGCGCTCTTCGGCGCGCCACTCGCTCATGAGGATCATGCGGTGCGAGCCTGCTACGCCGCCCTGGCGATGCAGGAGAGCGTGAAGCGGTACGCCAGCGAGGTCCGGCGCTCTCATGCAGCCGTCGTCAAGATTCGGGTGGGTTTGAATTCCGGCGAGGTCGTCGTCCGGGCCATCGGAAGCGATCTTCACATGGACTACACGGCGGTCGGCCAGACGACGCACCTTGCCGGCCGCATGGAGCAACTCGCCGAGCCCGGCGCCATTCTGATGACGCCTGCGACCCTCGCGCTCGCCGAGGGCTACATCGACGTGACGTCGCTCGGCCCGGTGCCGGTCAAGGGCCTCGCTCGTCCCGTTGAGGTCTACGAGCTGGTAGGCACCCAACCGTTTCGGACGCGTCTACGCGCGACCGCCGCCAGTCGCGGTCTGACCCGCTTCGTCGGCCGCCAGCCCGAGCTGGAGCGACTGTATCGCGCGCACGAGCTCGCCGCCGATGGCCACGGCCAGGTCGTGGCTATCGTGGGCGAGGCCGGCGTCGGCAAATCCCGACTGGCCTATGAGTTCAGCCGGTCCCACCGGTTTCAAAACTGGCTGGTACTGGAGAGTGCGGCGGTATCGTACGGGACCGCGAGCAGCTACTTGCCGGTGATCGAGCTGCTCAGACGCTACTTCAAGATCGGGGACCGCGAGGATCTCCGGGACACCCAAGAGAAGGTGACGGGGAAGCTCCTCACCCTGGATCGGGCGCTGGAGTCCACGTTGCCGGCGTTGCTGACCTTGCTCGACGTGCCGGTGGACGACGCCGTTTGGCGTGCGCTCGACCCGGCCGAACGTCGGGAGCGGACTTTCGACGCCTTGATGCGGCTATGGCGCTCGGAAGCCCGTGAGCAGCCGCTGCTCCTCATCATCGAGGATCTCCACTGGAGTGACAGCGAGACGGGAGCGTTCGTAGACAGTCTGGTCGACTGCGTGGAGTCCGCACCAGTGTTGTTGCTCGTGAACTACCGCCCAGACTACCGTCACGCGTGGGCCGCCAAGCAACACTACTCGGAGATCCGCGTCGATCCCCTGGCCCCGACGAGCGTTGAGGATCTTCTCGGGATTCTACTCGGCCCTGACCCCATGCTGGACGGGCTCAAACGTCTGTTGACGGAGCGGACCGAGGGGAACCCGTTTTTTTTGGAGGAGAGCGTCCGGGCGCTGGGCGAAGCGAAGGCGATTGTTGGCAGCCCGGGGGCGTATCGTCTCGCCCAGCCGATCGATGCCGTCCACATGCCGGCAAGCGTCCACGCGCTGCTCGCCGCACGCATCGACCGGCTGCCCGCTGAAGAGAAAAGCTGGCTTCAGGCCGCGGCCGTCATCGGAAAGCAGGTGCCGTTCGTTCTCCTTCGGGGGATTGCGGACGCGAGCGAGCCCGATCTCCGACGTGGCCTGGCTCATCTCCATGCCGCCGGATTCCTCGAAGAAGCTAGCCTTGTTTCCGATGGTGCATGCAGCTTCAAGCACCCGCTCACACACGAAGTGGCGTACACCACCCTTCTTCAGCCACGACGCCGTGAGCTGCACGCCCGGGTCGCCGAAGCCATCGAGCGCCTCGATGGCGACCGACTGGTGGAACACGTCGAGCGCTTGGCGTACCACGCGCTTCGCGGAGAGCTGTGGGCCAAGGCGGTCGGCTACCTGCGCCAAGCGGGCATCAAGGGGGCGACACGCTCGGCGTACCGTGAGGCTGCCGTCTGCTTCGACGAGGCAATTCGCGCGATCGCGCAGCTGCCCGAGAGCCGAGAGACGAAGCTTCAGGCGATTGACGTGCGGCTCGACTCACGAGCAGCCCTTGCCCCGCTCGGCCAGTACGGTCACATCCTGGACCGGATGCGCCAAGCCGAAGCCTTGGCCCGGGAGCTCGACGACCGACGCCGGCTGGGGCTCGTGCTTGCCGATATCGGGGCGCGACTGAGGAATGTGGGGAATCACACGGGCGCGCTCGAAGCGATCCGACAAGCGCTCGACATCGCCACGGAAATCGGGGACACGGACCTGGAAGTCGAAGCGAAGTACCGGCTGGCCCAAGCGCACTTTGCGCTCGGCGATCTCATCCCGGCAGCGTCCTTGTTCACCGAAACGGCGCACGTCCTTGCGACTGACGGTGGGCCGCACCGGGCAGGACTGCCACCGTACTTCGCCGCCTGGCCTCGCGCGTGGCTGGCCCTGGTCTTCTCGCACCTGGGCAGGTTCACCGAGGCGATGGGGCATGCCGAAGCGGCCATTCGAATCGCCGAGGCGGCCAACCACCCGCACACTGTCATCGAATCTCATGGCGCCCTCGGCGCCGTCAGCCTGGAGCGGGGAGATTGGCAGACGGCACGTGACGTATTCGAGCGCGGTATGGCGTTGCTGCAGGCCCGACGTATTGGCGATGCCAACATCCTGTCCGGGCTGGGCTATGCCTACGCGCAGTCCGGGCGTCTGGCCGAGGGCCTACCGCTGCTGGAGGAGTCACTGCGGGGCGAAGCGTCCGTGAGCGCGATGGGCCTTGGCGTGGCCGTTCGCGTCAGCCGTTTCGCCGAAGCGTGTCAGCTCGCGGGCCGTATCGAGGAAGCGCTAGAGCATGCCCGAAGCGCCGTCGATCTCGCGAAGACGCACAAGGAGCGAGCCAACGAGGCCGTGGCTCTTAGAGTTCTCTCGGAGATTGTGGCCTCTCGTGATCCTGGAGATCCCAGCCGAGCGGTCGATACATATGCGGAGAGCCGCGCCCTGGCCGAGGCACTCGGCATGCGGCCGCTGGTCGCGCACTGCCATCTCGGGCTCGGCAGACTCTATGGGCGCACGGGCAAACGCGAGCAAGCGAAAGAGCAGCTGACGGTTGCCACGAAGATGTACCGCGAAATGGCCATGTCTCATTGGCTGGGACAGGCCGAGCGAGCGACGACGGAATTGGCGTGAGACGATGACCGCGTTCGCCTCACGGGATAGCGTGGTATCGAGATAGGATTTCGCCCACCGCCCCGGTCGCGCGCAGATGGGCGATCGCCTTTGTCCTCTCCCTGTCAGTGCCGCGTCATCGCGCCGCGTCGCAGCGCCCAAGGCAACGTCCAAGCTTGGCCCAGCGAGAGGAATCAGCGACCGCGCGAGAATCTACTTCACGAAGACCCATTCCGGCTTGAGCAGCGGGAACGCGATCAGGCCGATGATGGCCGTCGCCGCGACCAGGACAGGATTGCTGACTTTCCAGCGGAAAAGCACGACGAGACTCCCGACCGCGACGAGGGCGGTGAGCCAGTCACCGATCGCGATCTTCCCCAGCAGAATGCAAGCGCCGAGGATGGTGCCGATGGCGGCAGCATAGGCTCCCTTGATGAAGCCTTGCACGTTCGGGTTCTGGCGGTAGCGCATGAGAATCGGCGCCACGATCAGGATGAGCAGGAACGACGGCAAGAAGATGCCAATCGTGGACACCAGGGAGCCCCAGAAGCCGTCGAGTAGCGAGCCCCCCAGGCGCGCGGCGACGAGATAACCCACGAAGGTGGCGGTGATCACGACGGGACCGGGGCTGATCATTCCCATGGCCACGGCGACGAGGAATTCCCTATGGTCGAGCCATCCCGTTTGCTGCACGAGACCCTTCTCCAGGAAGGGGACGATGACGAGGCCGCTGCCGAATGTCAGTGAACCTGCTTTCAGGAAGAACGTGAGCAACTTCCCGAGGATCGCGCCGAGGCTACCTTGCGTTGCGCCGGTAACCAGCGGCACGCCGCCCAGCAGCGACGTCGTGGACGCGGCCCGGCGTCCGCGAAAGAGGGAACCGTAATACAGCAGCCCGACGATGCCGCAGCCAATGAACACGAGCGCCACTTCCGCCTGGACTGCGACAGTGATGACGAAGGCCGCCGCCGCCAGTGCCCATTCCAGCCAATCCTTCATGCCGAGCTTCGTCAGCCGGTAGCAGGAGTGGAGGATCAGCGCGATGACGGCCGGGCTGACGCCATAGAAGATGGCCGCGACCGCCGGCAGGCCCTCGAACCTCACGTACAGCGCGGCCAGTGTCGCCACGATGATGAAGTTGGGCAGGATGAACGCCCAGCCGCCGGCCCAGGCGCCCCAGAACCCGCCGCGGATATAGGAGATCCAGATGCCGACCTGGATCGCGAGCGGGCCGGGCAAAGATTGGCACACGGCGATGCCCTCGCGCATCTCGTCCTTCGTCACCCACTTCTTGTCGCCGACAAGCTCTCGCTCCATCTGGCCCACGAGGGCGACCGGACCGCCGAAGCCGAGGAGACCGAGTCGCAGGTAGTAGCGCACGAGATCACGAATGGGAACACGATGAGTCGTTGTCTCGGCAGGCATCAGGAACCCCTTCAGCGGTACTGCGTGCGAGTGTAACGCTTGACGTGAGAGGTATCAATAGTTACAGGAGCGATCTTCAGTGATGACGTCAGAGACAACGAGTTAGCGTGTGGCATCGAACACGGAGGGTAGAACCATGAAGACGACGGCGATTGTCGTGGCGTTGGCGGCGGCGGCCGCGTGGATGTTCGCAGCACCGCCGGCCTGGGCGTCTGACGAAAAGGAGCACGCCGAGTTGGCCAAGGCGCTGAAGGACGCGAAGGTCCCGCTCGAACGTGGCCTCAGCGCCAGTGCGAAGGAAGGCAAACCGATCTCTGCGAAATACGAGGTCGAGGACGGCAAGCTCCAACTGTCGGTGTACACGATGAAGGGCGACAAGTTCTCCGAGGTCATCGTTGACCACAAGACGGGCAAGGTCGCGAAGACCGAGCCGATCACCAGCGGGGACGACTTGGCGGCCGCCGAGGCACAGCGCGAAGCGATGGCGAAAGCCAAGCGGTCGCTGGATGCCGCCGCCTCCGCCGCGGCCAAGGAGAACAAGGGATTCCGCGTGGTCAGCGTCATGCCGGCACTCAAGGACGGCCACCCCGTCGCGGACGTCACGCTCGTCAAGGGCGAGGAGTGGAAGACGGTGTCCGAGACACTGGAGTAAGGGCGCGATGCACGATCCGGGTATGCCACGAAGGAGCTTGTTGAAGAGAGCGCTGACCATTCTGGCCGCCTGCGGCATAACCGGGCGCGCCCGCGCATCGGCGGCGCCGGCGGAGATCAAGGTGCCCGACGACCTCCCCACCGAGCGGTTCGACTTTGAGACGAAGGGCATCGAGGGCTGGACGCGGGTCGACGGGCAGTGGGTCGTCGAGAAGATGGCCGGCGCTCCGAGCGGCAAGAAGGTGCTGGTGCAGCGGGCGACGAGGAACGAGTTCAACGTCATCGTGGCTCCGCCTGGTCCGTTTAGCGACGTTGACGTCACGATGAAGTTCAAGCCGATCTCGGGTCGGGAAGACGCCTCGGGCGGCATCGTCCTCAGGTTCAATGACGGCAGGTACTATGTCGTTCGCGCCAACGCGCTCGAGGACAACTTCCGGCTGTACTACTACGACCGGGGCCGGCGTCAGCTCGCGACGGCGAGCGTGAAGGCGCCGAGCCTCGGCCAGTGGCATACGGTTCGTGTCGCCGCCGTGGGTGATCGCATCCAGGCGTGGCTCAACGGCAAGCTCCATCTCGACCACCGGGACACGCGCTTCAAGTCCGGGCGGGTTGGGTTATGGACCAAGGCCGATTCCATCACGGCGTTCGACGACCTCACGATTCGCGGTGTCACGGGGGGCGGATGATGGAGCCCGTGTGCCACCTTCACCATCAGCACGCGCGATAAGCGGAGGATCCATGCTATGCGCACCCCGAGTCTCAAGTATGTGGTCGTCGCTGTGGGCATTGCCGCGATCGGGCTTGCCACGATCGCGGTCTTGAGCCCGGCCCCTCCGCGGGCGACGGCCCAGCAGGCGTCGGAGGCGGACTGGAAGGCGGTGGAGCAAGCGCTCGGGAAGTCAGGCCAGTTGCAGCCAGGTGACGTCTTTCGCATCACGATGCCCCGCACGGATCTGAAGGTCAAAGTTCAGAGCGTCGACGTCAAGCCCGGCTTCGCGCTGGGCTCCTATGCGGCGTTCAAGAAAATGGGCAACGACGCCATGGTCATGGGCGATCTCGTACTGCTCGACGAGGAGGTCCAGAACGTCATGGCGCGCCTTCTGGCCAAGGGGATCGCGATCACGGCGCTTCACAATCATCTCAACGAGATGTCGCCCCACGTCATGTACATGCACTACAGCGGACACGGTGACGCCGTGCAGCTCGCGACCTCGCTCCACGAGGCGCTCTCGGCGAGCGCGACGCCGCTGGGCCAGACGGCGGCGGCTCAGAGCGCCCCGAGCAGCGGACCGGACATCGATCAAAAACAGGTGGAGGCCGCGCTCGGCCGCACGGGGCGGGTGAACAACGGCATCCTGCAAGTGAGCGTGGCCCGTGCGGAGAAGATCATGGAAGGAGCGGCTATGGAGTTGCTGCCCGCGATGGGCGTGAACACGGCGCTCAACTTTCAGCCGACCGGCGACGGCAAAGCCGCGATCACGGGCGATTTCGTGTTGATCGATCGTGAGGTCACCGCGGTGGCCAAAGCTCTCCGGGACAATGGGATCCAGGTGACGGCATTGCATAATCACGGGCTCGACGACAACCCGCGCCTGTTCTACATGCACTTCTGGGCGAACGATGACGCGCTCAAACTGGCCCGCGGCCTGAAGGCCGCCCTCGATCTCACGAACAGCAAGAAGCCGTAAGTCTTCCCGCGTGCTAGAGCGTGGTCGAACTGACGGCGGGCGAGACATGACAGCGAGGTGTTCTGAACCGCGTGCGAGACGGCTCGCAAGGGTTCTCTTCGTCATCGCGCTCGTCGCCGCCGCGGGTGGTGGGGTGCCGGGCGGACGAGCCGCTGGCATCGCCGGCGCCGGGGCGGCCGGCGCGCCGTTGCGCAAGATCGCCGAGCTCGACCTCCCGGGGCCACCGGGCAAGCGCTTCGACTATCTGGCGATCGATGAGGACGACAACTATCTGCTCGCTGCCCACCTCGGCGCCGGCCTCCTGCACGTCGTAAATCTGGCGACGAACGCGGTGGTCAAGACCATCCGGGACGTACCGGGCGTCGAAGGCGTTGCCTACATCGCCGAAGGCAGGAAGGTCTATACCGCGAACTGGGGAGAAAACAAGATTGGCGTCGTCGATCTGGCCCGCATGAGCGTCATCAAGAGGCTTCCAACCGAAGAGAAGCCTGATGGGATCGCCTATGCCGCGCCCTTCCACAAGGCATACGTCTCCAACGAGCGCGCGAAAGCGGAAAGCGTCATCGACGTCAGGACGGACACCCTCGTCAAGGTGTTGCGCTTCGACAGCGAGACCGGTGTCCCGCAGTACGACCCCGTGGCGCGGAAGGTGTATGTCAACTTGCAGGACCGGAACACGTTGGTCGTAATCGATCCGGCCACGGACACCGTCGTTGGCCGGTACCAAGTCGACGGCTGCCGGGGGAACCACGGCATGGCGATCGACGCCGAGCGCCATCGGGCCTTTCTCTCATGTGAGGGTAACGACACCCTGACGGTCTTCGATCTCGACACGCACCGGGCCATCGCGCACTTTCCCATGGCCAAAGGTGCCGACGTCGTGATGTTCGACCCTGGACTCGGCCGCGTCTACGTCGCGTGCTCGAGCGGGGCGATTTCGGTGTTCCAAATGGACGGTCCGGCACACTTCAGAAAGCTACAGGATGTCCCTGTCGAGCCGAAGATTCACAGCCTTGCGGTCGACCGACGAACCCACCGCGTGTACGCGCCGGCGGAGCAAGAGAACGGCCGGCCCGCATCGAAAATGTTCGTCTTCGAGGCCGTGACGGATTAGGATCCTGCCGGCGCTGTTCGCTGTGTTGCTCATCCCGGCATCAGCGTGGGCCTACCGCCCATTCGTCTCCACTGATGCCGCCGTTGCCGACCCGAAAGAAATCGAGATCGAGCTCGGCTATTTCAATCTGGAGCGGACCGGCCGCCAGAACAGCATCGCGACGCCCAGCATGGTTCTCAACTATGGCGTCGCGAAGAACTTGGAGCTGGTCGGCGAGTTTCGCCTCGAGGTGAGTCCACAGGTCGAGATCAGCGACCCGGGTTTGTCCCTGAAGGGTGTCGTCAAGGAGGGCGTCCTCCAGGACAGGCTGGGGCTGAGCATCGCAGTGGAGGCCGGCCTGTTGCTCTCCTCGACATTACCTCGCGAGCATGGCGTCGGATTCGAGGTGACCGGTATCGCGAGCGGAAAAGTAGCGCCGGTCACCGTACACGTCAACGGAGGGGGTGGTCTCGACCGGGACGGGCATGTGTTCGGAATCTGGGGTGTCATCGGAGAGCTGCCGCTCCACTCGAAGCTTCGGCTCGTCGGTGAGGTCAACGGCGAGACCACTCAGGGCGAACGACCGAACAACTCGGCGCTGCTCGGCCTCATCTGGCAGCCGACGTCCAAGAACGTGTTTCTGGACGCCGGCGTTCGCCACGGCATCAGCCATGCGGCGCCCGACTGGCAGTTCACGATTGGTCTGACGTTCGGCTTTTCCATCCCAAAAGTCTCACGACAGTAATGTCCGTCGGGGTTAGGGCGCGTGTTTCAGTGGACGAGCACGGCGCGCGATCACCGCCACTCACGAGCCTCCACGAGGGGTGGACCGGTGGGAGCTACGCTACCGGGGGCAGCCTCCTCCGTGACAATGAGCCCGCGTGTGTCGTCCAGGTCCGTCGGCACCTTGATCACGACCCACGCTTGGCCCTCGGCATCTACGGTAAACGTGGCCGCCGTCAGCGCGGGCGCGGCGTTCGGCAAGAACCACAGCTGATACACACGCCCCGTGGGTAACAGTGGCAGTCCGGTAATGGCCATGTGGCCGCTTTGGCCGTCCACGGCCGCGAAGACCCGAGCACTCGCCTGCGGCCGGGCCACACCCCTCAGGATGACGAGTCGCGCCGGCCGGCGCGCGAGCTTTTCGACCTGCGGCCCTTGCGCATAACGTGTGAGCTCACTCTGAAGCCGCGCGTTTGACGTGACGAGCCACGCGCCGACGGCGGCGGCAGCCACCCATCGTGCGGCGCGAAACCAGCCGCCGCCCACCGCCATCCGCCTCCAGACTGATGGACGCTGGGCGTCGGCGCGGATTGCGTCCCACAGATCGGATGGCGGCGCGACGCGGGCGAGCGCCAGCGCCAGCGTGCCAACGAGCGCACGATACTCGGCCAGACGGCTCGCGCATGATGTGCAGGTCGCCACGTGCACGTCCACGCGCGCATGCTCACCAGTCTCGAGCGAGCCGAGCGCATACGCCGCCAAGTCGTCGACGACGTGGTCGCTGTTCTCGGTCACGATCTCGGACCTCCCGTGGATTGAATCAGGGGCCCCAGCAGCCCCCGCAGCCGCTCGATCGCCTCGCGTGTGCGGCTCTTGATGGTCCCCAGGGGCTCGCCCAGCTTGTCAGCGATTTCGGTCTGGGTGAGCCCCCCGTAGTAGGCGAGTTCGATCGCCACCCGCTGAACGTCGGACAGCTCCCGGAGGGCGTCGACAACGGCGCGACGTGCGGCGACGGCGTCGGCAGGATCGCCAGTGAGCGCGACGGGTATCTCCGAGAGCGGGGTCGCGCGCTCGCGGATGCGCGCCTGGTGGGATCGGCTGCGCAATAAGTCGATGGCGCGGTTCCGTGCGATCCCCATGAGCCACCAGGGCACGCGACCGCGTTGGGCGTCATAGGTCTCGCGGCCGTCCCACGAGCGAAGAAAGGTATCTTGAACGACCTCCCGGGCGAGCTCGGGGTCACCGACGATTCGCAGGGCGAGCGTGTAGACGAGTCCGCCATAGCGCACATACAGCGCCTCGAGCGCCGCTTCGT
>QHRW01000123.1 GCA_003220265.1 Candidatus Rokuibacteriota bacterium | reverse complement strand
CGTCGTACGCGCAGTGTTCGAAGAGCGCGCCGCCGAGGCCCTGCGCGACGCCGCCGGCGATCTGGCCCTCGACCAGCGCGGGGTTCACGATACGCCCGCAGTCGTCCACGGCGACGTAGCGCAGGACACGCACGCGGCCGGTCTCCACGTCGATCTCGACGACGGCGAGGTGCGCGCCGTTGGTGAAGGTCCACGCCTGGGGATTCGTGTAGTGGACGGTCGCCTCCAGGCTCGGCTCCAGCCCTTTGAGCGCGTTGGAACGGAAGTGGACCGTGCGCGCGAGCTCGGCGTACGCGAGCGCGCGATCGGGGGCGCCGCGCACGGCGGCGCGCGCGTCGGCGAGCTCGATGTCGTCGGCGTGCGCCTCCAGCAGCGTACCGGCCACGATGCGGATCTTCTGGGCGAGCGCGCGGGCCGCCAGCAGCGTGGCACTGCCGCCGATGGGCATCCCGCGGCTGGCCCACGTGCCGCCGCCGTACGGCGTGACGGCCGTGTCGCCGGAGAGCACCGTGATCGCGTCCACGGGCAAGGCCAGCTCGTCGCCGATGATCTGGGCCAGCGCGGTCGGCGTCCCCTGGCCCTGGTTCGTCACGCCGACGAGCGCGGTGACGGCGCCCGAGGGCTCGAGGCGCAGCGTGGCGCCGTCCTGGCCCGAGATCGGCGCCCCGCCCACGCCGTAGAACTGCGCGCCGGGGCCCGTCAGCTCGAGGAAGCACGCGAGCCCGATGCCCAGGTGCCGGCCCTCGACGCGGGCCTTCGCCTGCTCGCGCCGCAGCTCGTCGTAGCGCGCGACGCGCAGCAGCCGCTCGAGCGCGGCCTGGTAGGAGCCGCTGTCGTAGACGTTGCCCGTGGGCGACGTCCACGGCAGCTCGTCGGGACACACCAGGTTGCGGCGTCGCACCTCGGCGGGATCGAGGCCCAGGTCGCGCGCGATCTGATCGAGGAGGCTCTCGGTCACCGCGGCGGCGATCGGGTGACCGACGGCGCGGTACTGCGAGGTGATCACCTTGTTCTGCGCCACCACGCGCAGCGTGCCGTCGTAATCGCGCAGCCGGTACGGGCCCGGGAGCAGGCGCAGCACCTGGCCGCCCTCCACCACGCTCGAGCGCGGGTACGCGGAATAGGGCCCGACGGCGGCGACGATGCGCGCCTTCATGCCGGTCAGCACGCCGGCGGCGTCGGCGCCGACCTCCACGTCGATCGTCTGCTCGCGGGCGTGGATGTCGGACAGGAAGGACTCGCGCCGCGTCGCCACCCACTTCACCGGCCGGCCGAGCGTGACGGCGAGCGCGATCGCCGCGAGGTCGTCCTGGTAGACGTGGATCTTGATCCCGAACGAGCCGCCCACGTCGGGCGCGATCACGCGCACCCGGTGCTCGGCGAGTCCGAAGAGCTCGGCCAGGATCGCCTGCATCATGTGCGGCACCTGCGTGGACATCCACACGGTCAGGCTGCGCGTGGCCGGCTCGAACTCCGCCACCAGGCTGCGCGGCTCCATCGGCACGCCCGTGTGGCGGCCCGTCGTGAACCGGCGACGCCACACGCGAGGGGCGGCGCGGAGCGCGGCCTCCGCATCGCCGCCGGCCAGCCGCGTCTCGTAGATCACGTTGTCGCCCAGCTCGGGGTGGATCAGCGGCGCGCCCGGCGCCGTCGCCGCCTCCGGCGACAGCGCGGCGGCGAGCGGCTCGTACTCCACGACGACGCGCGCGGCGGCGTCCTCGGCGGCCGCGCGCGACTCCGCCGCGAGCGCCACCACGGGCTCGCCGACGTAGCGCACGCGCTCGACGGCCAGCGGCAGCATCGCGCCCGTCTTCATGCCGGTGTAGTGCTGGAGAATGCCGCGGCAGGGCGCGCACAGCCGCTGCGCGTCCTCGCCCGTCAACAGCGCGACGACGCCGGGCGCGCGGCGGGCGGCGTCGAGGCGCAGCGCGAGCAGACGCGCGTGGGCGTGAACGCTGCGCACGATGGCCACGTGCACGCCGCGGACGGGGGCGAGATCGTCGACGTAGCGCCCGCGGCCGGTGAGCAGGCGCGGATCGTCCGCGCGCCGGATCGCCGTCCCCACGTGCGGCATGGCGCGCGAGTCTAGCACGATTGACACCGCCACCCGCCGCGCCTATGATCCCGCACACTTGCGGCAACACGCTCGGCAGAAGCCCGCACTCATCGAGGAGGCCACCATGCAGCGTCGCATCTTCTTGAAGACCGCCACCCTCGGCGCCGCCACGCTCGCGTTTCCCTCCCTCCTGCGCGCGCAGGGCAAGGAGCCGATCCGCATCGGCTTCCCGCTGCCGCTGACGGGCCCCTTCGCTGCCATCGCCGGCGACATGAAGCAGGGGGCCGAGCTGGCCGTGGACGAGCTCAACGCCAAGAACGGCATCCTCGGCCGCAAGGTCGAGCTGCTCATCCGCGACGATCAGCTCAAGCCCCAGGTGGGCGCGCAGCGCACGCAGGAGCTGATCGAGAAGGAGCACTGCCAGTTCATCGTCGGCGGCCTCGCCGCCCACGTGCAGATGGCCATCAACGAGCAGACGAAGAAGGCCAAGGTCCTCTTCATCTCCACCAGCCAGTCGGACGAGATCACCGCCAAGCCCGACGCCAGCACCATCACGTTCCACGAGGCCCTGAACCCGACGATCACCTCGCGCGTGGTCGGCAAGTGGGTGATGGAGAACCTCGGCAAGAAGTGGTGGATCGTCTACGCCGACTACGCGTGGGGCAAGCAGAACAACGCCGTGCTGATCGAGACCAACAAGAAGATGGGCGGCACCGTGCTCGGCTCCACGCCCTACCCGCTCGGCAGCGCGGAGTTCTCCGCGCACCTGCCGAAGATCCAGGCGGCCAAGCCGGAAGTGCTGATGGCCGTCACGCCGGGCGCCGACGACATCGCGTTCCTCAAGCAGGTGAAGAGCTTCGGCATGCACCAGCAGATGAAGCTGGCCAAGCCGCTGCACTGGATCTCGGTGGCCAAGCAGGGCGGCCCCGAGCTCTACCAGGACGTCTACGGCGGCGTCAACTTCTACTGGGAGCTACAGGACTCCATCCCCGAGGCCAAGCGGTACGTGGAGGGATTCAACAAGAAGTTCGGCATTCCGCCCGGCGACTACGGCGTGTACGCCTACAGCGCCGTGCTGGAAGTGGCGCGCGGCAGCGAGCTGGCCAAGACGACGGACGCCGACAAGGTGGCCGAGGCCCTGCGCAAGAGCCCGCAGTACAACCACGTCAAGGGCAAGCAGTGGTGGCGCGCGTGCGACAACAAGTCCATCCAGGACATGTGGATCCTGAAGGGCCGCGCGCCGGGCAAGACCAAGGGCGACTGGGGGCTGCTGGAGATCGTGTCGCGCGTGCCGGCCAACGAGGACTACGACCGGACCTGCGCCGAGAAGGGGCACACCGGCTAGGCGGCCGTGCCCGAGATCTCGCTTGCCGCGCTGGCCGCGCAGGTCTTCACCGGGCTCGTGCTCGGGGGGATCTTCGTGCTGCTCGCCATCGGCCTGTCGCTGATCTTCGGGCTGATGACGGTGGTGAACTTCTCCCACGGCGCGCTGTACATGCTGGGCGCCTACTTCGGCTACGTGCTGCTGACGCACACGGGCAGCTTCACCGTGGCGCTCGTGCTGGCGCCGCTGCTGGTGGGCGCGCTGGGACTGGCCGTGGAGCGGGTGCTGATCCGCCCGCTCTACGGCCGGAGCCCCGACGACCCGCTGCTGCTCACCTTCGGCCTCTCGCTCGTCGTGGTGGAGACGGCGCGGCTCATCTGGGGCAAGATCGGCCTCACCCTCGATCCGCCGCGCGCGCTGGGGGGCGCCGTCAACCTCGGCTTCACGTACTTTCCGACCTACCGGCTGTTCGTCATCGCGGTGACGGCCGTCGTGCTGCTGGCGCTGTGGTTGTTCCTCGAGAAGACCAACGTCGGCCTGCTGATCCGCGCGGCCTCGCGCGATCCGCTCATGGTGCGCGCGCTCGGCTTCGACGTCGGGCGCGTGTGGTTCATCGTGTTCGGCATCGGCACCGGGCTGGCGGGGCTGGCCGGCATCCTGGCCGGACCCATGCGCGGCGCCTACGCCGAGATGGGCGTGACGATCATCATCGAGTCGTTCGTGGTGGTGGTGGTGGGCGGCACGGGCAGCCTGGTCGGTGCGGTCGTCTCGGGCCTGCTCATCGGCCAGGTGGTGGGCCTCACGACGTTCTTCGTCCCGAAGCTCGCCGAGATCATCGTGTTCATCTTCATGGCCGTCGTCCTGCTGCTCCGCCCGAGCGGGCTCTTCGGCGAGGCAGGCCTGCTCGAATGAGCGCGGTCGCGGCCTGGGTGCGACGTCACCCGGTGCTCGGCTTCTTCGTCGTCTTCGCGATCTTCCCGTGGGTGGTGCCGTACAAGTCGCTCGCCACCCAGGTGCTGATCTACGGCCTCTTCGCGCTCGGCTTCAACCTGCTGTACGGCTACACGGGCCTGCTCTCGTTCGGCGCCGCCGCCTACTGGGGGCTCGGCGCCTACGGCACCGGCATCGCGCTGGCCAAGCTCAAGGTCACGTCGTTGTGGCTGGCGCTCGGGGCCGGGCTGGCGGCGGCCGTCGTCGGGGGCGCGGTGTTCGGGTTCTTCTGCCTGCGCCGGCGCGGCATCTACTTCGCGATGCTCACGCTGGCCTTCGCCCAGCTCCTCTACTTCGTCGGGTTCCACCTGGCGGACTGGACGGGCGGCGACGACGGCCTGCGCGGCATCGCGGTGCCGGCGGTGGTGCTGCCCGGGCTGCGCATCCCGCTCGATCGCTCGGTGGTGTTCTACTACTTCGCGCTGGTGCTGGTCGGCCTCGCCGTCGCCGCGCTCAGGCGCATCCTCGACTCACCGTTCGGCACCGTGCTGCAGGCGATCCGCGAGAATTCCGACCGGGCCGCGGCGTGCGGCTACGACATCTCGCGCATCAAGCACCTCTCGTTCGTGTTCTCCGCGCTCTTCTGCGGGCTGGCCGGCTCGCTCGACGCCCTGCGGCTCACGGTGGTGCCGATCGAGTCGCTGCACTGGTCCACGTCGGGGCAGGTCGTCATCATGACGCTGCTCGGCGGCGCCGGCACGTTCTTCGGGCCCTTCGTCGGCGCCGGCACGTTCCTGGTGCTGGAGGACCTCGTCAGCGCGCGGACGGAGTCCTGGCCGCTGGTGATCGGCCTCGTCTTCATGGCGTTCGTCCTGTTCCTGCCCAAGGGCATCTGGGGCACGCTCACGGGCAACAGCGCCGCGCCAAAATAGAGGAGCGCCCGAGCGCCAGAAATAGAGGAGCGCCACGGCTCCGCCGGGGCGCTCCGAAGGATGGGGGTTTGGGGGCCATCTCGGGGCCCCCATCAAAATAGACGCCCCCATCAAAAACACCAGCCGCGCCAGTCGATGAGCGGCGGGGCGTCGCGGCAGAGGCGGCGGACGTTGCCCGTGCACTCCTGGATGACACCCGGCACGCCGGTGTCGCCGAAGCAGCCGGTGAGGCGGAGGTCGGCGTAGCGGCGCTCGTTCTCGCGCCATACGGGGATCACCAGCACGGCGAGCACCGCCACCGCCACGGCGACGACGAGCAGCCGGCGCGCCCACATCCCGCTCAGCCCCTCCCCCTCGGTCGGAGTCGACGTAACATCGCCCGCACGGTGCCGCCCGGGTCGCGCGCGTGCCCGCGCCCCACGGTGCCCAGCAGCCGCGCTGCCTCCGCCGCGTTGCCGCCAGCCAGCGCCTCCGAGAGCGCCGTCCGCTCCAGCGCGGCGATCTCCGCCTTGAGGTCGAGCGCGCGCGCCGCGATCTTGCGGGCGACGGCGCCGCGATCGACGAGGCCGCCGCGCGCGGTGGCCGCGCTCCGCTGCAGCACCCGGCGCGGCAGGTCGGCGGGGACGATCTCATCGCCGGCCGTCTTGTACACGAGCGCCTCCCAGAGCACGTTGCGCAGCTCGCGGATGTTGCCCGGCCACGGATAGGCGGCCAGCGCCCGCAGCGCGTCGGCGCGGATGCTGCGCACGCGGACGCCGGTCGCCGCCTCTTCGCGATAGAACCGCTCGATGAGCTGTTGCGCCAGCCCCGAGGCGCCCCCACTCCTCTTCCCATGCTCGTGCGCGTCAGGCGGTCTCCGCCAGATCCACGATCAACGCGGCGTGATCGCTCAGCAGCTCGCGGCGCCGGCGCTGACCGGCGCCGCCCCAGACATAGGCGGCATCCTTCAGATGCTCCAGCAGCGGTGCGTTGACGAAGGCCTGGTCGATACGGAAGCCGTTGCGGCCGTTGGGCGAGTACCAGGTGTAGGCGCGCGTGTCGGGGCGCAGGTGGCGAAAGGCGTCGCGCCAGCCGCAGCCGCCGAGCGCGTCGATCCAGCCCTCCTCGCGCGCGCTGAAGGCCGGCACCTGCTCGTCGAGCCCGCGCCGGCCGGAGTTCGTGTCGCCCACGAACAGCGCGGGACCACGGCTCCAGCCGCGCGCGCACGCCAGCACCGCGTCGAGGAACGGGTACTTGCGGCCACTCACGCGGTTCGGCACGTGCAGCGCGCCCAGCACGAGCGGCAGCGGCGAGGCAACGGAAACTGCAAGCCAGCGCGCCCGCTCGAGCGGCGCCGCGCGGAGCCGGATCCGGACCAGCGGCCAGCGCGTGGCGACGAGCAGCGCATTCAGCGTGGGCCGGCGAGGATCGGCGGTGGTGAACTGGTGGACGAGCCCGCAGTCCGCGAGCGCCGCGCGCAGGAGGCCGCTGGGCGGCGTGGCGCGGAACTCGGAGAGCGCGACGACGTCGGGCGCCCAGCGCTGGAGCTGGCGACCGATGGCGGGCACGCGCACGCCGCCGCCCGCCCGGATGTTCCAGGCCACGATGCGCATCTCGAGCAGGGATTGTAGCGCGCGGCGCCCACGGATTGAGCAGCGCGCGCGCCGTTGCCCGCCACGTGAGCAGGCCAACCCTCTCGCCGCGGCGCACACGCCGCCGCCCGCCTGGCTTTTCGACCTGTTGGGCTCCCGGGCAACGCTGGCATGCCGCTTGTAGCTCGACGCCGCAGCGCGCGCCCGACGCCGGGCGTTGCGTCGCGAAGGCAAGGGTGCTTTCCCGATCGTGGGGAGAGCGCCCTTTTTTGTTGTCCGCCACGGGAGGCGCCGGTTGAACAAGATCGAGCAGATCAAGTCCGAGAAGGACGGCCTCGACGTCGGCGCGGACATTCCGCGCTTCGCCGCGCTGGGGGTGGCCGCCATTCCCGAGGGCGATCTCGAGCGCCTCAAATGGTGGGGCGTGTTCGTGCGCAAGCACACGCCGGGGCACTTCATGATGCGCATCCGCATTCCGAACGGGCTCAGCCGCGCCGGCCAGCTCCGCACGCTCGGCGCGCTGGCCAACGAGTATGGCCGCGGCCTGGCCGACATCACCACGCGGCAGCAGCTCCAGCTCCGGTGGCTGACGATCGCGGAGGTCCCCACCGTGCTCGAGCGCCTGCAGGCGGTCGGCCTCGTGACGCTGCAGACCGGCATGGACAATGTCCGCAACGTCGTCGGCTGCGCGGTGGCCGGGCTCACGCGCAACGAGCTGTTCGACGCCTCGCCGGTGGCCCGCGCGTTCACGCAGGCGTTCGTGGGCGATCGCGCGTTCACCAACCTGCCGCGCAAGTTCAACGTGGCCGTCACCGGCTGCCGCGACAACTGCACGCACACCGAGACGCAGGATCTGGCCCTGGTGCCGGCCACGCGCGGGGACGTCGTCGGCTTCAACGTCCTCGTCGGCGGCAAGAACGGCTCGGGCGGCTACCGCATCGCCACGCCCCTTGACGCCTTCGTCGAGCCCGAGGACGCCGCCGCCCTCTGCCGTGCCGTGGTGCTGCTCTTTCGCGACCACGGCGCGCGCGACGCGCGCAACAAGATCCGGCTCGCCTTCCTGGTGGACGACTGGGGGCCGGCGCGCTTCAGGGCGACGCTGGAGGCGCGGCTCGGGCACGAGCTGGCCCGGGCCGGCGCCGACGCGCGGCTGGCCAAGAGCAGCGATCACGTCGGCATCTTTCGCCAGAAGCAGGACGGCCTCAATTACGCCGGGCTCCTGGTGCCGGTGGGCCGCCTGACGGGCGACCAGCTGATCGAGCTCGGCCGGCTGGCCGAGCGCTACGGCACCGGCGATGTCCGCTTCACGGCCGACCAGAACGTGATCGTGCCGCACGTCCCCGACACCAAGATCGGCAACCTCACCGCCGAGCCGCTGCTCAAGGTCCTGCGCTACGACCCCTCCGAGATCATGCGCGGACTGGTGAGCTGCACGGGGATCGAGTTCTGCAACCTGGCCGTCATCGAGACGAAGAGCCGGGCCCTTCAGATCGCACGCACGCTCGAGAGCAAGGTCCATCGCAGCCAGCCCATCCGCATCCACTGGTCCGGCTGCCCCGCCGGCTGCGGCAACCACACGGTGGCCGACATCGGGCTGCTGGGGACCAAGGTCAACGTCGACGGCAAGCCCGTCGACGCGGTCGACGTGTTCGTCGGCGGCGCGTCCGGCCCGCAGGCCACGCCGGGGCTGCGCGTGCTGGAGAGCGTGCCGTGCAGCAGCCTGCCGCAGGTGCTGGAGGGTCTGCTCCGCCACTACGAGCCCGACAAGGTGCGACGCCAGCTTCGCGCGCTGGCGGCCTCACCGGCCTCCGCGGCGCCGGCGCCGCCAGCGGCGCCCCCGTCCGCCCGGGCGCGCGTCGAGCCGACCCCGCTCATCGCCGTCGGCGACCTCGCGGAGGGCGCCAGCAAGGCGCTCGTCATCGGCGGCGTCGAGGTTGTGGTCTTCCGCCGCGGCGAACGGCTCTACGCGCTCGAGAACGCTTGTCCCCACGCGGGCGCCGCGCTGGCCGGCGGCGAGCTCAGCGGCGACGAGGTCGTGTGCCCCGTCCACGGTCATCGCTTCGACATCAAGACCGGCGCCTGCTCCACCGACCCCACGCTGCGCGCGCGCTGCGTGCGGATGGACGCGCGCCCGGACGCCTGAAGGAGGAGAACGTGCCCTACGTCAAGCCCGAGGCCGTCCTCGATCAGATGGTGACCCTCGGCAGCGCCAAGGGTCAGCTCCCCGTGAAGGACCTCCTGGTCCGCGGCATCCTGGCCGGCAGCCTGCTCGGCTTCGCGACCACGCTGGCCTTCACCGGCACCCTGCAGACGAAGGTCGGCCTCGTCGGCGCGCTGATCTTCCCGGTCGGCTTCGTCATGATCGTCCTGCTGGGCCTCGAGCTGGTCACGGGCAACTTCGCGCTCCTGCCGCTGGCCGCGTGCGAGCGTCGGCTGGGCGCCGGCACGCTCGTCGCCAACTGGAGCTGGGTCTTCGTGGGCAACCTGATCGGCAGCGGCTTCTACGCGCTGCTGTTCACGCTCACGCTGGCGCCCGACTCCGAGATGGCCAAGTGGCTGGTCACGGTGGCCGAGGCCAAGACGCTCGCCTACGCCAAGCTCGGCGCCGCCGGGATGCTGATCGTCGTCAGCAAGGCGATGCTCTGCAACTGGATGGTGACGCTCGGCGTGGTGATGGCGCTCACCTCGCAGTCCACGGCCGGCAAGATCGCCGCGATGTGGCTGCCCATCCTCACGTTCTTCGCGCAGGGCTTCGAGCACTCGGTGGTCAACATGTTCGCGATTCCGGCCGGCATGCTGCTGGGCGCCCGGGTGAGCGTCGCCGACTGGTGGATCTGGAACCAGCTGCCGGTCACGCTCGGCAATCTCGTGGCCGGCATGGTCCTCACGGGCTTCGCGCTGTACGCGACGCACCGCAAGCGTCCCGTGCGGGCCGCGGCGCCCGTCGTCGTGCCGCTCGGCGCGGAGGCGGGCGGCTAGATGAGGCGCGGGCGCGTCCACCTCGTCGGCGCTGGCCCCGGGGATCCGGGACTGCTGACCATCCGCGGCCGTCGCGTCCTGGGCCGGGCCGAGGTCGTCGTCTACGATCGCCTCGTCGACCCGCGCGTGCTCGCGCTGGCACCGCGCCGCGCGCTCCGTGTGTTCGCGGGAAAGGCTCCGGGGCACCCGACGCTACCGCAGGAGGAGATCACCGCGCTGCTCATCGCGCACGCCGAGCGGGGGCGGCGCGTCGTGCGGCTCAAGGGCGGTGACCCGTTCGTGTTCGGGCGCGGCGGCGAGGAGGCCGAGGCGCTGGCTGCCCGCGGTGTCCGGTTCCAGGTCGTGCCCGGCGTGAGCGCGGCGGTGGCGGTGCCGGCCTCGGCCGGCATCCCGCTGACGTATCGCCGGCTGGCCTCGTCGTTCGCGGTGGTGACGGGTCATGCGGCCGACGACGCAGCGGAGCCTGACTGGGCGCGTCTGGCCACCGCCACCGACACGCTCGTGGTGCTGATGGGCCTGGCCCGGCTGCCCCGCATCGTCGCCGCGCTGCTCGCCCACGGCCGGGCGCGCAGCACGCCGGCGGCAGTGATCGAGCAGGGTACGACGCCGGCTCAGCGGACGATCGTGGGGACCCTCGGCACCATCGTGACGCGCGTCGAGAGGGCGGCGGTGGCGCCGCCCGCGGTCATCGTCATCGGCGCGGTGGTCGCGTTACGCGACCACCTCGCCGGGCGGGATCAGGAGCGCAGGCGCAGGGCGCGCCGACGCCAGGCGGCGACGAGCATCGCCGTGAGCACGGTGGCGACGGCGACCTGAGCGGCGTCGATCGCGATGTAGACCGGGCTGAGGGCGAGCTCCCCGCTGATCCACGCGGCGACGGCGCCGAAGCCCAGGCTGAAGACGACGACAAGGACGGCTCGCAACAGCGGCGCCGTCACGTGGTGCAGGGCCAGCCCGACGACCACCCCGGCCAGAACCGGAAAGACCTCTTCCATCACTTGCCTCCCCTGCGCGGTGCGCTCCACCTGCTCTACGAAAGACGCCCGGGCCGTGTCAATCGAGCGGTCCCCGCGCCGGCGTCGCCCGCCGTGGCGCGCCGTTCACGCACCAGGGCGTAATAGACCGCGGCGCCGGCGGAGCCGAACGCGAACGCCAGATACAGGAGCGCGCTCGGGCCGAAGAACGCCCACACGAGCGCGCCGAGGAGAGAGGCCCAGCAGACGGCCAGGCTCCGGATGCCCCAGTAGAGACCGACCCCCTGGGCACGCACCTCCCGGGGCACGAGGGAGGTGATGAGCGCCTTGCGCGCCGGCTCGCCGATCTCGCGCAGGCCGTAGACGACGAAGGCGATGGCCAGTCCCCAGCCGTCCGGCGCCACGGTCAGCGAGAGCGGGAACAGCGCGAAGAAGACGAACGTCAGGCCGATGAAGGGCTGCAGGCCAACCACCGCCGTCATGCGGCCGACCGGCAGGTACGTCAGCAGCGCCGTCACGTTCTGCAGGGCGAACAGCAGGCCGACCGTGGCGGCATCGACACCGCGCGTGCCCAGCAGGTAGAGCACGACGAACTCGCGCACCAGCCAGTCGCACCAGCGCGTGAAGACCTCGGCCAGCAGCAGCCGCCTCAGGGCGGACGGAAACTGCCGCAGGACGGCCCGCGCCCCCGGCCCCGGCGGGGCCGGCGCCTGGTGGGGCATCCAGCGGAGCTGGATGGCCAGCGAGAGCACGCCCAGCAGCAGCGAAACCCCGACGAGCCCGCGCATGCCGACGACGTGACCGATCTCGCGGCTGCCGTAGTGCGCCGCGGCCGCGGCGAGGACGAAGCCCGCCACCAGCGGCCCGACGATCTTGGGCAGGCGCTTCTGGATCGACTGCACCGCAAAGGCCATGCCCTGGCTCGACGTCGTCACCGTGGCGCCCACCGTCGTGAACGTCACCGGGACCGAGAGCGGCTCCCAACCGACGATGAGCAGCGTCGCCACGATGGCCACGACGGGCCCGCCGTCGACGAGGAAGAGCGCGTAGCCGCCGATCGTCAGCACGCCGAAGACGATCAGCGAGCCGCGGTCGCCCAGTCGCACCGTGAGCTGGCCGCCACCGACGTAGCAGAACGCCTCGAAGAGGTTGCGCAGGCACGCGTAGATGCCCACCGCGAACAGCGCGGCGATGTTGACGCCGGCCATGGCGCCATGGTTCGCCGCCCCGGGCCCGAGCTTCGCCTGCAGGTACGCCGGGAAGAACGGGTTCCAGAGCTGCTCGCCCAGCCCGAAGAACAGCACCGAGATCAGCACGACACCCACCGTTCGATTGAGCGCGAGCACGGACGTCAGAGACAAGTGTGCGTGGATCTCGCGCCGCGCAGGCGCTCCATCCCCTCGAGCATGCCCGGAATGTCGATCGGCAGGTGCGTCTCACCGCGGAATTCCTGGTAGCAGCGCATCACGTTGGGCAGCAGGCGTTCGGCCTCGTGCCAGGAGGCGTAGACCCCAAGCTTGATGTCGCGGGCGGCGGCCTCGGCCGGGATGCCGGCCTCGAAGCGCGCCTTCGCCTCGCGGCGCACGAGCGCGAGGTAGTCGCGCATCAGCGTCAGCTCCTTGCGCGTGCCGATGGGCCCGTGGCCGGGCACGATCACGTCCGCCTCGAAGGCCAGCACGCGCTCGGCGGCGGCGATCCACTGGCCGACGTGGCCCTGGAAGGCCAGCGGCGTGACGTAGTGGAACGCGAGATCGCCCGCGAAGATCAGGCGCTCGCGCGGCAGGTACACGAGGGCATCGCCGCTCGTGTGGGCTGGCGTGCCCGGATGCCACAGGTGGAGCTCGCGCTCGCCGTCGTGCAGCACCAGCCGGTCCTCGAACGTCACGGTGGGCAGCACCAGCTCCAGCAGCGGAAACTCGCGCGCGAAGCGCGGCATGAAGCGCTGCAGCAGCGGGACCGGCGGAAACCCCGGCGCCAGCTCGGCCCGGCACTTCGCGGTGGCCACGATGGTGGCACCGCGAAAGAAACGGTTGCCGCCGGTGTGATCCAGATGGTGGTGCGTGTTGATCAGCGAGCGGACCTTCTTGCGCGTCGTCTTCTTGATCGCGGCCACCAGCCGTCGCGTCATGGAGGGCACCATCAGCGCATCGACGGCCACCGCGCCGTCGGCGCCCACGACCAGGCCGGCGTTGGAGATGCCCGTCTCCCCGGTGGCCTGCACGTAGGCGAAGACCTTCGGGGCCACCTCGCGCATGCCGGTCTTCCAGGCCGGGAGCATCAGACCTCGAGGAAGCGCTGCTGGATGGTGGGATCCTTGCGCAATTGCTCCGGCGTGCCCTCGAACTGGATGCGGCCCTGGTCCATGACGTAGAGCCGGTGCGAGAGCGCCAGCGCGACCTCCAGCGTCTGCTCGACCAGCAGCAGCGCGGTGCCGCGCGCGTTGATGCGCGCCAGGATCTCGGTGAGGTCCCGCACCACGAGGGGCGCCAGGCCTTCCGTGGGCTCGTCGACCAGCATCACCGACGGGCGGGCCACGAGACCACGGGCGATGGCCAGCATCTGCTGCTCGCCGCCCGACAAGAAGCGTCCGCGCTGCTGGGCGCGCTCGCGCAGCCGCGGGAAGTAGTCGAACACCTCGTCGAAGGCCGTCGCGCCGTCGGGGTGGCCGGCGCCGCGCAGCCCCAGCCGCAGATTGTCGAGGACCGTCAGGTTCGGCAGGATGCGTCGCTCCTCGGGGACCCACGCGATGCCGCGCCGGCTGATCTCGTGCGGCGGCCGCCGCGTGAGATCGTCGCCGCGCAGCGTGACGCGGCCGCGGCTGGGCCGCGCGATGCCCATGATCGAGCGCAGCGTGGTCGTCTTGCCGGCGCCGTTGCGGCCGATGAGCGTGACCACCTCGCCCTCGTCCAGGCGCAGCGAGACGCCCTGCAGGATGTGGGCCTCGCCGTAGTACGTGTGCAGATCCTCGACCGACAGGAGGGGCATCTAGCGAAGCGCGCCGAGGTACGTCTGCTGCACGCGGTCGTTGGCGCGGATCTCCTCGGGCGAGCCCTCGGCCAGGACCTGGCCCTGGTGCAGCACCGTGATGCGATCGGAGATCTTCATGACGACCTTCATCTTGTGCTCCACGAGGATCACCGTGCGCCCGGCGGCCAGCTCGCGGATGAGCCGCATCGTCTCGTCGGTCTCCTCCGGGCTCATGCCGGCCGTCGGCTCGTCCAGCAGCAGCAGCGTCGGCTCGGAGGCCAGCGCGATGCCGATCTCCAGGTGGCGCTTCTCGCCGTGCGAGAGGTGGGCGGCGAGCCCGTCGCGCTTGCGCCCGAGCCCCACCGTCTCCAGCAGGCGCGTGGCGCGCGCGCTCACGTCGGTCAGCCGGTCGGCGCGCGACCAGAAGTTGAAGGCGCGCGCATGTCCCTGGACCGCCACGCGCACGTTCTCGTGCACGGTGAGGTGCGGAAAGACGTTGGTGATCTGGTACGACTTGGCCACCCCGAGCCGGGCCACCGCGTGCTGCGGCAGGCCGGTGATCTCGCGGTCACCGAAGAAGATGCGCCCCGACGTCGGCGCCATCTCGCCGGAGATCAGCCGGAAGAACGTCGTCTTGCCGGCGCCGTTGGGCCCGATGATGGAGCGGAGCTCGCCGCGCTGGATGCTGACGTCGACGCGGTCCACGGCCATCAGGCTGCCGAACGCGCGGGTGAGCCGCTCGGTGCGCAGCAGGGCGGCTTCGGGCATACGGGGCAGTTAGCACGCCGGCTTTCGGCGTGTCAAGGAAGGTCAGGCGCGGGCGCGAGGCCTCCGGCCGCGATAGTAGGCGGCCGCGCGCGCGCCGACGTCGGAGGCGATGCTGCGGGAGAGATCCTGCAGCGCGAACAGCGCGGCGTGCGCCGGCGGCATGGTGGTGCCGCTCTCGAACTTCACGATGAGATTGCGGAGCGCGTCGGCGTCCGACGGTGTGCCGAACACGTCGCGGTAGGCTTCCGTCACCGCCGCCTCGAAGACCTCGTAGTCCTCGGCCGGCAGCAGGTGCGAGTGGCACCGCGTGACCCGCCGCAGCACGCCCTGGACGCGACGCTCCACGGGATCGAGGCGATAGGCGCACAGCAGGGAGAGCGTGGGATCCTTCAGCACCTCGTTCCAGAGCTGCTCGAGCTCGACCGTCGCGTCGAGATCGGACGCCCACAGCAGGTCGACCATCTCGCCGTAGAGCCGCAGGCGGGGATACCCGGCGCGCCGCACGTGCTCCAGCGCGCTCGTGATGACCTCGAAGAACGCCGTGCGATCCGGCCGGCCGTCGACCATGAAGCGCTCGAGCGTCCGCTCGGCGTCGAGCAGCAGGATCTGGTTGCCGGCGGTGGCGGCGGCGACGTCGATGCGGAGCGCCTGGAGGCTGTCGCCGAAGAGCCCGAGGTGCTTCGGCGTGGCGATGATGATGGCACCTTCGTTGACCTTCAGGCCCGTCGCGATGAACTCGCCCACCGTCTCGGCGAGAAACGCGTCGTCGGTGTACGCCTGGATCAGGTGATCGCAGGGACTGGGCGAGCGCAGCGTCTCGGCGGCGAGCGGAACGATGGCCATCGCGGGGCCCTCCAGATGCCCCGACCATACCATCGCCGAGCGGGATGTCCAACGATTGCGCACGGTTGTCGGAAAACATTTGCCCACATCGGGCGGTCTGCCGGGCCAGCCGGGGCCCTGTGGTATAGCTGTGCGAGTGAGCTACCTCGCCGATCCCAACCTCGCCTTCGTCTGCGCCTCGGTCATGGAGCCGGGCGATTTCGCGCGCGCCCGGCCGCACCTGGTGGCGATGGGCGCGATTGCCGGGCTCATCGACCGGACGCGCGTGCCGGTCGACGCGCTCGCGCTCGACGGAGGCTGCTGACATCGGCCCCGAGGCGGCGGCGGGAACTTCGCTGCCGGCGGCCGGTCTAACCGTGCGTGAGGGACCCGCCGACGACGCCGCGCTGCTGGCGCGGCTGCGCGCCGGCGACGCGAAGGCCTTCGAGACACTCGTGATCACCTATCAGCATCGCGTCTTCGGCGTCGCGCTCCGGATGCTCGGCAGCCGCGCCGAGGCGGAGGACATCGCCCAGGAGACGTTCCTGCGCGCCCATCGCGCCGTCGGCGAGTTCCGCGGCGAGGCGCGCCTGAGCACGTGGCTCTACGCGATCGCCTCGCGCCTCTGCCTGAACCGTCTCGCCTCGGCGCCGCGCCGGCTCGAGCGCGCGGACGACGCCGCCCTGCTGCGCTTGCCGGCGCCCGCGGCCGACGCGGCGAGCGCGCTCGAGCGCAGCGAGCTGGCGGCCGCGCTGCAGCAGGCCATCGCCGAGCTGCCGGAGGACCGGCGCATCGTGGTCGTCCTGCGCGATCTGGAAGGCCTGACGTACGAGGAGATCGCCGAGGCGCTCGGCCTCGAGCTGGGCACCGTGCGCTCGCGCCTGCATCGCGCGCGCAGCGACCTCAAGGCGAAGCTGGAGCGCTTCTTGCCATGACCTGCCCGGAGGCCCGCGACCTGTTCTCCGCGCGCGCGGACGAGGCGCTGGCGCCGGACGAGCGCGCCGCGCTGGAGGCGCATCTCGCCACGTGCGGCGAGTGCCGTCGCGAATGGCAGCGCCTCGCGGCCACCGTCGGTCTCCTGCGCGCCGTCGAGCCCGCCCGGGCGCCGGCCGGCTTCGTCGATCGCGTGGTGGCCGCCGCGCGGCCGCAGCCGTGGTATCGCCGGCTCGCGCGCACCGTGTTCCTGCCGTGGCCGGTCAAGCTCCCGCTCGAAGCGGCGGCGATCGTCCTCGTCGGCGGCCTCGCCGTGCTCGTCTTCCAGCGCTCGCCCGAGTTGCACCAGACCGCGCAGGCGCCGGCGCCGGCCATCGAGACACGGCCGCACGCGCTGCCGTCGCCCGCGCCGGACGCCGCCGGCACGTCGACGCCGGACGCGGGCGCACGCCTACGCGCGCAGGCGAGGGAGGAGCTGACGGCCAACTTCGAGAAGCGGGCAACGCCCGACACGCCGCCGGCCGATTCGCGCGACACCGCGCCTCGCGCGATGGTGGACGACGCGCGCCCGGAGTCCGCTCCACCGCGCGTGAGCCAGCCGGCGCCGGAAGAGCTCCTGGCCCGGCGCGCGCAGCCGGCCGAGCGGTATCCTTTCACCGCGAAGGCCGCACCGGCGCCATCGGGTGCCGCGACAGCGTCCGGGGACCTGGCGCCCGCAGGGCGCGCGAAGCGCGAGGAGCCGGCCCGGAAGGAGCTCGAGCGCGACGCGACCAGCGGGGTGATCCCCGGCGGTGCCTCCGCGCGCAGGCGGGCCGACACGCTGTCGGAGACCTCCGTGCGCGTCCCGGCCGCCGTCGAGCTGCGTCTCGCCGTGGCCGACCGAGCGGCCGCCGAGCGCGAGATCACCGGTGTCGTCGAGCGGCTGGGCGGCGCGCTGGTCGCCGATCCCGCGACCTCGACGCTGGAGATCATGGTGCCGCCGCAGGCGTTCCCCTCGCTCACCGGCGAGCTCGCCCGGCTCGGCACGCTGCGCATCGTGCGCCAGCCCACCGAGCTGCCGGCCACCGTCCGCGTCAGCGTCCAGCTCACCGACTGAGCGCCCGGCCGGAACTTTCCGGCTCTCGCCCTGTCCAACCGAACGGCAATCGGTTCGACTTTGCCGGTTCGGAGGACACGATGACGCTGCGACGACTTGCCCTGGTCCTGGCGCTCGGCCTTCTCGTCTCGGTCCCGGCGGGGGCGGCCACGCTGGCCGTCACCCGCGAGACGCAGAAGGACATGATGGTGACGATCTACAACGGCAACCTCGGCCTCGTGAAGGACGTGCGCGAGACGCGGCTGCCGGTCGGCCTCGGCGAGGCGCAGTTCACCGACGTCGCCGCGCTGATCGATCCGACCTCGGTCCACCTGCGCTCCCTCACCGATCCCGCCGGGCTCCGGATCCTCGAGCAGAACTACGAGTACGACCTGCTCTCCAGCGACAAGCTGCTGGAGAAGTACGTCGGCAAGGTGGTGCGGCTCTACCAGTCCGACGGCACCTTCCACGAGGCGCGCCTGCTCTCCACGGCGGGGCCCGTGTTCGAGATCAACGGCCAGATCCACCTCGGCTACTCCGGACGGCTCGTGCTGCCCTCGTTGCCCGAGAACCTCGTGGCCAAGCCGACGCTGGTGTGGCTGCTGCGCAACCAGACGGCCGCCGCCCAGAAGGTGGAGGCGTCCTATCTCACGGGCGGCATCACGTGGAAGGCCGACTACGTGATGGTGGTGAGCGCCGACGACACGAAGAGCGACCTGACGGGCTGGGTGACGATCGACAACAAGAGCGGCGCCACCTACGGCAACGCCGCGCTCAAGCTGGTGGCCGGCGATCTCAATCGCGCCCGCGACCAGCGGCGCGAGGGCCGCCTGATGGAGCTTTCGGCCAAGGCGGCCTCCCCCGCCGACGCCTCACGCGACTTCGCGGCCGAAGGCTTCTTCGAGTACCACCTCTACACGCTGGACGGCCGCACCACCATCAAGAACCAGCAGACCAAGCAGCTCGCACTCATGAGCGCCGCCGACGTGCCGATCGTCAAGCGCCTCGTCTACTACGGCGCCCAGGAGTACTACCGCACGTCGTACGGCATGCCCATGTCCAACCAGAAGGTGGCCGTGCTGCTCGAGGTGAAGAACAGCAAGGACAACCGCCTGGGCGTGCCGCTGCCCAAGGGCAAGGTGCGCGTCTACAAGGCCGACTCCGGCGGCAGCCAGCAGTTCATCGGCGAGGACTGGATCGACCACACGCCGAAGGACGAGCGGGTCAAGATCAAGCTGGGCGAGGCCTTCGACATCGTGGGCGAGCGCACGCAGAAGGACTTCCGCAAGATCGGCAGCGGCCTGTGGAGCGGCCGGTGGGAGGTCGAGTGGGAGATCGCGCTCCGCAACCACAAGAAGCAGGATCAGACGGTGACCGTGATCGAGCCCGTCCCCGGCGACTGGGAGGTGCTGCACGCCACGCACACCTTCGACAAGCCCGAGGCGCACACGCTCAGGTTCGAGGTGCTCGTGCCGAAGGAAGGCACGGCCAAGGTCGTCTACCGCGTGCGCATCCGCGGCTAGGGGCGCAGCGCCGCCGCCACGAGATGGTCGAGGTACTTGAACTTGACCGGTTTCGGAATGTAGGAGAAGGCGCCGTCCGTGATCAGCTCGCCGGCGACCCGCGTGCTCTCGTTGCCGGTCACCATGATGACGGGGATCGAGCGATCGATGGCGTGAATCTCGCGGAGCGCGGCCACCCCGCCCATCTGCGGCATCTCGACGTCGAGCAGGACCAGCGCGGGCCGCCGGCGATGCACGGCGGCCACCGCATCGGCGCCGTTGTCGGCCGTCTCGACGGCGTAGCCCCGCGGCACCCACGCGCCCTCGAAGTAGCTGACGAGCAGCTCGCGCACGGACGGCTCGTCGTCCACGACCAGGATCAGCTTGTCGCCCGGCGCCGGCACAGGCGCCACCATACCATTGGCTCGTTCGCCACCGTAACGTGGACAAAAACTGACCGGTCGCCCGACCTCTGAGAGCCGTTCATGCTCGTGGTGAGGCGCCTTTAGGCGACAGTCGGCCGTGGTGCCGACCTTGCACTTGCTTCCCCTCCCGTGAACGACAAGATCGCCAAGCGACTGACCCGCCTGGCGGCCCGTCCCCAGCCGCTGCTCGTCACGCCGCAGGCCGTCGCGGCGCCCGAGCCCGTTCGCGCGCCGCAACCTGCCAGCGCGCCAGCGGCCGCGCCGCCGCCGCCGGAGGGCGAGCATCGACGCCGCCGCCTGCGCCAGGAATTCGCCGTGCGCGTCACGGTGACCTCGCTGCTGCTGCTCTTCAACGAGGCCGTGGCCGTCGATCACGTGATGAGCTCGATCATCCGGCTCACCGCGTTCATCGGCCTCGTGCTGAACGTGCCCTACTGCCTGGCGATCCGCACCGGGGTCGCGCTGCGCGCGCAGGCCTACGTGCGCCTGCTCATCGACGTGGGGCTCACGACCACGGGCCTCTACGGCGCCGGCGGGCTGGGCGCCGCGCAGTACCTCGGCATCTACGCGATCGTGCCGATCTACACGGCCTTCGTCTTCTCCAGCCGCGCCTGCGTGCTGGCCACCGTGGCCGCCACCGCCAGCTATCTCGCCGTGGTCGCGCTGCAGGTGGCGCACTGGCTGCCGTACACGCAGCAGCCGCTCCCCGAAGCCTGGCTGATCGCCGCCTTCAACCTGCTCGTGCTCAACATCGTCGGCTCGCTGGCCGCCCTGCTCGCCGAAGCGTACCGCGTGAGCCGGCAGCGGCTGCGGACGCTCTACGGCGAGCTCGAGCGCGCCCACGACGAGTCGCTGAAGCTGAACGTGGAGATCCAGGGGGCCGCCCGCCGCTTCGTCCTGGCCGAGGTGGTGGCGGGTGTCACGCACGAGGTGCGGAACGCGCTGCAGGGCGCGTTCGGCCACCTGTGGCTGGCGCGCCGCACCGGGCGCCCGCTGTCGCCCGAGGCGGCGACGCATCTGGACGAGGTCGAGCAGGCCTGCGAGAGCGCCATGCGCATCATCCGCACCACGCTCGACATGGCGCGGCGTCCGGCGCCCGAGCGCGAGCCGGTCGTGCTGGCCGAGGTCGTGCGCCGGGTGGCCAAGCTCAAGGCCGTCGAGTTCCGGCGCGACGACATCACGCTGGAGACGGACGTGCCCGGCACGCTGCCCCGCGTGCTGGCCTCGCCCTACCAGCTCCAGCAGGTGCTGCTCAACGTGGTCGCCAACGCGCACGACGAGCTCCGCAGCAGCACGCGGCGCCGGGAGATCACGATCACCGGGCAGACCAGCGAGGGCCGCGTGATCGTCGAGGTGCGCGACACCGGGCCCGGCATCGCGCCCAACGTGCTGCCGCACGTCTTCGAGCCCTTCTACACGACCAAGGTGGCCGGCAGCGGCCTCGGCCTGGCCATCTCGGCCGGCATCGTGGAGGCCTTCGGCGGCACCCTCACCGCGGAGAATCGCCGCGAGGGCGGCGCCGTGTTCCGTCTCACCCTGCCCGTGGCCGGCCGGTTGTCACCGGCCTGAGCCGCGGGACGCGCAGCTAGTCCAGACCGCGAATTCTTCGCAGCAGGCGGCGCGTGGCCGGACGCCGGTCGGCGCGCTCCTCGGTGAGCAGGACGTCGCCGGCCTGCGCGGTGGGCTGGCTCGTCTTCGGGTCCCTGACGGCCTGGGTGAGCACGCGGCACTCGGCCCGCTCGACTTCGGCGACGCCGTCGCGCTGGCGCACGAGGCTCCCCTCCAACTCGATCGCCCACGTCGCCGACGGCGGCAACTTCGTCAGCCCCCGCTGTTCCTCGGCCGTGAACGGGACGTCCTGGCTCGCGTGGGCCATCGTGGCGTTGGAGTGGAACACGTAGCGCTGGTGGCGCAGGAACGCGGGGTCGGTGCGATCCACCTCGCTGCCGCCCGCCACGCCCAGGCGCATGACGCGCCAGACGCCGAGCAGGTCCTGGCGCTTGCACGGTCGCATGAACTCGCCCGGCTCGACGGCGACCGCCGGCACCGCGGCGAGCGCCAGCGACAGGAGCGCGCCGCCCACCACCCACCGCCGCACGTCAGCGTCCCGCTTTGGCAAGGAACTCCGGACCCACGAGGATCTCCCGCGGCTTTGCCCCTTGGCCGGGGCCGATGATCCGGTCCTGTTCCATCATGTCGATGAAGCGGGCCGCCTTCGGGTAGCCCAGGCTCATGCGGCGCTGCAGGAACGAGATCGACGCCTGGCGCTGGCCGATGACGAGCCGCACGCAGTCCCAGTAGAGGTCGTCGCGATCGGCGCCGCCGTCGCCCCCGGCGTCGGGGTCGCTCTCCGTCGGCAGGTGCACTTCCTCGTAGACCGCGGTGCCCTGCGTGCGCAGGAACTCGCAGATGCCCTTGACCTCCTCGTCGGCCAGCCACGCGCCGTGCACGCGCATCTGCTTGTTGGCGCCCGGGGGGACGTAGATCATGTCGCCGCGTCCGAGGAGCTGCTCGGCGCCGTTGCCGTCGAGCACGGTGCGCGAATCGACTTTCGAGGCCACCTGAAACGCAATGCGCGTCGGGAAATTTGCTTTGATGAGCCCGGTCACGACGTCCACCGACGGCCGCTGCGTGGCGATCATCAGGTGGATGCCGACGGCGCGTGCGATCTGGGCCAGCCGCACCAGCGAGGTCTGCACGTCGCCGGCCGAGACCATCATGAGGTCCGCCAGCTCGTCGACCACGACCACCCAGTACGGCAGCCGCTCCTCGGCCGGCACCGCGCGGTTGTAGCCCTCGATGTTGCGCACCTGCTTGGCCTGCAGCGTCTTGTAGCGCTCGTCCATCTTGCCCACGATCCAGCGCAGCCGCGCGGCGGCCTCCTTGGCGTCGGTGACGACGGGCGCCAGCAGGTGCGGGATGGACTCGTACACGGACAGCTCCAGGCGCTTGGGATCGATCATCAGGAAGCGCACGTCGGCCGGCGTGGCCTTGTAGAGGATCGAGCAGATCATCGCGTTGAGCCCGACCGACTTGCCGCTGCCGGTGGCGCCGGCGATCAGCAGGTGCGGCATGGCCGTGAGATCGGCGACGACCGCCTGGCCGTTGACGTCCTTGCCGAGCGCCAGCGGCAGCTTGCCCTTGGACTCGGCGAACTCCGGCGACACGAAGATCTCGCGCAGGTAGACCATGCTCTGGTTGTCGTTGGGTACCTCGATGGCCACCGTGCCGCGGCCCGGGATGGGCCCCACGATGCGCACGGCGGACGACTTCAGAGCCAGCGCGAGATCGTCGGCGAGGTTCACGACCTGGCTCACCTTGACGCCGGCGGCGGGCTCGAACTCGTACGAGGTGATGATGGGCCCCGGGCTCACCTGCACGATGCGGCCCTCGACCTCGAAGTCCTGCAGCTTGCGCCGCAGGATCTCGGCGTTGTCCTGCAGCTCCTCGCGCGTGCGCTTGAGCTCCTCGGGCGGCGGCGGCTTGAGCAGGCCGACGGGCGGAAGCTGGAAGGCCTGCGCGCCGCCCTTGCCGAAGTCGAACGTCTCCTGCCAGGCGAGCCCCTGCTCCATCAGCCGCCCGCGCGGCCGCGCCGGCTCCACGACCACGGGCAGCGCCGGCTCCACGGCTTCCACCGCGTCGGACAGCGGCGAGACGGTGGCGGCCGCGGAGCGCGGCTCGAGGACGAGCCGCGGCAGCGTCGGCACCGACGCCATCTGCCGCGCGCGACGCGTCCGCGCGATGCGGGAGGCGAGCAGCCGCACGACCGCGGCGTACGAGGCCTGCGTGACGAGCAGCACGGCGACGGGCACGGCGGCGAGCACCACGAGCCACGTCCCGAAGCGCCCCAGGGTGGCCTGCAGCGCCGAGGTCAGCGCCCAGCCGAGCCAGCCGCCCGTGGCCAGGATGCCGCCGCGCGTGACGCGCTCGGCCACGAACGTGTCGGCCGACTGCTGGAGGATCCCGGCGGCGGCCAGCAGCAGCACGCCCAGCCCGGCCAGCGGCACCCACCCGCGCGCGATCTTCGGTCGCACGAAGGCCGCCACGCCCCAGGCGCCGAGCAGCAGCGGCAGCAGGAAGCCCGCGTAGCCGAGCGCGCGGAAGAGCGCCCAGCCGAGCCACCAGCCGACCGGCCCCACGCTGGTCGCCTGCTCCGCGCGCGGCACCGCGGGATCGAACACGGCCAGGGAGACCATGGCGAAGCCGGCCATGGCGAGGGCCAGGATGCCGCGCGCCTCGCGGACCCAGCGACGCGCGTCGGCCTTGCGCCGGAGCTTCTTCACGCGCGGCACCGAGGCCAGCCGGGGCGGCGCGGGCTTGTCGGTCTCGACGGATGCAGTGGCGGGCATCAGACCTCCAGGATCATCGGCAGCACGATGGGTTTGCGCTGGAAGCGCTGGTTCACGAACTGGCGCACCGCCGTGCGCACGCGCGCGCCGATGGCCTCGCGGTCCCACGGCTCGTCGGCTGTGCGCTCGGCCAGCGCGGCCACGACGGCCGCCCGCAGCTCGTCCAGCAGCGCCTCGCTCTCTTTCACGTAGACGACGCCGCGCGTGGCGAGCTCGGGCCCCGCCACCACGGCGCCTTTCGCGTCGATCGTCAGCGAGACGGCGATCACGCCGTCGTCGGCCAGGAGCTGGCGGTCGCGCAGCACGACGGCGCCGACGTCGCCGATCCCCTTGCCGTCCACCAGCACGCGGGCGGCCGGCAGCCCGTCCAGCACGCGCGCCGAGGTCTTGGTGACTTCCAGGCCCGCGCCATCCTCGATGAGGAAGATGCGATCGGGTGTGAGGCCGACCGTGCCGGCCAGCCTGGCGTGGCCGAGCAGGTGACGATACTCGCCGTGCACGGGGATGAAGTAGCGCGGCCGCGTGAGGTTGAGCATCAGCTTCAGGTCTTCCTGGCTCGCGTGGCCGGAGACGTGGACGAACGCGTTGTCGTCGTAGAGGACTTCCGCGCCGCGCCGGTAGAGCTGGTTGATCACGCGGCCGATCGTCCGCTCGTTGCCGGGAATGACGCGCGCGGAGAGGACGACGAGGTCGCCGCGCGCGATCTGCGCGTACTTGTGCTCGCCCGCCGCCATCAGGGCCAGCGCGGAGTTCGGCTCGCCCTGGCTGCCCGTGGACAGGATGAGCTGGCGCGCGGGCGGCAGCCCGACGACGTCCTCGAGCGGGCGGATCAGGCCGGCGGGCACGGTCAGGTAGCCGAGATCGGCCGCCACCGCCACGTTGCGCTCCATCGAGCGCCCCAGCAGCGCCACGCGGCGGTCGAAGCGCGCGGCCAGCGTCAGCACCTGCTGGATGCGGTGGATGTGCGAGGCGAACGTGGCCAGGATGATGCGCCCGGTGGCCAGCGCGAAGCGCTCGCCGAGGGCCGCGCCCACCTCGATCTCCGAGCGCGTGTGGCCGGGACGATCCACGTTGGTGGAGTCCGAGCACAGCACGAGCACGCCGTGCTCGCCCAGCTCGGCGAAGCGCCGGTAGTCGGACGGCGCGTTGTCGAGCGGGCTCTGGTCGAGCTTGAAGTCGCCCGTCATCACGATCGTGCCGACCGGCGTGTCGATCGCCAGGCCCATGCCGTCCACGATGGAGTGCGTGACGCGGATGGGCTCGACGCCGAAGGGGCCCAGCTCGAACCGCTCGCGCGGGCGCATCGGACGGAGATCGGCGGACTCCAGCAGCCCGTGCTCGCGCAGCTTCTCGCCGACCAGCGCCAGCGTGAGCGCGGTGCCGTAGACCGGCGCCGGCAGCTCGCGCAGCAGGTACGGGATCGCGCCCACGTGATCCTCGTGGCCGTGGGTGAGCACCACGCCGCGGAAGGCGTCGCGGCGCGCGCGGATGTAGCTGAAGTCCGGGATCACGTAGTCGATCCCGGGCAGCTCGTCGTCGGGGAACATGAGGCCGCAGTCGATGGCGATGAGATCGTCACCGAACTCGACGAGCATCATGTTGAGGCCGATCTCACCGAGCCCACCCAGGGGGATCAGCCGGACGGCAGGTTCCACAGCACTCCTTTCGCGACGCGCCAGCCATCGTAGCATCGGGGCTTGCGTGCCCGAAGTTTCTGAGTGGCACGATTCTTGGAACTGCGGCGGCCATGCGATTCATCAGCCTGCTCGCCGCGATCCTCGTCGTGACGGCCTGCGCCAGGCCCTACTGGGATCCCAAGGCCTACTGGACCCGTCCGGCCGCCACGCTACCCGACCTCGCCCAGGAGGCGGACGCCTGCTATCGCGCGGCGCTGGACCCCGACATGCCGGCCGCGTTTCCGGGCACGGGCCCGAGGAATCCGATCCTGCCGCGCACGACGCCGCCCCCGAAGCTCTGGGAACGGGCCCCGCGCGAGGTGACGTTCGAGCGCTTCGATGAACAACTCAAGTACGAGCGCTGCATGCACGTACGCGGTTGGGAGCCTACCCGGGCCACGACCCCCAGCCTATAGAGATGGGGGCCACGAGATGGCCCCCAAACCCCCAAACGTTCGAAGCGCCCCGGCGCAGCCGTGGCGGCCCTCGTTAAGCGTCTACAACAGTCGCCTCCATCTGTATATTCCGGTGCGTGCCGCTGAAGCGCCTGCGCTACCCAAGCCTCGATGCGCTGCTCGCGCGCGAGCTGATCCGCGAGGAGCACGAGGGCACGGCGGCGCTCATCCGCGAGCTTCGCGGCGTGGGAGCGCGGGGCTTCTTCACGCGCGCAGAGTTCCGTCAGATGTGCCGCTGGAAGAGTCCCCGCGCGCGGCTGCTGTGGGAGAAGAACTCCCCCGCGCGGGTCCGCGCTGTGTCCCGCATCGCCCTCGCCACGCGCGACGAGCGCGCACGCATGGAAGCGCTGACGAGCCTGGCCGGCGTCGGTGTGCCGATGGCCTCCGCCATCCTCACGCTGATCGATCCGCGCCGCTACGGCGTGCTGGACATCCGCGCCTGGCAGCTCCTCTTCGCGATCCGTTCGGTGGTAGCCAACCGCCGCGGCCAGGGCTTCACCATCGGCCAGTGGCTGGACTTCCTCGCCGCCCTGCGCCACCATGCCCGCCACCTCGGCGTGACCGCACGCACGGTGGAGTACACGCTCTTCCACTGCCACCGGAAGTTCCAGCGGGGAACGCTGTACGTTCAGCCGCGAGCGGCTCGACCGCGCGTGCGACGCTCGCGCGCGGCCACGCGCTTGCGGTGACGGCGCGCGAGGATGCGCGTGTAGGGCGGTCTCACGCTCGATCAGCACCGGACCGAGCGCACGCGCCATGATCGACGCGCTTAGAACGCGGCAGCGTCCTCGAGGCGGCGGACGAGCGCGCGGGCATCCTTGACGAAGCGGCGGTGGTCCTCGCCGGCCAGCGGCTCGCCGGGAATGAAGCGCTCGCCGAGAGGATTCACGAAGCGGCCGTTCTTCGCCACCCGGTAGTCGAGGTGGGGGCCGGTGCTGAGGCCCGTGGAGCCGACGTAGCCGATGACCTGGCGCTGGCTGACACGGACGCCGGCGCGCAAGCCGGGGCCGAGGCGCGAGAGGTGGTTGTATTGCGTCTCGTAGCCGGAGCGATGGCGCAGCTGCACCTGGATCCCGTTGCCGCCGTTCCAGCCGGCCGCCGTCACCGTGCCGTCGGCGACGGCGCGCACGGGCGTCCCGACGGGCGCGCCGTAGTCGATCGCCAGATGGGGGCGCATGCCGCCGAGAATCGGATGCGGCCGCGCCCACGTGAAGCCGGAGGTGATCCGCGTGAACTCGAGCGGCGACTTCAGGAAGCTCTTCTTCAGCGAGCGGCCGTCCGGATCGTAGTAGGCGGCGCGGCCCCGGACGTCGTCGAAGGCCACGCCGGTCAGCATGCGCCCGTCGCTCAGGTACTGGGCGACGAGGATCTGGCCGTAGTCCACGAACTGGTCGCCGGCGTAGCGCTTCTCGACCAGGAGGCGGAAGCGATCGCCCGCGCGCGTGTCGGCGGTGAAGTCGAAGTCCGAGGAGAAGATCTCCACCAGCTCGACGACGAGCTGCGGCGACTCACCGAGCGCCTCCACCGACTCGAACAGCGAGCGGCGCACCTCGCCCTGCACGGCTTCCACGCGCACGTCGGGCCGCGTCTCCGCGCGCCGCACCTCCCAGCCGGCATCGGTGGCCACGGCCGCGAAGCCGAGCCACGGGCTCGGCTCCCAGCGCACGGCGATCGGCTCGCCCTCGAGCGTCCAGGTGACCTCCAGCTCGTCCTTGGGGCGCAGCCGGCGTAGGTCCGCGCCGCTGGCGCGCAGGGCCTCGGCCACCTCGTTCGACTGCCGGCGCGCGAGGCCCAGCCGGGCCAGCGCCGTGAGGAGCGTGTCGCCGCGGCGCAGCGTCACCGAGCTGGTGCGGACGGACGGCGTCACGCCCGCGGGGGCCGCCGAAGTCAGGAAGGGGGACGGCGCCAGCGCGAGTCGGGGCGGCTCGGGGGGTGCGAACACGGCGAGCGTCGCCGCCGCGAGTAGCACCACCGCCAGGAGCCCGAGCAGGAACGGACGGCGCGGCATCGCTCTCACTATAGCCGAGCAGTCAGCGCGACAAATTCCTCTATTGCGAGGGTTTCCGCGCGACGGCCGGGGTCCACGCCAGATGTGGTAGCGGCCTCGCGCGCCACCCCAAGCGGCACGCCGAGGCCGCCGGCCAGGGCATTCGCCAGTGTCTTGCGGCGGCTGCTGAACGCCGCCCTCACCACCTCGCGGAAGCGGGCCTCGATGGCCGCCGGCACGCGCGGCGTGGCGCGCGGCGTGAGGCGGACCACGGCCGACTCCACCTGCGGCGGCGGGCGGAACGCGCCGGGCGGGACGCGGAGGGCGACCTCGACGTCGCAGACGATCTGCGTCAGCACCGAGAGCGCACCGTAGACCTTGCTGCCCGGCGGCGCCGCCAGCCGCTCGGCGACCTCGCGCTGCAGCATCAAGGCCATGGCGTCGATGACCGCGCGGGCTTCCAGCAGGGCGGCCACGATCGGCTTGGAGACGCTGTAGGGCAGGTTGCCGACGATCAGCACGCGCCCACCGGGCGGGCGCGCCAGCATGCCGTAGTCCCACGTCCGCGCGTCCGCCTCGAGGACTTCGACGCTCGGCAAGCGGCGGCGCAGCCGGTCGAGCAGCGCGCGATCGACCTCGAGCGCGATCAGCCGTCCGCAGCGCCGCGCGAGCTCGTCGGTGAGCGCGCCTTCACCGGGACCGATCTCGACCACGAGGTCGCTCGCCGTGGGTGCGAGCAGGTTGACGATGGCGCGGGCGATCCCGGCATCGCGCAGGAAGTGCTGGCCGAGCGCGCGGCGTCTGGTCATGATGGGCGCCGATGGCGTTCGCCGTGGAGCTGGCCCTGGATCGGGAGAGCGCCGGCGCCGTCCGTGCCCTCTGGCGACGGATGGCCGAGGCGGGCATCCGATTCATGGCCGAGTCCGGCGCCGGCCCTCACCTGAGCCTCGCGATCTGGGACCGCCTGAGCATCGAGCACGCCATCGCCGAGGTGACGACGCTCGCGGCCGCGACGCCGCCGGTGCCCGTCACCTTCACCGAGGTGCGGGCGTTCGGCGCCGAGGTGGTCTACCTGGCCTGTGAGCCGTCCTCGCGCCTGGTCGAGCTCCAGCGCCTCGTGCAGGCGCGCTTCGCCTCGTTCGGCGACGGCCCCTGGGAGCACTACAAGCCCACCGCGTGGGTGCCGCACTGCACGCTGGCGATGGATCTCGGCCCGGCGACCGCGGCCACCGCGCTCGCCGTGGCCGCGACGCTGCCGCTGCCGTTGAGCAGCCGGCTGGATCGCATGGCGGTCGTCCAGTTCCGTCCCGTGCGCGAGCGGTACTCGCAGCCCCTCAGCGGCCGCTGAGGCGCTGCGCTTCGGCGAGCAGCGCGGCGTGAACCTCGCGCGTGCGGGCCTCGGTGGCGGCCCGATCGCCGGAGTTGTCGATCACATGGTCGGCCAGCTTGGCCTTCTCACCGAGCGCCATCTGGTTGGCGATGCGGCGCTCGACGTCGGCGCGGTCGCCGTCGCGGCCGACGGCTCGCTCGAGCTGCGTGGCGCTGTCCGTGAGGACGACGACCAGCCGGTCCATGGCCTTGTGGCCGCCGGCCTCGATCATCACGGGGGCATCCCAGAACACGAGCCCCTCGAAGCCCTGCGCCTCCAGCTCGGCCAGCCGGGCCAGGAACCGATCGCGGATCGCCGGGTGCGTGATCGCCTCCAGCTTCCGGCGCCGCTCGGGGTCGGCGAACACGATGGCGGCCACCCGCTTGCGGTCGAGCGTGCCGTCGGCGCGCAGTGCCTCGCGCCCGAACTCCTGCACGATCGCCGCCAGCGCCGGCTGACCCGGCTCGACCACCTCGTGGGCGAGGCGATCGGCGTCGATGACGACGGCCCCGAGACGGCGGAGGGTCTCCGACACGGTGGACTTGCCGGTGGCGATGCCGCCGGTGAGGCCGACCAGTAGGAACCGGCGGCTCACACCTGCGACCAGTCGAGGCCGGTCTTGACGTCCACGACGATCGGCACGTCGAGCGGCAGCGCCGCCTCCATGATGTCGCGCGCCAGCCCGGCGATCGTCTCGACCTCCTCGGGCGGCGACTCGAACAGCAGCTCGTCGTGCACCTGCAGCAGCATGCGGCTCTGCAGGCCGCGCTCGCGGAGGGCGGCGTGCATGCGGACCATGGCGATCTTGATCATGTCGCTGGCCGTCCCCTGCACGGGAGCGTTCATGGCCATGCGCTCGGCGGCGTTGCGCGCCACCGGGTTGCCACTGCGCAGGTCGGGCAGGTAGCGGCGGCGGCCGAGCAGCGTGGCCACGTAGCCGCGCTCGCGGCCCTCGGCCAGGGTGCGATCGATGAACGCGCGCACGCGCGGGTGCAGCGCAAAGTACTCGTTGATGTAGCGCTGGGCTTCCTTCTGATCGATCTTCGTCGCCTGCGAGAGACCGAATGCCGATACCCCGTAGAGGATGGCAAAGTTGGCGCTCTTGGCGATCGTGCGCTGCAGCGGCGTGACGGCGGCCGGAGCGACCTTGAAGACTTCCGAAGCCGTGCGCGTATGAATGTCCTCGCCCCGCCGAAACGACTCGATGATCGCCGGCTCCCCGCTCATGTGCGCGAGGATGCGCAGCTCGATCTGCGAGTAGTCGGCCGCCACGAAGCGGTACTCCTCGGCCGGCACGAACGCCGCGCGGATCCGCCGGCCCAGCTCGGTGCGGATCGGGATGTTCATCAGGTTGGGATCCTGGCTCGACAGCCGTCCCGTCGCCGCCACGAGCTGGTTGAACGTGGTGTGGATGCGCCCGGTGGCGACGTTCATCATGAGCGGCAGCGCGTCGGCGTACGTGCCCTTGAGCTTCGACAGCGTGCGGTGCTCGAGGACCTTGCCCGGCAGCGGATGCGTCAGCGACAGCTCCGTGAGGACGTCGGCGTCGGTCGAGTAGCCGGTCTTGGTCCGGCGGCCGCCCCGCAGGGCGAGCTTCTCGAACAGGATGGTGGCGAGCTGCTTGGGCGAGGCGATCGTGAACTCCTCGCCGGCCAGCACGTAGATCTCGCGCGTCAGGTTGTCGAGATCGCGCTCGAGCTCCTTGGCGAAGGCCTCCAGCCGCTCGGGCTCCACGCGGATGCCGACCTGCTCCATGTCGGCCAGCACCGGCACCAGCGGCCGCTCGATCTCCTCGTAGATGCGCCTGAGCGCTCGCTCCTCGAGCTCGCCCGCCGCGTACTTCCAGAAGCGCACGGCCCAGCGCGCGCGCTCGCCCAGCACGGCGCCCAGCGCGTCGTCCACGACGAGGCCGCCGGGGACGGCGGCCGGCAGCGTGGGCGGGCACTCGCCGAGCGATTCCATGCACACCTCGTCGAGCTTGTAGGTCGCCCGCGCGGGGTTCAGCAGGTACGCGGCCAGCGCGGTGTCGTCGGCCACCGGCAGCACCGGCCGCGAGGGCAGCCACGCCTCCAGCAGCGGCTTGGCGTCGTGCACGACCAGCGGGCGCTCGCCGAGCGACGGCGCGCTCGTCGTCCACGCGGCGCCCGCCGCCGGATGGAAGAGGCCGATCGCATCGATGCGCGGGATCGGCGGGCGCGCCTCGCCGACCCACTCGACACCCAGGGCGGCGCCGGCCGGTACGCGCGCCAGATACTCGGCCAGCGCCGCGGCGCCGTCGAGGCGCGCAACGGGCTCGGCGCTGACGGCCACCTGGGTCGCCGGCAGCTCCTTGACCAGGCGCGTGAACTCCATCTCCATCCAGAGCCCGCGCAGCTTGATCCAGTCGGGCTCCACGCGGCGGAACGCCTCCACGTCGAGCGTGATCGGCGCGCTGTGGGACAGCGAGGCCAGCTCGCGCGAGAGCAGGGCCTGCTTGCGGCTGGTGGCCAGCGTCTCGCGCAGCTTGCCGGCGACGAGCGTGAGGTTCTCGTAGAGGCGCTCGACCGAGCCGAACTGGCTGATGAGCTTCACCGCCGTCTTCTCGCCCACGCCCTTGACGCCGGGGATGTTGTCGATGGAGTCGCCCATCAGCGCCAGCACGTCGGCGATCTGGCCGGGCTCCACGCCCCAGCGCTCGCGCACCTTGGCCTCGTCGTAGACGACCTTCTCGCCCGTGCGGCCCAGCACCGACAGCACGCGCACGCGCGGGCCGACGAGCTGGAGCAGGTCCTTGTCGCCGCTGACCACCACGATCTCGAGGTCGGTCTGGCGCAGGGCCTGCTCGACCAGCGTGGCCAGCACGTCGTCGGCCTCGTAACCCGGCACCTCGATCACCGGCGTGCGCAGCGCCTCGAAGAGCCGGCGCACGTACGGAAGCTGGCGCGCGAGGTCGTCGGGCATGGCCGTGCGCGTGGCCTTGTACTCGGCGAAGAGCTTGTCGCGGAAGGTGGGGCCTGGTGGATCCAGCGTGATGCCCAGGTAGCCCGGCTGCTCCTCCCGGATCAGCTTCCACAGCATCGTGCTGAGGATCAGCACCGCGTGGCTCGGCACGCCCCTGGAGGTGGAGAGGTAGCCCACCGCGTGGTAGGCGCGGAAGATGTGCGAGTGGCCGTCGACGATGTAGAGGCTAGGCACGCGCCAGCCCCTGCTCGTACGCCGTGCGCACGGCGGTCGTGCGCTCGCGGTAGGCGGTCAGGAAGGCGTCGCGCGAGCCGAGGCCGAGGGCGCTGGCCACGCGGGAGGGCATCGGGCCGGCGAGCTCGAAGGTGTCGGTCGGCCGCGCGCCGAGCATCCGAAGCGCGGCCGACACGCGGCGCAGGAACCGGTAGTGGTCGGCGAGCGCGGCCGCGGTGTCGGGCGCCAGCGCCCCCACGCGTCCGAGCGCGGCCAGCGCGCCGGCGGTGGACGGCTGCCGCACGTCGGGATGCCGCGCGCCATGCACGAGCTGCAGGGCCTGGGCGAGGAACTCCACGTCCACCAGGCCGCCGCGGCCGAGCTTCACGTGGCGGCGCCCCGGCGTCTCCTTGCCCAGCTCCACTTCCATCCGCGTGCGCACCTCCGCGATCTCCTTCAGCGCGTGCTCGGGAAGGGGCGCGCCGTACACGAGCCGCCGCAGCGTCGCCCGCACTCGCCGACCGAGCCCGCGGTCGCCGAGGACGAGGCGCGCGCGTGTCAGCGTCTGGCGCTCCCAGAGGTCCCCGTGCTCCTCATAGTACCGTCCCAGCGCGTCGATGGACGCCGCGAAGCCGCTGCCCTTGCTGCCGGGCCGCAGGCGCAGGTCGACCGCGAAGGCGACGCCGGCCTGGGTGATGTCGCCGAGCGCGCCGGCCAGCCGCTCGACGGCGCCGCTGTAGAACGTGTGGACGTCCACCGGCGCCTTCCCGTCCGTGGCGCCCTCGCCGGCGCCGGTCGAATCGAAGACGACGAAGATGTCGAGGTCGGAGCCCGTGGTCAGCTCGCGCCCCCCGAGCTTGCCCACGCCGACGATCACCGAGGGAACGAAGCGGCCGGCATCATCGCGGGGCACGCCGTGGCGCCGCACCTGCGCCTCCAGCGCGAGGAGCCAGCCGGCCTCCAGCGTCGCCTCGGCGAGCCGCGTCATCTCGCGCGAGTAGCCCTCGATGGACGTCGCGCCCAGCAGGTAGCGCCACACGATCGTCAGCTCCTCGGCCTGCTTGAGACGCCGCAGCCGGTCGCGCTGGTCGGCCACGGCCACGCCCGGCGCGAACACGGGCGCCAGCGCCGCGCGCAGTCCCGCGCGCGTGCGCGGCCGCTCGAGCGCCGCCGGATCGGCCAGCGAGCCGAGCAGCTCCGGCTGCGTGATGAGGAGCTGCGTCAGCAGATCGCCGCCGGCGCAGAGCCGCACGAGGCCGTCGAGCAGCCGCGGGGAATCCGCCAGCAGCTCGATGTAGCCCGCGCGCGGGCCGGCCGCCGAGAGAAAGCGCTCGAACTGGTTGAGCGCCTCGTCAGGATCGGGACTCTTCCACAGCGTGTCGAGCAGCGCCGGGAAGAGCCGCTCGAGCGCCTCGCGCAGGGCGCCGCCGTAGGGCACCAGCGGGCGGCCCTCCAGGATCAGCTTGAGATTCTGGCGCGCACGTTCGGGGTCGGCGAAGCCCGTCGCGCGCAGCGCCAGCAGCCCCGGCAGCCGCACGCGCGGGCGTGGCGTCTGCGCCCGCTCGCTGAAGAAGTCGGTGAACGCGCGATGGACGGCCGTCGTGACCACGCGGTGGCGCGCGCGAAACGTGCGCGCGGCCGCCGCCGGCGGCGATTCGATCCCGAGCCGCCGGGCCAGGCGGCCCAGCTCGGGCGCGGCCTCGGGCAGCGTGTGCGTCTGGAACTCGTGCAGGAGCTGCAGCCGGTGCTCGACCGTGCGCAGGTGCACCAGCGCGTGGGAGAGCGCGCGACCGAGGTCGGGCGCGAGGTAGCCACGCTCGGTGAGCCGGAAGAGCGCCTTGAGCGAGTTGCGCTCGCGGAGCCAGGCGTCATCACCGCCGTAGAGCAGCTGGAGCGCCTGGACGATGAACTCGATCTCGCGGATGCCGCCGCGGCCGAGCTTGACGTTGGCGGCCAGCGACTGGCCGCGGCGCTCGAGCTCCCGGTCGATCTCCTTCTTCATGGCGCGGATCGAGGGCACGATGCGCGCGTCGACGCCGGGCCGGTAGACGACCTCGCGTGCCCAGTCCATGAAGCGCGCGCCCACCTTGGGATCGCCGGCCGAGACGCGCGCCTTCAGCAAGGCCTGGCGCTCCCACAGCTCGGCGCGATCGCGGTGATAGGCGCGGTAGGCTTCGAGCGAGTGGGCGACGGCGCCCATCCGTCCCTCCGGCCGCAGCCGCAGATCCACGCGGAAGACGTAGCCCTCCTCCGTCACCGACTCGATGATGGCGACGACGTCGCGGCAGACGCGCGCGAAGTACTCGCCGCTGGCGACGCGGCCCTCGGGGCCGCCGGCGGTGTCGCCCTCGGCGCCGTAGACGAACATCAGGTCGATGTCCGAGGAGTAGTTGAGCTCCGCGCCGCCGAGCTTGCCCATGCCGATCACGGCCAGGCCCGTCTCGTGGCCGTCGGCGTCGAGCGGCGCGCCCACGCGCGCGCGCTGCGCGGCCTCGGCCATGCGGCAGGCCTCGCCCAGGCACACGTCGGCCAGCCGCGCCAGCTCCTCGGTGGTGACGCTGAGGTCGGCGTCGCCGAGGAGGTCGCGGGCGGCGATGCGCAGGACGTGGCGGTACTTGAACCGGCGCAACGCGTTCACGCGCGCCTCGCGCGCGGGGAAAGCCTGCAGCGACTGCGCGAGATCGGCGGCCAGATCGTCCGCCAGCCACACGCGCATCGTGCGCGGCTCCAGCAGCCAGGCCAGGCTGTTGGGCCGCCGGCTGGCACCGCCCAGCCGCGCCAGCAGCGGAATCGCGCCGGGGTGCGCGGCCAGCGTGCCGAAGAGGACGGTGCGATCGACGACCGCGGCGTAGCGCTCGAGGTTGTTGAGCGCCATGTCCGGGTCGGCCGAGGCCGCGAGCTCGGAGAGGAGGCGCGGCAGGACCGGCGCCAGCAGCTCGGCGTCGCGCGGCGTGGGCGTCAGGGCCTCGAGGTTGGCGCTCGCCGCCCCCGGATTGCTGAACCCAAGACGCTTGAGCTCGCGCTCCCGCGCCTTGGCAGCAACGGTGAGGAGGTCTGCGCTAGACCGCGGACTCACCCTTTTCGCCGGTCCTGATCCGGACGGCCTCGTCGATCGGCAGCACGAACACCTTGCCGTCCCCGATCGACCCGGTCTTGGCCGCGCCCACGATCGTCGAGGCGACCTTGTCCACGAGATGGTCGGCGACGACCACCTCGATCTTCACCTTGGGCAGGAAGTCCACGGTGTACTCGGAGCCGCGATAGAGCTCGGTGTGGCCCTTCTGGCGGCCGAAGCCGCGCACCTCGGTCACCGTCATGCCGATGACGCCGATCTCGGTGAGGGCCTCCTTGACGTCGTCCAGCTTGAACGGCTTGATGATGGCCTCGATCTTCTTCATGGGCTCAAACCTCGTCGAGAATGGGGAACATCAGCGCCGACACGTGGGAGCTGATGCGCTTGAGGTTCGTGAGGATGTCCAGGTGGATCTCCGATGTCTCCAGCGACTCGGCCAGCCCGGCCCGCAGCCGCCCCAGGTGCGATTCGCGCAGCTCGCGCTCCTTGGCCCGCATGAACGGCCGCTGGTCGAGGACCTCCTGGGCCAGCGCCCTGTCGGTGGCCGCGAAGGCCGCGATGGCCCGCTCGAGGTTCTTGGCGACCAGGCCGTGGAAGTCCTGGATCTCCGCCCAGCCGGCCTCGGAGAAGCGCCGGCCCTGATAGTACTTCTTGCGGGCCAGCTCCATCAGGTTCTTGTCGATGATGTCCCCGATGTTCTCGAGGTTGCCGATGAAGGACACCAGGCCGATCTCCTTGCGCGAGAGCTCCATGCCGATGGCCTCGCGGCCCAGGCGCGCCAGGAACAGCTTGATCTCCCGCTCGAGGAAGTCCACCTGGTCGTCGCGCTTCTCGATGTCCTCGATGAGCGCGAGGTTGTCGGTGCGGAAGGCAGCCAGCGCGTCGCGCAGCATCCCCTGCACCACGTCGGCCATGCGCAGGCTTTCGCGATGGGCCTGGCCGAGGGCCAGCGAGGGCTGGTCGTGCGCGCGCTCGTCGAGGTACTTGGCGCGGAACGGCGTCTCCTCGGTCGGCGCCTGCGGTACCAGTGTCTCGATCACGCGGGCGGCCAGCGGCGTGAAGGGCAGGAACAGCAGGCTGATGCCGAGGTTGAAGAACGTGTGGGCGTTGGCCACCTGGCGGGCCGGGTCGCCCGCGCTCGACGCGACGAGCGTCGTGAACGGCCCGATCAGCGGCAGCGCCAGCGCGCCGCCCAGGACCTTGAAGGCGATGTGGGCCACGGCCACGCGCTTGGCCTCGGCGGTGGCGCCGATCGAGGCGGCCAGCGCCGTCGCGCAGGTGCCGACGTTGGCGCCGATCACGATGGCCACCGCACCGGGCAGCGTGATCAGGTTCTGCGTGGCCAGGGCCAGCGCGAGACCGATGGTGGCCGCGGAGGAGGCCACGAGCGCGCTGAACCCGGCCGCCACCAGCGCCGCGATCACCGGCGTCTCCGTGCCGACTTGCAGCAGCTCGAGCGCGAGCTCGCTCGACTTGAGCGGCGTGACGCCATCGAGGATCAGCCGGAGGCCGAGGAACATCAGGCCCAGCCCGAGCACGGCCTGCCCGAGGTCGCGCGGCGTGCTGCGGCGCGCCAGGAAGGTGATGAGGAAGCCGATGCCGATCAGCAGCGGCGCGTAGTCGGTCACCCGCAGCGCGATCAGCTGGACGGTGACCGTGGTGCCGATGTCGGCGCCCAGGATGATGCCGAGCGTCTGGCGGAACGACATGAGCCCGGCCGAGACGAAGCCGATCAGCATGAGCGTGGTGGCGGCGGAGGACTGGAGGATCGCGGTCACCAGCGCCCCGGACACGACGGCGAAGAGGCGGTTGCGCGACATCCCCGTGAGGATCTGGCGCAGGCGGCCGCCGACGGCGCGCTGCAGGCTGTCGCCGCTCAGGCGGATGCCGTACAGCAGCAGCGCCATGCCGCCGAAGAGTGCCAGCAGCACCGTCACGGCGCGGCCTCCGAGCGCGCGGCGATGGCGCCGCGTTGCAGGTGTGTGGGCGCCAGATCGCCCGCGAGGTGCGCGGTGTCGTTCAGCGACACCAGGCGCGGCGGCCGCACGACCGTCAGCGAGGCGTTGTCCACGCGCAGCTTCCAGAGCTGGTTGAACGAGCAGCCGAGCAGGTGGCAGGCGTAGACGCTGATGACGCCGCCGTGGCTCACGATCAGCACGTCCTCGCCCGGGCCGTGGGCTCCCGCGATGCGCTCGAGGGCGGCGCGCACGCGCGCGCTCACGACGGGCAGCGGCTCGCCGCCGGGGGGCGGACAGTCGTGCGGCGCCCGCAGCCACGCGCGATACGGATCGCCGGCCTGCGCGCGCACCTCGTCCACGGTGCAGCCTTCCCACTCGCCGAGCGACAGCTCGCGCAGCTCCTCAACGATACTGGGGGCCCCGACATGGCCCCCAGACCCCCACACTCTCGGAACCGCGCCGGCGGAGCCGTCGCGGTCCTCGATCACGGGTTGCGCCACGGAGCCGACCTCGCGCAGGGCCAGCTCGGCCGTCTCGCGCGCGCGGTGGAACGGGCTCACGTAGGCGGCCGTGACGCGGTAGCCGCGCAGCGCGCGGCCGAGCGCCTCGGCCTGGGCGCGGCCGCGGGCGGAGAGCTCGATGTCGGTGTGACCCTGGAAGCGCTTCTCCGCGTTCCACACCGACTCGCCGTGACGCGCCAGCAGCAACCTCATCCTTCGTCCTGGGGGCCCCGACATGGCCCCCAGACCCCCAACGCTCGGACGCGCCCCGGCACGGCCGTGGCGCGCCTCGGGATCGCGTAACGAGCTGTCATCGCGCGATCGCGACCTGGACAGCGCGTAGACGGACCAGTGTCTCGTCGCGGCCGAGCAGCGCGAGGACCTGGAAGATGGGCGGCGAGGCTGTGCGTCCCGTCACCGCGAGCCGTGCGAGCTGGGCGATGTCGACCAGCTTCAGCGAGAGCTCGGCGGCGAGCGCACGCACGGCGGTCTCGATCACCTCAGCGGTGAACGGCTCCGCTGCCTGTACGAGCTCGATGAGGCGCTGGAGCCGCTGGGCGCCGTCGACGGTGAGGAACTTCTCGGCCGCCTTCGGCTCGTACTCGCGCGGGCGCTCGAAGTAGAAGCGGCCGACCTCGACCAGCTCGACCAGCGTCTTGGCGCGCTCGCGCAGCGTCTCCAGCATCGCGGCCAGCCGCGCGCGGTCCGCGGGCACCGGCAGGCCGGCGCGCTCGATGAACGGGATCGCCATGGCGGCCAGGCGCGCGCCGTCGGTCATCTTCAAGTACTCGTGCGAGAACCACTCGAGCTTGGTGCGGTCGAAGATGGCGCCGGAGGACGCCACGTCCTTGACGTCGAAGCGCTCGATCAGCTCCTGGCGCGTGAAGATCTCCTGGTCGCCGTGCGACCAGCCCAGGCGCGCCAGGTAGTTGACCATGGCCTCCGGCAGGATGCCCTCGTCGCGAAACGCCTGCACCGACGTGGCCCCGTGGCGCTTGCTGAGGCGGCTGCGGTCGGGGCCGAGGATCATCGAGGCGTGGGCGAACTGCGGCACCGGGTAGTCGAGCGCCTCGTAGCAGAGGACCTGCTTGGGCGTATTCGACAGGTGGTCGTTGCCGCGGATGACGTGGGTGATGCGCATGTCCACGTCGTCCACCACCACGCAGAAGTTGTAGGTCGGCGTGCCGTCGGTGCGCACGAGGATCCAGTCGTCGAGCTGGCGGTGCTCGAACACGACGGGGCCATGGATCAGGTCGTGCACGACCGTGCTGCCCTCGTCGGGGATGCGCAGGCGCAGCGCGCCGGCGGCGAGGCCGCGATCGCGACAGCGCCCGGAGTAGCGGAAGGTCTCCTTGCGCGCCTCGGCCGCCTTGCGCTCGGCTTCGAGCTGCGCCGGCGGACAGTCGCAGTAGTACGCGCGGCCGGCGCGCAGCAGCCGCTCGGCATGGGCGCGATAGAGATCGAAGCGCTCCGTCTGGCGGTAGCCCGGCGCCGGCGGCCCCTCGTCCCAGTCGAGGCCGAGCCAGGTGAGCGCGTCGAGGACGAAGCCGAGGTTCTCCTCGGTCGAGCGCGAGCGGTCGGTGTCCTCGATGCGCAGGATGAAGGTCCCGCCGTGGTGGCGCGCGAAGAGCCAGTTGAAGAGCGCGGTGCGGACGCCGCCCACGTGGAGATGCCCGGTCGGGCTCGGCGCGAAGCGAACGCGGATTCCGGCGTCGGGCATCTCAGTACCGCTCGAAGAGGCGGCCCCACGGCGTGGCCGCGAACTCGCGGATGCGCGCCCGGCCGACGGTCGGATACCAGAGGAGGTCGTGGTAGACGTTCGAGGCGAACGGCGCCCACACCATCAGCGGCGAGTGGAGCAGCAGCCGCTTGAGCGGCCGCAGCGGCCCCCGGCGGATGAGCTGGTCACCCCAGATGACGAGGCTGCGGCTGGTCTTGAAGCCCATGTCGAGCCGGGCGGCGTCGGCATCGCCCACGATCTCGATCTCGCGCGGGTCGGCCACGCCGAGGCCGCGCTCGTGGCACATCTTCAAGTACGGGATCGAGAACGGGTCGAAGCCCATGATCTTCGCGGCCATGGCGTCGATGGCCACCTGGTCGGCCGAGGCCAGGATGAGGTTGCCCACGCGCGGGATCATCGTGCGCGGGCCCGCGCCGTCGCCCATCACCGTGCCGTCCATCACGGCGAACGTGCTCGGGTGCAGCTCGCGCTGCATGTACATGAGGTCGACCATGACCTCGTGGATGAACTCGTGCGCGTAGTGACGCACTTCCTTCAGCAAGCCACCGAACGAGTTCTTGATCGCGCCGGTCGTGACGCTGTGCCCGTGGACTTTTTGAGTAGGCAGGTGGCACACATTCTTCCCGACGTACATCTTCGGGATCTCGATGCCCTCCGGGAAGATCCGGTTCAGCTTGAGCAGCGGCGACTTGAACGGGTACACGATCCACTCGACGTCGGGGAGCGGGATGAACGGCACGCCGTGGCGCTTCAGCACCGGCGCCCACTTGTTGTTGCGGCAGCCCTCGACGGGGTTCGTCACCACCGTCTTGTTCTCGACGGGGAAGAGGCGCTTGCGGTCGTAACCGTCGTCCACCAGCGTCTTCAGCACGCCGTCCACCTGCCACGGCTGGCTCGAGCACGCCGGAAAGTACTTCGTCCACGACAGGTTCAGCTTGAGGATCAGGTCCTGATCGCGCGGAAGGACCTGGTCGTACTTCACCAGCCGCATCAGCCGCCCGTAGTCCTCCACCACCGTCTCGGGCCGCGTGCGGAGAATCGCCACCTGACTCTTCATCGTCCGATCATTCTACGCCCGCCGAGCACCGCACCGCTGCCTCGAGCCGGTCATCAAGGCGTGGCACGGCTCCGCCGGGCCGCGCCGAGCGTCGGGGGGTTTGGGGGCCATCTCGGGCCCTCCATCTATAACAATCGCGTGGCACGGCTCCGCCGGGCCGCGCCGAGCGCTTGGGGGGCTTGGGGGGCCCTCCGAGGCCCCCCATCTAACCAGTCCCATAGATGATCAACAGGACCGTGATCAGCCATAACACGGCGTTGATCAGCAGCGCGCGGTCGCGGAGGACGATCTCCGAGGGATTGCCGCCGAGCCGGCGGTGGTAGAGCAGGTAGAGGTAGCGGAAGATCCCGTAGAGGACGAAGGGCAGCGTGGCGGGGAGGAGCGAGGTGTGGAACTTGGCCACCGTCTCCGGCGACATCGTGTAGAGCGCGTAGGTCGTCACCGTGGAGGCCGTCACCACCGCCACCATCTGATCGAGCAGGCCCGCGCTGTACTCGGCCAGGATCGGCCGGTGGCGCGCCGCGCTCGCCTCCAGCGTGAGCACCTCGTGCCGGCGCTTGCCGAGGGCCAGGAACAGCGCCAGCAGGATGGTGCAGATCAAAAGCCACCCGGAGATCGCCACGTCGATGACCAGCGCGCCGGCCACCGCGCGCAGCACGAAGCCGCTGGCCACCACCAGGACGTCCACGATGACCACGTGCTTGAGCCACGCCGAGTACGCCACCAGCAGCACCACGTAGGCGACCGCGGCGGCCGCGAAGCGCGGCGAGAGCCACACGCCGAGCGCGAGCCCCACCACGATCAGCACGGCGGCCACGGCCACCGCCACGCGCGGGGTGAGGCGGCCGGCGGCGATGGGGCGGTGGCGCTTCTCGGGATGCAGGCGATCCTTGTGGCGGTCGGCCACGTCGTTGAGCAGGTAGATGGCGCCGGAGAGCCCGCAGAAGATCGCGAAGGCGCCGAGCGCTGGCCACACCGACGGCGTGAACAGGCGCTGGGCGAAGATCAGTCCGCCGAAGACGAACAGGTTCTTGACCCACTGCTGCGGCCGCAGCGAGGCGAGGACGGCGCTCAGCATGGCCGGCCGGGCTAGAGCCGGATCACGTTGGCCGGCGCGGGCCCGAGCGCTCCCGTCGCGTTGCGGGTGTCGATGACGAGGCGCGCGCCGCGCACGACGGCCGCCCAGTCGTACGACGCGTGCGCCGTGAGCACGAGCACGACGTCCCAGGCCCCGAGGTCCAGCGTGCGCCAGTCGAGCGACTCGCGCCGCGCCCCGCCCACGCTGAGCGCCGGCACCAGCGGATCGTGGTACTCGACGCGGGCGCCCTTCACCAGCAGCGTGTCGAAGATCTCCAGCGCCGGCGAGTCGCGCGTGTCGCCCACGTTGGGCTTGTAGGCCACGCCCAGCACGAGGATGCGGCTGCCGCGCACCGCGCGCTCGCGCGCGTTGAGCGCGTCGGTGACGAGCCCCACGACGTACTCCGGCATGCGGCGGTTGATCTCGTCGGCAAACGTGATGAAGCGCGGCTCGTAGCCCTCCAGCCGCACTTTCCAGGACAGATAGTACGGATCGGACGGCAGGCAGTGGCCGCCGAGGCCGGGGCCCGGGTAGAACGGCATGAAGCCGAATGGCTTGGTGGCGGCGGCGCCGATGACCTCCCACACGGAGAGCCCGAGCTTGCGGCACATGATGGCGAACTCGTTGACGAGCGCGATGTTGACCGAGCGGAAGGTGTTCTCGAACAGCTTGACCATCTCGGCCGTCTCCGGGCTCGAGACCGGGACCACCTGGGTGATGCGTCCGTACAGCGCGGCCGCCAGCTCGCGACAGGCCTCGGTGAGGCCGCCGACCACCTTGGGGATGTCGCGCAGCGTGTAGCGCGTGTTCCCGGGATCGATCCGCTCCGGCGAGAAGGCCAGGAAGAAGTCCTCGCCGGCCGCGATGCCGCGCGCCTCGAAGCGCGGCAGCAGCACCTCCTGCGTCGTGCCCGGGTACGTCGTGGACTCCAGCACCACGAGCTGGCCGGGGCGGATGATGGCGGCGACGGCGTCGGCCGCGCTCACGATGAAGGAGATGTCGGGCTCCTTCGATTTGCCGAGCGGCGTCGGCACGCAGATGATGATGGCGTCGCAGTCCTTCAGCGCCGCCACGTCGTCGGCCGCGCCCAGCCGCCCGGCCGCCACCAGCTCGCCGAGCGCCGCCGCCGGCACGTCCTCGATGAAGCTGCGGCCCGCGCGGATGGCCGCCACGCGTTGCGGGTCGAGGTCGGCGCCGATCACGCTGGCGCCCGACTCCGCGAAGGCCACGGCCAGCGGCAGGCCCACGTAGCCGAGGCCCACGATGCCGATCGTCGGCTGGCCGGCCAGCCGCGCGCGCAGCGCCCGCGCGATGTCGTTCATCGCCTCACAGCCTCTCGAGTGCCGTCCGGACAGCCGCGGCCACCTCGTCGGCCTCGGCGTCGGTCAGCTCGGGGAAGCACGGCAGCGACAGCACCTCGCGCGAGGCGCGCCACGCCTCGGGGAAGCGCCGCTCGTCCTTGTCGCCGAAGAGCGGCTGTCCCGGCACCGGCAGCGGGTAGTGCACGGCGGTGCCCACGCCGAGATCGGCGAGGGCCTTGGCGAGGGCGTCGCGCTGCGGGTGGCGCACGCTGAAGAGGTGATAGATGTGGCGCGCCCGCGCGTGCTCGCCCGGCAGCCCCAGCGGCAGGCCGGCCAGGAGCGTGCGGTAACGCGCGGCCAGCCGCCGGCGCGCGTCCGTCCACGCGTCCAGCCGGCGCAGCTTCACGCGCAGCAGCGCGGCCTGCATCTCGTCGAGCCGGCTGCAATAGCCGAGCTCGACGTGGTGATAGCGGCCGGTGTCGCCGTGATGGCGCAGCCGGCGCACGTGCGCGGCCACGTCGTCGCGGTCGGTCAGGAGCAGGCCGGCGTCGCCGCAGGCGCCGAGGTTCTTGGTGGGATAGAACGACAGGCAGGCCACGTCGCCCCAGCCGCCGACGGGCCGCTTGTCCCAGGTGGCGCCGATGGCCTGCGCGGTGTCCTCCACGACCGCCACGCCGCGCGCGCGGGCCAGCGCCACCACGCGATCGATCGGGGCCGGGTGCCCGTAGAGGTGGACGACCACGATCGCGCGCGTGCGCGGCGTCAGCGCGCGCTCGAGCGCCTCGACGTCGAGCGCGAAGGTGGCCGGCTCGACGTCGACGAAGACCGGCGTGGCCCCCGTCATCACAATGGTCGAGGCGGAGGCCACGAACGAGAAGGCCGGGGTGATCACCTCGTCGCCGGGGCCCACGCCGAGCGCGGCCAGCGCCAGGCGCAGCGCGTCGGTGCCGGAGCCCACGCCGATGCCGTGGCGCACGCCGCAGCGCGCGGCCAGCTCGGCCTCGAGCGCCTCGCCCTCCGGGCCCAGGATGAAGCGGCTGGAGCGCAGCACGCCCTCCAGTGCAGCCATCAGCTCGCCCTTGATGGACTCGTGCTGCCGGGCCAGGTCGATGAACGGGATCATTTCTCTCCGCTCCCCTCCAGGGCGCCCAGGCCGATCGACGTCCGGAACGGCCCGCCCACGCCCAGCAGATTCACGCCGAAGGCGATCTCGTCGTCGCGCCCCTCGCGGTGGACGAACTCCACGGTGAGCGCCCAGCACTGGAAGCGGATGTCGGCGGACGTGCGGCTCTCCACGAAGCGGCCGCTGCGCGCGTCGAAGTTGTTGAGGTTGCGGACGACGAGAAAGCGCGACAGCTCGGCCGACAGCCCGGTGGTGAAGAAGTTGATGCTGGCCGTGTCGCTGTAGCGCGAGCCCACCGAGACGGAGAACGGCAGCGGATCGAGGCGCACCTTGAGGTCGGCGGTGAGCAGCTCGATTCCCTGCCCGCGCACGCTGTGCGAGATGTCGCCGCGCACGCCGATGCGCTCGGTCGGCTGGATGATCAGCGTGCCGAAGAGGTCGCCGGGCTCGTTCTTCTTCAGGTCGTAGATGTGGCCGACGGTGAGCCGCAGCGCCTCCCAGCGGACGGCCTCGGTGTCGGGCGGCGCCACCGTGCGCGCGCGCACCCGGTTGGTCAGCGAGTACGCGAGCTGGCCCGTCTCGGGAATCCGGTCGACGCCCTCCGTCCACAGCGGCAGCTTCGTCTTGTCCTTGCCGCTGATCCAGAGGTACTGCATGCGCGGCTCGATGCTGTGCAGCAGGCCGTCGATGTTCCAGGGCCCGCCGCCCGTCGAGTAGATGCGCGAGAAGTTCGTCTCCAGATCGGCGCCGGCCTCGGCCAGCCGGCGCACGCGCGCCTCCTTCTCCGTCAGCTCGATGACGCCGTTGACGCCGGGGGTCGGGCGCGTGCCGGTCACCACCGTATCGTAGGCGGTCACCCGGCCGCCCACGAAGGGCGTCAGCGTGAAGAGCCCGCCCGGCGAGAACGGGCGGGACAGGCGCGGGTGCACGTCCAGCCGCTGGCCCGCGGCGCCGACGTCGCGCACGAAGTTGACGTAGCCCGCGTCCATCTCGAAGAGGACGCCGGGCAGGCCCGGGATCGGCTGCCGCACGCCCAGCAGGCTCAGGTCGGGCAGCCGGCGCAGCTCGATGGGGCGCGGCGTGGTCAGGTCCTGGTAGCTGAAGACGTTGCCCACGAAGTTCCAGGACTCCCACGACTTGGTCAGGAAGAGGTTCGACTCCACGCGCTGGGCGCTGCGCTGCTGCAGCCGGTCGCCGAACTGGTCGAGCACGCGGTCGTCGGTGACCCCGTTGACGTCCGCCTTGAAGACCAGCCCCGGCGCGATCGTCCAGTCGTGGCGGAAGCTGCCCTGCGCGCGGGTGCTGTCGTGGACGGCCGTCTCCTGCAGCACGAAGCCGCTGACGCTGCCGGCCTGCTGCGTGGAGAGCACGTAGCGGAACTCGGCGCTGGCGCCTTCGCCGAGCTTGGAATAATAGATCGGCGCGATGGTGGCGTCGGCGCTGTCGGAGATCGCCCAGTAGAACGGGATCTCGGCCTCGAAGCCCTTGCGGCCCGAGCTGCCGACGCGCGGGAAGAGAAAGCCGCTCTGCCGCTCGCGGCGGATGGCCGCGGCGAAGAACGGCACGAACGGGATGAGCGGGATGTCCTTCACCCAGAACGACGCGCCGGTGCCGTAGATGAAGTCCTCGAGGTCGGCGGTGGCGGAGCCGTAGTGGAAGGACCACGTCGGCGGATCGTCCTGGCAGGTCGTGAACACGCCCTTCTGCACGCGGTAGATGCTCTCGCCCAGCCGGTCCATGCGCTCGCCGCTGATGCGGTAGTACGGCGCCACGCGCGCCTCGGAGTCGTAGACGACGCCGGTGCCCGTCTTCAGGTTGTAGTCGATGCGCCGGCCGGTGAGCTGGTCCTCGCCGTCGTAGAACACCACGCGCCCCTGCGCGACGGCGTCGCCCGTCTCGCGGTTGATCTCCACCCGGTCGGCGATCAGCCGGGCCTTGCCGCGCGTGATCTCCACGTTGCCGGTCGCCACCAGCAGGCGATCGGGGCCGACTTCCTCCAGGCGGTCGGCCAGCACGGTGACGTCGCCGCCGACCGTGCCGACGGTGACGGGAACCTGCGGCGCTGTCTGGGTCTGCGCGAGCGCAACGGCGGGAAGCGCCACCGCGCCGACCAGGGCGGCCGCCAGGCTCAGCGCGATGCGGCGTCGCGTTCTCACAGTGTCCGGAAAACCCTCGTCAGGAAAGGGCCCCCATGCTATCAGCGGCGTTTTCGACCGGACAAGGTTTATCACGATTTCCGCCGATTTCGGCGAGCGCATCGCCGACGAGCGAGAGCGAGCCCGCGACACAAAGGATGGGGGTGCCTTCTTCCGCCTCGGCGATGGCTAGTGCCTCGCGAATCGACGGCGCCACGACGACCGGCAACGCGGGCGGCGCCAGCTTTTCGAGCTCGGCCGGTGCCGCTGCGCGCGGGTTGCGCGAAGAGGTCAGCACCAGCCGCCGCGCGCGGCCCACCAGCGGGGCCAGGATGCCGGCGGCGTCCTTGTCGCGCAGCACGCCCAGGACGAACGTGGTCGGCGCATCGCCGAAGTACGCCGCGAGCGACTGCGCCAGGGCGCGGGCGCCGGCGGGGTTGTGCGCGCCGTCGAGCACGAGCCAGCCGCCGCCCGCGCGGCGGCGAACCTCGAAGCGGCCGGGCCAGCGCGCGCGCGCCAGGCCCCCGCGGATCGCCGGCTCCTCGGCGCCGAGCGCGTGCGCCGCGGCGACGGCCAGCAGCGTGTTGCCGGGCTGGTAGGTGCCGAGCAGGCCGATGCCGACGTCGTCGTAGCGCCACCCCGGCCCGGCGACGTCCACGCGCTGGCCGTCGAGGCTGCGCGCGCGCAGGCTCACGTGCAGCTCGCGGCCTTCCGCGAGCAGCGGCACGCCCACCGCCGCCGCGCGCCGGTCGAGGATCGCCGCCACCTCGGGCGCCTGCGCCGCGGCGATGGCCGTGCCCGAGCGCAGGATGTAGGACTTGTCGGTGGCGATCTCGCCGACGGTGTGGCCGAGATACTCCTGGTGATCGAGGTCGATCGAGGTCAGCACACTCACCGCCGGGGCGCCGACGGTGGTGGAGTCGTAGCGGCCGCCCAGCCCCACCTCGAGCACGGCCACGTCCACCGCCTCGCGCGCGAAGTGGTCGAGGGCCAGCGCCGTCGTCGCCTCGAACACGCTGGCGTCCAGCCGCGCGATGAGCGTGCCGAGCGCCTCCACCCCGTCGGCGAGCGCGTCCTCGGAGATGGCCGCGCCGTCCACGCGGATCCGCTCGCGGAAGGAGACGAGGTGCGGCGAGGTGTAGAGACCGACGCGACGGCCCTGGGCCCGGAGGATCGCGGCCAGCATGGAGGCAACGGAGCCCTTGCCGTTGGTGCCGCCGATCTGCGCGATGGTGTACGCGCGCTCGGGCCGGCCGAGCGCGTCCAGCAGCGCCTCGATTCGCTCGAGCCCGGGACGCATCCCGGCGTGCTCGCCGCCGCGGAGGGCGAGGAGCCGGGCCAGCGCCTCGGCGTAGGTCATGCGGGCGGCGTCGGCTGGTCGGCGAAGAAGGCGAGCAGGCGGCGCAGCGTGTCCTTCAGCTCGCGCCGCTCGACGATCATGTCGAGCTGGCCGTGGTCGAGCAGGAACTCCGAGCGCTGGAAGCCCTCGGGCAGCGGCTGGCGGATCGTTTCCGCGATGACGCGCGGCCCCGCGAAGCCGATGAGCGCGCGCGGCTCGGCGAGGATCACGTCGCCCAGCATCGCAAAGCTGGCAGTGACGCCGCCGGTGGTGGGATCGGTGAGGACAGAGAGATAGGGCAGCTTCGCCCGCCCCAGCCGCTCGAGCGCGGCCGACGTCTTGGCCATCTGCATGAGCGACAGGATGCCTTCCTGCATGCGCGCGCCGCCGGAGGCGGCCACGATGATCACCGGCAGGTGCTTGTCGATGGCCAGCTCGATCCCGCGCGCCAGCTTCTCACCGACCACCGAGCCCATGCTGCCGCCGAGGAAGCCGAACTCGAACACGCAGAGGACGGCGGGATAGCCGCCGATGCGCGCGAGCCCGGTCACCACGGCCTCCTCGGTCGAGGTCTTCTGCTTGGCCGCGCGCAGCCGGTCGCGATAGCGCTTGGTGTCCTTGAACCCGAGCGGATCGGTGCTCGACAGCGCGGCCTGGTGCTCCTCGAAGCTGCCGGAGTCCACCAGCAGGCCGATCCGCTCGCGCGAGGAGATCCGGAAGGGATAGCGGCACTTCGGGCACACGCGCCCGGCCCGCTCGACCTCCGCGCGATAGACGATCTCCTTGCACGAGTCGCACTTGATCCACAGGCCTTCCGCGATGACGACCTTCTTGGGCGTGCCTTCCGTGTCTTCCGGCTTTCTACGAAACCACGCCATAGTCAGCCTCGGAGGGGGCTTCGCCCCCCTGAGTTCGGAGGGGGGCTTCGCCCCCCTTCCGACGGTCGTCGCACGCCGCGTCGCGGCGTGCTCCTCCCTGCCTCCCCCCAGACCTCGTTGCGCCGGCAAAGCCGGCGCTCGAACGGCGCATGGTCATGTCTGTATCCTCAGCGGCGCTTTCAGGGCCGCAATAAACTTCGCCACCTCGTCGATGAGGGCGGGGTCACCGGTGTGACGCTCGATGAGTCGGACGATGGCGGAGCCGACGATGACGCCGTCGGCGAGCTTGCCGACGGCGGCGACCTGCTCGGGAGTGGAGACGCCGAAGCCGACGCAGACCGGCTTCGTGGTGACCAGGCGCAGCGTGCGGATCTGGGCGTCGAGCTCGGGCGGGAGCTGGCGGCGCTCACCCGTGATGCCGAGCACGGAGACGACGTAGATGAAGCCGCGGCTCAGTCGCGCGATGACCTTCACGCGCGCCGGCGTGGAGGTGGGCGCCACGAACTGGACGAGGTCGAGCCCGGCGGGCTCGGCCTCCTCGCGCAGCGGGTCGGCCTCCTCGTACGGCAGGTCGGGCACGATGACGCCGTCGGCGCCCGCGTCGAGCGCGGTGCGCGTGAAGCTCTTGAGGCCGAAGGCCAGCACGGGGTTGTAGTACGTCATCAGCGCGATGGGCAGCTTCAGGCCGTCGGCGCGCAGGCCGGCCACCAGCTCCAGCACGCGCGGCAGCGAGGCGCCGGCGGCCAGCGCGCGGGTGCCGGCGCGCTGGACGACCGGCCCGTCGGCGATCGGGTCGGAGAACGGCACGCCCAGCTCGACGACGTCGGCGCCGGCGCGCTCGGCCGCCATCACGAGCCGCCGCGTCTCGGCCAGCGAGGGATCCCCCGCGGTGAAGTACGGCATGAGGGCCCGCTCGCCCCGCTCGCGCAGCCGCGCGAACGTCATGTCGAGCCGGGTCGTTGGAGCGGGCGGCGCATGCTCGGCGAGCGCCGTGGGTGGCCTGTTCGAGGCACGGCGCGGCTGCGCCTTCATTCGACGGATTTCCCCAGCGCCTTCGCCACGACGTGGACATCCTTGTCGCCGCGGCCCGAGAGGCCGACGACGATCGTCTTCGCCCGCGGCAGCGTCTTGGCCAGGCGCATGGCGTGGGCGACGGCGTGGGCGGACTCCAGCGCGGGCATGATGCCCTCCAGCTTGGTCAGCGCCTGGAAGCCCTCGAGCGCCTCCTCGTCGGTGATCGCCACGAACTCGAAGCGGCCCGTCTCGCGATAGTACGCGTGCTCGGGGCCCACGCCCGGATAGTCGAGCCCCGCCGAGATCGAATGGGCCACGGCCACCTGGCCGTCGTCGCTCTGCAGCAGGTAGCTCATCGCGCCGTGCAGCACGCCGGGATGGCCGGCGGTCATGGTGGCGCCGTGGCGGCCCGTGGCGATGCCGTGCCCGCCCGGCTCCACGCCCACGATGCGCACGCGGCGGTCGCCGATGAACGGATGGAAGAGCCCGATGGCGTTGGAGCCGCCGCCCACGCAGGCGACGAGCACGTCGGGAAGCTTCCCGATCGTCCGCTGCGCCTGGCGCCGGGTCTCCTTGCCGATCACGGTGTGGAAGTCGCGCACCATCATCGGGTACGGGTGCGGGCCGAGCGCCGAGCCCAGCAGGTAATACGTGGTGCGCACGTTGGTGACCCAGTCGCGCAGCGCCTCGTTGACCGCGTCCTTGAGCGTCTTGCTGCCGGACTCGACCGGGATCACCTTGGCGCCCAGCAGCTTCATGCGGAAGACGTTGAGCGCCTGGCGCTCGACGTCCTCGGTCCCCATGTACACCTCGCACTCGAGCCCCAGCAGGGCGCACGCCGTCGCGCTGGCCACGCCGTGCTGGCCCGCGCCCGTCTCGGCGATCACGCGCTTCTTGCCCATGCGCGCGGCCAGCAGGGCCTGGCCCAGCACGTTGTTCACCTTGTGGGCGCCGGTATGGCAGAGGTCCTCGCGCTTGAGCCAGATGCGCGCGCCGCCACAGTGCTCGCTCAGGCGCGCGGCGTGATAGAGCGGCGTGGGGCGCCCCGCGTAGTCGGCCAGCAGCGCGTTGAGCCTCGCCTGGAACTTGCGGTCCCGCCGCGCCGCCGCGTAGGCCTTCTCCAGCTCGATCAGCGGCGCCATCAGCGTCTCCGGCACGAAGCGCCCGCCGAACTTGCCGAAGTGGCCGCGCGCGTCGGGCAGCGTCTTCACGTCCGCTTGGCCTCGGCGACGAACCGCCGCACCTTGTCTGGGTCCTTCTTGCCCGGCTGGACCTCGACGCCGGAGTTCACGTCGACGGCGAACGGGCGCACGATCCGGACGGCCTCGGCGACGTTCTCGGCCACGAGGCCGCCGGACAGCACGATGTGCATGCGGGTCCCTGGCCCGGAATTGATGCCGGCCAGCGTGATGCGCTTCCATTCAACCGGCGGACGGCGCTCGCCCTCGCTCCACCGCACGGCCGTGTCGAGCAGGATGGCCGAGGCGACCCCGCGATACCGGAGTGCACCGAAGAGCTCACCGATCCGGAACTCGGGCAGGCCGTCGATCTCGGAGGCCGGTGGCAGCTTGATCGTCTTGATCACCGGCAGCGAATGACCGGTCAGCGTCTCGGGCGGCTCGTCGCCGTGGAACTGCAGCGCGCGCAGGCCGCAGGCCTCGGCCACGGCCTTCACGTGGCCGGACGGATGATCCCAGAAGACGCCGACGGGCGTCACGAACGGTGGCAGCCAGCGCACGATCGGCGCCACCTGCTCGGGCGTGACGAAGCGCGGCGTGTTCTCGACGAAGATGAAGCCGAGCGCGTCGGCGCCCGCCTCGACCGCCAGCCGCGCGTCCTCGAGATTGGTGATGCCGCAGATCTTGACCCTAACCATGCAGTCTCAGCTCGCGGATCTTGGCCGCGACGTCGTCGGCCTTGACCAGCCCTTCTCCGACGAGCACGGCGCGCGCGCCGGCCTGGACGACGCGCCGGACCTGGTCGCCGGTGAAGAAGCCGCTCTCGCTGATCACGATGGGGCCGGGCGGGATCATCGGCAACAATTCCAGCGTCGTCTCGATGCGCGTCTCGAACGTCGCCAGGTTGCGGTTGTTGATGCCGAGGATCCGGCAGCCGGCGCCGAGCGCCGTGTCCACCTCGGCCGCGGTGTGGCACTCCACCAGCGCGGCGAGGCCGAGCCCCTTGGCCGCGGCCAGCAGGTCGGCGAGGCGCGCGGCGGCGAGGATGGAGACGATCAGCAGCACGGCGTCGGCGCCGGCGGCGCGGGACTCCCAGAGCTGCCACTCGTCGATCGTGAAGTCCTTGCGCAGCAACGGCACCGTCACCCGCGCGCGGATGGCCGCCAGCAGGTCGAGGTGGCCCTGGAAGTATTTCTCGTCGGTGAGCACGGAGATGGCGTCGGCGCCGTGACGCGCGTAGGCCGTGGCCAGGGCGATCGGGTCGAGATCGCCCTTGAGGACGCCGCGCGAGGGCGAGGCCTTCTTGACCTCGGCGATCAGCGCCACCGGCCGGCCGGGCGGGCGCAGCGCGGCCTCGAAGTCGCGCGTCGCCGGCCGCGCGGCGCACCGCTGCTCGAGCGTCGCCCGGGGCGTGGCCGCCTTGCGGGCCGCGACCTCGGCGCGCTTGTCGACGACGATGCGCTCGAGGATGGACGACATCGGCAGCCGCTCAGAAGTCGCGGCGCAGCCCCTGCCGCCGGATCGTGTCCAGCGGCACGCCCGCGAGCTGGTCGAGGACGTGGTCGCGGATGGTGCGCGGCGGCGGCAGGTCGCGCGCGACGCGGCCGCCCGTCACCAGGGGCTTGAGCATGCTGTCCCACGGTCCGCCCGCGGGCGGCGGGGAGCCGGCCGGCAGCACCACGGTCTCGATCGTGCCGCGCTTGCGCAGCACCTCCTTGGCGCCGGACCACTTGCCGCGCTTGGCCATCGGCCGGCCCTCGATCTCCATGATGTCGAGCGCGAAGTTGAGCACCGGCGCGTTGGCGATCGACGTCCCCACGCCGTAGGAGTCGACCACGGGATTGAGGTGCAGGATCTCGTACTCGTCGATGCCGCCGGAGGCCACGATCTTGATGTGGTCGAAGCCGCGCAGGTTCAGCTCCCAGCGCACCTCCTCGACGATGCGGTAGAGGTCGCCGCGCCGCGAGGACGGCGTGTCCAGCCGCACCGCGAAGAGATCCTTGCCGAGCGCCTCGGCCACGCGGATGGCCTCGAACTTCTCGTCCTGCAGCGTGTCGATGAGCGCCACGCGCCGCACCTTGGGCTCGATCACCTCGTGGAAGGCCTTGAGCGCCTCCACCGTGTCGCCCACCATCAGCACCAGCGAGTGGGGAATGGTGCCCATGGGGTCGGCGTCGATCAGCTCGGCCGACTTGGTGACGGCCACGCCGTCGCAGCCGCCGATGAACGCGTTGCGCTCGATCATCGGCGCCAGCGCCGGGTGCATGCGCCGCGCGCCGAACGAGATCACCTGACGCTGGCCCGCTGCCATCTTGCAGCGCGCGGCCTTGGTGGCGATGCCGGAGGCCTGGCAGAGCAGGCCGAGCAGCGCCGTCTCGTACTGGGCCCAGTCGACGTAGACGCCGTCGAGCGTGAGCACCGGCTGGTAGGGGGCGAACACCGTGCCCTCGTCCATGGCGCGCACGTCCACCTTGATGCCCTCGAGCAGCCGGGCCGCTTCCTCGATGCCGGCCAGCACGCCCCAGTGCCAGTCCTCCGGCAGGGACTTGAGGTAGACCTCGGCCTTGACGCGCTTGCGATCGCCGCGCGCGGCCAGGATCTCCACGGTGCGCTGGAAGTAGACGTCGGAGACTTCACCGGCCTTGATCTCGGCGTCGGAGGCCGTGTGGAAGGTCTTCTTCGAAGCTGGCGCCATCGCTATGCAGGCCCCCCGGAAAGTGTCGTGAATTCTTACAGACTTGCCGCGGCAAGTCAATTTGGGGCGTGCTACAGTGCAGACGCCTTCCACCGGGCCCCCAACAGGCGCTCCCGGCGTCGGACCCCCTGGCATCTGGCTTGGCCTTCCTCCGAAGGGCGTGACGCATGTGGTCCAACGCTACATGCCCGTCGAGGTACGGCTGATGGACGAGCAGGCCCTGCGCGAGAAAGTCCGCATCGTGATTCGAGACGGCAAGCTTCCCAACCGACACCCTGACCGCACCTGGGGAGGCCCCGGCGTCGGGGCGCCATGCGCGGTGTGCGAGCTCCCCGTGACGCGTCAGCAGATGGAGTTCGAGATCCAGTTCGCCCGGGACAACCCGGCCGGCCTGGACAAGTACCACGTCCACACGCGGTGCTTCGCCGCGTGGGAGCTGGAGCGAGGGGCGAACGGCCACTGAGGCGCGCTTGACAGTCGCCGGCCCCGCGCCGATCATCCGGTGCATGACGACACTGGAGAAAGCCGAGGCCGCCGAGCACGCGCTGAGCGAGGAGCTGGACCGGATCGTCCTGAAATCGGTCATCTACACCTCCGGCGAGCGCGATCCGCGGCAGCCGCTGATCCGGCCCGACAACGGCAAGCTCGTCATGATGGGCCCCGACCCGCGCCTGCCGAAGATGCCCGACCGGCCCACGCTGACGGACTTCTTCCGCCTGCGCTTCGGCCCCACCCAGCACATGATGCAGAGCGCGCGGCTGGCCCAGAAGCACGGCGCGGGCGAGAAGGTCGTCATGGCCTGCCTGGTGCACGACATCGCCATCGCCGGCTTCATCCGCGGCGACCACGGCTACTGGGCGGCGCAGCTGGTCGAGCCCTACGTGGACGAGGAAGTGAGCTGGGCCATCCGCTATCACCAGGCCCTGCGCTTCTTCGCCGACGAATCGGTCGGCTACGCCTACCCAGCGATGTACGTAAAGCTCTTCGGCGCCGACTACAAGGTCGATCCCTACATCGAGCGCGACTACCGGTACGCGCGCGACCACAAGTGGTACATGACCTCGCGCATGATCTGCGTGAACGACCTCTACTCGTTCGACGCCACGCTGAGGGTCGAGCTGGAGGAGTTCACCGACGTCATCGGCCGCAACTTCCGTCAGCCCAAGGAGGGCCTCGGCTTCGACGCGAGCCCGTCCGCCCACATGTGGCGGACGATGAACTGGCCGAGCAAGTATCTGTAGACATGGGGGGCCCCGAGATGGCCCCCCATACCCCCCAGCGTTCGGAGCGCCCCGGCGGAGCCGTGGCGCTCCTCTGTAACCGGCCAGCGTTCAGCGCGCCCCGGCAAAGCCGGGGCGCTCCTCTTTAACCCGCTGCTAGGCGCTCACGTGGTGGATGAACTTCTCCGGCGGGTTCTCGCCCCACTGGCTCACTAGCGCCTCTTCCGCTGACAGCAGGTTGCCCGGGGTGCGGGCGTTCAGGCGGTCGGTGTCGGCCCAGCGCTCGTGCACGCGTCCCCACGGGTCGCACCAGTAGTCGTAGACCTGGCTGCCGAGGAGATGCCGGCCCACGCCCCACATGTGCTCGTACTTGCCCAGGCGCGCCAGGTACTCGTGGTCCATGAAGACGGCGTCGACGTCGGGCACCTCGAAGGACATGTGGTTGAGGCCGGCGCGCTCGTTGCGGACGCAGAAGAGCGTGTGGTGATCGACGAACTCGTCGCCGCAGTCGCAGCGGTTGAACGAGCCGATGATGTTGTCCTTGTCGCCGGCATACACGTCGTCCGAGCAGATGAAGCCGAGCGTCTCGCGGAACCACTGCACCGTCTCCCGCACCTTCGGCGTGCCCATCACGCCGTGGCCGATGCGCTTGATCGGCGCCGGCGACTTCCGCAGCCGCATCAGCTCGCCGGCACGGCGCAGCGGCTCGGCGCCCGAGTTCATGGGCTGGCGCGGCACGCTGATCTCCGGGACTCGGCTGATGCCGTGGACCACCTCGACCTGGTAGCCATTCGGCTCGCGCAGCCGCACGCGCCGGCCGCCGCCGGGCTCGTCGATCGTCTCGACGCTGGAGGCGCCCGGCGCCTTCGCCACGCGCTGCAGGTCGTCCTCGCCGGCCGCGTAGTAGGCGAAGCCCACGAACGCGGGATCGCCCTTCTCGGTCACGTGCAGGTGGTGGCTCGGGCCCGTCCCCCGCATGTAGAGCGCGGTCGGCGTGCGCGCCGCGCGCGTCATGCCGAAGTGCGTGAGGAACTCCTCGGCCGTGTCGAGATCGGGTGAGCGCAGCCGACCGTAGGCGAGATCCCTGACCTTGATCACCGGCATCGTCGTCACTCCTTGAATTGCTCGGCCCGCCACTTGAGGGCGGCGCCGAGGCCTTCCTTCTCCCGGATCTCGTCGAACTTCATCCCGACCTCCGTGCGCGCCGCATAGAGCGGCGCCAGCACGTCGAGGCCGGCGCGAATCGCGTTGCGGAAGCCGGCGGCGTCGGCGCCCCGGTTGATGGCCAGCTTCGTGGCCATCAGCGACTCCGGCGAGATCAGCGCCATGCGCCGGGCCAGCTTCATGGTCGCCGCCGCCAGCTCCGCGCGCGGGGCCACGCGATTGATCATGCCCCAGGCCAGTGCCGTCTTCGCGTCGATGGGGTCGCCCATGTAGAGCAGCTCGCGGGCGCGCTTGAGGCCGACGATGAACGGCATCACCAGCGCGGGCCCCACGTTGGAGAAGCGGATCTCCGGCTCGCCGAAGAGCGCGTCGTCCGCGGCCACGGTGACGTCGCACATCATCACCATCTCGCAACCGCCGCCGAGACAATGCCCCTGCACGGAGGCGATCACGGGCTTGCGCATGTCCCACGGCGTCATCTCGAGCCGCACGTCGTCGGTGAGGGACTCGTGCCAGGCCAGCGCGTTGCCCCGCCGCACCGCGCGCGCCGGGCTGGGCCCGATGTCGTAGCCCGCGCTGAAGCTGCGGCCCTCGGCGCGCACGACGACCACGCTGGTGCCCGGATCGGCGTCCGCCTCGTGGAAGCGCTCGATCAGCAGCTTCTTGAGCTCGGGCGTGATCGCGTTGAGCTTGTCGGGCCGGTTCAGCGTCACGATGGAGACGCGGCCGTCGGTCGTGTAGAGGACCAGCGGAGCGGTCATCGCCGTGCTCCTATCCGAGCGGCACGAAGACCGAGACGCGCGGGACCGGCCCCACCTCGCGCGTGATGTGGCCCCGGCCCGTGAGGTCCTCGGCGATCAGGATGTCGCCGGGGCCCAGGCGCTTGACGGTGCCGTCGCCGATCTCGATGTCGACCGCGCCCGAGACCGTGAACACGACGTAGTGGCCCGGCGCGTTGTGCCACGGGTTCATGCGCTTGGGGTCGAAGCGCCGGATGATGATGCCGCTGCCGGGGATCAGCTCGGCGGTCTCCGACTGATCGCCGCGCGGCTCGAAGCGCGGGTAGACGTCCTCGAAGTGCGACTCGCCGTCCTTGCCCGTGAAGATGCGCATGATGGCCATGAAGGGCCTCCGTTGCTACACGCTCGCGTGGTGGATGAAATCGCGCAGCTCCTTCAGGTGCCCGGCGTCGTGGCGCCGCGGGACGAGCACGATGTCGTCGAAGCCAAGCGCGAGGAGCTGCTGCAGGCGCGCCTGCGCGATGGGCCGCGGGCAGCGCAGGTCGTACGGATCGTCGGGCCCGTCGGGGCTCGGCGTCGCCGCGTCCAGGTCGACGCGGACGTTGGTGACGATGGCGCGGCGGCCCCCGAGATCGCGGAAGCGCGCGATGCCCTCGCGCAGGGCCCGCCAGCTCGAGCGCGCGCCCGAGCCCACCCAGCCGTCGAACTCCTGCGCGGCCCGCACGATCCACTTCGAGCCGGCCCAGGAGCCGATCAGCACCGGCGGGCCGCCAAGCGCCGCCGGCCACACGGGCTCGAGCGAGGCGCCGTTGACCCGCTCGCCCTTCCAGAGCCGGCGCATCACGCCGAGCGACTCGTCCAGACGCCGGAAGCGCGCGGCGAAGTCCAGGCCGAGCGCCGCGAAGTCGGTCGCCGTGGAGCCGGCGCCGACGCCCAGCAGCAGGCGTCCGCCGGCGACGAGATGGGTCGTCAGCACCCGCTGGGCCAGCTCAACCGGGTTGCGCAGCGGCACCTGGAGCACGCCGGTGCCCAGCTCGAGGCCGCGCGTCACGCTGGCGGCGACGGCGAGCGCGGTGAGCGGATCGGCGTGCAGCCAGCCGCGGCCGATGGAGTCGAAGGCCCACGCGCTGCTGAAGCCGGCGGCCTCGATGGCGCGCGCGGCGTCGGCCAGCGTGGTGGCGGTGATGGGACCGGCGCCGGGGCCGCCGGAGGGTAGCGCGATACCGAAGCGTGTCATGGCGTCCTCACGCCGGGGGACAGTACGCCAAGATCGCGGGCAAGGCCAGCGGTGTGCGGGTATGCTGTCGGGCGAAAAGGAGAGTCATCATGCGCTTCGGCATCTTCACGAGCATGGGCATGCAGACGTGGTCGGGCGTCCTCGATCTCTGGAAGCACCTCGAGGCGACCGGCTGGGACGTCGCCTGCGTGACCGACCACTTCATGCCCAACACGCCCGAGAAAGAGGGCGCCATGCTCGAATCGTGGAGCACGCTCAGCGCGCTGGCCGCGCTGGTGCCGCGCATGCGCGTGGGCACGATCGTGCTCGGCAACACGTACCGCCATCCCGCCGTCGTCGCCAAGATGGCCGCGCAGGTGGACATCATCTCCGGCGGCCGGCTCCTGCTCGGCCTCGGCGCCGGCTGGCAGCAGAACGAGCACGAGGCGTACGGCATTCCCTTCTACACGATGCGCGAGCGCCTCGAGCGGCTGGACGAGGCGTGCGAGGTGATCACGTCGCTCTGGAAGAACAAGCGCAGCACGTTCAAGGGCCGCTACTACCAGCTCGACGACGCGCCGCTCGATCCCAAGCCGGTGCAGAGCCCGCACCCCGAGCTGATGATCGGCGGCGGCGGCGAGAAGGTCACGCTCAAGATCGTTGCCAAGCACGCCGACCACTGGAACGTCTGGGGCGGCCCGCAGGTGCTCTCGCGCAAGGGCAAGATCCTCGACGGCCACTGCGCGGCGGTGAAGCGTGATCCCAAGTCGATCAGGCGCTCGGTGAACATGGCGCTGCACATCACCGACAAGAAGGAAGACGTCGACGCCCTCGCCAGGACGATCGAGACGCGCATGGGCCGCCACGCGGCCGACGCGCGCGACACCTGCCTGGCCGGCACGCCCGACCAGATCCGCGAGACGCTCCGCCAACTGAAGGCGGCCGGGGCCGACACGCTGTTCATCCCCTCCATGTTCCGTCCGTTGCCCGAGCTGCGCCGCGATCTCGACCGCTTCATCAACGAGATCGCGCCGGCGTTCCGCTGAGCCATGGCCACCCTCGACGATCGCGTGGTCCTGATCACCGGCGCCGCCCGCGGCATCGGCGCCGCCACCGCGCGCCGCCTGGCCGCCGACGGCGCCCGTCTCGCCCTCGCCGATCTCGACAAGGCCGGCGTCGAGAAGCTCGCGGCCGAGCTGAAGGGCCTGGCCATCCAGGCCGACGTCACGCGCGCCGTCGACATCGCGCGCATGGTGGAGGAGACGCAGCGCCGCTTCGGCCGCATCGACGTCCTGTTCAACAACGCGGGGGTCATCCGCGTGCAGCCGATCCTCGACGTGACGGAGGCCGAGTGGGACCGCGTGCTCGCGGTGAACCTGCGCGCGGTGTTCTTCGTGCTCCAGGCGGTGGCGCGAGCCATGAAGGCCCAGTCGCCGATGGCGGGCTCCGAGCTGCGCGGCAAGCTGATCCAGACCGCGTCGATCGCCGGCTATCGCGGCGGCAACCACCTCACCACGCCGTACTCGGCGTCCAAGGCCGGCGTCATCAGCCTCACGCGCTCGGCCGCGCAGGCGTTTGCCGGGGATCGCATCACGTCCAACTGCGTCTGCCCCGGCGCCGTGGACACCGCGATGTGGGAGCAGCTCGACCAGGAGCTGGCCGCCCTCCACAACCTGCCGCCGAAGGAAGCGTGGAAGCGCCGCATCGCCGGCATCCCGCTGGGGCGGCCGGAAAAGGCCGACGACGTCGCCGGCGTGGTGGCGTTCCTGGCCGGGCCGGACTCCGACTACATGACGGGCCAGGCCATCAAGATCGATGGCGGCCTCGTGATGGGAGACTGACAGCTGATGACGCTCGACCGCCTGGCTCACCCCGCGCTGGTGATCGTGGACATGCAGAACGACTTCGTCCGGGTCGGGGCCCCGCTGGAAGTCCCCGAATCACGGCCCACGATCCCGGTGCACCAGCGGCTGCTCGCCGCCTGTCGCGAGCGCGGCATCCCGGTGATCTACACGAAGTTCGTGGCGGGGCCCGAGCGGACGCTGGTCTGGGAATGGTCGCCGGTCCTCGCGCCCCCGGTGTGCTGCTGCTGGAAGGGCTTTCTGCGCCACTACGAGGACGTCGGCAAGGAGCTCGACTGCTCGGACATCATCGACGAGATCTACCCGGAGCCGGGGGATCCGATCGTCGACAAGTTCGGCTACGGGGCCTTCCACAACACCAATCTCGACGATCTGCTGAAGGCTCGCCACGTCGAATCGGTGCTGGTGACGGGCACCGTCACCCAGATCTGCGTCGAGGAGACGGCGCGCGAAAGCTTCAAGCGCGGCTATCGCACGACCATCGTCGCCGACGCGGTCTCGTCCTACATGCCGGACCTGCACGCCGCCGTCCTCAAGAATTTCGCGCTGAAGTTCGGCTGGGTGTCGACGGCGGCCGAGATCATCGGCTAGGGACGAAGGCCCCGCCAGTCGCCCGCCTTCTCGAACGCCGAGGCCGCCCGGTAGATCGCCACCTCGTCGAAGTGCTTCGCCGTCAGCATCATCCCGGCCGGCAGCCCGTCGCTGAGGCCGCACGGCACGCTCATCGAGGGATGGCCGGTCACGTCGATGGGCGCGGTGTTCGGTAGCATCTCGAACGCCCGCTGGATGATCTCCATGCGCGGCCCGCCCGGCTTGGGGATTGGCGTGGCCTTGAGCGGCAGCGTCGGCATCAGCAGCAGGTCGTACTCCTTCAGCACCGCGTCGTAGGCGGCCCGCAGGACGCGGCCGAGGTTCTGCGACTTGGCGTAGTAGTGGCCGCGATACTTGTTCAGCGCGTACTGCCCGAAGAGGATCGTCGTCTTCAGCGTGTCCGAGAACTCGTCGGAGCGCTGGCGCCACGCCGAGTGCGCGTCGATGAGGCTCGTGACGTACAGCCCCTTCCAGTTGAAGCCGAAGCCGTTGCCGTTCATCATCTGCCACGTCGCCCCCTCGACGGCGATGGGCGTCCAGATGGCGGCGCCGGCCAGGTGCAGCGGGATCGACACCTCGTCGACCTGGGCGCCGAGCTGGCGCAAGATGGCGGCGCCCTTGCGGACGAGCGCGTCGACGTCGGCCTCCGAGTTCGGATGGCCGAAGCCTTCCTTCACGACGGCGATCTTCATGCCGCGCACGTCGCCGGTGAGGGCGTTCGTGTACGCCGCCGTCTTCACGTCGACCTGGCGCGGATCGAGCCCGTCGGGCCCGGCCAGCACCTCCAGCAGCAGCGCGTTGTCGGCGACGGTCGCCGTCATCGGCCCGGTGTGATCGAGGGTGTTCTCGATGGGAAAGACGCCGGTGTACGGGACGAGCCCGTGCGTGGGCTTCAGCCCGTAGACGCCGCAGTACGCGGCGGGAATGCGGATCGATCCGCCCTGGTCGCCACCGATCGCCATGTCGACGTCGCCGGCCGCCACGACGGCGGCGCTGCCGGACGACGACCCGCCCGCCGAGTACCCCGTCTTCCGCGGATTCTGGACAGGCCCCGCTGCGCTGGTGTGGCTGCCGCCCGAGAAGCAGAAGTACTCGCAGTGGACCTTGCCGAGGATGGTGCCGCCTGCGTCCAGGATGCGCGTGACGATGGTGGCGTCGACGTCGGGCACGTAGCCCTCCAGCGACGAGGCGCCGTTCATCATCGGCACGCCGGCCAGGCACACGTTGTCCTTGAGGGCGATCCGCTTGCCGGCGAGCTTGCCGGAGGGCGCGCCCTTCACCTCGCTCTTGTAGTACCAGGCGTTGTACTTGTTCTCGGCGCCCTGGGGGCGATAGCCCGGTGTCCGCGGATACTTGACCGGCGGCATCGGATCGGCCATGGCCTCGACGGCGTGATACGCGGCGACGTTGCCGGCCATCGTCTCGAGGAAGAACGCGACGTCGGCGTCGGACAGGGTCATGCCGAGTTGCCGGCCGACAGCCTTGAGCTCGTCCGGAGTGGGAAGCTTTGCGCTGGCCACGGGAACCTCCTTCGCTGTTACGCCTTCATGTCTTGACGTCGATGACGTACTGCTGGTTCTCGTTCGGATTCTTCTTGAGGTCGCAGACGGCGGCGGTGTCGGCCGGCGGCTGCTGCGGATAGCTCTCGAGGACCTTGAACGCCCGGTTCTGCGCCTCGGCGATGTAGACGTCGAGGCTGCAGTGATGCGTCTTGGGATCGATGGCCGTCTTGCCGGCCGGGCCGCTGAACGTGTGATTGGCCTCCAGCGCCTCGATCACCTTCATGCGGTCGATGCTGTTGGCCTTCTTCACCGCGGAGGCCCACAGGTGCAGGCCGTGATACGACTGGATGGCCAGCGGCGTCACGTACTTCGTCGTTCCGCCGTACTTCGGCAGGAACTTCTTGAGGAACGCCTGGTTCGCCTCGGTGGTGAGCTCCTGGTAGTAGCTCTGCGAGCCGATGTAGCCCTTGTGCTCCTCCGGCGTCGTCACCTGGTGCTCGAGCCCGTTGCCGAACGTCGTCGAGGCCACCGGCGTGGTCTTGTTCATGCCCGACGCCGCCCACTGCCGGTAGAACGAGATGTGGTTGCCGCCCACCAGCGCCGACATCACGAAGTCCGGCTTGGCGGCCTGGATCTTGGTGATGGCGGGGCCGAAGTCGCTCACCTCGAGGGGGAAGTAGTCCGTCGCCAGCACCTCGCCGCCGTGCTCCTGGGTGAACTTCTTGACCCACTTGGCGGTGATCTGGCCGTAGTTGTAGTCGGCGGCGACCGTGTACACCTTCTTGCCGAACCTCTTCAGCGTGAAGGGGACCAGCTTATCCACGTTCTGGGCCGGCGTCGACCCGGTGCAGAAGCAGTTGCGGTCGCACACGCCGCCCTCGTACTGGGTGTTGTAGAAGTAGAGCGTGTTGAAGCGCTTGAGCACGGGCCGGATGGCCTCGCGCGAGGCCGACGTGATGCCGGCGTGGACGACCGCCACCCGCTCCTTGGTGGCGGCTTCGGTGGCGAACTGCGTGTAGAGCTGGATGTTGGACTGGGCGTCGTAGCTGATGAGCTTGATCTGACGTCCCAGCAGCCCGCCGGCGCCGTTGATCTCCTCGACGGCGTAGTTGAGGCAGTCGACCATCGGCCGCCCGTAGATGTCGAGGCCTCCCGAGAGGTCGTGGATCGCCGCCACCTTGATGACGTTGGCCTGCGCGAACGCGTCGCGCACGATGGTGGGGGCGAGGGACACTGCGCCGAGACCCGCGCCAGCTGCCTTGAGGAATCTCCGACGGTCGGCCCGCATCAGTACCTCCGGGCGAGGGGTTTGGAAATCGCACGCTCGCATCGCGAGAGCCCGAGTCTAGTCCCGCCCAATTCGGAGTGTCAACCACCGTGCCTTGCCTGGTGTGCGCGGCGGGTCTATAGTGCGCGCGCGATGGACCTCGCGGCCGTTCTGACGTTCGAAATCCTGAACGGCGTCGCCACTCTCGTGCTCATCAGCGTCGGGCTCGCCATCATCTTCGGGATGATGCGCGTCATCAACCTGGCCCACGGCGAGTTCCTCATGCTGGGCGGCTACGCCGCCATCGTGGCCACCAATCATGGCGTCAACATCTGGGTGGCCATGCTGCTGGTGGCGCCGCTCGTCGTCGGCGTCATCGGCGTGATCGCCGAGCGACTGATCATTCGCGTGCTCTATGGCCGGATGATCGACACGCTGCTCGCCACCTGGGGCCTGAGCTTGTTCTTCATCGGGATCGTCACGACGATCTTCGGCAACACGGTGGCGGGCATCGGCGCGCCGCTGGGGAGCCTCGGCGTCGGGCGGTACACCATCAGCCTCTATCGCCTCGTCCTCATCGGCATCGCCGCGGCCATCCTGGCGGTCATCTTCGTCGCGCTGCGGCGGACGCGCCTGGGCCTCATCGCGCGGGGCACGATGGAGAACCCGAACATGGCCGCCGCGCTCGGGGTGAGCCCGCCGCGCGTGTACGCGACGACGTTCGGCGTCGGCGCCGCCCTCACCGGCCTGGCCGGCGGCCTCCTGGCGCCGATCTCCGGCGTGCTGCCCACGGTGGGCGCGGCCTACGTGGCCAAGGCGTTCATCACCGTCATCAGCGGCGGCACGGCGATCCTGGCGGGGACGGCGGCGGCGTCCAGCCTCTTCGGCTCCATCAATCAGCTCCTCACGTACTTCACGACGCCCGTCATCGGCGAGGCCGGACTGCTGGCCGCGGCCATCCTCCTGCTGCGCGCCTTGCCGCATGGCATCACCGGCAAGCTCTTCCGGGGCAGTCTGTGAGCGGCCGCCGCTGGTGGAAGGGCAGCATCCTGACGACGGCGGCGATGGTCCTGATCGCGCTCGGCGTTCCGCAGGTCGTCGATCAGTTCGGGCTGCTGCAGCTCACCGTCTTCGCGGCCATGTGCATCCTGGCGCTGAGCCTGGGCTTCGTGTGGGGCTACGGCGGCATCCTGTGCTTCGGCCAGTCGGCCTTCTTCGGGCTGGGCGCGTACACGTACGCGGTCACGGCCATCAACCTCGGCGAGAGCACGGTCGCCACGCTGCTCGCGCTCGTGGTGCCGGCCGTGTTCGCCGCCCTGCTCGGCTACTTCATGTTCTACGGCCGGCTGAGCGACGTCTACCTGGGCGTCATCACCCTGAGCGTGACGCTGATCTTCTTCAACCTCATGAACAGCACCGCCGGCGACGCCTATCGCGTGGGCAAGGCGCGGCTCAACGGGTTCAACGGCATGCCGTCGCTGCCCACGCTCAACGTGCCGGGGGATCCCGGCCGCCTCCTCGATCCGGCCGAGACGTTCTACCTCGTCATGGCGTGTCTCGTGATCGTGTACGTCGGCCTCCACGTGCTGCTGGCGAGCCACTTCGGGCGCGTCGTGGTGGCCATCCGCGAGAACGAGGCGCGCTGCGAGCTGCTCGGCTACGACGTGCGGCTCCACAAGCTCCTGGTGTTCACGATCGGCGGCGGCATCGCCGGCCTGGCCGGGTGTCTGTTCGCCAACTGGGGCGCCTTCGTGAGCCCCAACGTCTTCAGCCTGACCATGACCTCCCAGATCATCATCTGGGTCATCGTCGGCGGCCTCGGCACCCTCCTCGGCCCCATCATCGGCTGCCTGATCATGCAGTACCTCGCCACGGCGCTCGGCACCCAGCAGCTGGCCAATACCAGCCTCGTGTTCGGCGTCATCTTCCTGGCCTTCGTGCTCCTGGTTCCGCGCGGCATCGTGCCCTCGCTGCGCCGCCTGGCCCTCCGCGCATGAGCGACGCGATCTTACAAACCGTCGGGCTGTCGATCCGCTTCGGCGGGGTGGAGGCCGTCCGCCACGTGAATTTCACGCTGGCCGAGCGGGAGCTACGCTGTCTCATCGGGCCCAACGGCGCGGGCAAGAGCACGCTGTTCAAGCTGCTGACCGGGCAGCTCAAGCCGACGGCGGGCCGAATCCTGTTCCGGGGCCACGACATCACCGGCCACCACACGCACGCGATCGCGCGGCGGGGCATCGGCATCAAGACCCAGGTCCCGAGCCTCTTCGACGGGCTGACGGTCCACGAGCACCTGTGGCTGTCGGCCCGCCGGACGCACCCGGCCGAACGGACGCGGGCGATCGCCGACGAGATCCTGGAGCGCATCGGCCTCACGGCGGTGGCGAACGGCGCGGTCGGCCAGCTGTCCCACGGGCTCCGACAGTGGGTCGAGCTCGGCACGGTGCTGGCCGGGAACCCCGACCTGATCCTGCTCGACGAGCCGGCGGCCGGCATGACCCACGACGAGGTCGCGCGGACGGCCGAGCTCGTCCGTGAGATCAATCGCACGCACGCGCTCATCGTGGTGGAGCACGACATGCAGTTCGTCAAGATGATCGCCCGCACGGTCACCGTCATGCACCAGGGCGCCGTGCTGGTCGAGGACACGATGGATCGGATCTTGAAGAACGCGACGGTGCGCGACGTCTACCTCGGCAAGCACGGCGGCTCCTGAGGCGAGCGTGCTGAGCGTCACGGACCTCCACGCCCGCTACGGCCGGATCCCGATCCTCAACGGGATCCGGCTCGAGGTCGCCGCCGGCGAGTTCGTCGGCGTCCTCGGCCACAACGGCATGGGAAAGACGACGCTGCTGAAGGCGCTGATGGGCTTCGTCCCCGCCCAGCGCGGCCGCATCCTCTTCGACGGGGTCGATGTCACCCACGAGCCCCCGTACGCGCGGGCCCGGCGCGGCCTCGGCTACGTGCCGCAGGGACGCGAGATCTTTCCCGGCCTCAGCGTGCGCGACAATCTCCGCATGGGATTCGTCGGCCGCGGCACCGAGGAGCGCGTCGATGCGATCCTCCAGATGTTTCCGCGCCTGATCCCCCTGCTCGACCGCCGCGGCGGGACCCTGAGCGGCGGCGAGCAGCAGCTGCTGGCCATCGCGCGCTGCCTGGCCGGCCACCCCAAGGTGATCCTCTTCGACGAGCCGACCGAAGGCATCCAGCCCTCGATCATCGAAGAGCTCGTCGCCGTCCTCCGGCGGCTTCACCGGACCGAGGCGCTGACCATCGTCCTCGTCGAGCAGAATCTCGAGTTCATCGCCGAGCTCGCGCAGCGCGTCCTTCTCATCCAGAAGGGCGCCATCCTGCGCGAGCTCGAGCCCGAGGAGCTCCGGCAGGCCGGCGTCCTCAGCGAGTTCGTCGGCGTCTAGCGCCGCGGCGGCGGCATTCTCCCCAGCAGGTTCTCGATCGCCATCCCGATCGCCAGCAGGCGCGTGTCGGAGCCGCGCGGGCCGTCGAGCGAGATCCCGATGGGCAGGCCGGTGGTCGGCCCGAGCCCGGCGGGAATCGTGACTCCCGGGATGCCGGCATTGCTGCCGGGATCGGTGTTGCGGATGAAGAGCAGGAAGGTCTCGAGGCTGCTCGCCGGCGGCCCCTGCTCGACGGCCACGCGCGGCGTCGTGGGCGCGATCAGCGCGTCGATGCGGGCGCGCTGGAACGTCTCGGCGAAATGCCGCTGCAACGCGGGACGCGCGGTCTTCATCGCCGCCTCATAGACCGGCGCCGCGTCCACCGGCGGACCGCTCGGCGCCGGCAGCTTGCGCGGCACCACGAGGCCGTCGTACGTGGCCTTGACGTCCTTGCTGGCGATCGTCTGGGCGATTTGCTCCACCGTCCGGCCCGTCGGGTACTTCGCCAGGTACGCCTTCAAGTCGTCGTAGGCCTCGTAGAGCGCCACCGGAAAGCTGGCCGCGTCGTTCAGCTTCACGAGGTCCGGCATCTCGAGGTCGACGATCGTCACGCCCTGCTGGCCCAGCCTGGCCAGTGCCGCGTCCATCACGGTCCGCGTGTCGGCATCGAGGTCGGCGAAGAAGTACGAACGGTAGATGCCGAGCCTGACGCCGCTCAGCGAGGCGGGCGCCGGCACCGCGCTGCCGCTGATCACCGAGTCCAGCAACGCGACGTCGGCGACGGTGCGGCCCATGGGCCCCACCGTGTCGCGCGAGTGCGAGATCGGCGTGACGCCCTCCTGGCTGTAGCGCCCGAGCGTGGGCCGCAGGCCGGCCCCGCCGGTGAGCGCGGCCGGGATGCGCACCGAGCCACCGGTGTCGCTGCCCAGCCCGCCCGGCGCCAGCCGCCCGCCGATCGCGGCCCCGGTGCCGCTCGAGCTGCCGCCCGCGATGCGCCGGCGATCGTAGGGGTTGCGCGTGCCGATCGGCAGCTTCGTGAAGAAGCCCTCGTTGTAGCCCGAGATGCCGAACGCCAGCTCGTGCATGTTCGTCTTGCCCAGGATGACCGCACCCGCGTCCAGCAGCTTCTGCACGGTGGGCGCGTTCTCGGTGGGGACGAACGCGCGCAGCCCCGGCGTCCCCGCCGTGTTGGGCAGCCCCGCCACGTGGATGTTGTCTTTCACGACCAGCGGGACCCCGTGCAACGGTCCGCGCACCCGCCCGGCGGCCAGGTCGGCGTCGGCGCGTTGCGCGGCGGCCAGCGCGCCGGCGCGATCCAGCGTGATGAAGGCGTTGAGGTCGAGGTTGGACTCGGCCCGGCCGAGATAGAGCTGGGTCAGGTGCGCGCTCGTGATCTGCTTGCCCTGGATGAGCCGGGCGGCGTCGGCGACGCCGAGGTCGGCGGTGAGGTCGGTGGAGGACGACGGCGCGCTCGCGCATCCGGCCGCGAGCAGGAGCGTCAGGGACAGCCTCAGCGCGCGCACTCTCATGGCACTCTCCTCAGGAGCCTTCGGCGTTCACGGCGATCACGCTTCGTCCGGTCTCGCGCAGCAGCGTGCGGTCGTCTTCCTCCGTGGCGGCCGGGGGCACTTTCAGCACGACGTCCTGGGTGAACGTCGGCACCACCTCCCCGGCACGCCACTGCGTGCCCCACGGATCCTCGCCGCGCGCGACGGCCTGAATGCCCTCGCGCACGATCTTGCGCAGCATGATCACGCCGCGGTCGGTGGAGGCGAGATGCTCGAGCGCGTGGACGGCGACCGCGCGCTGGCTCGACTGGGCGTCGAAGTCGGCCGGATGGCGCTGGCGCTCGGCGTAGGGCCGATCGCCGGACTGGCCGAAGCCCGGCTGCGCGACGGCGTCGTTCGTGAGACCCCACGCGGGATCCACCTGGGCCAGCTCGAAGTTGGTCGTCGTCGTGTCGTCGTTGGGCACCGCCCAGCGGATGATCACCGGGCGGCTCGCCGCCTTCGGCGCGCCGGCCTCCTCGATCTCCCGCGTGAACTGGTGGACGTTGGGGGGCATGAAGTCGCACACGCGCACCCACACGAGATCGCCGAGCCGCCGCGTGGCGATGTAGACCATGCCGCTCGCGGTCGGCTGCCAGTCGAGCTCGGGCACCACGCCGAACGCCGCCGTGAACTGCTCACCGCTGCTCAGCGCGTGCAGGAAGGCCGTGTGCACCGGGTCCATGCTGTTGTCCTTCACCTGCAGCCAGTGGCACGGCAGCGTGAACTTCGCCGCGGGCGTGAGCCGCAGGCCGTCCACCGCATAGCTGTCGTACATCGGGAACGCCGGCCGTCGCTGGGGCGGCCCCAGGTAGGCGAAGACGAGGCCGCAGAGCTCGTGCGTGGGATAGGCGCCCTGCCAGATGCGCTCGCAGAGACGGCTGCCGCGCGGCTCGCCGGGCGTTTCCAGACACCGGCCGTCGACGTCGTAGACCCAGCCGTGATAGCAGCAGCGCAGCCCGCGCTCGAGCGGGATGCCGAACTCGAGCGAGGTGCCGCGATGCGCGCAGTGCAGGTGCAGCACGCCGTTGCGGCCACTGCGATCGCGGAACACCACGAGGTCCTCGCCCAGGATCCGAGCGCGCAGCGGCGTGCCGAGCTCGCGGACGAACGCCACCGGCTGCCAGAACCGGCGCAGGTACTCACCGGCCGGCGTCCCCGGCCCCACCGGCGTCAGCTCGGCATCGGGCGCCGGGACCGCGCGCCGGTGGTAGCCGTCGAAGGCCGGCACTACGGCCCTTCCTCGCCGGGCGTCGGCACCGCGCGCGGCGGGAAGTCGCGGGCGGCATGGCGCATTAGCGCGTCTTCCTTCAGCTCGATGCCCAGGCCGGGCGCGGTCGGCACCGCGAGATAGCCGTCCTGCAGCGTGAACGGCGTCACCGCGATCTCGCGGCCGCGCGGCTCGAAGTTCACGAAGTACTCGGTGATCAGGAAGTTCGGGATCGCGGCGGAGACGTGCAGCGTGGCCGCGAGCCCGACGGTGGTGCTGTTGTAGTTGTGGGGCGAGACGACCACGTGGTACGCCTCGGCCATGGCGGCGATGTCCTTCAGCTCCTCGATGCCGCCCACGTTGCAGACGTCCGGGTTGATGATGTCGGCCGCGCGACGCTCGAAGACCTCGCGGAACTCGAAGCGCGTGTACAGCTCCTCGCCGGTGACGATCGGCATGCGGATCTGGCTCCGGCACTCCGCCAGGGCGCCGACGTCGCGCGCCGAGACGGGCTCCTCGTACCAGAACGGATCGAACGGCTCCAGCAGCCGGGCCACGCGCACGGCGTGCATCGGCGCCAGCCGGCGATGCACCTCGATCAGCAGGTCGATCTTCGGCCCCACGGCCTCGCGCACCGCGCGCACGGTCTCCACCACCTGGCGCTCGGCGTCGCGCGAGATGTGCGTGCGCCACGGCCCCGGGAACGGGTCGAACTTGAGCGCGGTGAAGCCGCGGCCGACCGTCTCCTTGGCCTTGGCCGCGTAGGCCTCGGGCGTCCTCGCCCCCGAGTACCAGCCGTTGGCGTAGACGCGAATGCGCTCGCGGCACGGCCCGCCCAGGAGCGTGACCACCGGCACGCCCAGCCGCTTGCCGGCCAGGTCCCACAGCGCCTGCTCGATGCCGCTGACGGCGCTCCAGAAATCCATGGCGCCGCGCTTGGCGGCGAAGTCGTGATAGGCCCAGTGCGTGAAGTGGCGGATCTGGTCGGCCTCGCGGCCGGCCAGGTAGCGCCCGAGCTGCCGCACGTGGGCGACGATCGACTGATCGCGATCGGCCTGCGTGTAGCATTCGCCCCAGCCGTGCAGGCCGTCCGCGGTGTCCACCTTCACGAAGAGCCAGTTCTTGCCATAGCCCGGGTCGACGACGAACGGCGTGACGGCCGTCACTTTCATCTGAGGCAGCCTCCCCTGGTGGCGTACCCTCTGGTGCCGCGGAGGAGTGTACACACCATGGACGACCGCCTGTCGAGCCTCCTGGAGACGACCACGCCCGAGCGCCTCGCCACCGGCTTCGGCTTCACCGAGGGCCCCTCGTGGCATCCCGACGGCTTCTACTACTTCGTCGACATCCGCCGCAGCGTGCTCCAGCGGATCACGCCGGGGACGACGCCCGAGCTGGTGCGCAGCGACACCGGCGAGGGCAACGGGACGACCTTCGATCTCGAGGGCCGGCTGGTGATGTGCGAGGGCGGCAACCGGCGGATCAGCCGCATGGATGCCGGCGGCCGCGTCGAGGCGCTGGTGGATCGCTTCGAGGGCCAGCGCTTCAACCGTCCCAACGACGTCGTGTGCCGCTCCGACGGCAGCCTCTGGTTCACCGATCCGGGCCTGCGCGTGCCGCTGGCGCAGCGCGAGCTGCCCTACGCGGGCGTCTATCGCATCGCGCCCGACGGCACGACGACGCTGGCGGCGGATTGCGAGTATCCGAACGGCCTGGCCTTCTCGCCCGACGAGCGCGTGCTCTACGTGGCCAACACGCGCTGGACGCAGTACATCCACGCCTTCGAGCTCGACGCGGGCGGCGCGGTGGTGCGCCGGCGCATCTTCGCCGACATGTCCTCCGACGAGACGGACGGCGTGCCCGACGGCATGAAGGTGGACGTCGAGGGACGCGTGTACTGCACGGGTCCGGGGGGCACCTGGGTCTTCGCCCCCGATGGCAAGCGCCTGGGCATCATCCGCACGCCGGAAGTGCCCGCCAACCTGGCCTTCGGCGGCCCCGATCTGCGCACGCTCTTCTTCACCGCCAGGACGTCGCTCTACACGCTGCGCGTGAAGGTGCCGGGGCAGCCGCACCCGTGGTATCGTCGCGCTCAACGGAGGTCGTGATGGCCAAGATCAAGCACATCGCGCTATCCACGCAGGACCCCGAGAAGACGGCGAAGTTCTACATCGACGTGTTCGGCCTCAAGCAGGTCGGACGGGTGGACTCGCCCGGGGCCACGGGCTTCTACCTCACCGACGGCGACATCAACCTGGCCATCCTGAAGTTCAAGACCGACGCGGTGGCCGGGGTCGAGCGCGGCAAGGACTGGAGCGGCCTGCACCACTTCGGCTTCCAGGTGGACAACATGGACGAGACCGCCGAGCGGCTCACCGCGGCCGGCTCCCCCAAGCGCGACGACGTCAACCACGCGCTCGAGCTGGGCCACAACGCGGAGCGGCGCTACGGCGGCAACGTCGAGGTGAAGTACTCGGGCCCCGACGGGATCATGGTGGACGTCTCCGAGTCCGGCTGGGTCGGCACCCCGAGCTTCAGCCCCAAGGCCTGATGCGCGCCGCGCCGGCGGCGCTGGTCCTCGCGCTGCTGCTGGCGCCGGGACTCGCCGCCGGCGAGCCCAGCGCGCCCGCGATCGAGCCGCGCCTGCAGCCCGCTCCGACCCCCAGCGCCGACAGCGAGTACGACCGCGGCGTGCGCGCGCGCGTCGCCAAGGACTGGCCGGCGGCCGAGGCCAGCTTCCGCCGGGCGATCGCGCTGCGGGCCGGCTTCGCCGACGCGTGGAACGAGCTGGGCTACGCGCTGCGTAACCAGGGGCGCTTCGGTGAGTCCCTCGCCGCGTACGACGAGGCGCTCCGGCTGCGCCCGAACTTCCCCGAAGCCCTCGAATACCTCGGCGAGGCCTACGTGAAGATGGGCCGCGTCGAGGACGCCCGCCGCGTCCTCGACCGCCTCCGCCCCCTCGACCCCGCCCGCGCCAGCGAGCTGGACGAGGTCATCGGCAGCGGCGCGACGCGCTAGAAGCGAGAGCTCGTCAGCGTCACGTCGGCCTTCGCCCAGGCCTTGCGGAAGCGGATCTCGGACTGCTGCGCCGAGTCCGCCTTGCCCTGGGCGCGCAGGGCCTGGGTCAGGCCCATGAGCGCCCAGCCGTTGCCGGGATTGCGCACCAGATCCTCGCGATAGACCTGCTCGGCGGCGGCGCCGCGGCCGGCCTGCACCAGCACGGCGCCCAGGGCGTGGCGGACGGGGAAGTACCACGGCGGCGGCTCGGTGAACCAGTGCGTGTCCTGCTCGGCCACCGCCGCGCGCAGCAACCGTTCGCTGGTGACGTAGTCGCCGGCCTTGGCGGCGATCTCGGCCGCCAGCACGTTGGCGGCCATCTGCAGCAAGTTCTTGGCGCGGAAGAAGAACGCCACCGTCCGCTCGGCCGGTACCGACTGCACGATCGCTTCCAGCGCGCCGAGCTCGCCGCGCGCCTCGGAGGCCTGGCCCTTGGCGTTGAACGCGATGCCGCGCGCGTAGTGCCAGAAGCCGGTCGTGTAGGACCACTCGCGCGGCGGCGCCGGCTGCGCGAGCACCTCGTCCCAGCGGCCGAAGCGCACGAGCGCGGCGATCGGCGCGACGGGCGCCGTCTCCATGTCCGGCATGGCCTTGATCATCTCGGCCGGCGCGCTGGCGGCCAGGTCGCGCGCGGCGCGCAGCGTATCGGCGCTGCGCCCCTGCATGGCCGCCGACTGCCAGATGAAGTCGATGTTGTGCGGATAGTAGAGCCCGCGATAGATCGGGCTCCCCTGCGCGACCTTGAAGTACGCGCGGTCCGCCTGCACCGCGGCCGTGTTGGCCGCGACCGCGTCCGCGTAGCGGCCCACGCGCCAGTAGATGTGCGAGGGCATGTGCACGAGGTGGCCGGCCCCCGGCATGGCCTTCAGCAGCCGGTCGGCGGCGGCCTCGGCGCGGCCGGGCTGGGTGCTGGCCTCGACGGCGTGGATGTAGAGGTGCGCGGCGCCGGGGTGATCGGCGTTGCGCGCCAGCACGCGCTCGAGCGTCTGCACGATCTCCTCGGTGCCGGGCTGCGGCGCGCCCTCGAACGTCCACAAGTTCCACGGGCGCAGGTTCATGAGCGCGTCGGCGAAGAAGGTCTGCGCCTCGAGGTCGTTGGGGAACTGCCGCGCCACCTCGCGCATGGCGTCCGCGTACGCGCGATCGAGCGCCTCGCGCGTGGCGGCCGGGTCGGCGGAGTGGCGCCGCGCCAGCGCGCCGATCATCGCGCGCTCGACCGGGTGGGCACCCGGCGTGTGCTGCTGGGCCAGCCGCACCGCGGCCAGCGCGCGCGCCTCGCGCTCGGCGTCGGTCGGGCTGTTGTAGTTCGAGCCCTCCGTGATCGCGATGCCCCAGTAGCACATGGCGCAGCCGGGATCGAGGCGCGCCGCCTCCCGGAACGCGCGCTGGGCCTCGCCGTGGTTGAACGCGTAGACGAGGCGCAGGCCCTGATCGAACCAGCGCTGAGCGTCGGAGGACGACGTGGTGATGCGGTACGAGTGGCGGCCGAGGGCCTTGGAGAGCACGGGCGCGCCGTCGCCGGCGTGGGCGCCGTGGCCCGCCGCCGTCTCCGTGCGCGAGGTCGAGCAGGCCGCCACCAGCACGAGCACGGCCGGCACGAGCGTTGTGAACAGGTGTCGCATCGGACCTCCTCGAGCGGTGATTCTGAGCGAGGCATATAGCACGGCTCGACGCGCCCGTCATCCCGGGTATGATGGCTGCCTTCGATCAAGGAGACAGCCATGTACGATCTCGTCCTCAAGGGTGGCAGGGTCGTGGACGTCGCGAGCGGGCTCGACGGCGTCCTCGACGTGGCGATCGAATCCGGCAAGATCGCGCGCATCGCGGCGGGCATCGCGCCCGCGGAGGCGGCGCGTGTCGTCGAGGTGGGCGGCAAGCTCGTGACGCCGGGGCTCATCGACGTGCACGCCCACGTCTTCGAAGGCATCAACCGCACCGGCGTCAATCCGGACCTGGGCGGCGTGCATTCCGGCGTCACCACCATCGTGGACGCCGGCAGCGCGGGCTCGGCCACGTTCGGCGGCTGGCGTCACATCCTGCCCAACTGTGCGACCGAGATCGTCCCGTTCCTGCACATCTGCCAGACCGGGCTCGCCACGCTGCCCGACATCATCTCGGAGAGCAGCGTCAACGTGGCCGACACGATCAAGGTGGCCACCGAGAACAAGGGGCTGATCCGCGGCATCAAGGCGCGCATGGTCTCGCCGGCGCTCGAGATCATGGGCATGGAGATGCCCAAGCTGGCCAAGCGCGCCGCGCGCGAGGCCGGCATCAAGCTGATGGTCCACATCGGCGACACCGAGAAGCGCTACGACCCGAAGGTCATCCACCCGCTGCTGGACCTGCTGGAGCCGGGGGACATCCTCACGCACTACTTCACGCCGAATCCGGGCGGCGTGCTCGACGGCAACGGCAAGCTGGTGCCCGAGGCGCGCGAGGCCGCCGCCCGCGGCGTGTGGTTCGACACCGCGCACGGCCGCATGAACTTCAGCTTCGAGGTCGGGCGCAAGATCCTCGAGCAGGGCCTGCTGCCCCACTGCATCTCGACCGACCTCACCGTGCCGGGCCGCGCGATGACCGTGCACAGCATGACCGAGATGATGACGCGCTTCCTCGGCCTCGGCTTCACGGTGCCCCAGGTGGTCACGATGTCCACGACCAACCCGGCCACGGCCGTCGGTCTCGAGGGGCGCCTTGGCAAGCTGGAGGTCGGACGCCAGGCCGACGTGTCGGTGCTCGACCTGCGCGAGGGCGACTGGGTGGTCTACGACATCCTGGGCGCGGGCCTGCGCGTGAAGCACGCGTTCGCGCCGCACCTGACGCTGAAGAAGGGCCGCGTCTTCACGCCGGACTTCGGACCGCGGCCGTGGGGCTGGTGGCCCGATCGAGCCGTCGCGGGCGGGTGCTGCTAGCCATGAGCCCGATCGCCTGGCAGTCGCAGACCGTCAATGTCGCCGGCACCCCGCTGCAGGTGACGCGCGGCGGCCAGGGCGCGCCCGTGCTGGTGCTCCACCACGACATCGGCAGCCCGCCCGCGCTGCCGTTCTACGACGCGCTCGCCGCGCACTTCACGGTGATCCGGCCCTCGCATCCGGGCTACGACGGCTCCCCGCGTCCCGACTGGATGCGCGGCGTGCGCGACATCGCCGTCCTCTACCAGAGTCTGCTCGAGGAGGACGTCGCGGTCGTCGGCCTGGGCTTCGGCGGCTGGATCGCCGCCGAGCTGGCCACGATGGCGCCGCGCGCGCTGCGCGCGCTGGTGCTGGTGGGCGCCATGGGCGTCAAGCCCGAGCGCAGCGAGATCGCCGACCAGGCGCTGGTGTCCTACCTCGACTACGTGCGCGCGGGCTTCGCGGAGAGCGCGGCCTTCGAGCGCGTCTACGGCGCCCAGCCGCCGACGGGCGTGCTCGAGCAGTGGGACCTCAACCGCGAGATGACCTTCCGCATCGCGTGGAAGCCGTACATGTACAACCCCACGCTCCCCCACCTGCTGGGCGCGGTGGCGGCGCCCACGCTCGTCGTGTGGGGCCGCGAGGACCGCATCGTGCCGCTCGAGTGCGGTGAGCGGTACGTGAAATCGCTGCCGCGCGCGCGGCTGGAGATCATCGACGGCGCCGGTCACCTGGTCGACATGGAAAAGCCCGACGCACTGGCATCGCTCGTCACCCGCTTCATGATCGAGGCCTGAGCCCATGCATCTCATGTACTTCACCGAGCAGCCGATGGCGGCGTACGACGAGAAGGCCGGGCTGGACTTCGGCGCGACCGCGCTGATGTTCTCCAACAAGTACTTCGACCCGGTGGCCGGCAGCCGGCTCTATCACGAGTACCTCGACCACTACCGGCTGGCCGAGGAGGTCGGCTTCGACGGCATCATGCTGAACGAGCATCACAACGCGCCGTTCTGCATGCAGGCCAAGTGCAACGTGTTCGCCTCCATCCTGGCCGCGATGACCAAGCGCGTGAAGCTCGTGCTGCTCGGCAACCCGCTGCCGCTCGCCGACAACCCGGTGCGGCTGGCCGAGGAGCTGGCCATGATCGACATGGTCTCGCGCGGGCGCCTGGTCTCCGGCTTCGTGCGCGGCGGCGGCCAGGAGCAGCTCGCGGCCGGCGTCAATCCCGCGTTCAACCGTGAGCGCTTCGAGGAGGCGCACGAGCTGATCACCAAGGCGTGGACGACGCCGGGCCCCTTCCGCTGGGAGGGCACGCACTACCAGCACCGCGTGGTGAACCCGTGGGCGGTGCCGCTGCAGAAGCCGCACCCGCGCGTGTGGATCCCCGGCGTGCTCAGCAAGGAGACGATCATCTGGGCCGCGCGCAAGCGCTACCCCTACATCGCGCTCAGCACCGCCATCGACGCCACCAAGAAGATCTGGGAGCTCTACGACAAGGTGGCGGCCGAGGTCGGCTACGAGGGCGGGCCGGAGTATCGAGGCTACCTGCAGCGCTGCCACGTGGCCGAGACCGAGGAAAAGGCGCTGGCCAACGCGCGGCAGTTCATGTGGATGCAGGGCGAGTTCACCGGCCTGGCGCATCCCGTGTGGTCGAGCCCGTCCGGCTACTTCTCGCCCTCCAACCGCACCGCGTTCGTGGAGTTCGCCGTCGGCCGGCGCAGCAATCCGCGCGGCGCGGCCTTCGAGGACCAGATCCGCGACCAGCAGATCATCGCCGGGACGCCGAAGACCGTCATTCCCAAGCTGCGGCGCCTGCTCGAGGAGACGCGGCCGTCGATCGTCGGCTTCTGGGCCTCCGACGGCTTCGTGTCCAACCAGGACGCCCAGACGTGCATCCGCCTGCTCGGCACCGAGGTGCTGCCGGCCGTGCGCGAGATGGGCAAGGAGCTCGGCCTCTGGAGCCCCTTCGAGGCGAACGCGCCCGTGAGTCTCGCCCACCCCGAGCCCGCGCGGCCGCTCGGCGCGGCCGTCTAGCCGTGCGCGTCGCCGCACCGCTGATCCGCGAGCAGCTCGTCTCGGTGCTCCGCGCGTGGGGCATGGGCGAGGCCCACGCCGCCACCACGGCCGACATGATGCTGGAGACCGACCTGCGCGGCGTGGACTCGCACGGCATCTCGATGCTGCCGACCTACGACCGCGAGCTCCGCGCCGGCCGGCTCAACATGCGCCCGCAGTTCAAGACGCTGCGCGAGGGGCCGTCGATGGCGCTCATCGACGCCGACGCCTCGCTCGGCCACCCGGTGGCCGTGCACGCGATGAACCTCGCCGTGGACAAATGCCGCGAGAGCGCGGTGGCCGTGGTGTCGGTGGTGAACTCGCACCACTTCGGCGCGGCCGGCTGCTATTCACGCATCGCGGCCGAGCGCGGCGTGATCGGCATGGTGACGTCCGCCACCCGCGGCGTGTCGATGGTGCCGACGTTCGCCGCCGAGCCGGTGATGGGCACCAACCCGCTCGCGTTCGCGGCGCCGGCCAGGCGCAATCCCCCGTTCCAGCTCGACATGGCGACGACGACCGTGGCCGCCGGCAAGGTGAAGGTCTACAAGCTGAACCACGAGCCGCTGCCGCCCGGCTGGGTCGTGGACGACAAGGGCCAGCCGGTGACGGACCCGGAGGAAGCGTTCAAGTACGTCTTCGAGCGGCCCGAGGGCGGCATCACGCCGCTCGGCGGACCGAAGGAGGCGGGCGGTCACAAGGGCTACGGGCTGGCGGTGATGGTCCACATCCTCGGCGGCGTGCTGGCCGGCGCGTCGTTCTCGCCGCTGCGCAACAGGACGCAGAAGCCGAGCGACCCGCACAATCTCGGCCACTTCTTCATGGCGCTCGATCCGCGCGCGTTTCGCGGCGCGGGCGAGTTCGAGGCCGACCTCGACCAGGTGATCGACACGCTGCACGCAGCCAAGCGGGCCGATCCCGCGCAGCCGGTGCTCGTGGCCGGCGATCCCGAGATGGCCACGCGCGCCGAGCGGCTGCGCGACGGCGTGCCCGTGCCCGACGATCTGCTCGTGCAGCTCCGCGCCGTCGCCGCCAGCGCCGGCGTGCCCTTCGTTCTGGCGCGCTGACCCCCATTCGGGGGCCCCCCATCGTTTCTCTTTGATCCCGCGCAGAGTGTGACTACGTTGAGCCCGACGACGCTCATGGCAGGCACCACGGTCCGCATCGTGCTCGACGACAAAGCGTACGAGCTCGCGTTGAAGCCACCCGCGCCCGAGATCGCCTCGCTCCATCCCGCCGCCCGCGCCATGCTCGAGCACGCCGAATGGACCGCGGGCGCCAACCCCGTGCGCGTCGTGCGCTGCACGGTCGCGGAAGCGCGCGCGCTGCTCGACTACTTCGGCCGCCTGTGCGATCAGCTCACCGCGTCGCATGACGAGAGCGCCGGGGTGTGCGCCCGCGCGCGCGACAGCGTCCGGCGCGCGCTGGTGGCGGCGGGCGGCTGACCCGCGTTCGTCCGCTGCAGCGCGAGAGCGTATCCTGAGGGCCGTGTCCGACCGGCCCGAGCGTCCCCTGATCGCCGCCATCGAGGCCGTGCTGCCGCCGCTCTTGTCCACGCTCGAGCGCGTCACGTGGGTGCAGCGCCATCTCGATCCCGCCGTGGCCGGGCGGCTCGCCGACGCGCTGGCGCCGTGCGCGCCGTCGCTGGAGACGCCCCTCCGCGCGCTGGAGGGCGAGCTCGGCGAGGAAGAGCTCGAGTTCCTGCGCGAGCGGGTCGTCCAGGTGGCCGGCCAGACGCTCGAGCTGGTGGCCGCCTTCGTGGCGGCGGCACGCGCCGGCGGCGATCCCTTCGATCTCTACCGCGCGCTGCGCCGCTTCGCGCGCATCCAGGAGGCGCTCTACCCGGTGGCGCCGGTGGTGGACGCGGTGAGCCGCTGGTTCCTCGAGCCCGATCGCCGCTTCGACGACGCGCTGGTCGAGCGCCTGCGCGAGGGCGCGATGCGGGATGGAGACAGCCGCGTCGGCGTGCTGCACGCCGACAACGAGCGCGACGAGCGAGGCGGCTGCTCGCTCTACGTGCCGGAGACGTGGGACGGGCGGACGCCGCTGCCGCTGGTGGTGGCGCTCCACGGTGGCCACGGCCACGGCCGCGATTTCCTCTGGAGCTGGCTGCGCGACGCCCGCTCGCGCGGCGCGCTCGTGCTGGCGCCGACCTCGCTCGACCGCACGTGGTCGCTGATGGGCGAGGACGTGGACGGCGAGCCGCTGCTGCAGATCGTCGAGCACGTGGCCACGCGCTATCCGGTGGATCGCACGCGGATGCTGGTCACGGGGATGTCCGACGGGGCGACGTACGCGCTACGAGTCGGCGCGCGCGAGGGCACGCCGTTCACCCATCTCGCGCTTCTCTGCGGCGTCGTCCATCCGATGGTCGTGGCTGACGGCGGGCTGGAGCGTCTGCGCGAGCGTCCCGTCTACCACGTGCACGGCGCGCTCGACTGGATGTTCCCCGTCGCCACCGCGCGCCTCGGCCGCGATCTCCTGCTGAAGGCCGGCGCGCGGGTGGTCTATCGCGAGCTCGACGACCTCTCCCACACCTACCCGCGGGACGAGAACCCCAGGATCCTCGACTGGCTGCTGGCCTAGCTGCCGGCGTTGCGGAGCGCGCGCACGCGGCGCTGCACTTCCAGGCTCTGCGGCCGGACGCGCAGCTCGGCCTCGTAGGCGGCGATGGCCTCCTCGCGGCGCTCCAGCGCCTGGTAGGCCTCGCCGAGGTAGTGCAGCGCCAGGAAGCCGTCGGGACGAAGCTTGACCGCTCGCTTCAGCACCTCGATCGCCCGCTCGTGATCCCCGTTCCGATCGAGGGCGAAACCCAGCATGGACAGCGCCTTGTAGTCCGGGCTGCGCGCGACGAGTCCCTCGATGAGCTCGACCTGATCGCGGTAGCGCCCCGCGATGCCGAGATAGCCGGCCGCGTACTCGATGACGGCGACGTCGTCGGGATAGACGGCGGCATACCGGCGCGTGAGCTCGAGCGCCTCGTCCCACTGGCGTCGCTCGACGTGGATCTCGATGAGCCGCTGCAGGGCGTGGGAGGCGTGGGGCGACACGCCCAGCACCTGTTTCAGGTGGCGCGCCTCGTCCATGTTGACCGTCGCCACCCAGGGAATGTTGAGAAACCCGCCGCGCACGGTCACGCTCACCGGCTGGCCGACCCAGGTCCGCTGCCGCTCACGGGCGGACAGGACCAGACGTTCGATGCCGCCGCTCGTCCGCCACGAGCTGAGATCCACGTGCGCGTGAGGAATCACGGTGCCGACACCAGGATCGATGGCGGCGGTGACGACGCTCAGGACTTCCGAGGAGCGTTCTTCCGCGGGCGACCGATCCAGCGCCCCGTTGACGAGCACGACGGCGGTCCACAGCAAGAAGACCCCGATGCCGACGAGCGCCGTGCGATACAGCCCGTGAACCGCGAACGCCACGCTGCCCTCCGCGAAGAGGCGGCCGGTGATGGCCACCACGGTGACCATCGCCGCCGCCAGGCCGATCCCGAAGAAGGCGGCGACGGGCGAAATCCGGCCGGTGAACGCGGCCGCCAGCACCGCGGCCACGATGATCCCCACGAGCCAGACGATGCGGCGCTCGACGCGGCCCGGCACCCCGCGAACCCGGCGGCGGGACGGTTTCGGCAGCAGCTTCACCGTCAGCATGAGGATCGTCGTGACCGTGATGACGACGCCGAGCCACGGGAGCAGCGTGACGAAGACCACGGCCGGCACGCGATAGACCGCGTGGACCTGCAGCGCCAGCAACACGGCGGCCACGAGCGCGGCGTGCCCGCCCCAGGCGCTCCACAGGAGCCCGAAGGTGGCACGGATCATCGTCAGCGAAGCCCCGCTTCGTGCCTGATCTTCGGCACGAGCGCGAGGCCGGCGATGTTGCTCGGGTCCCGGGCCAGGAGATCGCGCACACACGTCTCGGCGCGCGGGAGGTCGACCTCGTCGTGATAGAGGCTGCAGAGCAGGCTGTGTAGATGCAGGTCCTGGTCACCCAGCCGCCGCGCGGCCTCGGCCTCGGCGATGGCCTGGGGATAGCGATTGTTCATGTAATGGATCGAGGCCAGGCGCCGATGGGGCTCGGCCCAGCGCGGCGCCAGTTCCGCGGCACGCAGGAGTGCGGCCACGGCGTCGTCCGGTCGGCGGAGGCGGCTCAGCGCCCAGCCCATGGCATTCTGGATCTCGGGATTCCCGGGCGCCAGGAGGGCGGCTTGCCGGTAGTGATCCAGCGCCCGCGTCTCGTTCCCCAGGAGCGCCCACACTCGGCCGAGCTGCTCATGCAGGCGCACGTCCTTCGGCGCGCGCGCCAGCAGAGGCTCCAGCAAGGTGGCCGCGCGCACGGGATCGCCGATCTTGTTCACGGAGACCTCGAAGAAGTGATCCGCATAGAACGCGTCGCCCGAGGCCTGGAGCGCCATCGTGATCGCGCGGTACTCGTTCAGGAGGTCGCCCCGCTGCCCGTACAGCACGGCTGCCCACCGGTGCGCCTCGGCGTGACGCGGATCGGCCTGGCGCGCCGCCTCGAACGCCGCCAGCGCCTCGTCCGGACGCCCCGCCTTGTCGTGCAGGATCCCGAGGGTCACGTACGCGTCGGCCAACCGGTCGCCGGCGGCGATGGCTTTGCGGGCATAGCGCGCGGCCGGGCGGGCCTGCGAGTGATCGAGCACCCGCAGGTAGAGGTGGTAGTGGGCGAGGAGACACAGCGGACGCGTGGGCTCTGGCTTCGCCGCCAGCGTCCCGACGGTGGCGATCAGGTGATAGAAGGTGACGAGGCGCGCACCAACCCGGTTGGCGCGCAGCGCGCGATTGAGCGCGGCGATCGCCTCGGAAGCCGCGCCTTCGCGGCCCCGCGCGACGGCCAGCACGATCTCGGCGTCGACGTTGTCGGGCGCCGCGGCAAGCGCCTGGGCCGCGAGCCGCGCGGCCATCGCCGGCACGTCGCGCTCGAGCGCGACCTCGGCCAGCAGGAGCGTCGCGGAGATCGATCCGGGCGCCCGCGCGATCTGCTCCTGGGCCAACCGCTCCGCCGCGGCCAGGTCGCCACCGAGGATCAAGTCGCTGCCCTGGTCCCCGGTGGTGGCGCCGTTGTTGATCGCGGCACGCCAGTGCTCGCGGTATGACTGGGCCGCGGCGTCGTAGTTGCCGGCCAGGTACTGCACGAGCCCCCGCGCGCCGGGGACGGACAGTCGAAAGAATGTCGGGTCCATGCGCGACACCTCTCGCTGAGCGAGGAACGACCCGACGGCCACCGCGAGGACGACCCAGATGCGCAGGACCTGCAGCGAAGAGAGCATCGGGCGGAGCACAAGCAGCCAGGATGCCATGCCTCGTGGTGAGAAAGATCAACAGGATAGGAAGCGCCCGGCAGATTGCCGGGTCAGGTCGGCAATGCCGCCGGGCGTCAGATCGTCATGGACCGCTTACGGCTTGAGGATCACCCGCGTGGCCGCCGTGCCGGTGTTCTTGCCCTGCCACTCCGCGAACCGGAACGCCGCGTTCACCTCGGAGAGCGGGAAGCTGTGGGAGACGACCTTGGAGAGCGGATAGCGGTCCTTGGTGCGCACGAGGAAGTCGAGCGCCACCGGCATGATCCAGGGGTTGTAGTGCATGAGGCCGGTCCAGTGGATCTGCTGCGTGATGACCTTGGTGGCGGGGAACGACACCGGCTGAGGCACGATGTTGCCGATGTCGACGAACTTACCGTTGAAGCGCACCATGTCGAGCCCCTCGACGGTGGCCGCGGCGATGCCCACCACCTCGACCACGACGTCGGCGCCGCGCCCGTCGGTGAGGTCCTTCACGCGCTGCACGCGGGCCTCGGGCGTGGTCAGCTCGTTCATGTCGATGACGTCGGTGGCACCGCACTGGCGCGCGAGGTCGAGCCGCACGGTCTGCTTGTCGATGGAGATGACCCTGGAGGCGCCCTTCTCGGCGGCGACGGCGGCCGCGTAGATGCCGAGGCCGCCCGCGCCCTGGATGACCACGACGTCGCCGAACTTCATGTCGGCGTACTCGAGGCCGTGCAGCACCTGGCAGAGGGCGCAGTTCACCGGCGGGATCGCCTCGTCGGGCAGCACGTCCGGCACCTTGAAGGCGTAGTGGCCGGGCGGCAGATAGTAGTACTGCGCGTAGCCGCCGTCGCAGTACGGATATTCCTTCAGCGTGAACTGCATGCTCTTGCGGTGGCGATGCGGGCAGGCGTGATGCTCGCCGCGCACGCACCAGTAGCACCGGTTGCACGGGTTGAAGAACGGGAAGGCCACGCGATCACCTTCCTTGAGCGGCCGGCGCAGCGAGTCGGTGCTGACGCCCTTGCCGAGCGTGTGCACCACGCCCGTGAACTCGTGGCCGGGCACGCGGCGCAGGTCGGGGCCCGAATAGTTGCCGTCGTTGCGCCAGTAGTGCAGGTCGGAGCCGCAGATGGCCGCCGCCGTGTTCTTGATCAGCATCCCGCCCGGCTCCACCTCCGGCGTCGGCAGCGTCTCGAGCTCGAGCGGGTGCCCGGGCTGGTTCAGCACCGCGGTCAATCCCTTGGGCATGGCTTCAATCCTCCTTGCTGGCCTCAGGAGTATAGTCCCGACATGAACGACAACGCCTATCGCACCCGCGCCGAGCGCGGCGACGTCCAGCTCGGCACCTGGATCACGATGATTCGCACACCCTCCGTGCTGACGCTGCTGCAGGCCGCCGGCCTCGATTTCGCCCGCGTGGACATGGAGCACTCGCCCTTCTCCATGGAGACCGTGGCCGACATGGCCACGCTGGCCCGCGCGCTGAACTTCCCGCTGGTCGTGCGCCCGCCCGAGGGCAACCGCGAGTGGATCACGCGGCTGCTCGACGCCGGCGTCTGGAACCTGCACGTGCCCCAGGTGGACACGCCCGAGCAGGCCGCCGCGGTGGCGGCGGCGGCGCACTACCAGCCGCTCGGCGAGCGCGGGATGTACGGCTTCGGCCCGCACACGGGCTACGTCGCACGGCCGCCGGCGGAGCACATGGCGCTCGCCAACGCGCGCGTCCACGTGACCGCCATGCTGGAGACGAAGGACGCCTTCGACCGGCTCGACGCCATCGCCTCCGTCCCCGGCATCGACGCGCTGACAATCGGGCCCACCGATCTCGCCCAGAACCTCGGCGTGCTGGGCACGCCCTCGCAGAAGCCGGTGCTGGCCGAGTATCGCGGCCGTCTCGCGGAGGCCGCGCGCAAGCACGGCAAGCAGGTGGCGATGCTGACCGACAGTCTCGAAGGCGTCCGCGAGATGATCGCGGTGGGCGCGACGATCATCAACTACTCGTCCGACGCCGCCGTGCTGCGCGCCGGCTACGCGGCGATCGCGGACGAGGTGCGGCGCGCCCGATGAAGCGCAGCGAACACCGGATCCTCACCACGCACGCCGGCAGCCTGCCGCGGCCCACCGATCTCCTCGAGCTGATGCAGCGGACGCCGCGCGACGAGCACGCCTGGGAGGCCCGCGTGCACGCCGCCGTCGTCGAGGCCGTTCGCCGCCAGGTCGAGACCGGCCTCGACGTCGTGACCGACGGCGAGATGAGCAAGCCGAGCTTCATCACGTACGTCGCCGACCGGCTGACGGGCTTCGAGCCGAGTCGCGAGCCCGGCGCGCTGCCGTGGGCCGACTCGAAAGAGGTCGCCGCGTTTCCCGACTTCTACGAGCCCAGCGTCCGCCAGAGCCCCAACGCCGCCGCCACGCGCTACTGCTGCACGGGTCCCATCGCCTACCGCGGCCAGGCCCAGGTGCAGCGCGACATCGACAACCTCCGCACGGCGCTGGCGGGCTCGTCGGTGGAGGAAGCGTTCATCCCGGCGATCGCCCCGTCGAACGTCGAAGGCCGGCAGGCGAATCTCCACTACAAGACCGACGAGGACTACCTCTTCGCGATTGCCGAGGCGATGCGCGCGGAGTACATGGCCATCGTCAACGCCGGCTTCCTGCTGCAGATCGACGACCCGCGCCTGGTGACGTACTACATCCTCCGCCGCGACTCGACGGTGGAGGAATGCCGTCGGTGGGCCGCCGTGCGCGTGGAGGCGCTCAACCACGCGCTGCGCGACATCCCGCGCGACCGCGTGCGCTTCCACACCTGCTACTCGATCAACATGGGCCCGCGCGTGCACGACATGGAGTTGAAGGACGTCGTGGACCTGATCCTGCGCGTCAAGGCGGGCGCCTACTCCTTCGAGGCGGCCAACCCGCGCCACGAGCACGAGTGGCGCGTGTGGCAGGACCTGAAGCTGCCGGACGACGCCGTGCTCATCCCCGGCGTGATCACGCAATCCACCGTGCTCGTGGAGCATCCCGAGCTGGTGGCCGAGCGCATCGCGCGCTTCGCCTCCGTGGTCGGCCGCGAGCGCATCATCGCGGGCGCCGATTGCGGCTTCGCCAGCTTCGCCGGCTCCACGGAGATCCACGCGAGCATCGTGTGGGCCAAGCTGGCCGCCCTGGTCGAGGGCGCGCGGCTGGCGAGCACGCGGCTCTGGGGATGAGTCGAGCCCACGATTGACCGCCGACGCTGTATCCAATTTTGGGCATTGACACAATCCCGCGACTGACGCTGGAGCGTATTGGCGGCGGCGGGCCGAAGGCCCTTCAATGCGCCACACGCGCGACGTGGTGCGATGTCTTCTGCGACTCCGCGCTCGGCGTGCTGTTCGTCGCGATCGCCTCGCGGTGAGCCTCCCAGGGCACTTCAAATTCAGGTCTTAGAATTTCCCCAGCGAGGAGGACACACATGCTGGTCGAGACGATGCTGCGACCTGAGATCGCGGAGCTTCAGTGTTTGGGGGGATGACATCGCCGAGTTGTCCGCCCACATCGAGGTCGCCACCGCGCGCCTGCTCGACATGATCCGTGAGTTCGACGCTCGTGCCGGCTGGGCCGAGGCTGGGGCGAAGTCCTGCGCCGAGTGGCTGTCGTGGCGCGTCGGGGTCGACCTCAACGCGGCCGGTGAGCGGGTCCGCGTCGCCCGCGCATTACCGAACGTTCCACCTATCCGCGACGCCTTCGCGCGAGGCGAGCTCTCCTACTCCAAGGTGCGAGCGCTGACACGGGTGGCGACCGCCCACACGGAAGAGCGCTTGCTGATCGCCAGCACGTCGATGACGGCCGAACAGGTGGAGCGGCTCGTGCGCGCCTGGCGCCGCGTGGACCGCAACGCCGAGCACCAGCAGACGGCCCGGCGCCAGAAAAGCCGATCGCTGCACGTGTATCAGGATGAGGACGGCATGTTCATCGTCCGAGGCCGGCTCACTCCCGAGGCCGGCGCCGTCTTGCGTCAGGCGCTGGCGGCGGCCTGCGACCGCCTCTACGCCAACGCGCGGGTGAACGACCCGGAAGACGACCCGCCGACCCTGGGGCAACAGCAGGCGGACGGCCTCGGCATGATCGCCGAGGTCGCGCTCCACCGGGATCTCGATCCCGGCGCGCCGGGCGCACGCTATCAGGTCGTCGTCCACGTGGATGCTGCGGTGCTCGCCGACCCTGACCAGCCGGGCGAGTCCGCGCTGGAAGACGGTGCCCATCTTTCCGCGGAAAGTTCCCGCCGGCTGGCGTGCGACGCGAGCCGTGTCGTGATGCGGCATGGGGCGGATGGTCGCGTCACCGAGATCGGTGCCCGAACGCGGACGATTCCGCCGGCACTACGCCGGGCGTTGAATCACCGAGACCGTGGCTGTCGCTTCCCCGGCTGCGGCAGCCGTTTCACGCAGGGCCACCACATTCGGCACTGGGCCAGCGGCGGGCCGACGACGCTGTCCAACCTCGCCTCGCTGTGCCGCCGTCACCACCGCTCGGTGCACGAGGACGGCTTCGAGGTGGAACGACGTCCCGACGGCGAGCTCGAATTCCGGCGACCGGATGGGCGGGTGCTGCCGATGGTGCCTGCGCGACCCGACGTGCAGGACGCCGAGGAACACCTGCGAGAGCAGAACGCAGGCGTGCGTCTAGACGCCGACACGTTACGCCCCAACTGGTGTGGCGAACCCCTGGACGTCGTCCACGCCATCGACGTCATGCACCCGCGGGCGATCGGGCACTAAAGCGCCCGCCCGGCTACAGCGCCAGCGCGTACGTCGGTCGCCGCGGATCGGCCCCCGCCGATACCACGCCCGTCTCCGGATCGCGGCGGGCCACGATGGCGCCGATGCCGCAGGCGCCGATCTCGGTCACCGTGTGGCCCAGCGCGCCCAGCGCCTCGCGCGTGCTGGGCGGGATGCCGCGCCCGACGTTGAGCTGGCCGGGCTTGTAGGCGCGCGGGTAGAACGAGTTGACGAGCGTCTGGGTCGAGAAGCGGGACGCCTCCACGGCGTGCTGCGGGTTCATGTCGAAGACCAGCGTGTTGAGCACGAGCTGCAGATCGCCCTGGGCCTGGTCGTCGCCGCCGGGGCAGCCGATGGTCGTCGTCGGCACGCCGTCCTCCACGATCATGTAGCTCACCAGCGTCGTGCGCGGGCGCTTGCCGCCTCGGAGCCCGTTCGGATGGCCGTCCTCGAGCACGAACATCTCGCTGCGCGTGCTGAGCGTGCAGCCGAGCTCGGGCGCGAAGGCCGACTTGCGGAAGACGCCGCCGCTGGGCGTCAGGCAGACCATGTTGCCATCGCGATCGATGGCGGCGATGTGCGTCGTGCCGTCGGCCGCCGGCGATGGCAGCGCGTCGGCGACGCGTGACGCTCGCACCACGCCATCCACGGCGCGCCCGGCGCGCCGCGGGTCGCCCGGCGGCGGCGCCGCCGGCATCGCGCGCACGGCGTCGATCAGGCCCGCGCGCTCACGCAGGTAGGCCGGCGCCAGCAGCGCGGACAGGTCCACCTTCGAGTCGCCGTAGTAGCGCTCGCGGTCGGCGAACGCGAGCTTCAGGGCCTCGCTGACCACGTGGATGTAGCGCGGCGAGTTGTGGCCCATCGCGCGCAGGTCGAAGGTCGCGAGCATGCCGAGCGCCTGCAGCAGCACGGGGCCCTGCGTCCACGCGCCCTGGGCCAGGATCTCGCGGCCCGCGAACGCGATGCGCGCCGGCGCCTCGAAGCTCGCGCGATAGCCGGCCAGGTCCTTCGCGCGCAGGAAGCCGCCCATCCGCTCGGAGAACGCCCCGATCGTCCTGGCGACGTCGCCGGCGTAGAAGCGCTTGCGTGCGGCGCGGATCCCCGCCAGCCGGTCGCGGCCGCGCGCGGCGTCCACGAGACGCTTCAGCGTGTTGCCGAGCGCCTTCTGCACGAACAGGTTGCCCACGGCGGGCACGTGGCCGCCCGGGTAGAAGATCGTGTCGCCGCCGGGCGGATAGATCTCGAACTGCGTGCGCGTCTCGGGAATGGCCAGCATGCGGTGCATGTACTCGTACATGGGAAAGCCGCGCGTCGCGTAGGCCAGCGCCGGCGCCAGCGCGGCGCCGAGCGTTCGCGTGCCCAGCGTCTCCAGCAGCGTGAGATAGGCGTCCACCGCGCCCGGCACCGTGAACGACAGGTGCGCGTCGGCGCCCGGGCCGGTGGGGATGCGATCCAGCCCGCGCTTGCGGAAGGCCTCGATCGTGGCGAGCGCCGGCGCGGTCCCCTGCCCGCTGAGCACCTGCGTCCGCCCGCGCCGCGCCTCGTGCACGAGCGCCACGCACTCGCCCATGAGCGTGTAGGACGCGGTGGGCTCGACGACGGCGGCCGCGAAGCCCGCCGCCGTCACGGCGTCGAACGCGTTGCCGCCGGCCAGCAGCATGCGCATGCCGGCCATGGCCACCAGCGGATGGCCCGCGGCGACGATGCCCTGGGTGCCGGAGACGACCGGACGGGTGGCGGCCCAGTCGGCAGCGTGGTGCTCGATCTCGTGGATGCGTCCGGCGGGTCGGCTCATGGCGGGGAGCATACCGCGATCCCGGCCGCCCTTGACAGGCCGGCCCGTGCGCCTGATCTTGAGCGGCCAGAGGACATCATCGTGAACTTCGGGACGTTCCTGCTCATGCAGTCGCCCTCGGCGCGCTCCTCGCAGGAGATCTTCGCGCGCGGCGTCGAGGTGGCCCAGGCCGCCGAGACGCTCGGCTTTCGCAACGTGTGGCTGGCCGAGCACCACTTCTCCACCTACGGCTATCTCTCGCGCCCCGTGCAGCTCGCCACCTACATCGCGGCGAAGACGAAGACGCTCCGCGTCGGCACCGCCGTCATCGTGGTGCCGCTGCACCACCCGCTCGTGATCGCCGAGGAGATCGCCACCCTCGACCTGCTGGCCGGCGGCCGCGTGGACATCGGCCTCGGCCGCGGCTACCAGCACTACGAGTTCGAGCGCTTCGGCCTCGAGCTGAGCTCGAGCCGGGCGCGCTGGGACGAGGCCGTCGACGTCCTGCTGCTGGCGTTCCAGGGCAAGCCGTTCGCCTACGACGGCAAGCTCTACAAGATCCCGGAGACCACGATCTTCCCGCAGCCGCTGCAGCAGCCGCACCCGCCCATCTGGATCACGGCCCAGAGCCCGGACTCCGTGGAAGCGGCGGTGCGCCGGGGCTTCAACGTGCTCACGGGCGGCTTCGGCGTGCCGATCGAGCGCATGGGCGAATTCCGCAAGCTGTTCGACCGCGTGGTGGCCGAGGTGAAGCCGGCCCAGCCGCTGCACGTGGGCGTGCAGCGCGCCGTCTACGTCACCGACAACGAGGCCGACGCGCGCGCCGCCGCCGAGGAGGCGCGCTGGAACATGCGGGTGACGCTGAGCCTGCGCAACCAGTACGAGCGCGTGGAGAAGGGCCGCGCCGTCGCCGTGCCGGCGCCGAAGGAGCCGGACATCGACGACCTGCTCGACCGGTTCCTGGTGATCGGCACGCCCGACACGGTGATCCGCCAGATCAAGCGCGTGCAGGACGTGGTCGGCATCACGCACTTCAACTGCAGCTTCTGGTTCGGCGATCTCGAGCAGGCGCGCGTGCTGCGCTCGATGGAGCGCTTCGCCCGCGACGTCATGCCGGCGTTTCAGGTAGGATGAGACACTTCGGTCTCCCGGGAGAACCCACGTGCGACGATTCGAGATGATCTTGCCCGGCAGTGTGAAGGAGTGCGTGCAGGCGCTGGCCGAGCACGGCGCCGCCGCCAAGCTGGTGGCCGGCGGCACCGACCTCCTGCCCCAGCTGAAGAATCACCTGCTCAAGCCCGGCGTCGTCGTCGATCTCTCCGGCGTGGCGACGCTGAAGAAGCTGACGGCCGACAAGGGACTGCGCATCGGCGCCGCCGTGACGGCCCGCGAGCTGGAGCGCGACGGCCGCCTGGCCACCGGCGCCTACCGCGGGCTGGCCGAGAGCGGAGCGCTGGTGGGCTCCGTGCAGGTGCGCCACCTGGCCACCGTCGGTGGCAACATCTGCAACGCGGCGCCGTCGGCCGACATGATCCCGCCGCTGCTCGCGCTGGACGCCGAGGCCGTCATCGCCGGCCCGCGCGGCGAGCGCCGCGTGCCGCTGCGCGACTTCATCACGGGCGTGCGCACGACGGTGCTCGGCGCCGACGAGCTGCTGGTGGAGCTGAGCGTCCCCGATCCCGGCCCGCACAGCGGCGGCGCCTATCTCCGCCACACGCCGCGGCGCGAGCTGGACATCGCCGTCGTCGGCGTCGGCTCGCAGGTCACGCTCGCCAACGGCGTCTGCACGAAGGCGCGCATCGCGCTGGCCGCGGTGGCGCCCACGCCCGTTCATGCGAGGGCGGCCGAGCGCGCGCTGGAAGGCCAGGCGCTCACCCCGCAGCGCATCGAGGAGGCCGCGAAGCTCGCCGTCGAGGCGGCGCGGCCCATCAGCGACCAGCGCGGCTCGGTGGAGTTCCGCCGTCATCTGGTCCGCGTGCTCACCCGGCGCACCCTGACGACGGCGCTCGCGCGTGCGAACGGAGGCCAGGCATGAACGTCCGCAAGCAGGCCATGACACTGACGCTCAACGACGAGCTCGTCGAGGTGCTCGTCAAGCCGTACGAGACGCTGCTCGACACGCTGCGCGAGACGCTCGGCCTCACCGGCCCCAAGGAAGGCTGCGGCACCGGCGACTGCGGCGCCTGCACGGTCCACCTGGACGGCAAGGCCGTGGCGAGCTGTCTCGTGCTGGCGCTCCAGGCGCGCAATCGCCAGGTGCGCACGATCGAGGGGCTCGGCACCGACGACACGCTGCACCCGCTGCAGGACGCGTTCGTGCGCCACGGCGTGCCGCAGTGCGGGTTCTGCATCCCCGGCGTCCTCATGGCCGCCGCCGCGCTGCTGGCCGAGACGCCGCGGCCGAGCGACGAGGAGATCCGCTATGGGATCGCGGGCAACCTCTGCCGGTGCACGGGCTACACGAAGATGGTGACGGCGATCGCCGAGGCGGCCGCCGCCGTTCCCCAGGGAGCCAGGTAATGAGCACGATGAAGACGACGCGCGACGTGCGAGGGGTCGGTCTCTCCATCCCGCGCCCCGACGGGCCGGAGAAGGTCACCGGACGCGTGCAGTACGTGGCCGACATGACGTCGCGCGGCCTGCTCCACGCCAAGCTCCTGCGCAGCCGCCACGCGCACGCCAGGATCGTGGGCATCGACACGACCAGGGCCAAGGCGCTGCCCGGCGTGCGCGCCGTCCTCACCGCGCGCGACATTCCCGAGCTCAAGCACAAGGCGCCCACGCGCGCACACGCCGTGCTGGCCATCGACCGCGTGGTCTTCGCCGGGCAGCCGGTGGCGGCCGTGGCCGCCGACGAGGCGGCCATCGCGGAGGAAGCGCTCGACCTGATCGAGGTGCAATACGAGGTGCTGCCGGCCGCCGTCGATCCGCTGAAGTCGATGCAGCCGGGCGCGCCGCCCGTGGCCGAGCTGGGCACCGAGGCCGACACGAGCGAGGCGCTCGCCCACTCCGCGGTGGCCATGGCCAAGGGCGAGGCCGCGCCGGCGAAGGCGGTCAACATCTCGCAGACCGCCGCCGTCAAGCGGGGCGACGTGGCCAAGGGCTTCGCCGAGTCCGACCTGGTGCTCGAGCACACGTATCGCGTGCCGATGGTGCACCAGGGCTACCTCGAGCCCCACGCCGTGCTGGCGGAGTGGGACCGCGCGGGCAACCTCACGCTGTGGGCCAGCACGCAGGGCTCGTTCAACACACGCTCGGAAGTGGCCGACGTGCTCGGCATCGAGGAAAACCGCATCAAGGTCATCCCGGTGGAGTGCGGCGGCGGCTTCGGCGGCAAGATCCGCGCGCTCTGCGAGCCGATCACCGCGCTGCTCGCCCGCGCCACCAAGCGTCCCGTGCGCTACGTGATGACCCGGCGCGAGGAGCTGGAGGCCGGCATGCCGGCCCCGCAGGTGATCATTCGCCTGAAGACCGGCGTCAAGCGCGACGGCGCGCTGATGGCGCTGGAGGCCGAGACCGTGCTGGAGTCCGGCGCCTTCTCCGGCACCGTGCTGGCCGTGAGCGCGGTCTTCCTCGGCAGCCTCTACCGCTGGCCCGCGTTCGACATCAAGGGCTCGGAGGTGCTGACGCACAAGCCGAGCGTCGCGGCGTACCGGGCGCCCGTCGCGCCCCAGACCATCTTCGCGATCGACTCGCACATGGAGTCCCTCGCGCGCGCGCTGGCGCTCGATCCCGTCGAGTTCCGCCGGCGGCATCTGCAGAAGCCCGGCGAGCCGATGGTGAACAACCAGCCGTGGGCCAGCAACGGCGCGCACGAGGTGCTCACGCGCATCGCCGAGCACCCGCTCTGGAAAGAGCGCGAGGCGTGGAAGAAGAGCAGCGGCAACGGCCACGGCCTGCGCGGCACCGGGCTGGCGCTGGGGGGCTGGCTCGGCGGCCTGCAACCGACGAGCGCCACCGTGAAGCTGAACCCCGACGGCACGCTGGCCGTCCTCACCGGCCAGGTGGACATCGCCGGCACCAACATCGCGCTGGCGCAGATCGCCGCCACCGCGTACGGCCTCGACATCGACAAGGTGAAGATCACCACGGGCGACACCGACGTGGCGCCGCTGACCGGGCTCAGCGCGGGCAGCAAGACGATCTACACGGTGGGCACCGCCGTGCTGCAGGCGGCGCAGAACGCGCGCCAGCAGACCCTGGAGATCGCGGCCAAGGAGCTGGAAGCCTCCGTGCAGGACCTCGAGATCGTGGACGGCAAGGTCATCGTGCGCGGCGTGCCCGACAAGGGCGTCACGCTGGCCTCGATCGGCAAGAAGGGCAACCTCTACATGTCCAAGGTCGAGCCTGTGCTGGGCGTCGCGCATCCGGCCTTCTCGCAGCAGGCGCCGGCGTTCGCCGCCCAGCTCGCGCGCATCGAGGTCGATCCCGACACCGGGCAGACGACGCTCCACGACTTCGTGGTGGTACAGGACGCCGGGCACGCCATCAACCCGCTCGGCGTCGAGGGGCAGATGCAGGGCGGCGCCGTGCAGAGCCTGGGCATCGCGCTCACCGAGGCGCTGATGTACGACGACAGCGGCCGGCTGATGAACCCCAGCCTGCTCGACTACCGCACGCTGACGGCGGCGGACCTGCCGGACATCGAGACGATCATCGTGGAGGTGCCGTCGCCCTCGGGGCCGTACGGCGCGCGCGGCGTCGGCGAGCCGCCCATCGTGCCGGCGCCGGCCGCGCTGGCCAACGCGATCCACGACGCGACGGGCGTGCGCCTCACGGAAGTGCCGCTCACGCCCGAGCGCATCGCGCTGGCGATCGCGGCGAAGGGCTAGCGGTCGGCGGCGGCGACGGCCATCGGCGCCGGCGCCGCGGCCGGCATCGGGATCCGCCCGGGCAGGAACGCCACGCACAGCGTGGTGAATGCCGCCAGCCCGCCCATCACCGTCAGCAGCGTGCCGAAGCCCGCCGCCTTCACCGTCGGCCCCAGCAGGTAGACGGCCAGCGAGCTCACGCCGAACGAGACGGCCAGCCGCATGCCCGCCACGCGCGAGCGCATCCGGTCGTCCACGTACTGCACGATCATCGCGTCCACGAACGGGATGGCGCCGAAGACGAACACCATGAAGAGCAGCACGAAGGCGTACAGCGCCCAGCCGCCGGCGCCGGCGGCGAGCAGGAACAGCGGCGCCTGCATGGCAGCGATCGGCAGGTAGACCCACTTGAGCGGATAGCGGTCGATCAGCTTGCCCACCACGAGCTGGGCGAGCGAGGCGATCGTGTAGACCCCGGCCAGCAGCACGCCGAGCGTGGCGGGATCGTCGATCAGCCCGCGCAGCCGCTCGCCCAGGAGCTGGCCGTTGCCATTGGTCGTGAAGTTGAAGATCAGGCTGCTGGAGATCGCGGCCAGCGTCATCACCGTGAGCACGCGCAGCATGACCGCGCGCGGCAGGTCCAGCTGCTTCCTCGGACGCCTGGCCGGCGCCATCTCCTCCTTCGGGACGACCAGCAGGAAGAGGACGCCGCACAGGATCGCGAGCAGGCCCGGTACGGCGAAGGCGGCGCGCCAGCCGACGTGCTTGACGAGGAAGCCGGTCAGGATGGCCGCGATGGCGATGCCAAGGTTACCGAAGAGCCCGTTGAGGCCGATGGTGAAGCCCGGATTCTTCGAGTGCTGCACCAGCATCGGGATGCCCACCGGGTGATAGATCGACGAGAAGACGCCCATGAGCGTGAGCGCAGCCGCCAGCGTCCACACGCCGCCGGTGAGCGAGACCAGCATGGCGGAGGCGCCGATGCCGATGAAGAAGATGACCATCATCACGCGCCGGCCCCACAGGTCGCCGAGCCGGCCGGCCGGCAGCGAGCCCAGGCCGAACATCACGAAGGCGCCGGCCGCAAAGGGCATCAGGTCCTGCCAGATCATCCCCCAGTCGGCCGCGATGGCGCCGACGGCGGTGGCGAAGATCAGCAGGAAGAGATGATCGATCGCGTGGCCGGCGTTGAGCAACACCCCGGTGGCCCTGGTCATAGCCGTCCCTCGTCCACTTTGAGCCCCAGCCAGTGCCGTCCCACCAGCTCGTAGTGGGACAGCCGGCTCTGCAAGTGCTGCGTGATGACGTGGATGTCCTGGAAGTGGCGCTGCAGCGGATTGCCCTCGTAGGCGGCGGTGGCGCCGGCGGCGTTGTACACCGTGTCGATCACCTGCGCGGCCTGGCGGATGCCGTGCGTCGCCGCGATGCGCAGCGTGGCGCGCTCCTCCAGCGTCACGGCGCCGGCCACCGCGGAGGCCCAGATCTCGCCCACCGCCTCCACGAGGAACGAACGGGCCGAGCGCAGGCTGGCCTCGCACTGACCCACGTTGACCTGGATCATCGACTGATCGCGCAGCAGGTTCGCCATCGCCCGCGGCGTCTTGGAGCCGGCCAGCTCCATGAACGTGTTGAGGCACGTGCGCGCCAGGCCGAGCGCGACGGAGGCGTCGCCGGAGGCGAACGACAGCGTGCGCGGGATGCGATAGAGCGGCCGGTCCTCGAGCAGCGGCGCGGTGGCCGAGAGCACCGTGCGATGGCCCGGCACGAAGACGTCGTCGACCGCGAAGTGATGCGTGCCGGTGCCGCGCATGCCTCGCACCGTCCACGTATCCAGGATCTTGGCCTCGCCGACGGGCACGAAGAGATAGCGCGCCTCGGGCGCGCCGGCGTCCATCCGCACCTCGCCCTTGTCGATCACCTGGCAGTGCGCCGCGACCCAGGTCGCGTGCCGGCAGCCCGTGCTGAAGCCCTGGCGCCCGGTGACGCGATAGCCGCCCGGCACGACGACGGCCTTGGCCGTGGGCGCCGGCGTGTTGGCCACCACGGCGCGCGGCGGCGTGATGAAGATCTCGCGCGCGACCTCGCGCGGCATGCGCGCGGCGTACGTCGCGTAGATCGCGCCCTGGTTGACGCACCAGCCGGTGCTGGCGTCGGCCTTGCCGAGCTCCTCGATCGCCTGGATGTAGGTGGGCAGGTCGATCTCGCCGCCGCCGATGGCGCGGGGGACGGCCAGGTGGAACATGCCGGCGTCGGCCAGCGCCTCGAAGACGGGGCGCGTCAACTCGCGGTTGGCGTCGATCTCGTCGGCGCTGGCGCGAATCTGCGGCGCGAGCTTGCGGGCCGCTTCCAGCGGCGAGGAACCGTCCGAGACACTCATGGGGACGAGGCGATGATCGGGGGCAAGCGGCCGGCTGTCAAGACGACGCGCGCGGGCCTACTGAGCGCGACAGGACTTCGCCGGCGGCCAGTGCAACAGGACGCGGGCGTATCGGCTCGTGTCGAGGTCCGCGTGCGCACGCTTGAAGTACGCCTCCCAGAAGCGGCCGATGTGTTGCGCAAGCTCGGCCGTGCGTGCCGACGCCCCGGTGACGTAGACGCAGACGCCGGAGAGGTCGGCCACCATGTGCTTGGCGTCCAGCTCGGTCAGCAGGCGGGTCGCGGTGTCGGGGCCCCAGCGGATCTTCTCGAAGTTGTACGCCGGCGTGTCCTCGATCATGTCGGACATCAGGACCAGGACCTTCCGGCGCGGCTCGTCAGCGAAGAGCTTCTCGGCGACCACGAGCGAGCTCAAGATGTCGGTGTAGGGGCTGGCGCGGCCATGCGCAAGCCCGCCGGCGACGTCGGCGCGAAACTCTTCCTTGAGGTCGCGGAGCCGAGCTTCCCGCTCCTTGGCTTGCCGGTTGAAGAGGAGGCTGTTGTTCACCCACCCGCTGAAGACGAGCTTCTCGGGGAGCACCACCTCCGCGAATGGCCGGAAGGCCGTCAGGGTCTTGTCGTGAATCGCGGCGACAACCGCTCGGTCACCGGGCGCGAGCCAGGGCAGGATGTGGGCCTCGAGCTCACGTCTGAACCCGGCTCGCTGGCCGGTCTGCACGCTGCCGGAGAAATCGACGAAGACGACGAGGGCGGTGCCGCGCTCGGGCGCGGCGGTGGCTGCGGTCGCCATGAAGATCACGGCGCCCGACGTCACGGAGGACACGATCAACCTGGCCAGAAGGCCGACGTGTGCCATAACCGCTGCTGCAATTCTAGCAACGCCGGCGGCGGGGGACAGTACGCCCCGCGGTCTCGAACCCATCCCGTGACCACACCGGGTAGTTGTCAGGAGCGCCTGGCGACCAGATGGCCGGTGATGCCGCTGAGCCGGCGCAAGCCCCGGTCTACTGGATGACCGAGTGCGGGGTGGCCACGATGCGCTGCACCTTGATCAGCTCACGGTCGATCAGCGTGCCGACCTTCGGGCTGATCTCGTTCTTCCAGTAGTCGCTCTGGTAGACGAGGTCGTAGAGGCGCTTGCGCTCGCCCTCGTTCTCGAAGCGGCGGATCCACACGTACACGCTCGGATCGTCCTCGCCCACGAAGCTGCCGAGGACGACCATGCCCATCTTGACCTGCAAGGGAATGATCTCCTCCTCCATGCACCTGACCCACTTCTCCTGCATGCCCGGACGGACGACGTACTGGCGGAGCTCGAAGAACATCGCGGGCCTCCTCTCTCTCGGACCGGCGGAGTGTATCATCCACCGCCATGAGCCCACACGCCTGCGGATGTGCCCTCGCCCCCTCGCCTCGCGCCCAGGCCTCACGACGCCCGCACGGCCGTCCCGCGCCGGCGGCCGCGCACGGCCGCATCGCAGCGCGCGAGCCCGCGCCGACCACGGGCGTCAAGGGCTACTCGCCGCCGCCGCCGGCCGTGAGCCCCATCGCCGGGCTCATCGACTTCCACACGCACGCCGCGCCCGACGTCTTCGGCCGCGCCGTGGACGACGACGAGCTGGCGCTGCTGGCCGCCGCCCGCCAGATGGAGGCGGTGGTGTTCAAGAACCACGTGACGGCCACCGCCGACCGGGCGTGGCTGGTCCGCAAGCACGTGGCCGGCGTCAAGGTCTTCGGCGGCGTCGTGCTCAACGGCGGCGTGGGCGGGCTCAATCCGCAGGCCGTCGAGTGGATGTGGCGGATGCAGGGCGGCTACGGCCGCGTGGTGTGGTTCCCGACGTTCGACGCCGACAACCACGTCAAGCAGCGCGGCACGGCCGCGGCCGGCATCGGCGTCGTGGACGACGGCGGCGGGGCCTCGACGGCCGCGCGCGAGATCCTCAAAGTCTGTGCGCGCCAGCGGCTCGTCGTGCACACCGGCCACTCGTCCGCCGAGCAGGCGCTGGCCCTCATCGTCGCCGCCCGCGAGGCGGGCTGCGAGCGCATCGTGGTGACGCACGCGCAGTTCGAGGTGGTCGGTATGAACGAGGCGCAGATGAAGAAGGCCGCCGCCATGGGCGCCAAGCTGGAATTGTGCGCGCTCGGCATGCTGGTGGGGCCGGACTCGCCGCTCGAATGGATGCGCGAGTCCATTCGCATGCCGCTCAAGGACACCGCCGCCAGGATCCGCGCGGTGGGCGCGCAGCACTTCGTGCTCGGCACCGATCTCGGCCAGACGGGCAATCCGACGCCGGCCGATGGGCTGGCGATGTTCGTGGCCGGCCTGCAGGCCGAGGGCATCACGCGCGAGGAGATCCAGACCATGGGGCGCGAGGTGCCGGGCGCGCTCCTGATGGGCTAGGATAGCGGCGCGATGCGCATCGAGATCATCTGCACCGGCGACGAGGTCCTCACCGGCAAGATCGTCAACAGCAACTTCAGCTACATGGCCCAGAAGCTGGAGGACGTGGGCCTGGCCGTGATCTGGGGCACCACGGTCGGCGACGACCGCGAGACCCTGCTGCGCGCCTTCCAGCAAGCCTCCGAGCGTGCCGACGCCGTCATCGTCAACGGCGGGCTCGGCCCCACCGTGGACGACCTCTCGCAGGAGATCGCCGCCCAGGCGGCCGGCGTCACCTGCGTGCTGAACGAGGAGTGGCTGACGCGGATGGAGGACTTCTTCCGCCGGCGCAGCCGCGTGATGCCGCCCAACAACCGCAAGCAGGCGATGCTGCCGTCCTGCGCCGAGATCATCGACAATCCGATCGGCACCGCGTGCGGCTTCGCCCTCGACATCGGCCGGGCGCGCTTCTTCTTCACGCCCGGCGTGCCGCGCGAGCTCAAGCGCATGCTGGAGGAGCAGGTGATTCCGCGCCTGCTCGCCAAGAGCGGGCTGCAGACCACCATCCACCTCAAGCGCTTCCATTCCTACGGCCTCGGCGAGTCGCACGTGGACGCGCTGCTCGCCGGCGTGGAGGAGCTCGTCCCCGACGGCAGCGTGAAGCTGGGCTTCCGCGCCCACTACCCGCAGCTCGAGACCAAGCTGACCGTGCGCGGGCGCGACATCGACGACGTGCGCGGCAAGCTGGGCCCGGTGGAGACGGAAGTCCGCAAGCGCCTGGGCAACTTCATCCTGGCCGAGGACGAGCACACGCTCGAGGGCGTGGTGCTCGCCGAGCTGGCGAAGCGCGGCGCCACGCTGGCCATCGCCGAGACGTTCACGAGCGGCCAGATCGCCGCGCGCGTCGGTCCCCTGCCCGGCGCCGAGACGATCCTGCGCCGCGGCGTGCTCGCCCGCGACCTGCGCGATCTCTGGAGCGCCGTCGGTCTCGCCGGCGTGCCGCCAGGGGGCGAGCTCACGAAGGAGACGGCCGAGACGGTGGCCGAGGCCTTGCGTCGGTCGAGCGACGCCTCGCACGCCCTCGCCGTGCTGATCGACGTCGACGAGGGGCCCGACCGCATCGAGTTCGGCGGCTCGGTGTGCCTGGCCATCGCCGGGCCCGACCGCGTGGCGTCGCGGCGCAGCCGCATCGTGGGCGGGCGCGAGTGGGTACGCCTGGGCGCCGTGGAGCTCGGGCTCGATTGCCTGCGCCGGTACCTGCAGGCGCTGCCGGTCGACGAGCGCACCGACTTCGAGAAGCGCTGATGGATCTCCGCGTCACGCCGCTCACGAAGGCGTTCGCGGCGCAGGTCGACGGCGTCGATCTCGCGCACCCGCTCGACGAGGGCGCGTGGCAGGCGATCCGCGCGGCGTTCGACGAGCACTCGGTGCTGGTCTTCCACGGCCAGGTCCTCGACGACGCAACCTCGAGGTCACGCGCAGCATGAACCCGGCCGCGGGCACGCCGTTCGCGCGGCAGTCGAATCTCGACATGAAGACGGGCGAGTTCATCCCGCCCGACGACCGGCGCATGGTCTACCAGCAGGCGAACATGCTGTGGCACAGCGACAGCTCGTTCAAGCCGGTGCCTTCGCTCTGCTCGCTCCTCTCGGCGCGCATCGTGCCGCCCGAGGGCGGCGCCACCGAGTTCGCCAGCACGCGCGCGGCGTACCCTTCGCTGCCCGAGGCGCTGAAAGCGCGCGTCGAGCGGGCGATCGCCGTGCACGACTTCGCGTGGTCGCGCGACCAGGTGCGCTCCGGCTTCTTCACCGACGAGGAGCGCGCGGTCTACCCGCCCGTGCAGCACGGCCGGCGCGCGCTCTTCCTCGGCGCCCACGCTTCGCACGTCGTCGGCCTGCCCATCGACGAGGGCCGCGCGCTGCTGAAGGAGATCCTGGCCCACGTCACCCAGCCGCGGTTCTGCTACCGCTGCATCCTGCATCGCGCCACGCCGTTCGACAGCGCACGCCACAAGCGGCTGCTGCAGCGCACGACCATTTCCGGCGATCCCGCCGAGCTGCCCGCGTGAGCGCACCGCGCCTGCTCAGCGTGGACATCGACGGCACGCTCGAGATCGGCGAGCCCCCGGGCATCATCCCCGTGGCGCTGGTGCGCACGGCCCAGCGCCTCGGCTACCTCGTCGGCTCGTGTTCGGACCGCCCGCTCAGCTTCCAGCAGGCGATGTGGGACCGCGTGGCGATCCGCGCGGACTTCACTGTGCTGAAGCATCGGCTGGCCGACGTGCGCGCGAGGTTCTCGGCGGCCGTCTACTACCACATCGGCGACACCGAGATCGACGAGCGGTTCGCGCGCGAGGCCGGCTTCCACTTCCTGCGCGCGGACGCCGACGCCCACCGCCGGTGGGGCCCGGAGTTGTTCTCGCCGTAGTCGGTGTTACAGTCTCTCCCACCTCGTCCCGAAAGGACTCGACGCATGGCGACGATCACCGGCTCGGAAGTCCTGGCCAAGGCGCTGCGCACGCAGGGAATCGACACGATGTTCTACGTGATGGGCGGGCCCATGCTGGAGACGGAGGCGGCCTGCATCCAGCTCGGCATCAAGGCCATCGACACCCGTCACGAGCAGGCGGCCTCGCTGTCGGCCCACGCGTGGACGCGCGTGATGCAGCGGCCCGCCGTGGCCATGGGCTGCTCGGGCCCCGGCGCGACGAATCTCCTGACCGGCGTCGCCAACGCGTTCACCGACTGCGCGCCGATGGTGGCCATCGGCGGCTCCAGCCCCCGCGTGTTCCTCGGCATGGAAGCCTTCCAGGAGATCGACCAGGTCGCCGTCTTCAAGCCCGTGACGAAGTTCGCGCAGCGCATCTACGACGCCAAGCGCATTCCTGACGTGGTGGCCACCGCGCTGCGCGAGGCGACGAGCGGCCGGCCCGGGCCCGTCTACCTCGACCTGCCCGGCGACATCCTGGGCGAGAAGGTCGAGGAGGACGCCGTGACGTACCCGGCGCCGTGGAAGCCGTCGCCGCGCACGCTCGGTGATCCCAGCGCCGTGCGCGAGGCGATCGCCCTGCTGGCGCGCGCCGAGCGCCCGGTGATCGTCGCCGGCAGCGGCGTGTGGTGGTCCGACGGCGCCCGCGAGCTGCAGAGCTTCGTGGAGGCGACGAGCATCCCGTTCTATACCACGCCGATCTCGCGCGGCCTGATCCCCGAGGACCACGCGCTCGCCTTCCTGAACGCGCGCAGCAAGGCGTTCACCGAGGCCGACGTCGTGCTGGCCGTCGGCACGCGCTTCAACTGGGTCATCCAGTTCGGGCGGCCACCGCGCTTCGCCGCCGACCTGAAGGTCATCCACGTGGACGTCAACCCGGGCCAGCTCGGCCACAACCGCGCGATCGATGTGCCGATCGCCGGCGACGCCAAGGCGGTGCTGCAGCAGCTCACGGCGGAAGCGCAGGGCAAGCTCGAGCCGAAGCGCTACGCGAGCTGGACCGGCAAGCTGCGCGTGCTCGACGCCGAGAAGGGCGCCGAGCAGGACAAGGCGATGAGCACCGAGAACACGCCGATCCATCCGCTGCGCCTCTGCAAGGAGGTGCGCGATTTCCTGAAGCGCGACGCCATCCTCGTCGTGGACGGCCAGGAGATCCTCAACTACGGCCGCCAGGCCATCCCGACCTTCGTGCCCGGCCATCGCCTCAACTCCGGCGCCTTCGGCTGCATGGGCGTGGGGCTGCCGTTCGGCGTGGGCGCCAAGGTGGCCAAGCCCGACACGCAGGTGGTGGTGCTGCACGGCGACGGCTCGTACGGCATCAACGCGATGGAGATCGACACGGCGGTGCGCCACAAGATCCCGGTCGTGGTCGTCATCAGCAACAACGGCGGCTGGACGGCGGACGCGCCGTGGACGCGGCCGCTGCCCAAGCCCGGCCGCAACCTCGGCTACACGCGCTACGACAAGGTCGCCCAGGAGCTCGGCGCCCACGGTGAGTTCGTCGAGAAGCCGCACGAGATCCGGCCGGCGCTCGAGCGCGCCTACGCCTCCGGCAAGCCGGCGGTGGTGAACGTGATCACCGACAACAAGGCGCGGGCGCAGACGGTGCGCTTCTCGGCGTACACGACTTAATACATGGGGGCCCCGAGATGGCCCCCAAACCCCCAAGCGGCTCGGAGCGCCCCGGGGAACCCGTGGCGCTCCTCGAGACCGCCGAGGAGAACCGCATGCTGAGCGCGGATGTGCGCGCGCTGCTCGAGGAGCCGAACTTCGCCCACCTGGCCACCGTGATGCCGGAGGGCTCGCCGCAGTCGGCGCCGGTGTGGGTCGGCGTGGACGGTGATCACATCCTCATCGCCACGGGCGAGGGCTCGCTGAAGGCGCGCAACACCAAGCGCGATCCGCGCGTGGGGCTGTCGATCGTGGCCATGGACAATCCCTACCGCGAGGCGCAGCTGCGCGGCCGCGTGGTGGAGCGCCGACCCGATCGCGACTTCAAGATCATGGACAAGATCTCGCACAAGTACACGGGCGCCGACTTCCCGATGCGCGCCAACCCCGAGCAGCGTGTGGTGCTGGTGATCGAGGTGCAGCGCGCGCGCTATCACGTATTGCCGTTCCGCCACACGCCGGCCAAGCGCGGCTGACGGAGAGGACGACCATGCCGAAGGCACTCGAGGGGATTCGCGTGCTGGACCTGACGCAGTACGAGGCGGGGCCCAGCTCCACCCAGATGCTGGCGTGGCTCGGCGCGGAGGTCATCAAGATCGAGCCGCCCGGCGGCGAGGCCGGCCGCCTGGCGCTCTCCGACAAGAAGGGCGAGGACGCCTGGTTCTTCCTGCTGCTGAACTCGAACAAGAAGGGCGTGACGCTCAACCTCAAGGCGCCGCGCGGCCGCGCGATGTTCGAGGCGATGGTGAAGACGGCCGACGTCGTCGTGGAGAACCTCGGGCCCGGCGCGATGGATCGCCTCGGTCTCGGCTACGAGGCGCTCAAGAAACTGAACCCGCGCATCATCGCCGCCTCCGTGAAGGGCTTCGGCAGCGGCGGCCCGTACTCCGACTACAAGAGCTTCGAGTGGATCGCCCAGGCCATGGCCGGCGCCATGAGCATGACCGGCTCGCCCGACGGCCCGCCCACCAAGGCCATCGGCGGCCTCGCCGACACCGGCGCCGGGCTGCACACCGCCATCGGCATCCTGGCCGCGATCATCCAGCGCAACGCCACCGGCGTGGGGCAGCAGATCGAGGTGGCCCAGCAGGACGCCGTGGTGAACCTGCTGCGCATCCACCTGCGCGAGAGCTACGCCAGCGGCAAGCCGTCACCCCGCCAGGGCAACCGCTCGGCGGCAGCGGCGCCCTCGAATCTCTATCGCTGCCGTCCGTTCGGCTCCAACGACTACGTGTTCGTCCACGTCGCGACCGTGGAGATGTGGAAATCGCTGTGCGCGATCCTGGGCCGCCCCGAGCTGGGCGACGACCCGCGCTACGCCGACCGCCGTGACCGCGTGCAGTTCATCGACGAGATCGACGACATGATCGAGGCGTGGACCGAGAAGCGCACCAAGCACGAGGTCATGGAGACGCTGGCCAGCCGCGGCATCCCCTGCGGCGCCATCCTCGACTCCAACGAGGTGCTGGCCGACCCCCACCTGCGCCAGCGCGGCTTCATCACCGAGCTCGAGCACCCGCGGCGCGGGAAATACCCGATGCCGGGCAACCCGGTGCGCCTCTCCGACTCGCCCACCGACGTGCGGCGCGCGCCGCTGCTGGGCGAGCACAACGACGAGATCTACGGCAAGGCGCTCGGCATGTCGAAGGAGGAGCTGGAGGCGCTGCGCCGCGACGGCGTCATCTAGCCCGGAGCTTCACGTCCTCGTACGGGCCCGAGAACGGAAACCCGGTGATGAGCCCGAGGCCGGATTCCTCCACCCGCGGCCCGAAGCCGCCCATCGCGGCGAGCTGCCAGATGGGCGCGAACATCGCCTTGTCGTGGATGAGCTGCTGGATGCGATGCAGCGTCGCCTCGCGCCGTTTGCGGTCGAGCTCGGCGCCCTGCTCCCGGAACAGTCCGTCGATGTCGGGATAGCTGCCGTACACGTAGGTGCCGCCGCCGGCCACGAACGCCTCGAGCCGGGTCGGCGCGTTTCCGAACGCCGCGCTCGCGCTCAGGACGAGGTTCTTGAACTTCTTCTCGACCTGTCCCTTGTTGTAGGACGCCCGCTCCAGCGGCCGGAGCCTCACGCGAATACCGGCGGCCTGCAGGTCGTTGGCCACCGGCTCGGCGATGCCCGCGTGAACCGCGTCACAGGTGAACTCGCCCGCGTCGAAGCCATTCGGATATCCCGCCTCCGCCAGGAGCTGCTTCGCGCGGGCGCGATCGAAGGGGATGACCGGCGGCTGCCAGAAGAACTCGAAGTGCGAGGGGATGAGGCTGTACGTCATCTTTGAGAATCCGAGCGTCTCGGCCTGATTGATCCCCTGCCGGTCGATCGCGTAGTTCGCGGCCAGCCGGACCCGCCGGTCGTGCCAGGGGGACTTCGGGTCCCACTGGTCGACGAAGTAGACCCAGTACGTGTTGTTCGCGACCGCCGGCTTGAGCGTGAGCCCCGGGGTTCGCGTGACCTCTTCGCCCAGCGATGCCGTCATCCAGTAGCTGACGTCGATCTCCCCGCGCTTGAGCGCGGCGAATCGCGTGGAGGGATCCGGAATCGCCTTGAAGACCAGGCGCTTCACCTGCGGCGCTCGCCGCCAGTACTGATCGACGGCCTCCAGCACGAGCTCGACGCCCGGCGTGAAGGAGACGAATCGGTAGGGACCGGCGCCGATCGGGTGCTTCTTGAATCCTTCGTCCCCGACCTGTTCGACGTACTTCTTGGGCACGATCCACCCGGCCCCCGTCGCGCTCGAGTAGAACGTCAGGAAGTCGGGCCACGGCTCCTTGAGGCGGATGCGCACCCGCCCCGGGCCCGGGATCTCGATGGCCGCCACCCGCTCCTTGAAGGTCTTGCTGGCGGCGCCCCGATAGCGCTCGAACGAGTACTTGACGTCCTCGCCGGTGACCGGCTCGCCGTTGTGGAATCTCGTGCCCTTGCGCAGGCTGAACTCGTACGCGAGCCCATCGGGCGACACCGTCCACGACTCGGCCAGGCTGGGCGCCAGCGGATTGCCGGGCAGCGGCTTCACCATCGCGTCGTGCAGCGCGTACATCAGCATGAACGGCGTCACGATCCCCGTCGTCTCGGCGGGATCGAACCACGTCGGGGCGAGCGAGACGTGGATCCCCCAGGTCATCTGACCTTCCGGCGCCGCGGCGGCCGGAGCCGTGCCGCCGGCCACGACCGTCAGGAGGAGCAGCGCCGTGGAGATGCCGCGCATTCGTCTCATGGTGAATGCCCCTTCTAGACCGCGGGCACGCCGCCGAGCACGCTGCGGCTGAGCCCCGGGTGCTTCACCCACGCGCGGCGAAGCTCGCGCGTGGCCTCGATCCAGTCGGCGCCGCGCGGCAGCACCACGCCGCCCGAGCGCACCGCGTAGACCTTCGGATCGTCCACGCCCGGCGGCAGCTCGCCCTTGTCGCGGAGCGCCTTGGCCGCGTCGATCAACCGCTTCCGCGTGCGAATCACCATGCGATCGCTGGTCCCGAGGTGCTCCTGCCTGCGGTCGTAGATCGGGCCCATGCTCTCGGTGACGGCCTGGTCCTGGGCGTGGATGCTGCCGATGCCCGTGTAGCTCACGGTCTTCTGCGACTTGCGGTCGATCAGGTAATCGTTGCGCGCATCCGCGGTGAGGCGGAAGCGACCGTACCAGTCGGTGGTGTTGGGCAACACTTCGGGCGGGCTGACGACCTGGCGCCCGGCCTGGCGCGGCGCGGGCCCGGCGCCGCTGGTGACCGTGATGAACATCGTGTGCTCGTCGTCCATCGGGATCCACGCACGCATGCGGATCTCGAGGCCGAGCACGCCCGTCGGCACCATCGTGTAGAACGGGAACAGGAAGTTGGCGATGCGCCAGTAGTCGGTGTCCGCCTCGGCCCGGCGGCAGGCGCCGTACATCACGCCGAAGTCGGTGTCGGCCACCTCGTAGCGCGCGGCCGGCTGGGTGAGCACGTACTTCGCCCAGGTGCCCGCGGGGACCTCGTCCGGCTCGACGCCGCCGAGGTGCAGGAACACCGTGTGGCCCGTATCGATGTCGCCTTCGAGCGCCTGGATCCAGTTGCACTCCCGCTGGTAGGCCTGGATCGAGACCTTCTCCAGCATCGTGGCCTCGAGCTCGGACATCGGCGGCGGCGTCTCACGCGGGCCGAGATAGGCCCAGACGAGCCCGCCGCGCTCGACACACGGATAGGCCGTCGCGCGCACCTTGCGCTTGAAGTCGGTCTCGGCAGGCTCGCTCGGCATGTCCACGCAGCGGCCGCCGAGGTCGAACTTCCAGCCGTGATAGACGCACCGGAGGCCTTCGCCCTCGTTGCGTCCGTAGAAGAGGCTGGCGCCGCGGTGCGGACAGTTGCTCTGCATCAGCCCGACGGCACCCGACGCCGTGCGGTACGCGATGAGATTCTCGCCGAGGAGACGCACGCGCAGCGGCGAGCCCTCGGCCTCCGGCAGCTCGCTGGACAGCGCCGCCGGCACCCAGTACTGGCGCAGCACATTACCCATCGGCGTACCGGGCCCGACGCGGCAGAGCAGCTCGTTGTCTTCGCGGCTCAGCATCGCGTCACCTCGCCGTGATCGGCGGCACGCGCTGGTGGACGACCGGGTTGGCGACCGCCTCCTCGAGCGTCTTGGCCGGCTTCCACTCGCTGGCCGGCCGCACGCGGCCGTCGCTGCCGATCTGGTCAATGCTCCAGTAGATTTCGACGTTGTTGCCCTCGGGATCGCGGAACTCGATGGCGAGCTGGCAGCCGGCGCGGCGTCGGCCCTCGAAGTCGAGCGGCACGCCGTGCTTCTTCAGCCAGGCGCGCGCGCGGAAGACCTCATCGGGCGTGGCGACCTCGAGGGCGAAGTGGTTGAGCGCACTCTTGTCCAGCTTCGGCGCGCCGCCGAAGAGCGCGATGCCGTGATGGTCGGCGTTGACGCGCATGAAGACGACACCGCCGGGGCGCAGGTCGTCCTTGTACACGTCGCTGACTTCGAGCCCGAGGACATCCTGGTAGAAGCGCGCGCACTTCTCGAGGTCGCTGACGTTGAGGACGACGTGACCGATCTTCCTGAGCTGGAACGGGGGTGTCATGCCGGGAACTCTAGCAGGAGGCGTGCTAGATTTCACGCGATGCTGAGCGCCGAGGACAACGCCAGCCTGACGCGAGTCGGCCGCGGCACGCCGCTGGGCGAGCTGATGCGCCGCTACTGGCAGCCGGTCGCCGCGGTGGCCGAGCTGGCCGAGCATCCGACGAAGCCCGTGCGGCTGCTGGGCGAGGACCTCGTGCTCTACAAGGACGGTGCCGGCCGCTACGGCCTGCTCGACCGCCACTGCGCCCATCGCCGCGCCGACCTCTGCTACGGCATCGTGGAAGCGCGCGGCCTGCGCTGCAACTACCATGGCTGGCTCTACGACGGCGCCGGCGCGTGCCTCGAGCAGCCCTTCGAGGAAGCCGCGCGCCCCGAGGCGCGCTTCAAGGACAAGATCCGGCTCAGCGCGTACCCGGTCGAGGCCAAGGCCGGACTCCTGTGGGCGTATCTCGGCCCGGCCCCGGCGCCGCTTGTCCCCGACTGGGACCTCTATCACGAGCCGGGCTACAAGCAGATCGTCTTCGCCGAGGTCCCCTGCAACTGGTTCCAGGGCCAGGAAAACTCGATCGACCCCATCCACTTCGAGTGGCTCCACTCGAACTGGTCCCAGGCGCTGCGCGGTGACAACGGCCCGCGCGCGCCGACGCACGTGAAGATCGGCTTCAGCGAGTTCGACTGGGGCTTCGTCTATCGCCGCGTGCGCGCCGACACCGATGAGCAGGACGAGCTGTGGACGGTGGGCCGCGTGTGCCTGTGGCCCAACTGCCTCTACACCGGCAAGTTCGAGTGGCGCGTGCCGATCGACGACGAGACGACGCTGCACGTGGCGTGGTTCAACGATCCCCTGCCCGGCAACGAGCCGTACGAGCAGCCCCGCATCCCGTACTGGCACGCGCCGGTGAAGGATCCCGTCACCGGCCGCTGGATCACGACTCACGTGATGAACCAGGACTTCGTGGCCTGGGCCGGCCAGGGCCGCATCGCCGACCGCACCAAGGAGCACCTCGGCGAAAGTGATCGCGGCGTCATCCTCTTCCGCAAGCGCATGCTGGAGGAGGCCGCCGTCGTCGCGCGCGGCGGCGAGCCGAAGGCCGTCGTGCGCGATCCCATGAAGAACGTGAGGCTGAGCCTGCCCCGCGTGCGCGCCGGTCGCGGCACGCCGCTCGGCGTGAGCGCGGACCGCCCGCGCCCGATGCTGTGGCACGCGGGCCAGCCGAAGGCGATCGCCGAGGAGTATGCGCGCGTGTGGGACGAGCGCGCGCGGAGAGTGAAGGCGTAGCGATGGCCACCCTGGTCGGCGTCATCAACACATCCCACAGCCCCACGACCTACCAGCCCGCCGAGAAGTGGAACGAGGTGCGCGCCAGCCGCAAGCTCCGCGCCGACGTGCCGTTCGACGACCTGGAGGCCAACCGCGCGAAGAAGGCCCGCGTCGAGCTCGGCTTCGCGACGCTGCGTGCGCGACTCAACGCGGCCGCACCGGACGCGATCGTCATCTTCGGCGACGATCAGCTCGAGTGCTTCGACTTCACGAACTTCCCGTCGTTCGCCGTCTACGTCGGTGAGACATTCGAAGGCCCGCGTATCGGACGCACGGGCCGCGCCCGCATCCCCGGCCATCCGGCGCTCGGGACGGCCCTCGTCACCGGCCTCATGCGCCGCGGCTTCGACCCCGCCTTCTCGATGGACATGCCCAAGCCCGAGCGTGGCGTCGGCCACGCCTTCGTCTGGCCCACCGAGTCGCTCACGGACTTCACGACGCCGGTGGTGCCGGTCTTCATCAACTGCTACTACGCGCCCCAGCCCACCGCGATGCGCTGCTACCAGCTCGGGCGCGCGGTCCGCGAGATCATCGACACGCATCCGGGCACCTTACGCGTTGCGGTCATCGGCTCGGGCGGTCTCTGGCACACCCCGGGCGCCACCGACGCCTACCTCGACGAAGCCTTCGACCGCGCGATGCTCGGCTACATGGCCGCCGGCGATGCGCGTGGGATGGCGCGGCATTTCGACTCGTAGGAAGTGCCGGCGGGCGATCACAGCCAGGACGTTGGCGTGCGCGGAAAGGCCGTTACCGGCCTGCCGGGCTCGGGCGGGCCGCAGGGTGGGACGCGAGAGATCTGTAACTGGATCGCGGCGGCGGCCGTCGCCGACGGCAAGCCAGCGACGATCGTTGATTACGTGCCGGTGTACGCCTCGCCGATCGGCGCTGCGTTCGCTTACTGGCCGTCGGTCTGACTCGGTCGAATGGCCAGGGGATGCATAACGGCGATAGCGTAGCCCGAGTCGACGCGTTCGCCGCTCCAACCGGGGCGGAGCGTGTCGGCATCCAGGTGAACGCCGGCGTTCTGCGCGCGCAGAACTTCCTCCGAGTCGTGCACGGCGGGTAGCGCGGGCGCGTTGGGCAGCACCCGGCCATTTGGCCTTCGGAATTGCAATTCGCCGTCCGCCAGTCGTTCCACCTGAAAGCCGTCCTCGTGCACCGAGCGATGATGCCGGCGACACAGCAGGGCGAGGTTCGAGAGCGTCGTTGGCCCGCCCTGCGCCCAGTGCCGGATGTGATGAGCCTGCGCGAACCGCACCCCGCAGCCCGGGAAGCGGCAGCCGCGGTCGCGATGGTGCAATGCCCGGCGCAGCGCCGGTGGAATCGTCCGCGTTCGGGCGCCGATCTCCACGACGTGACCATTCGCGGTGTGTCGCATGACGACGCGGCTCGCGTCGCAGGCCAGCCGCCGCGACGTTTCTGCAGAAACGTGGTCGCCGTCCTCGAGCACCGACGGGCCCGGCTGGTTGGGGTCCGCGAGGACCGGGGCATCGACGTGGACGACCTCGGCGATCATCCCCAGCGCATCGGCCTGCTGCTGGCCCCTGGTCGGCGGATCGCCCTCAGGGTCGTTGACGCGCGCCTTCGCATACATGCGGTCGCCGGCGGCCTCGAGCGCACGCCGCACCACTGCGCCGACCTCCGGCGTGAGGCGGCCGCGGATCACGACCATACCGTCTTCATCTTGATACACGTACAGCGACCGGCTCTTGTGGCGCTCGGCCTCCTCCCGGTTCTCGGCGTTGCGATCCACGCGCCGCCAGGCACGCACCAGCCGTTCGACGTGGACGGCCGTGCCGGCCCTGCCGAAGATCAGCAGCCGCTCTTCGGTCTCCGGCGTGGCCACGCGCGTCAGCGCGCGGGCCTTGGTGTACGACAACTCGCCGCGGCTGAGCGCCTGGGCAATCCGCGGCAGATTGGGGAGCGCACGCGCCACGCGGACCCGCTCGCGCGCGGCCCCGAGGTCCATGCCGACGCGCCACGACAGCCAGTGCGCGCACGAGAGGAACCCGTTGCCCCAGCCACCGCGGGCGTCGAAGTCGCGGATGAGGTCGAGCAGACGGGCGGTGGCCACCTCGATGTGGGCTGACAGCAGCGCGATCTCGTCGCCCAGGCGTTCGAGCTCCTCGATCTCCGGATTGTGCGGCGTGTGGATCTCCATGCGAGTCTCCTTACGGAAACTCTAAGCCGCGATTTCCGAGAGGCCTGGGAGCGTCACCACGGAGCAATCGCGGCGCAGGTCGAGTTTTCTGCGAACCAAAGAGGAATGCCGCACCAGGGGCCGGCCAGGCGCGGCTGGGTGGCTCGGCGGACTGCAAGTCCACCGCGCCGCAACTGTCAGTCTGAAGAGCTGTCAAGTGGGCAAGTTTTGATACACCATCTTCCCTCCGCCTACTGCTTGCCCTCGCACTCCGCCAGGCGCGCCGAGAGAAACCTCCGCTCGCTGGCGTTCTCCACCATCCTCAGCGCCTCGCGGTAGCACGCGGCGGCCTCCCTCCACCGCTCCAGCCGCCTTAGAAAGTCCCCGCGTGCGGAGGGCAGCAAGTGATAACCCTTCAGGGCGTCAGCGTCGAGCGCGTCGAGGGCGGCCAGGCCAACCTCGGCGCCATACGCCATTCCGATTGCCGCCGCGCGATTCAAAGCAACCACCGGGGACGGCGCGAGGTGCAGGAGCTTGTCGTAGAGCGCTACGATGCGCGGCCAATCCGTCTGCGACCACGAAACGGCGCGCGCGTGGCAGGCGGCGATCGCCGCCTGGAGCTGATACGGCCCCGCGTGCTCCAACAAGGCGCCGCGCTCCAGGCACGCCAGGCCTCGCTCGATGCGACCGCGATCCCAGCGCGTGCGGTCCTGGTCGGCCAGCAGCACGAGATCGCCGTGTGCGTCGGTGCGCGCGGCGGCGCGTGAAGCCTGCAGCTCCATGAGCGCGAGGAGTCCGAGCACCTCGGGCTCGCCCGGCATCAAACCGGCCAGCATGCCGCCGAGGCGGATCGCTTCGGTGCAGAGATCGTCACGAACGAGCGCTTCGCCGGTGTGGGCGGCGTAGCCCTCGTTGAAGACGAGATAAATCACGGCCAGCACGGCGGGCAGCCGCTCCCCGAGCGAGCCGGCCTCCGGCACCTCGTAGGGGATCTCGCGATCGCGGATCGTGCGCTTGGCGCGCACGAGGCGCTGGGCGATGGTGGGCTCGGGCACGAGAAACGCCCGCGCGATCTCCGGCGTCGTGAGACCCCCGACCAGGCGCAGCGTCAGCGCGACGCGGCCGTCGGCGGAGAGCGCGGGATGGCAGCACGTGAAGATCAAGCGCAGGCGGTCGTCGGGAATCGTGGCGGCATCGCTCACGTCGGGGCCCTCGTCGGCAGCGCCCAGCTCGATTTCATGCGCGAGGCTCTCGGCGCGTGCGCCGGCACGTCGCGCCCGGCGCAGGCGATCGAGCGCTCGCCGTCGCGCCGTCGTCAGCAGCCAGGCGCCCGGGCGCGCCGGCACGCCGCTCTTCGGCCAGTGCTCGAGTGCCAGCGCGAAGGCTTCCTGCACGATCTCCTCGGCGGCGTCGAGATCGCGGACGATCCGCGCCACCGAGGAGACGACGCGCGCGTATTCCAGGCGGAAGACCTCGGCCACGCGGGCCTGCAACGGCTCCACGAGGCCGCATCGTACGTCACATCTGCCAGATGGGCCGCACCTCGACGTGTCCGTGCTCGCGGAGCGGCAGCTTCTTGGCCCACTCGACCGCCTCGTCCTTGCTGTCGCACTCGATCAGGTAGTAGCCGCCCAGCGCTTCCTTCGTCTCGGTGAACGGCCCGTCGATGACCTGCGGCTGGCCGGCCTTGAGCCGCACTCGCACGCCGTCACTGTCGGGACGTAGCCGATCGGCCACCACCATCTTGCCGGCCGCGCGGAGTGCATCGGCGAAGCGGCCGTGGGCCTGGACGAGAGCCTGTCCCTCGGCCGGGGTCGGCGGCGGCGCGTTCTTGTCAGCGGCGATCAACAGCATGTAGCGCATATCCGGGATCCTCCTCACCTATTACGACGACGCCGGGGTCCCCGATTCGACATAATGGACCGCCTTGCGCAACGGAGCCGGGGTCTCGACGTTCGCCGCCCTCAAGACCCGCAACTACCGCTACTACTGGCTGGGCCTGGTCTGCTACGTGCTCGGGCATCGCGCGGAGTACGTCACGTTTGCGTGGATGGTCTGGGAGCTCACCCGCGAGCCAATTTTCTTGGGGTATCTCGGCCTCGCCCAGGGTGTGCCGCTGATCGTCTTCCAGCTCTGGGGCGGCGTGCTGGCCGACCGTGTCAATCGGCTGCGGCTGCTGATCGGCACCCAGCTCCTCACGGCGATGGCGCTCGGCGTGGCGTTCGCCCTGACGCTGACGGGCAATGTGCGGGTGGCGCCGTTGCTGGTGCTGGCCGCGCTCACCAGCGTCTTCCGCGCGTTCGACGAGCCCAGCCGCCTGTCGCTGATCCCGCAGCTCATCGACCGCGCGCGTCTGTCGAACGCCATCGCGCTCGGGTCCATCCCCTGGCAGGCCGGCCGCATGATCGGCCCCTCGATCACCGGCATCCTCATTGCGGCGTACGGCGGCACGGTCGGCTTCGGCCTGGCGGCGGCGGCGTCGTGCGTCGCGCTGCTGCTCTACAGCCGTCTGCGCGTGGAGGGCCCGGCGAGCCGGGGCCACGGCCGCCACATGCTCGGTCAGCTCGTGGAGGGCCTGAGCTTCGTCGCCCACAACTTCACCTTCGCCGCGCTGATCGCGCTGGCGCTGTTCAACGCGGTGTTCGGCCTGTCTTACGTCACGCTGCTGCCGATCTTCGCGGACTGGTATTTCCAGACCGGCCCCAAGGGCTTCGGCATGCTCAACGCCGCCCACGGAGTCGGCGCGCTGGCCGGCACGCTCACGGTCGCGACGCTCGCGCACGCCATCCGGCGGCCGGGCGTCGTGCTGCTGTGCGGCGCCACCGGCATGGGGCTGGGGCTGGTGGCCTTCGCGATGTCGCCCGCGATCGGTGTGGCGATGGCGCTCCTGGTCCTGGTGGGCTTCAGCAACACGTTCTATCTCACGCAGGTCAGCACGTTCTTGCAGTCGCACGTGCCCGATCACCTCCGCGGGCGCGTCCTCAGCATCTACTCGCTGTGCTGGAACCTGCTGCCGCTGGGCGGCCTGATCGGCGGCGTGCTCGCGGCCACGGTCAACGCGCGCTTCGCGGTGGCCGTGGGCGGCGCCATGGTGGCGGCCAACGCCCTGCTGCTGCTGAGCTCGCGCCGGCTACGCGCGCTGAACGCGCGGTAGCAGCTTCGTCGCGACCTCGTCGACCTGGGCGAGCTGGTCCCCGCCGGCGAAGCGAAAGAGCAGATGGCGCGCGCCGGCCTTGACCCACCGCTGAAGCCACTCGACGCAGCCCTCGATCGGCCCGGCGTACGTCGCCTGGCGGGCGAGGATCGCCTTGGCCGGCGCCGCGTAGTACGTCTCGAGGAATCCGTGCAGCCGCTTCTCGGCGGCGGCGCGGTCGGCGTCGAGCGCCAGCGTCAGATAGGCAGCGCCGGTGACGGCGCCGGGGGCGCGTCCGGCCGTCCGCGCCGCGGCCTGGATCTTCGGAAACTCCGCCTCGAAGAATTCCACGCTCGGGCCCGTCGGGAACCACGCGTCCCAGCGCGCGGCCTCGCGCAGCGCCGTCGGCCCGCTGCCGCCGATCCAGATGGGCGGCCCGCCGCGGCGATGCGGCTTGGGCTCGACGGTGACGTCCTGCAGCGTGAAGTGCTTGCCGCCGAACGACACGCCGTCGCGCGTCTCTCCCCTCCACAGCGCCCGGCAGATCTCGAGCGTCTCCAGGAAGCGCCCCACGCGGCGATCCCACGGCACGCCGGCGGCGGCGAACTCCTTGCGGATGGCCGGCGTGTCGGCGGCGATGCCCACGCCCAGGATCGTCCGGCCCTCGGCGATGCGGTCGAGCGTGCCGACCACGTGCGCCAGCACGACGGGATTGCGCAGCGCCGGAAGCAGGACCGCGGTGCCGACGGCCACGCGACGCGTGCGCGCGGCCACGGCGGCCAGCAGCGTGAGCGGCTCGTGGCGCGGGCGCGCGGTGATCGAATCGCCGATCCAGACGGAGTCGAAGCCGGCCTGCTCGGCGCGCTCGGCCATCGCCAGCAGCGGGCCGCTCTCCGGGCGGCCGGACATGATCGCTTCGCGCGTGGGAATCAGCACGCCGAACTGGGTGGCCATCGTGTTCCTCCTGGGCGTATCCTACCGCCATGAAATTCGGACTGCGCTACGCGAGCCTCGGGCGGTACTCCAACGGGCCGGCCGCGGTCGAGCTGGCCCAGGCGGCGGAGGCGGCCGGCTTCGACTCCATCTGGACGGTGGAGCACGTCGTCGTGCCGCACGAATACCAGTCGAAGTACCCATACTCGCCGAGCGGTCGGATGGGTTCCGGGCTGGAGGACTTCCCGATCCCAGATCCGCTGATCTGGCTGGCCTACGTCGCCTCCGCCACGCGCACGATCAAGCTCGGCACGGCGATCCTGATCCTGCCGCAGCGCAATCCCGTGGTGACGGCCAAGGCCGTCGCGACGCTCGATCACCTGGCCGGCGGGCGGCGCGTGCTGCTGGGCATCGGCGTGGGCTGGCTGGCCGAGGAGTTCGCCACGCTGGGCGTGCCGTTCGAGGACCGCGGCGCGCGCACCGACGAGTACGTGGCCGCCATGCGCACGCTGTGGAAAGACGAGAAGGCGAGCTTCCAGGGACGCTTCGTGAAGTTCAAGGACGTGTTCTGCCGGCCGCTGCCGCCCGAGCGCCGGATTCCGATCATCGTGGGCGGCGACACGGCGGCCGCCGCGCGACGGGCCGGACGGCTCGGCGACGGCTACTTCCCGGCTCGCGGCGCGCGGCCCGAGCTGTTCGACGAGATGCGCCGCGCGGCGGAAGCGGCTGGCCGCGATCCGAAGGCGATCGAGCTCACGGTGTCGGCGCCGGCCGACCCGCTCGAGATCGAAGTGCTCGCGCGGCAGGGCATCACGCGCGTGGCGGTGCCGGTCAGCGCGAGCGCGGGGCTGCCCGCGCAGGTGAAGACGCCGGACGACGTGCTGCGCTATGGCAAGGACGTGATCGCCCGCTTCCGCTGAGTCAGCGCCGCGCGATCAGGCGCCGGAAGACGGCGCCGTACGCGAAGTCGTAGCCCTTGGCGTGCTCGCCCGCGTTCTTCTTCACGCGCTCGCCGATCGTCGAGCCGGCCGGCACGTTGAAGCCCGGCATCTGACTCTCGTGGCGCACGAGGGCGGCGATCTGGCGCTCGATCGACTCCGTCACGTCGACGATCACGTTCGGCTCGTCCATACCCCAGTACCACAGCTCGCGCACGCGATGGGGCTCGAGGCCGTCGCGCATGACGTGCTCGGGGAAGTGCAGGTGATCGCGCGCATAGGGATAGACGGCGTCGGTCGCCGTGATTCCGGCCTTGCGGTGGTCGCGATGCTGGAAGCCGTGCACGCGGTAGGGATCGTGGACGAACACGGTGTGCGGGCGGTACTGGCGGATCGCCTTCACCACGTCGCCCAGGAACTCGCGCGTGTCCTCGAGGCTTCCGTCGGGGTAGCCCAGCATGACGACGTGCTTGACGCCCATGAAGTCGGCGGCGGCGCGCTGCTCGTCGGCGCGCTTCTGGGCGAGCTGCGCGGGCGTCAGCGTGCGGTCGCCCGTGCCGGCATCGCCGTTGGTGCACAGCACGTAGGTCACCTCGCAGCCGGCCTTCACCCACCTGGCGATCACGCCGCCGGAGCCGATCTCGGCGTCGTCGGGATGGGCGAAGATCACCATCGCGCGGTCGGGAGCGTCCGTGACGATCTCGAGCATCACGCCTCCCGCCAGGCGCTCGCCGCGTCCAGCGTGGCGCGCGCACCGGCATCGAGCACCAGCTCGATGCCGCCCAGCAGCTCTCTGAGCTGGGCCACGGACGTCGCGCTGGCGATGGGCGCCGTGATGCCGGGCCGATGGGCCAGCCACGAGAGCGCCACCTGCGCCGGCGTGGCGCCGGCGCCGGCCGCCACCTTGTCGACGGCGTCGAGCACGGCGAAGCCGCGCTCGGTCATGTAGCCTTTCTGGACGCCGGCCGCGCGCGCCGTCGACGGCAGCGCGCCGCCGCGGCGGTACTTGCCGGACAGGAATCCGCTGCCGAGCGAGGAGTACGGGATGACGCCGATCGACTGCTCGAGGCAGAGCGGCTCCAGCTCACGCTCGTACTCGTCGCGGAAGACGAGGTTGTACTTGGGCTGCAGGCACTCATAGCGCACGGTGCGGCCGCGGTCGCTCTCCCACAGCGCGCGCGTCAGCCGCCACGCCGCGTAGTTCGAGGCGCCGACGTAGCGGACCTTGCCCCCGCGCACGAGGTCGTCGAAGGCGCGCAGCGTCTCGTCGAGCGGCGTCTCCTTGTCGTCCCAGTGCGCCTGGTAGAGGTCGATGTAATCCGTCTGCAGCCGCTTCAGCGAGGCCTCGACGCCCTCCACGATGTGCTGGCGCGAGAGTCCCTTGTCGTTCGGGCCCGGCCCCATGGGCCCGCACACCTTGGTGGCCATGACGACGGCGTGACGGTTACGCCGCGCGGTCATCCAGATGCCCAGCACGGTCTCCGACTCGCCGCCCTTGTTGCCCGGCGCCCAGCGCGCGTAGACGTCGGCCGTGTCGATGAAGTTGCCGCCCGCTTCCATGTACGCGTCGAGGACGGCCTCCGAGGCCTTCTGATCCGTGGTCCATCCGAACGTGTTGCCGCCGAGGCAGAGCGCCGCGACGCTCAATCCGGTCCGGCCGAGCTTGCGCATCAGCATGCGTGGGTCTCCTTGGACACCAGCGTCGTACTATACTGAGCGGTACCGTGGCCTACAACGCGTGGTTCCAGTGCATCAATGGATGTCCTGGGGAGTTCGACCTCCGGGAGGTCATCTACCGCTGCCCGACGTGCGGCGACCTGCTCGAGGTCCAGCACGACATGGAGGCGCTCAAGTCGCGCTCGGCGGCGGCCTGGATCCATCTCTTCGACGACCGCTACCGCCGCAACGTCTACCCCTACGGCTCCGGCGTGTGGGGCAAGAAGGAGTGGGTCGTCCCCTTCATCGACAACGAGAACATCGTGTCGATGTACGAGGGCAGCTCCAACCTCCTGTGGGCCGACCGCTACGGCAAGCAGCTCCGCGTGGAAGACCTGTGGGTCAAGCAGTGCGGCAACTCGCACACGGGGTCGTTCAAGGACCTCGGCATGACGGTGCTGGTCTCCGTCGTGCGCCAGATGATGGCGGGCGGCGTGCCGATCGACGCCGTCGCCTGCGCCTCCACCGGCGACACCTCGGCCGCGCTCGGCGCCTACTGCGCGGCGGCCGGCATCCCGTCCGTGGTGCTGCTGCCCAAGGACAAGGTGTCGATCGCCCAGCTCGTGCAGCCGCTGGCCAACGGGGCCCTCGTGCTCTCGCTCGACACGGACTTCGACGGCTGCATGACCGTGGTGCAGGAGATCACCAAGGAGAAGAAGATCTACCTGGCCAACTCGATGAACAGCCTGCGCATCGAGGGGCAGAAGACGGTGGCCATCGAGATCGTGCAGCAGTTCGACTGGGAGGTGCCGGACTGGATCGTCATCCCCGGCGGCAACCTCGGCAACGTGCACGCGCTCGGGCAGGGCTTCGTGATGATGCAGGAGCTGGGCCTGATCAACAAGCTGCCGCGCATCTGCCTGGCCCAGGCCGAGCGCGCCAACCCGCTCTACAAGGCGTTCCTGGACGACTTCAAGCACTTCGAGCCCGTGCAGGCGCAGCCCACGCTGGCCATGGCCATCCAGATCGGCAACCCCGTCAGCGTCAAGCGCGCCATCCGCACGCTGCAGAAGTTCAACGGCGTGGTCGAGCAGGCGAGCGAGCAGGAGCTGGCCGACGAGGCCGCGCGCGCCGACCGCACCGGCATGTTCAACTGCCCGCACACGGGCGTGGCCCTGGCCGCGCTCCGCAAGCTGGTGGACCGGAAGATCATCCGCTCCAGCGAGCGCGTGGTGGTGATCTCCACGGCGAACGGGCTGAAGTTCGCCGACCAGAAGGCCGCCTATCACATGGGCGCCATCGAGGGCATCAAGGCCACGCACCGCAACAAGCCCGTGGAGCTGCCGGCCGATCCCAAGCGTGTCGCGCGGGCCATCGCACGCCACGTCGAGAAGGCCAAGCTGCTGGTGACCTGATGATGGACACGCGAGTGATCGAGGAGCGCCACGGGTTCCCCGGGGCGCTCCGAGCGTCGGGGGGTGTGGGGGGCCATTTCGGGGCCCCCCACGTAGACTGATGGCCGAGCGCGTGGAGCCGCCCAAGAAGCCCGTCGGCCCCAGCACGCTGTCCGTGCACGGCGGCGAGCCGCGCCCCAAGCCGGCCAACTCGCTGGCCACGCCCATCGTGCAGACGGCCACCTTCACCTTCGCCAACACGCAGGAGCTGAAGGACCACTTCGACGGCAAGATCGAGCGCGTCGAGTACGGGCGTTACGGCAATCCCACGCAGAAGATTGCCGAGGCCAAGCTGACCGCGCTGGAGGGCGCCGGTGACTGCCTGCTGTTCTCCAGCGGCATGGCCGCCATGACGACGGTGCTGTTCGCCATGCTCTCGCGCGGCACCCACGTGGTGGTCACCGACGACAGCTACCGGCGCACGCGCCAGTTCCTCAACCAGACGCTGCACCGCTACGGCATCGAGGTCTCCACGGTGCCGGCCGGCGACTATGAGGCGCTGGAGGACGCGATCCGGCCGACCACGCGCGTGCTCCTGAGCGAGTCGCCGACGAACCCGTACAACCGCGTGCTGGACCTCGAGCGCTTCGCGGCCATCGGGCGCAAGCACCGGGTGAAGACGGTCATCGACGCCACCTTCGCCACGCCCTACAACGTGCGGCCGCTCGAGTGGGGCGTGGACGTGGTCATGCACTCCGCCACCAAGTACCTGGGCGGCCACAACGACCTGCTGGCCGGCGCCGTGCTGGGCTCGCGCGAGATCGTG
>QHRW01000014.1 GCA_003220265.1 Candidatus Rokuibacteriota bacterium | reverse complement strand
GCGCGCGCCCGAGCTCGATCTGGAATCCCGGCGGGTCGGCCGTCTTGCTCGCGAACGGCAGCGCGTTGGCGTGGGCACACTGCGACAGCACGCCGCGGTCGCGGATGACACTGAGGGGCCGCCCGTCGGCGGGCGAGCAGGCGAAGGCGGCCGCGAGCGCACCGACGAGCGCGGCCGCGCGCCGGCCGGTCATCGAGCGTCGTCCTTCAGGCTGCGAATGTAGACCACGAGGGCTCGCAGCTGCGCCTCGCTGAACGCTCGCCCGAAGGCGGGCATGGCGCCCTCCTTTCCGACACGGATGCGGTTGAGCAAGTAGTCGTCCGGCCGATCGGTGCCCGCCAGCTTGGGTCCCCGGCCGGCGGCCCGGCCACCATCCTGATGGCAGAAGCCGCACGTGCTGGCGAAGATCTGGGCGGCTTCCGCCGCGCGATCCTGGGCCCAAGCGACCGCAGGGCCGAGGCTCAGAGCGACGGTGAGGGCGAGGATGCGGATCATGGAGACATGCTACCGCGGGGAGGGCGCGCGTGCGCCCTCCCCGCGGCGATGCGAATCACTCCAGGGTGAACACCACGATCGCGCCGGCGTCCTTCGGCATGCTCTTGTAGGGCTCGCCGAAGAGCTCGCCGAACTCGTCACCGACGAGCGAGCCCCAGCCGGTGGCCACGGCGATGTACTGCTTGCCCTTGGCCGCGAAGCTGATGATCCCGCCGTTGTGCCCGATGCCGTTGTTGTGCGACCACACTTCCTTGCCGCTCTGGGCGTCGTACGCGCGGAGCATGCCGCGCGGATCGGGTACGAAGACCAGGTTGCCGCCCGTCGCCAGCAGGCTGGCCAGCGGCGGCTCCGGGAACATCACTTCCCACTTCTTGGCCCCCGTGACCGGGTCGCGCGCCGACAGGTGCCCGTGGGCCTTGTCACCTTCCGGATTGCGAAGCTTGAAGTTCGCGCCGATGTCGAGCTGCGCCTGCGGCTCGAGGACCGGCGTCGTCTTGATGACCTCCAGGTCCATGCACCATTCCTGGCCGATCTTGTAGTAGAGCCCGGTCTTCGGGCTGTAGGCGCCGGAGTTCCAGCTCATGCCGCCCGCGATGGCCGGGCAGAGGTTGGTGTGCTTGCCGAGGGGCAGGTCGCGCCGGCCGATCAGCGCGCCCGTCTTGGGATCGATGCTCTTGACGAAGTTGATGTGCTTGGTCAGCTGCCAGACGTTGACGATGCTCGCGTCCTTGCGATCGTAGACGAAGACGTGGCCACCCTTGTTGGGGTGCACCACGAGCTTCTTGCCGTCCCGCTCGAGCATCACGAACTCACCGACGGCGCTGTCGAAGTCCCACGCGTCGTGCGGCAGCTCCTGGTGGTAGAACTTCAGGCGACCGTTGTCCGGATCGAGCGCGATGACCGCGGTCGTGAACAGATTGTCCCCGGGGCGCGGGCCGGTGGTCTTCCATTCGAATCCCGCCCAGTCGTACAGCGGGGCCGGGTTGCCGGTGCCCCACCACACGGTGTTGGACTCGGCGTCGTAGCCGCCGGCCATCCAGCCGCCGCCGCCGCCCGTGCGCCACGAGTCGTTGCCCCACGTCTTCTTCGACTCCTCGGTGCCGGCCACGGTCAGGAACTCCCAGACCTTGCGCCCGCTGGCGGCGTCGACGCCGAAGATCGGACCGCGCCCGGGCCACTCACCGCCCTGCGAGCCGATGATGACCTTGTCCTTCACGAACAGCGGCGCGCCGGTGAAGCCGACCGTGAGCTTCTCCGAGTTGACGAGCTTGGTGTCCCACGCCGGCCGTCCGGTCTTCATGTCGAGCGCGATGAGCCGGCCGTCCACGGTGCCCACGAACACCTTGCCCTGGCCGAGCGCGATCCCCCGCGTGTACGGCGAGTGAGTCTGCGCGGCGACCAGGTCGTCGTTCAGCTTGGGAAAGTAGGACCAGATGGGCTTGCCTGTGGCCGCGTCGAGCGCCCACACCCGGCTGTAGGAGCCGGTGTAGTAGAGGACGCCGTCGGCGACGAGCGGCATCGACTGCAGGCCGCGCGTCGAGCGGCCGGGATGATGCACCCACGCCACCTGCAGACGCTTGATGTTATCGGGGTTGATCTCGGTGAGCGGGCTGTAGTGCCACGACTGATAGGACCCGTGGTAGGTCATCCAGTCGTTGCCGGCGCCGGCAGGCTCGCTCATCGATGTGCGCATCGCGCCGGTGCCGCCGCCGCCGCCCTGCGACGTCGACGACATCGAGCACGCCGTGGCGACCAGTACCACCATCGCCAGGCGGGCCAGGTACAACGCTCCTCGTTTCGTGGTCATGGCCTCGTTGCCTCCTTTGTGCATCATGGGGTCGTGATACCGGTGACCTGACCGTCGATGGGACCCGTGGCCCGGATCCGCTGGCCGAGTTTGAGGTCCTCGGGCCAGGGCACGTCGGCGGTGATGTGAAAGACACGCACACGCCCGGTATCCTCCTGGGCGCGGACGATGCGGCGGACCGGGTCAACGCTCTGCACGACGCCGGTCACCTCGAGGGGTGTCGGCGACGTCGGACACCGGCTCGCGGCCGGTTCGACGCGCGCACCACCGAGCACGGAACGCTGTCCCTGGCAGTCGACGAACCCGAGGTCGCCGCCGTCGGTGGCCACCACCCACCCGCGCGTTCGGCCCATGCCGTCCACTCGCTCCTGCTCGGCACTGGTCGGACCGCCCAGGAGGACGCCCGTCACCGCCAGGAGCGCTGGGAGCCGCATCATCGTCGACCGCCGGTCCGTGACATCACTGGCCTCGATTCAGGGCCCTATATAAAGAGCCAGCGGCAACGAAAGTCAACGCCCGCGACACGCTCAGCGCGGAGTCTGGACCGAGTCCACGAACATCCACAGCCGTTGCACGGCCCCGGTGTCCAGGTTGCTCCACGTCGGCATCCCCTTGTCGGGCCTGCCACGGGTCACGGTCGTGTAGAAGACCTCCGCGGCCACCGCTCCATACCGCAGCCGCAGGCGTCGCAAATCGCGGCTCGGTTCCGGGCTCATCGCGTTGGGGGCGTGGCAGTGCGAGCAGTGCTGGTTGAAGAGGCTGCGACCCGCCGCGATCGAATCGCCGTCGGCCGCCGGGGTCGTCGTTGCGAGAGCCATCGCCGGGCCCGCCGGGAAGCCGTAGCGTTCCGCCGCACGGCGGATCTCCGGTCGAAGCGCCGCCAGGGCGTCGTCGATCCGATCGCGGAGGTCCTCGCGGCCCTTCCGGAGCGCCACGGCGGCCTGCCACTGCAGGCCCTCGCCGGCCACCAGGACCACGCGGTACGCGCCGCCGAGCTTCGTGTGGTTGTGGTAGCCGGCCGTCGGTCCCCAGACGAAGGCCGCGTCCACCTCGCCCGCCACGAGCGCCTCCAGCGCCGCCTCGTCGGTCCGGAACGTCACCGTCCGAAAGCCTCCACGCGACGCCAGCAGGAGCTGCGGCGTCGAGCGAAAGACGACGGCCAGGCGGCGTGCCTTGAGATCGTCGACGGACGAGAACTCCAGCGCGCGGGGCGCGATGATCGCCCAGCCGACGTCGAGGAACGGGCGGGTCAGGATGAGGTCGCGGCTCATGAAGTCGGGGTCGTGCGGCACGCCGAAGAACGCGTCACAGCGGTCGGCCAGCAGCGTGTTGCGGATCGCCCGCTTGCCGTAGGCCGTGTGCCACCAGACGTACTCCGTGCGGACGCCCAGCCTGGCGGCGACGTGCTCGGCCACGTCCACGTAGATGCCGCGCTCACCATCGCCGGCATGGCTGAACGGCAGGTTGTCCGGATCGCCGCAGAGACGCAAGCCGGCGCCGTCGCTCGCGGCCTCGACGGCGCCGGCGCCGAGCGCGATCAGGACGATCGGCACGAGCATGCCGAGCGCGCGGAGGCCCCGAGGGCCCCCGCGCGCCCGGCCACGGCGAATCACTGGGTCGGCAGCTCGAAGACGAACAGCGTCCCACCCTCCGGGCTGGCCGCGACCATCTTCGCGCCGACGGGCCCGAGGAAGAGAGGAATGGTGAAGGTGCGCCCGGACACCACCGCCACGTACTGCTTGCCGCCGACCGCGTAGGTCATCGGCGCCGCGCTGATGCCGGAGCCGGTATTGAACTGCCACAGCATCTGGCCGCTCTTGGCGTCGAGCGCCTTGAACCATCCGCGCACGTCGCCGTGGAACGTCAGACCGCCGGCCGTCGTGAGCGTTCCGCCCAGCCACGGCAGCTCGTCCTTGTTGCCCCACGCCTTCTGCTGCTTGACGGGGTCCCATGCGATGAGCTCGCCCATGTAGCCACCCGGACCACTCTTGCCGAGGTCGAACTCGAAGGCGAGATAGAACTTGCCGCGCTCATAGGCGGGCTCGGCGCCTTCCATGTCCATGCAGAGATTGATCGACGGGATGTACACGAGCCCGGTCTTGGGATTGAAGCTCATCGGCTGCCAGTTCTTGCCGCCGAGGAGGTTGGGGCAGATGTCCTTCGCGCGCTGCTTGAACTTGGGCCGCTTCTCGGGGACCTCGACGGGACGCCCGCTGTCGAGGTCGACGCGCGTGGCCCAGTTGATCGGCACGAACGACTTCGCGGAGATCAGCCTTGAGGACGACGGGGGTCTTCTGGCCTTGCAGCGTCAGGTCGGCGACGAGGAGCTCATTGACTCCGTCGTAGTCCCACGCGTCGTGCGGCGTCGACTGGTAGTGCCACACGAGCTTGCCGGTGTCGGGGTTGATCGCCAGCGTCGCGGACGTGTAGAGATTGGTGAACGCGCCGTACTCGCCGGAATCCGGCCCTCGCACGGAGGCGCCCCACGGCGACGGGTTGCTCGTCCCGTAGAAGAGGAGGTTCAGCTTGGGATCGTACGAGCCGATCCCCCAGGCCACGCCGCCGCCGAGCTTCCACGAATCACCCTTCCACGACTCGTTGCCCGGCTCGCCCGGCCCGGGGATCGTCCAGAACCGCCAGACCTCCTTGCCGGTGTTCTGATCCAGCGCGGCGATGAAGCCACGAGCGCCGAACTCGCCCCCGCCGAAGCCGGTGATCACGAGGTTCTTCACGATCGTCGGCGGCGACGTGATGACGGAGCCCTGGGTGTAGTCGACGATCTGGCTCTTCCACACCTCGTCGCCGGTCTTCGCGTCGAGCGCGACCAGATGGCCGTCCAGGCGTCCCACGAACACCTTGCCGTTGGCGTAGGCCACGCCGCGGTTGTTGACGTCGCAGCAGGCGAACTGATCGATCCCGGCCGGCACCTCGGGCGCGTACCGCCAGCGAATGGTGCCGGTCCGCGCGTCGACCGCGAAGACGTGCTTGGGTCCATGCGACGAGGTCACGTACAGCGTGTCGCCGACCACGACCGGTGTCGACTCTTGCGACCGCAGCGAGCCCAGCTGCAGCGCCCAGGCGACCTTCAGCTTGCCCACGTTGGCGGGCGTGAGCGTCTGCAGCGGGCTGTAGCGGGTGTTGCCGGTGTCGCCGCCGTACACGGGCCAGTCCGTCGTCTGGCCGGCGGCGGGAGCGATCAGTGCGAGGATGACAGCGGCGCTCAGGATCGCGGATGCGGTGAGCCGTCTCATGTGACGCCTCCTGCTCGAAGGGCGATGCAAGCGGTTGCCGGCGCGCGTCGAGAAGGTTGTAGCCGCACCGCACGGCGAGTGTCAAGATCGAGCGATGCTGCGGTGGTTCGCTCCGGCAGGCCTCGCCGTGCTCGTCATGCTTCCCCGACTGGCATCCGCCCGGTTCGGGCTCCTCGACGATGGCCTCACGCTGCAGACGGGCCGTGAGGTGATCGGCCGGTGGTCGAGCGTGCTCGACCTCATCCCGGAGACGGGCCGGTTCTTCCCGGCGTACTGGCTCGCGTATTCCGGCGTCTTCGCCCTCGTCGGCGTTCGGGCCGCCGCGTTCTTCGCGCTCAACGTGCTCCTGCTGGCCGGGCTCCTGGCGCTCCTCGCCCGCATCGTGCGGGCGAGTGGTGGGACGTCGCGGCAGGCCGCGCTCGCCGCCGTGCTGTTCGCGCTGTGCGCGCCGGCGATCGAAGCCTTCTACACGCTGTCGAAGGCCGAGCCACTGCAGCTGACGTGGATCTGCGCCTCGCTGCTCACCACCGCCGCGGCCGTGCGCGAGTCGTGGTGGTGGCGACGAGGGGTGCTGATCGGGCTGGCCGTGGCCGCGCTGGTGCTGGCCTACGCCACGAAGGAAACGACGGCCATCCTCGTTCCGGTGTCGCTCGCCTGGGCCGCGATCGAATGGTGGGCCGGCCGGCAGCCGGGCTGGACGCGCTTCGCGAACACCTACGTCGTCGTCACGGGCGCGGCGGCCGCGGTGTTCATCGTCCTGCGCTGGCGCTACGCGGCGCTGCCGCTCGCGGAGGGCACGTACACGCGGGCGTACGCGCTCGAGCCCGGGGCGCTCGCCGCCGCCATGTTCCGCATCTCCGCCTGGATGGTGAGGGACTTCGCCTTCCTCCTGCCGCTGCTGGCGGCCGCGATCGTCCTGGTGCTCCGTGGCGGGCCGGATCGGCGCCGGCAGATCCTCTACGCGTGCGCCTGGATGGCGGGCTGGCTCGCCGTCTACGCGCCCTGGCCCGCGACGTTCGCGTACTACCTGCTCCCGTTCGCGTTCGGCGCCGCCATCCTGGCGGGCATCGTGATCGGAGCGCTCTGGGAGCTGGGGGTCTCCGGCGCTCCCGTCCTAACCCGGCGGCTGGCCCGGGCCGCGCTGCTGGTGAGCGGCCTGCTGTGGTTGCCGGCAGTCATCAACGCGGCGACCGACGCGCGCGTGCAGCTCGCGGTGGACTGGGCCAACGCCGACCTCGTGGATTTCCTGGGCGGCGTGCCGAGCGGCAGCCGCGTCGTCGTGAACACGACGCGCGCCAACGAGTATCTCTACGAGCTGCCGCTGCACCTGGCCGAGATCAAGCGGCGTCCCGATCTCGTCGTGCAGCACGTGGGCGCGCCCGTCGCCGGCGGCCCGTCGCGCGCCGACGTGTTCGTCGCGACCGCAACCATGGCCAACCAGCCGGGGCCGACCGTCCGCATCGCGCTCGACGAGGCCGGCGTGACGGGCGACAACGCGCGCCTGGCGGCGATTCTTGGCGAGGGCAGCGAGCTGGTCTACACGACGGAGCAGCGCGTCCGTCTCCTGGAAGTCGGGATCCACCGGCTACTCTGCCCCGTGGCCGTCCGGCCGTTCATCGACACGACCTACTGCCCGAGCCATCGCGGTCTCGTCGATGTCCGCACGTTCAGCTATGGATGGCGGGTCCACCGGCTCGCGCGCCGCGCGGTCGAGCGCGCCCCGAGCCCGACATGACGATGGCCCAGCGGCGGCTCGCGATCGACATCGTCGTCCCCGTCTACAACGAGGAAGCCATCGTGGCCGAGTTCCACAGGCGGCTGATGGACGTGGTGACGCCGCTGCGGCGCGAGCACGACGTCAGGATCTGCTACGTCAACGACGGCTCGGTCGACCATACGGCGGCCGAGCTCGTGAAGGCGGCGGGCGACGACGGCGGCGTGACGATCCTGGAGCTGAGCCGCAACTTCGGCCACCAGGCGGCGCTCACCGCCGGGCTCGATCACGCCGAGGGCGACGCCGTCGTGACGCTCGACGGTGACGGGCAGCATCCGCCCGAGCTGATCGCCGACATGGTCGCGCTCTACCAGGCCGGCTACGAGGTCGTCCTCACCCAGCGGGTCGGCGCCGAGCTGCCGGCCTTCAAGCGCTGGACGTCCGCGGCGTTCTATCGGCTCCTCAGCGCCATCGGCAACACGCGCATCATCGCCGCTTCTGCCGACTTCCGGCTGCTCTCCCGGCCCGTGCTGCAGGCGCTCCGCCAGATGCGTGAATACCACCGCTTCCTGCGCGGCATGGTGGCCTGGACCGGGTACCGGACCGTCGTCCTGCCCTACACCGAGCGCGCGCGGCTCGGCGGCACGGCCAAGTACTCGCTTCGGCGAATGGCGCGGCTGGCGGCCGAGGCCACCTTCTCGTTCTCCCTGGTGCCGCTCAAGATCGCGCTCGTCGTGGGGCTCGGCTTCCTGGCGCTGGCGGTGGCCGAGGCGCTCTACGTCCTGAGCTTCTGGCTTACCGGCAGGCAGCACCTGCTGGTGCCCGGCTGGGCCTCGCTCATGTTCATGCTGCTGATCGTGGGCTCGGCCCTCATGATCGCCCTGGGCCTGGTCGGCATTTACGTCGGTTACATCTTCCAGGAAGTGAAGCGCCGCCCGGTCTATCTCATCCGGACGGTCCACGGGGACGCCGGCGACGCGCCGCCGGACGCCGCGCACGAGCGCGAGCGGTGACGCAGCAGGCGCCCGAATACTTCCACGAGAGCATCGCCGAACGCTTCGAGGGCCTGGATCACCCCGCCGACGTGCGCCGGCGCCTGAGCGTGGTGTTCGACGAGTGCCTGGGTCGGACGAGCCTCCGCGGCAAGCGCACGCTGGATGCGGGCTGCGGGTACGGTTTGTTCTCCGCCGCCGCCGCGGTGAGAGGGGCGGCGGTCGTCGGCGTCGACATCGGGCCGAGGCTGGTGGCGCTGACGATGGCGCGGGCCGGCTGCCGCGGCGTGGTCGCCGACGTGTGCCGGCTGGGCGTCCGCGACGCGAGCTTCGACGTCGTCATCTCCAGCGAGATGCTGGAGCACACGCCGGCGCCCTTCCTCGCGCTCGGAGAGCTCGCACGCGTCTTGCGGGCGGACGGCCTGCTGGTGCTGACGACGCCGAACCGGGTGTGGCAGCGCGCCGTGCGAGCCGCGAGCGCGCTTCGGCTGCGGCCGTTCCGTGGGCTGGAGAACTTCGTCGCGTGGGGGGAGCTCGAGCAGGCGTGCGCGGCGGCCGGGCTCGAGGTGCTCGTCCACGCCGGCTTTCATCCGTGGCCGTTTCAGCTCGGCCTCACCGCGGCCGCCGCGAAGGTCGAGAAGCTCTTCGCGCGCGGCCGCGGCGGGCGGCTGATGGTGAACCAGGCGCTCGTCGCGCGAAAGCGGTGAAGGGGCCCTCGGCCGAGGGCCCCTTCCGCGCTGGGAGCGCTTACACCGTGAGCTGGTCGCGGATCGGCAGGCGGCGGATCCGCTTGCCGGTGGCCGCGAAGATCGCGTTGCACAGCGCGGGTGGAATCGGCGGCACGCCCGGTTCGCCGACGCCACCCATCGGCTTGCTGTAGTCACCCGGGATGATGTGCACGCGGATCTCCCGCGGCGTCCCGACCATGCGGGTCACCTCGTAGGCATCGAAGTTGTTCTGCTGCACGCGCCCGTCCTTGAAGCTGATCTCGCCCAGCGTGGCGATCCCGAGTCCCATCACGCAGGCGCCCTCCATCTGTGAGCGCACGCGGTCGGGATTGACGGTGGCGCCGCAGTCGACGGCCATGTCCACCCGCGGGACCGTGATCGCCCCCTTGTCGTCGACGGCGACCTCCACGACCGCCGCGATGTAGCTTACGAAGCTGTAGTGCGCGGCGATGCCGAGGCCCCGGCCCTTGGGCAGCTTCCTGCCCCAGCCGGCTTCGCGGGCCGCGGTCTCGACGACGCGCCGCAGCCGCCCGGTGTCCACCGGGTAGCGCTCGGGCGACTCGCCGTGGTTCCACGTATCGCCCAGCATCTCCGGGCTCACCTGGCGGGCCGGGCCGATCACCTCCAGGAGGAAGTCCTTGGGATCGCGGCCGGCGGCCGCCGCCAGCTCGGCGACGAACGACTGGACCGCGAACGCGTGGGGAATGTTCGACACCGAGCGGAACCAGCCGATCCGCGTGTGGGCGACGGCTTCGGGATTCTCGATGCGGATGTTGGGAATCGCGAACGGCACGTTGATGACGCCCATGCCGAGCTCGAACGCCGCCTCGTTCTTCGCCGCGGGATTGAAGGTGGAGATGATGGTCGGCGCCACGCTGCGATGCAGCCAGGCGACCGGCTTGCCCTGCCCATCGACGCCGGCCTCCAGGTGCTCGACCGACACCGTGTGGTAGTAGGAGTTGTGCAGGTCGTCCTCGCGCGTCCACGTCACCTTGACCGGCTTGCCGTCCACGGCCTTGGAGAGCACGGCGGCCTCGATGGCGTAATCCGGCTTGGACTTGCGTCCGAAGCCGCCGCCGAGCAGCGTGACGTGCACGGTGACGTCGTCCGCTGACATGCCCAGTCGCTTCGCAACCAGGTCACGCGCGGCCTGAGGCGACTGGAAGCAGCCCCAGACCTCGCACTTGCCGTTGGCGATGCGCACGGTCGCGGCGGGCGGCTCCATCGTCGCGTGCGCGAGATGGGGCACGTAATACTCCGCCTCGTGGCGGCCCGCGGCGCCGGCCGCGGCGGCCGTGAAGTCGCCGTCGTTGCGGACCACCTTGCCGGCCTTGCGCGCCGATTCCTCGAGCGATGCCTTGTAGGCGGTGGAGTCGTAGCCCGCATTCGGGCCGTCGTCCCAGGTGATCTTGAGCGCGCGACGACCCTGCATGGCGGCCCACGTGTTCCGCGCCAGGACCGCGACGCCGCCGACGGGGTTGAAGTGGGCCGGTGGCGGGCTGGCCTCGATCTCCACGACGCGCTCCACGCCCGGCACCTTCAGCGCTTCGGCGGGGTCGAAGCTCGCCACCTTGCCGCCGTACACGGGCGGACGGGCGACGACCGCGTACAGCATTCCCGGCAGCCGAGTGTCGATGCCGTACTGCGCTTTCCCGGTAGCGATGTCCCGGCCGTCGACCAGCTTCAGCTGGCCCTTGCCGATGTAGCGGAACTGCTTCGGATCCTTCAGGCGCAGCGTCTCGCGCGCCGGCACGGGCTGAGTGGCGGCGGCCTTGGCGAGCGCGCCGTAGCCGAGGCGCTTGCCCGTCGCTCGGTGCACGACTTCGTGGTTCTTGGCTTCCACCTCGCTCACCGGCACCTTCCAGCGCTCGGCGGCGGCCGCCTCGAGCATCGTGCGGGCCGCGGCACCGCAGCGGCGCATGGGCTCGAAGAAGTGCCGCGTGCTCCGCGAGCCGTCAGTGTCCTGGTTGCCGAACTTCTTCTCGTCACCCGTCGCCTGCGCGACGCGCACGCGCTTCCAGTCGGCCTCGAGCTCGTCGGCCACGATCATCGGCATGCCGGTCCGGACGCCTTGCCCCATCTCGGACCGATGGCAGACGATCGTGACCGTGCCGTCCTCGGCGATCGACACGAACGCCAGCGGGTTGTCGACCCAGCCGTTGGGCATCCCATCCGCGCCGTACTTCTTGGCCTCCTGGGCTCGCGCGATCGAGGGGTATCCCACGGCGAGCACGAGGCCGCCAAGCGACATGCCTTGCAGGAACCGGCGCCGGCTCACGTTGGCCACGATCACGCGATCGACTGGGGCGCTCATCGCGTGCCTCCCTGCTGGGCCGCCGCCTGCTTGATGGCGGCGCGGATCCGCGTGTAGGTTCCGCAACGGCAAATGTTGCCGTTCATGGCCTCGTCGATCTGGGTCTCGCTCGGCTTGGGCGTGCGCTTCAGCAGCGCGGCCGCCGACATGATCTGGCCGGCCTGACAGTAGCCGCACTGGGGCACGCCCTTGTCGACCCACGCCGCCTGCAACGCCTTGCCGACGGCGTCGGCGCCGACGGCCTCGATGGTGACGACCTTCTTGCTCGCCACCGCCGAGATCGGCGTGATGCAGGAGCGCACCGGCTGACCGTCGACGTGCACGGTGCAGGCGCCGCAGAGCGCCATCCCGCAGCCGAACTTGGTCCCGGTGAGACCCAGCTCGTCGCGGAGCGTCCACAACAGCGGGGTTTCGCCGGGCAAGTCCACGTTCTGGCGCTTGCCGTTGATGTCGAGTGGGATCATCTCGCGTCTCCTCTCATCACCGACCGTCGAGGCCATGCGCGCCTGTCCGTCACCGCGGCGCGCACAATCCAAGCACAAAGCCGCGCGAACATAAAGCCGAGAGTAGACACGACCGCCGTCGGGCGGCCGCCCGGTGTCGAGCGCCCCGCTTGACATCGCGTGCGCGCCGCCACCAGAATCCCGCCAGCGAGGCTGCGATGCATTCGCGTTCCGGACCGCCGCGCCGCGCTGTCCTACGAGCCGCTCTGGGCGCTGGCGCCTTTCTCTGCGTCCCACGCGCGGCCGCGGCCCAGGCGGCGGATCCCCGGACCCAGCGTCCTCAGGCCGGGGATCGCTTCGTGGCCGCCGCCGGAGCGCGGACCGGACAGTTCATCACGCCCGGTGATGTGCCGGCGGGCCAGCCTCCCGTCACGGTCTATCCCGTCGACCCCGGCAGTCGCGTCGTCCGCGACGGCTCGCGCCTGAACCAGATTCTGCTCGTGCGGTGTGCCCCGGACGAGCTCGACGAGGAAACGCGCGCCCGGTCGGCGGACGGCGTCGTGGCGTACTCGGGTGTCTGCACCCACGCCGGCTGTGACGTGACGCTGTGGCAGTCCGAGACGCGCCGATTCCGGTGCCCATGCCACGAATCGGAGTTCGATCCGCGGGACAGCGGCCGCGTCGTGGGCGGTCCCGCGCCGCGGCGGCTTCCGCGGCTGGCCGTCAAGATCGTCGATGGCGTGATCGTCGCCGGCGGCGGCTTCACCGGCCGGCCCGGCTTTCAGCCGGGCTGACCCGAACGCGCCGCTTCACCCTTCACCAACGTCGGAGGAGAACGTCGATGAGAAGTACGAGAACACTCATCGGAGTGGGCAGTCTTCTGGTGGCGACGACGGCGCCGGCAACGCTGCTGGGCGGGTGCACCACGCCTGGGACGGGGACGAGCGGCGCTACCATGGCGCAACCGGCGCCACGCGCGCGCCTCACCGTCGGCGCTGCCAGCTACACGCCGGTGACCGACCAGCGGCTCGTGAGTCCCGAGGCCGAGAACTGGCTGATGTACCGGCGCACGTACGACGGCTGGGGCTACAGCCCGCTCGACCAGATCGACGCCCGTAACGCCAAAGACCTGGTGCCGGTGTGGACGTTTTCGACGGGCGTGGCGGAAGGCCACCAGGCGCCGCCCATCGTGAACAACGGCGTCATGTTCGTGAGCACGCCGCAGAACCAGGTCCTCGCGCTCGAGGCGAAGAGCGGCGAGCTGCTGTGGCGCTACAAGCGCGAGCTGCCCGAGGATCTCTTCCAGCTCCATCCCACGAACCGCGGAGTGGGTTTGTACGAGGACAAGGTCTACCTGGCCACCCTGGACGCCCACGTCGTCGCCCTCGACGCGAAGACCGGCAAGGTGCTGTGGGACCGCACGGTGGAGGACTACAAGAAGGGCTACTACATGACCCTCGCCCCGCTGGTCGCCAAGGGCAAGGTCATGGTCGGCGTCTCGGGCGGTGAGCTCGGGGTCCGCGGCTTCGTCCAGGCGCTGGACGCGCGAACCGGAGCGCCGGCCTGGAAGACGTTCACGATCCCCGCGCCCGGCGAGCCCGGCTCGGAAACCTGGAAGGGCGACTCCTGGAAGACGGGCGGCGTGTCGGTGTGGATCACCGGCAGCTACGATCCGCAGCTCAACCTGACCTACTGGGGCACCGGGAACGCGGCCCAGTGGATGGGCGATCAGCGCCCCGGCGACAATCTCTACTCGGCCTCGGTCATCGCGCTCGACGCCGACACCGGCAAGATGCGCGCGCATCACCAGTACCACTGGAATGACTCGTGGGACTGGGACGAGGTGTCGGCGCCGATCCTGATGGACGTCCAGCGCGGCGGCCGGACCATCAAGAGCCTGGTGCATCCCGGTCGCAACGGCTACCTGTGGGTGCTGGAGCGGCGCGCCGACTCCATCGGCTTCGTCGACGCCAAGCCCTACGTCAAGCAGACGGTCTTCACCAAGCTCGACCCGCGCACCGGCCGCCCCGAGTACGACGAGACGAAGAAACCCGTCACGGGCAAGAAGGTCGGGTTCTGCCCTTCCCTGTGGGGTGGCAAGGACTGGCCGCCCGCCGCCTACAACCCCAAGACCGGCTATCTGTACATCCCGACCAACGAGAATCTCTGCGGCTCTCTCCTGGGCACGGAGAAGCCTTATGAAGCGGGCAAGCTCTGGCTCGGGACGGAGATCAAGGACATCGGCATGAGCGTCGCCGACGGGTCAAAGCACATCGGCGAGATCCAGGCCTGGGACATGAACACGGGGCAGCGAGTGTGGACGCGCACCTTCGAGTCTCACAACTGGGGCCCGGTGTTGACGACGGGCGGCGGCCTCGTCTTCGCCGGCGGCACCAACGACCGGTACTTCCGCGCCTTCGACGGAAAGACGGGCGAGCCGCTGTGGCAGTGGCGCACGAACTCGGGCATCACCGCCGTTCCCAGCTCCTTCGCCGTCGACGGCGTCCAGTACATCGCCGTCCAGTCTGGCTGGGGGGTGGACGCGCAGCGGATGCAGGGCGCGCTCGACAGCATTCGCGGGGCCACGACGGACGTGCCCCAGGGCGGCGTGATCTGGGTGTTCGCCGTCAAGCGCTGACGGCGCCGGCTCGTGGTGACTGGGCTCCCCTTGTCCGAGGGGAGCCCAGCCTCACGTCAGTGCTAGAAGCCGCGCCCGCTCATGCAGGTGCGATACGCCTGCTGATACGCCGGGTCGTCCTTGGACGCATCGGCGATCCCGCGTAGCTGGTTCGCCTGGTTCTCGACCTTGGCCTCGGTGGCGGGCTGAGGGCTCGGAGCCGCCTGCGGTGCGCCCGCACTCGGCTGGCTCTTGGCGTCGGCCTGCGGCTGACCCTGGGGCGACGCGCTCGGAGAGCTCGCCTTCGACTGGGCCTCCTTGTTGCAGGCGTCGAAATCGGCCTGCGTAGGGTCGGCGGCCAGCGCGACGGTCGAAGTCCCGAGGAAAGCGACGGCGAGGAGAACGCTAATCCGTTTCATAGGTACCTCCCGCCCGGTATCGAGCAATCCATGTGCCCGCGAAACAAAAAAGAACACCCCCCGGACGCGCTGGCATCGCGCCGGAGGGCGTGGCTCACGGCCGTGACCCGTGGAGGCGAGTCACGACCAAGAACAAAGCCAGCGTAACACCCGCCTCGTCATCGACGAACTTTTGGGTGCTGCAGGGCCGCCCACTATGGGTTGGATCGTCAAGCCTCGAGAGTCACCACCCACTTTGTCCGCCCGCACGCCGGACAGCGGCGCATCCCCTGCTCGATCTTCTCGGTCCTCGCGAGATCGTGGACCGCGGCGAGCACGCGCTCCATCGTGAAGCCAAGCCCGGCGCCGATGCAGCCGGTACAGATGGCGGCCTGGCGCCGGAGCAGTCCCGACAGGACGGCCGCATCGTTCTCCGCGCCAGAGGGATCGGACATGAGGTCTGTATATCGCCGGCGAGCGGCCGCTGATACCCCCGAACGGGCGGTTTCATGCTCGGGGGAAACCCCGAGCCGATCCTAAGGCGCTGCGTCGATGATCACGGTCCTGTTGTAGGATGCCTGTCCTGAGAGGAGCCAGACAATCCATGTCCACGCACGCAGTCTCTCGGCGCCGGTTTCTCTGGGGATTGGGTGCTGCCGCAGGTGGTGCCGCAGGAATCCTGACCGCTCCCACCTCCGCGCGCGGCGCGGTCACTCCCTACAAGCTCGAGGTCAACAAGATCGACGTCTACGGCACCCGCGACCCGCAGCTCATGGCCATGCCGAGCCTGGCCGAGGTGAGCGGCTACTTCAAGGATGAGGGGCTGACCGTCGAGCGTCACTTCGTGGCCTCGGCCGGCGAGCTCCCGAACATGCTCGCCAGCGGCAACATCAGCATCGGCTGCGGCGGCGTGACCACCTTGCTGATCCTCGGCGGCCAGGGCGTGCCCGTCTATGGGGTCCTGCAGCAGGCCGATATCTCGGGCACCCAGGCGCTCGTGCTGGGCCGCAGGCTCGCCAACATCACCGATCCGAAGGCGTTGAACGGCGTCAAGGTGGGGCAGACCCAGGGCAACTCGCCGATCGAGGTGTGGACGGGGCTGGCGACGGAGCTGGGCGTGGATCGCAGCTCGGTCAAGGTCTTCAACCTGAAGCCACCGGAGCTCGTCGTCGCGCTCGACAAGGGCGACATCGACGTGATGGCGTCCTTCCAGCCGTACATCTACCAGGCGACGCAGGCCGGCGCGAAGCTCATCGCCACCGGCAATCGCTCGTACTGGCCCGGTCGCGAGGGCCCCCGCAACTGGGTGCGCTCGAACTCGATGGTGATCGTCACCAAGGCAATGCTCGACAAGAACCCGAACACGCTGGCGGCCTACGCGCGCGCGGTGACGCGGGCCGTCGCGGACGCCAACGCCGACACGCCGAAGGCCGCCCAGAAGCTCGCCCCCGAGCTGAAGATCGAGCCCGAGGTGCTGCTGCCCCTGATGAAGTTCAACGCCTACTCCACGGCCTTCGACGAGACGGTGGACGCGTCGTTCAAGTTCACCAACGCGTGGCTGGTCCGCGAGGGCCGGATCCCCAAGCCGGTGCCGGCCAGGGACGTCCTGTCCACGAGCATCGTCGAGAAGGTGGATCCCGCGCTCGTGAAATGGCGGCCCGCGTAGAGGCACGCGGGGGCGCTGCGCCGCTGGACCTGGCGGCGATCGAGGCGGCATCGGCCCGACAGGAGCGCCGCCGCCGCTGGCAGCGCGTGTCGACGCGGACGCTGTCGCTCCTGGCGCTGTTTGGCGCGTGGTGGGCGGTCGCCGCCGCGAATGCCACCTACTTCAAATGGTTCAACCCCGTGCTCCTTCCCGCGCCGCCGGCGATCGGCAAGGAAGCGTGGCGACTGCTGGTCCTGGGAACGCTCCAGTGGGACGTGCTCGCAAGCCTGGCGCGGGTCGCGCAGGGCTTCGTGCTCGCGGCGATCCTGGGTGTGGTGGCGGGCACGCTCGTCGCCCGCGTCCGGACGATCGAGAACGTGGTCGAGCCCGTCCTGGACGTGCTGCGCCCGATCCCGCCGCTGGCCTTCCTGCCGCTGCTCGTGCTGTACCTGGGCATCGGCGAGGCCTCCAAGATCGGCTTCATCGCCTACTCGGCGTTCTTTCCCATCTTCACGACGACCCGCGAGGGCATCAAGTACGTCGATCCGCTCCTGGTGCGCGCCGCCGAGAGCCTGGGCGCGACGCAGCGGGACATCCTGCGCTACGTGATCATTCCGGCGGCGATGCCGAGCATCCTGACCGGATTGCGCCTGAGCTTCGCGCTCTCGTTCTTCGTCATCGTGGCGGCGGAGTTCATCGCGGCCGAGCGGGGGCTCGGCTTCCTCATCAACGACGCGCGCGAGTTCTTTCGCGTCGACCGGATGCTGCTGGGCGCGGCCGCCATCGGCCTGCTGGGCTATGGCTTCAATCAACTCTTCGGGCGGCTCGAACGAGCGCTGGTGCCGTGGAAGGACTGAAAGGAGCTCGCGCGTGATGGACCGTGATCTGGTCGGGTATGCGGACAAGCCTCCGCGGGTGACGTGGCCCAATGGCGCGCGCGTTGCCATCTCGCTGGTCGTCAATTACGAGGAGGGCTCGGAGAATCTCCTCCAGGACGGCGTCGGCCGTCGGGAGTCGCTGGGCGAGGCCATGTCGCCGGTTCCTCCCGACCGGCGCGATCTGGCGCTCGAGTCGATGTTCGAATACGGCAGCCGTGTCGGCGTCTGGCGCTTCTTGCGGATCTTCGCCAAGTATCAGGTGCGGAGCACGTTCTTCGCCTGCGCCGTCGCCCTCGAGCGTAATCCCGCCGTCGCCCGCGCCATCACCGCGCAGGGCCACGACGTCTGCGGCCACGGCAATCGCTGGGAGGAATACTACCTGATGGACCGCGAGACCGAGCGCCGGGCCATCCACGAGGGGTTCGCGGGCATCGAGCGGCTCACGGGACAGCGGCCGCTCGGATGGTATTGTCGCTACGGGCCGAGCGAGCAGACGCGCGAGCTCGTCGTCGAGCACGGCGGCTTCATCTACGACAGCAACGCCTACAACGACGACCTGCCGTACTACACCACGGTGGGCGAGCGGAAGTGGCTGGTCGTTCCCTATTCCCTCGCGCTCAACGACGTGCGCTTCTGGCGCGGTTACTACGCCACCGGCGAGGACTTCTTCCAGTCAGCCAAGGAGACGTTCGACACGCTGTACGAAGAAGGCGAGACGACGCCCAGGATGATGTCGGTGGGGCTCCACTGCCGGATCGCCGGGCTGCCCGGCCGGGCCGCCGGCCTGGACCGCTTCATCGCCTACGCGAAGAGCCACGCGGACGTCTGGTTCGCCGGGCGCTCGGACATCGCCAAGTGGTGGCTCGAGCACCAGAAGGGTTAGAGACAGCTACGACGCCCAGGGTGCAGGCGGAGCACGTGAGCAAGGTCTACGTCACGCGACAGGGGCCGATGATCGCGGTGCACGACCTCTCGCTCGAGATGCGCCACGAGCACTTCGTCTGTCTGCTGGGTCCGAGCGGGTGTGGCAAGTCCACGCTCCTGAGCATGATCGCGGGCTTCGTCACGCCGACGAGCGGGCGCATCCTCGTCGACGGGCGGCCCGTCACCCGGCCCGGCCGGGACCGGGGCGTCGTGTTCCAGGAGTACGTGCTCTTCCCCTGGCGCACGGCCAGGCAGAACGTCGAGCTCGGGCCGCTCCTGCAGCGCCTGCCGTCGGCGGAGCAGCAACAGATCGCCGAGCGCTACCTCGCGCTGGTCGGCCTGGCCGAGCACGCCCACAAGTATCCGCGCGAGCTGTCGGGCGGCATGAAGCAGCGCGTGGCCATCGCCCGCGCGCTGGCGAACGCGCCCCAGGTTCTCCTGATGGACGAGCCCTTCGGCGCGCTCGACGCCCAGACGCGGGAAGTCATGCAGGAAGAGCTGCTCAAGATCTGGCTCGCCGAGCGGAAGACGATCGTCTTCGTCACCCACAGCATCAGCGAGTCGCTCTACCTCGCCGACGACATCGTGGTGATGACGGCCCGCCCCGGCCGGATCAAGGAGATCGTGCGCGTCGATCTCCCCCGCCCCCGCGAGCGCGGGAGCCCCGAGTTCGTGGCCATCGCGCGCAGCGTCGAGCGTCTGGTCAAAGAGGAAGTGCTCAAGGCCGGTCTCGTGTGAACGCCACCCGACAGGAGTGTTCCATGCTCGATCTCCTCATCCGTAATGGCCTCGTCATCGACGGCAGCGGCAACCCCGGCTACTACGCCAGCGTGGGCGTGGAGGGCGACACGCTCCGCATCCTCCGCGGCGACACCAGCGCGCTGCCCGCGGCACGGACCATCGATGCCAGCGGGCACGTCGTCGCGCCGGGCTTCATCGACATGCACTCGCACGCGGGCCTGACGATTCTCAAGGAGCCGCGCCACGAGCCGAAGGTGCGCCAGGGCGTCACGACCGAGCTCATCGGCATCGACGGCAACTCGCACGCGCCGTTCAAGACGCAGGAGGACCTGCACCGCTACATCGAGCTGGACTCCGGGCTCAACGGCGAGCCGCCGATGCCGGCTGACTGGCTCACCGTGGCCGGGCAGCTCTCGACGTTCGACAACAAGGTCGCGGTGAACATCTGCTTCATCCTGGGGAACTCGCCCGTGCGGATCTGGGCGGTGGGCTGGGACGACCGCCCGGCCACGCGGGCGGAGCTCGACGACATGAAGTCCGTGGTGCGCGAGGTCTGCGAGGAGGGATCGTTCGGGATCTCCACGGGGCTCGACTATCCCCCGGGCTCGTACGCCGACACCAACGAGCTGATCGAGATCTCCAAGGTGGTGGCCCGCGCGGGCGGCTTCTATCACACGCACACGCGCGCGCTTTTGAAGCAGAAGGGACTCCTGGCGCCGTGGCTGGAGGCGCTCGAAATCGGCCGCGGCGCCGACATTGCGGTGCACTTCACCCACTACCGCCAGCGCTCCCAGGGCGACGGCTCCCACCTCGACTACATCGGCCTGGTCGAGCGGAGCCGGGACGAGGGGATGGACGTCACCTTCGACTGCTATCCCTACGTCTACGGCAGCACCCGGGCCAACATCTGGCTCCCGGGTTGGACGATGGACGGCGGGCCCGAGCGGCTCGCGGTGATCCTGGACTCGCCGAAGGAGCGCGCGCGCCTGCGGCAGGAGATGCAGGCTCGCAACGCGCTGGGCCGTGTCGACGAGGGATGGCTCACCAACTTCCGCAAGCCCGACAACATGGGCTACGAAGGACGCTCCCTCCTGGACATCTCGCGCGAGCGCGGCCAGGACCCGCTGGACACGTTCCTCGACCTCATGCGCAGCGAGGGCCACAGCCTCTGCGCCATCATGATCGGGACCAATCCGCAGACGCTGCCCGCGTTCGTGTCGCACCCCTGCGGCATGGTCGGCAGCGACGCCATCCTGCTCGGCGAATATCCCAGTCCCCGCACCTACGGCTGCTTCCCGGTGATCCTCGCGGAGTTCGTGCGCGCGGAGAAGCACCTGCAGCTGCCCGAGGCGATCCGCAAGATGACGTCGTTTCCCGCCCAGCGCCTGGGCCTGCGAGATCGCGGCCTGCTGCGTGACGGCATGAAGGCGGACGTCGTCATCTTCGATCCCGACACGGTCAAGGCCACGGCGACGCCGCGGCAGCCCAAGCAGTTCCCGCTCGGCATTCCCTACGTGATCGTCAACGGCAAGGTCGTCGTCGACAAGGGCGAGCACACCGGCGAGCTTCCGGGGCGAGCGCTACGCTATGGGCGCTGAGAGGAGACAACCATGAGCAGCCGCGACTACCTCACGCGCCTGGCCGGGCTGGCGGCGGGAACACCGTTCGACAATCTCACCGCGGCCACCGTCGCCGCCGCGCGCGCCGTGACGCTCGACACGCTCGGCGCCATGCTCGCCGGCAGCCGTCTGGCCGAGAACGCGCGGCTCGCTGACCTGGCCGCCGAGCGCTCGGCGAGCCGTGCGGCGACCCTCGTGGGCCACGCGCGAAAGGCGGAGCCCATGCTGGCCGCCCTCGCCAACGGGACGGCCGGCGTGTCGCTCGAGATGGACGAAGGCAACCGCTGGGGCGGCGGGCACCCCTCGATCCACGTGCTGCCCGCCACGCTGGCAGTCGCCGAGGAACTGGGGGTCGACGGCCAGCGCTTCATCGAGGCGCTCGTCGCCGGCTATGAAGTCACCTCGCGGCTTGGCGGTGCCTCGCAGGTGAGGCCCAACGTGCACTCGCACGGGACGTGGGGGACGGCGGGCGCCGCCGTGGCGGTGGCCAGGCTGCGCGGTCACGATGCGTCCGCCATCCGCACCGTCATCAACCTCGCCACGTCGATGAGCCCCGCGAACTCGTGGCAGCCCTGCTTCGAGGGCGCGACCATCCGGAACCTCTACCCCGGGCGCTCGAACCTCCAGGGCATCCTCGCCACGCATCTCCTCGCGTGTGGCTACACGGCCGTGCGCGATGCGCCGTCCGACCTCTACGGCACCATTCTCGGCGAGCGCTTCGATCAGGCCGCGGTCGTGGAGGGCCTGAGCGCGGACGATCGGGTCGGCGTCTACCGGATCGAACGGAACTACTTCAAGTTCCACGCCTGCTGTCTCTACAACCACCCGGTGCTCGACGCGGTCCACTCGCTCGTGCACACCGAAGGCTTCTCGGCCCACGACGTTCACCGCATCCGCATCACCTCGCTGCCCTTCGTGACGCGCATGGCGGACCCCTCGCCCGCCAACATGCTGGCGGCGAAGTTCTCCGTGCCCTATGCCGTGGCGGCGGCGGTCGTCAAGGGCACGACCGACGTCTCCGCGTTCCAGGACGCCGTGCGTGAAGACTCGCGCGTCCGCGAGCTTGCCGCCCGCGTCGAGGTCTCGGGAGACGCCACCATGTCGATGCGTGGCGGTCCCGATCGGCCGACCGCCCGGGTATCAGTCGAGCTCGGCGATGGGCGTGTGCTCACGCGCGAAGCCGCCATCGTGCACGGCGATGCCGCGAATGCGCGGCCACGGCAGGAGCTGGAGGCGAAGTTCAGGGCGCTCGCCTCCGAGACGCTGGACGCGGCCCGGGTGAATCAGGTCGTCGAGATGGTGGCGCGGCTGGAACAGCTTCCGGACGTCAGAGGGCTCACGGCGCTGCTGACAGCGCCTTCGTGATTCCGGGGAACCATCATCGCAGGCTGCGCTTCATCAGAACCTCACGCAGCGACGGCGTGTGGTCGAGGGATCGCGCTTCCTCGGTGTGCTTGAAGCCGCACTTGTCGTATAGCGCGATCGCGGACCGGTTGGTGGACGTGGCCCAGAGATAGAGGTGTGGCACGCCGAGCGTGCGCGCCCATTCCGTCACTGCCTGCACAAGGCCGGCGCCAACGCCTCGCCCACGCTGAGCCGAATCCACGAACATTCCGACCAGCATCGGAGAGTGGTCGGGACCCTCCGCGTGGCGAGCAATGCCTGTCGCCATACCGACCCACCGGCCGGCCTCCTCGGCAACGAATGTGGCGCGATCCGACCCGGAGGCGCCGCCGGTAGCCCGCTCATGCCAGGCTGATTCGGGAAACGCCTCTTCGCGAGCCAGGGTTGAGCCAAACGCCGTCGGCGCTTCGGCCAGGGCACGCAGACGAAGCTCCCGAAGTCGGAGACCTTCATCCGCGCGTATCCGTCGTATCTCGAGACGCCCGTCGGAGCTCATGCGATCACTCG
>QHRW01000169.1 GCA_003220265.1 Candidatus Rokuibacteriota bacterium | reverse complement strand
GTCTTGCGGTTGACCGCGGCCGCGGCGGCGCGGTCGTCGGAGATGCACGTGGGGATCATGTCGCCGATGAAGAAGTCGGGATTGGACCGGGCCTTGTCCGGCAGGTACGACAGCGACGTCGCCATGTGCGAGCGCGCCCCGTTGGCCCACACCGCGCCCTCGGCGACCTCGCCCGCCAGCTCCACCATCCGACGGCGCAGCGTGGCCAGCACCAGCGGCGGCAGTTTGCCCACCTGCGGCTCGGCGGCCCGCACCTCGGCGACGAACTTGCGGATGTCCTCCAGCGGCTTGCCCACGTTGAGGCCGAGCCGCTGGTGCATCGGCCCGTGACTCACGCCGATGCCGAAGCGGAAGCGGCCGCCCGACAGCTCGTGAACGACCGCCGCGGTCTGCGCATAGTCGAACGGGTGGCGCGTGTAGATGTTCGCGATCGACGTCCCGAACGGCAGCGCGCGGGTGGTGAGCGCCAGCGCCTCGCACAGCGCGAGGCCGTCGCCCGGGCTCGGGCAATAGATGCCGCCGAAGCCTTCGTCTTCGAGGCGGCGGGCGAGATCGAGCGTGGCGCGGCGGCGGCCGGCGACGGCGACGAGGCTGACGGCGGGCTTGGCGGTCATGGCCGGAGCATACCCGCGTTTTGCGTTTAGGATAGGGGCCCCGAAGGAGGAACCCATGGAGCTCGACGAGGCCTTGCGCACCACGTTCTCCGCGCGGGAGTTCACCAGCGACCCGCTGCCGGACGCCACCCTCTACCGCATCCTCGAGCGCGCGCGCTTCGCGCCCAGCGGCGGCAATCGCCAGGGCTGGCGCGTGATCATCGTGCGCAATCGCGCCACGCTGGAGGCGCTGGCGGCGCTGAACGAGCCGGCCGCCAAGCGCTACGCGGCCCAGGTGCAGAACGGCGAGAGCCCCTGGAACACGATCGACCCGCCGCGCGTGGACGCCGCCGCCATCGCGCGCACGCAGCCGCCGGCCCGGCTCACCGAGACCGTCCTCAAGGCTGCCGTCGTGCTCGTCATCTGCGTCGATCTCAAGGTGGTGGCCTCCACCGACGCCGAGCTCAAGCGCGTCGGCGTGATCAGCGGGGCCTCGATCTATCCGTTCGCGTGGAACGTGCTGCTCTCCGCGCGGCAGGAGGGCTTCGCCGGCACCATCACGACGCTGGCCGTGGCGCAGGAGCCGAAGATCCAGTCGCTGCTCGGCATTCCCTCGCACGTGGCCGTCGCCGCGGTGATGCCGCTCGGCCGCCCGGTGAAGCAGCTCACGAAGCTGAAGCGCAAGGCCGTCGAGGAGTTCGCGATGCTCGATCGCTGGGGCGGATTGCCCTTGAAATGAGGGACCCCGATATGGCCCCTCATACTCCCCCAACGCTCGGGACGCCCCGGCCAAGCCGTGGCGTCCCTCGTTAATCCTCGAGAGGAGACGACCCATGGCGAGGCTCGCAGGCAAGGTCGCGCTGATCACCGGCGGCGCCAGCGGCATCGGCGAGGCCACGGTGCGGCTCTTCGTCGAGGAGGGCGCCGCGGTCGTCATCGCCGACATCCAGGACGACCGCGGTCGCAAGCTGGCGGCCGAGCTCGGCAAGCGCACGGCGTACGTGCACGCCGACGTCAGCCGCGAGGCCGACGTGAGCGCCGCCATCGCCGAGACCGTGACCCGCTTCGGCCGGCTCGACTGCCTCTTCAACAACGCCGGCTACGGCGGCGTGCTGGGGGCGATCGAGGAGATTTCCGTCGCCGGCTTCGACGAGACGCTGGGCGTCCTTCTGCGCGGGGTATTCCTCGGCATGAAGCATGCCGCGCCGGTGATGAAGCGCCAGGCCAGTGGCTCGATCATCAGCACGGCCAGCGTGGCCGGCCTCCGCACCGGCAACGGCCCCCACGTCTACAGCGCGGCCAAAGCCGCCGTCATCCACCTCACGCGCTCGGTGGCCATGGAGCTCGGCGAGTCGGGCGTGCGCGTGAACTGCATCTGCCCGGGCGGCATCGCCACGCCGATCTTCGGCAAGGGCCTGGGCATGTCGCCGGAGCAGGCCGACACCACCATCCCGTTGATGAAGGGTGTGCTGGAGCACTTGCAGCCCATCCAGCGCCCCGGCGAGCCGCTGGACATCGCGCAGGCGGCGCTGTGGCTGGCCAGCGACGAGTCGAGCTTCGTCAACGGCCACGCGCTCGTGGTCGACGGCGGTCTCATCGGCGGCCGCCTGTGGTCGGAGGTGAAGCAGCGCCGCGCGATGCTGCGCGCGGCGCTGGGGCTCGACGCGCAGTAGCGGCATTCGTGCTAGCGTCTGGCGCGCGTCCATCCTGACCCCGAGGAGGTCTCGTATGCGTCCCATCGCACTCGGCATGGCTGCGGCCGCACTCACCCTCGGCCTCACCGGCGCCCTCGCCCACGCCCAGACCTGGAAGCCCCCGGCCGACAGCCAGCGCTGCCCGTCCAAGTGGGGCGCCGGCGACGAGCGCGGCTCCGCCAACCACATGAAGCCGGAGACGCTGTTGAAGGCGATCCGCCTGATCAAGACGGGCGAGACGATCGAGCTGGGCCACGTCCTCAACGACAAGATGCCGTTCTCCGGCACCCGGCGCTTCGACGTCCACACCAAGCGCACGTTCATGAACCAGCCGTCCAATCGCCGCGGCTCCAACGAGGAGCTGGTGGTGAGCGAGATCGGCCAGGTCGGCACGCAGTTCGACGGCTTCGCCCACCAGTCCATCGAGTACAGCCATTACAACTGCTTCAAGACGGACGACATCCAGAGCCGGGGCGGCTTCACGAAGCTCGGCATCGAGAAGGTCGGCACGCTGATCACGCGCGGCGTGCTCATCGACGTCGCGGCCTTCAAGGGCGTGGACATGCTGGCCGACAACTACGAGATCACGCCCCAGGACCTGCAGCAGGCGCTGCAGCGGCAGAGCCTGAGCCTGCAGCCCGGCGACGCCGTGCTCATCAACACCGGCTGGAACAAGCTGTGGGCCAAGGACAACGCGCGCTACAACAAGTCCTGCCCCGGCATCGGCGTGGCGGCCGCCGAGTGGCTGGCCAAGCAGGATCCGATGCTCGTCGGCGCCGACAACTGGCCGGTCGAGGTGGCGCCCAATCCGGACCCGCAGATCTCGCTGCCCGTCCACCAGATCATGCTCGTGGTGAACGGCATCCACCTGCTGGAGAATCTCAAGCTGGACGAGCTGGCCGGCAAGCGCGTGTACGAGTTCGCCTTCGTCATGCAGCCGCTGAAGGCCCAGGGCTTCACGGGCTCGACCGTCGCGCCGATCGCCGTCCGCTGAACCTCTAGCTCTCGGCGGGCCAGCGCGTCGCGCTCTTCGCGACCTCCGCGTCGTGCTGGCCGACGCCGGGCGGCGCGCGGCGGATGGACGGGCGCACGCCGTCGAAGGACAGGGGCAGCCCGACCAGCGAGAAGTCGTCGCCGGGCACCGGCTGGATCATGCCGAGCGCGTCGGCTTGCTCGTGGGCGACGGCTTCCGGCAGCGTGTGGATCGGCGCGCACGGCACGCCTTCCGCCTCCAGCACGTCGATCCACTCACCCTTCGGACGCGTCGCGAAGATCTTTTCGATCTCCGCCAGCAGCGCGTCGCGATGCTCCACGCGCGCCGCGTTGGTGACGAACCGCGGGTCCTTCGCCCACTCCGGGTGCCCGAGCACGCCAGCCAGCTTCACGAAGAGCCGGTCGTTGCCGGCGGCCACGATGAGCGGGCCGGTCTTCGTCTCGAAGGACTGGAACGGCACCACGCGGTTGCTGCCCGTGCGATGGCGCTCGGGCACGGCGCCGGAGGCGCGATAGCTCGCGTAGTGGCCCTTGAGCCAGGCCAGGCCCGTCTCGAACAGCGAGGCATCCACCACGCAGCCGCGGCCGGTTTCCTTGCGGCGCACGAGGCCGGCGAGCACGCCCATCGCCGCCCACATGCCAGTGCCGAAGTCGAGCACGGAGGTGCCGATGCGCGTGGGCGGCCCGTGCTCGTCGCCGTTCATCATCATGAGGCCGGAGAACGCCTGCACCATCGGCTCGTAGCCGGGCTTGAGCTTCATCGGTCCCGTGCGGCCGAAAGCCCAGACCGAGCAGTAGATCAACCGCGGGAACCGCGTCGTCAGCTCGTCGGAGCCGAGCCCGAGCGCCTCGAGCGAGCCCGGCTTCAGATTTTGCACGAGCACGTCGGCCTCGCCGATGAGCGGGAGCAGTCGCTCGACGGCGGCGCGGTCCTTGAGATCGACCGTGATCGAGCGCTTGTTGGCGTTGACCGCGAGGTAGCCCGGCGAGGTGCCCCTGTGGAACGGCGGCCCCCAGCGCCGCGCGTCGTCGCCCTCGGGGCGCTCGACCTTGATGACGTCCGCGCCCATGTGGGCGAGGATCTCGGCGGCGATCGGGCCCGCCAGGTTCTGCGCGATCTCGACGACGCGGACGCCCGCGAGCGGCAGCATCAGCGGAAGAGCTGGCGCGCGATGACCATGCGATGCACCTCCGACGGCCCCTCGCCGATGCGCCGCACGCGCGCCTCGCGATACCAGCGCTCGAGCGGGAACTCCTTGGACACGCCGTAGCCGCCGTGGATCTGCACGGCGGCGTCGACCACGCGCCCGAGCACCTCGCTCGAGTAGAGCTTGGCGATGGAGGCCTCCACGCGCGCGTCCTCGCCGCGATCGGCCTTCCACGCGCCTTCCCAGATGAGCCAGCGGCACGCGCGCAGCTCCACCTCGGCGTCTGCCAGCATCCATTGAATGGCCTGGCGCTGGCTGAGTGGCACGCCGAACGTCGAGCGCTGCTTGGCGTGGGCGATGGCCATCCGATGCGCGGCCACGGCCACGCCGAGATTGGTCGCAGAGTACGGGAAGCGATTCTTCACGAGCAGGCCGAACGCGAGGTCGAGCCCCTGTCCTTCCGCACCCACCAGCGCGTCGCCCGGCAGCACCACGTCCTCCAGCGTCACGTCGTTGGGAATCGACGCCGTGCGGATGGTGCGGATGTTCTTGGCGGTGAAGCCCGGCGTGCCCGGCTCGAGGATGAAACACGAGATGCCGCTTCGGCCCTTCTCCTTGTTCGTGCGCGCCCACACCAGTCCCCACTTCGCGTCGTGGGCGTTGGAGATGAAGACTTTGCGGCCGTTGAGCACCCAGCCGTCGCCCTTGCGCTCCGCGCGCGTCTGGATGGCGCCGGCGGGATCGGAGCCGCCGGAGGGCTCGGTGATGGCGAAGAACGTCCGCCAGCCTTCGCGGACGGTGGGCTCGGCGTACTTCTTGATCTGCTCCTTGCTCCCCGCCCAGATCGCCGGCGGCGGATTGCGGCCGAACACGCCGCAGCCCGCGTTGTAGAGCCCCATGCGGTGCTGCGCCATCTCCTCCAGTACGACGCACATGCTGAAGGTGTCGAGCCCTCCGCCGCCGTACTCCTCGGGCGCGCCCAGTGCCCACAGCCCGGCCGCCTTCGTCTTGGCGGCCAGCCGCGCCCAGTCCTCTTCCGGCAGGCCCGGCGCGTCGGGATCGAGCGTCTGCTCGAGCGGGATGATCTCGTCGCGGACGAAGCGGCGCACCTGCTCGCGCAGCACGCGCAGCTCGTCGGGGAGCGTGAAGCCGGGG
>QHRW01000013.1:24582-42233 GCA_003220265.1 Candidatus Rokuibacteriota bacterium | reverse complement strand
CGCCGTGCAGCACACCATCGCCAACATCGGCACGGCCGCCTCGGGCCCGTTCACGCTGAGCTTCTTCCTCTCGACCGACGACGTGCTCGCCGCCGGCGATCGAGCGCTGGGCACGCGCGCGCTCGGCAGCCTCGGGGCCGGAGTCTCCAGCACGCTGACCACGACGCTGACGGTGCCGGACACCACGACGGCGCCCGCGGCCTATCACGTCATTGCCATGGCCACGCTCGATGCGGGGACCGACCGCGACCCGAGCAACAACGGCGCCGTGTCCGCCACGATCAACGTGACGCCACGCGACGTGCCGAGCGCGCCGGACCTGACGGTGACGAACGTCTCCGTGCCCTCGACCATTGTGGCCGGCCGCCCGCTGGCCGTCACCCACACGGTCAGCAACGTCGGCACGGCGGCCGCCGGCGGCTTCACCGTGCGCTTCTACCTCTCCAGCGACGCTGCGCTCGATGGCGGCGACCGGCTCCTCGGCAGCCGCATGCTGACCGGCCTCGCCGCCGGCGCCACGAACACCACGGTCTCGACCGTGACGCTGCCGGCCGGCGTGCCGGCGGCGACGTACCGCGTCCTCGTCGTTGCCGACGCACTGGCCGAGGTGACGGAGCGTGACGAGACCAACAACGTGGGTGTGTCGGGTGCGCTCGCCGTGAGCGCGCCGCTCCCCGACCTGACAGTGGCCAGCGTGACGATGCCGGCGACCGGCGCCCTCGGGCGCCCGCTGGCGATCACTAGCACCGTGCGCAACGCGGGCCCGGCGCCGGCCGGCGCCTTCACGGTGCGCTTCTATCTCTCCGGCACCCCCACGCTGGACGCAAGCCGCGTGCTCCTCGGCGCGCGCGCGATCGGCGGGCTCGGCGTGGGCGCCTCCAGCATGGCGACGAGCGTGCTGACGATCCCGGCCACCACCGCGCCGGCCGACTACTACGTCATCGCGGTGGCGGACGCGCTCGAGCAGCAGGTGGAGACGGACGAGAGCAACAACATGCGCGCCTCGACGACGACGGTCGCGGTCAGCCTGTACCGGCCCGATCTCACGCTGACGACGCTGACGACGCCGCCGACCGGCCAGATGGGCCGCCCGCTGGCCATCACCAACACCGTGCGCAATGCGGGCCCGGCGCCTGCCGGCGCCTTCACCGTGCGGTTCTATCTCTCCAGCGACGCCGCGCTCGACGGCGGCGACGTGCTGCTCGGCACGCGCATGATCGGCGGCCTCGGCGTCGGCGCCACGAGCACGGCCATCACCAGTCTCACGATCCCGGCCACGACCCCGCCCGCGATCTACCAGGTGATCGCCGTGGTGGACGCCGCCGAGCAGCAGGCCGAGACGAACGAAGGCAACAACACCGCGGTGTCGGCGCCGCTGTCGATCACGCTCTACCGTCCCGACCTCTCCATGACGGCGATGGAGCTGCCGCCGAGTGGCGCCGTCGGCCGGCCGTTCCTCGCCCGCTTCACGATCCGCAACGCCGGGCCGGCGCCGGCCGGCGTGTTCACCGTGAAGTTCTATCTGTCCACCGACACCGTGCTGGATGGCGCCGATATCCTGCTCGCCACGCGCAATGGCGGCGGCCTGGGCGCCGGCGCCAGCCGGACGGAGGCCGTCAATCTGAACCTCCCGGCCGACCTCGCCCCGGGCATGTACTTCGTCATCGCGGTCACCGACGCGCTCGACCAGTACGCGGAGATGGACGAGACGAACAACATCAAGGTCTCGGATGCGATGCCGGTGGTGGCCTACCGGCCCGATCTGCGGATGAGCCGCGTGACGATCCCGGCCACCGGCGCCATCGGCCGCCCGCTGGCGATCACCAGTATCGTGCGCAACGCCGGCCCGGCCCCGGCCGGGCCCTCGACGGTGCGCTTCTACCTGTCGTCCGACGGCCAGCTCGACGCCGGCGACGTGCTCCTCGGCACGCGCACGGTCGGCGGCCTCGCCGCCGGCGCGATGAACAGCGCGGTGACGAGTCTCGTGATCCCGGCCGACACCGTGCCGGGCCCGTATCGCGTCATCGCCGTCGCCGACGCGCTCGAGCAGCAGGTCGAGCTGGACGAGCTCAACAACGCCCTGGCCTCGGACACCACCGTCACCCTCAGCCCCTACCGGCCGGACCTGATGGTGTCCGTGCTGACCGTTCCCGCGCGCGGCATCGCCGGCCGCACGCTGTCGATCACCAGCGCCGTGCGCAACGTCGGCCCCGCGCCCGCCGGTCCCTCTACCGTGCGGTTCTTTCTCTCGACCAACGGGACGCTGGACGGCGCCGTGCTCCTCGGCATCCGCGGCATCCCCGCCCTCGGCGCCGGCGCCAGCAGCGCGACGGCCGTCACCGTGGTCACGATCCCGTCGAGCACGCCGGTTCCCGGCTCCTACGAGGTCATCGCGGTGGCCGACGCGCTGAACCAGCAGGACGAGCTCGACGAGACCAACAACGTCACGACGACCACCGCGCCGATGTCGATCACCTCCTTCCGGCCGGATCTCACGCTGACCGCGGTGTCGGCGACGGCCGCCGCCGCGGGCCGGCCGCTGTCCGTCACGACCACCACGCGCAACGCGGGCACGGCGCCCGCCGACCGCGCCTTCACCGTGGCGTTCTATCTCTCGGCCGACGACACGCTCGATGCGGGCGACGTCGCCCTCGGCGGGCGCACGATCTTCACCGGGATCGCGGCGGGCGCCAGCCGCACCGACCGGACGACGGTCGTGGTGCCGGGCGACGTCGTGGTGCCGACTGACTACCGCGTGATCGCCGTCGTCGGCGCCGTCGCCCAGACCGAGCTCGACGTGAGCAACAACGCGGCCGTCTTCGTCTCCCACTCCTGAGGCTGCGCCCGGGTTGCAGTAAGATCGGAGCCCTCCAAGGAGGGCTCCATGCGCCGGGTCCTGATCGTCGCCGTCGTCCTGTGGCTGGCCGGAGCCGGCGTCGCCGCCGCCGCGCCGGAGGGCACCCTCACCATCGCGATGCACTTCACGCCCGTCACCCGCTGGCTCGATCCGGCCGAGGGTGAGAGCACGATCACGCCCTACCTGCTGCTCTACGCCCTGCACGATGGGCTGCTGAAGCCCATGCCCGGCGTCGGCTCGGGCCCGAGCCTGGCCGAGTCCTGGTCGATGGCGAAGGACGCGAGCAGCGCGGACTTCACGCTGCGAGCGAACGCGAAGTTCCACAACGGCGAGCCGGTCACCGCCGAGGACGTGAAGTTCTCGTTCGAGCGCTATCGCGGCGGCGCCGCCAAGGTTCTCAAGGACGGCGTGAAGGAGATCCTCACGCCGGCGTCCAACCGCGTGCGCTTCGTGTTCAAGGAACCGTGGCCCGACTTCCCGGCGTTCTACGGCACCTTCGTGGCCAGCGCGGGCTGGGTGGTGCCGAAGAAGTACGTCGAGCGCGTGGGTGAGGAGGGCTTCCGCAAGCATCCCATCGGCGCCGGCCCGTACAAGTTCGTCAGCCTCAACCCGGGCGTGGAGCTCGTCGTGGAGGCCTTCGAGGGCTACTGGCGCAAGCCGCCGTCCATCAAGCGCATCGTCTTCCGCAGCCTGCCCGACGAGACCACGCGCGCGGCGGCGCTGAAGAGCGGCGAGGTCGACCTGGCGATGCTGCTGACGGGGCCGACGGCGCAAGACGTCAAGCGCACGTCGGGCCTGCGGCTGGTGGCGCCGCTGCTGGGCATCTTCTGGCTCGACTTTCCCGACCAGTGGGATCCGAAATCACCGTGGGCCGACAAGCGCGTGCGCCTTGCCGCCAGCCACGCCCTCGACCGGCAAGCTCTCAACGAGGCGGAGACGCTGGGGCTCTCGAAGCCCGTGGGCAGCATCGTGCCGCGCGAGTTCGACCTGGCGCTGCCCTTCGAGCCCCACGCCTACGATCCGGCCAAGGCCAAGAAGCTGCTCGCCGAGGCCGGCTACCCCAACGGCTTCGACGCGGGCGAGCTGACGCCGTTTCCGCCCTACAACGCCATGGGCGAGACGATCCAGGGCTGGCTGCAGGCGGTCGGCATCCGCACGCGCATGCGCGCCATGGAGCGCGGCGCCTTCATGACGGCGTGGCGCGAGAAGAAGCTGCACGGCGTGGTGCTGACGATCAGCGGCGTGTCGGGCAACGCCGCCACGCGGCTCGAATCGTTCGTGACGAAGAACGGCGCCTTCGCCTACGGCGCGCTGCCGGAGGTGGACGACCTCTTCCGCCGCCAGGCTCGCGAGCTCGACCGCAAGAAACGCGAGGTACAGCTGCACCAGCTCCAGAAGATCCTGCACGAGCAGGTGACCCAGGCGCCGATCTACCACCTGGGCTTCCCCATCGGCGTCGGCCCCCGCGTGGACGACATCATGTCGAGCGCGATCCCCGGCTTCTACATGTCGCCCTACGAGGACCTGAAGCTGAAGCGGCCCTGAGCTACCGCTCCGGTGATCGCGCCCGGCGAAGAACTGCGCTCGGGCCAGGCTTGCCCGTCGTCGGCATGAGCGGCCGCCCGAGGGCGAGCAAGTCGCCACGGGACGGAATGACCGGCCGCGGGGCCTGGTGGCCTTCATCGCGTGTCCGTCAGAATCTCATGCGAACGCGCCCTCGCGCTCCAGCTGCATGATGGCTTGCACGCCCGAGCTCAGCGTGGGGCCGCCGCCGGGGACGGCGGCGGCGTAGACCGCCTCCAGCAGCTCGCGCTTGGTGGCGCCGTGCTCGACGGCGCGGCGCATGTGGGTGACGACGCCCTCGTCGCGCCCGCGGAAGGCCAGGATCCCGATGATCACCATCTCGCGGTGCTTGATCGACAGCTCCTTGCCCTCGCCGACGGACAGCGCGCTCACCGGGCCCCGCGCCGCCGCATAGTCCGGGTCCTCGCTCGCCAGCCACTTGGCCCACGGGTAGCCGTAGACGCTCGCGCTCTTGACGGCCGGTTGCTTCGTGCCCTGCTTTTTCATGGAAGGCCTCCTCCGGGGGACATCGACTTGCTGTGTGGCGGGATTCTACAGGGCTATACTCGCTTCGCCATGGCGATCACCGACCGCTACGGGCTGGCCGTCTCGACCTCCTCGCCCGCCGCCGCCGAGCGCTTCCAGGAGGGGATGGATCGCCTGCTCTCGTACGGCGCCGGCGCCGGCGAGGCGTTCGCGGCCGCGCTCGACGCCGACGAGGGACTGGCCGTGGCTCACGCCGGGACGGCGCTCGTCGCGGCCGTGCAGGGCGACGCGGCCACCGCGCGCGCCGCCGCGGGGCGCGCACGCGAGACCGTGGCCGGCGCCACGCGGCGCGAGCGCCAGCACGTGGAGGCGGTGAGCGCGCTGATCGCCGGCGAGACCACGCGCGGCCTGGCGCTCGTGGACGAGCACGTGGCGGAGTTCCCGCGCGACGCCCTGCTGGTCAACCAGGCCGGCAGCGCCATCGGCTTCGCCGGCGGGCGCACTCGCGAACAGGATCGCATGGTGTTCATCGAGCGGCTGTCGCCGGCGTACGGCGACGACTGGTGGTTCGCCTCCGCGCTGGCCTTCACGTACCACGAGGTCGACCGGTTCGACGAGTCGCGACGGCTCTCCGAGCGCTCGCTGGCGCAGTATCCGGGCAACGCCAACGCGAGCCACAACCTCGCTCACGTCTACTTCGAGACGGTCGACAACGACGCCGGCGCCGCGTTCCTGGAAGACTGGCTCGCCCGCTACGATGCGCGCGCGTCGTTTCACTGCCACCTGGCCTGGCACCTGGCGATGTTCGAGCTGCACCGCGGCCGGCCGGCGCGCGCGCTGGAGATCTTCGAGCGCGACATCCTGAAGGCCGCCAACCCGCGCCTGGCCATGATCGACGGCTCGGCCCTGCTGTGGCGCTTGCGGCTCGACGGCGACGCGCGCGCATCGGCGTGGCGGCCGCTGGCCGACCTCGCCGAGCGCGTGTCGCGGCCGGGCTTCGTGTTCGGCGAGGTCCACGCGGCGCTGGCCTACGCGGCCTGCGGCGACACGCGGGCGCTGGAGCGGCTCATCGACGGCCTGCGCGACCTTCACGCCAAGGGCCATCCGGTGGCCGGCACCGTCGCGCTGCCACTGGTGCAGGGGACGGTCGCGTTCGTGGCTGGCGACCACGCCGGGGCGCTGGCCCACTTCGAGCCCGTGGAGGGCGAGATCCATCGTGTCGGCGGCAGCCATGCGCAGTGGGAGCTGTTCGAGGAGACGATGATCGCGTGCTACTTCGCGCTCGAGCGCTGGGACGATGCGGCGCGGCTCATCCGCCGGCGCCTCCGGCGGCGCGCGTCGCCGCGCGACGCTCGCGCGCTCGAGCGCGCCGGCGCCGGGATCGCCGCGCGAGAGGCGCCGGCGTGACGGTCGTCTATCGCCGCGCCGGCCTCGTGCTGAGGCGAGGCGCCGGCCCGGCCGACCCGCTGGTCAGGGCGTTGCAACAGGATCTGCGCAAGCTCGGCTATCTGCGCTCGGGCATCGACGGGCAGTTCGGCGAGGACACCGAGCGGGCGGTGCGCGCGCTGCAGTACGACCTGCTCCACGGCGTGCAGCACGGCCCCGACGGCGATGCCCCGGTGAGCCTCGCGGCGTTCAATCGCGCCCGCGTGACCGGCCTGACCGGCGTGGTGGACGAGCCGCTGGCGGCGTGCCTCGAGGACATCCTGGAGGACGGCCGGGTGCCGATGCTGCCGCGCTCGGACGATCCCGTCCGCGCCAACCGTGCGGTCTTCGAGCGCGTGCGCGGGCTCGAAGGGCTGCGCGTGCCGCGGCCCTTCCTGCTCGCCATCCTGCTGCAGGAGAGCGACGGCCAGCACTTCCGCACGCCGACGGCGGCCAACGCCGACGACTTCATCGTGGTCGGCCTCGATCGCAACGACGTCGGCGTCCCCGACCACGTCACCTCGCGCGGCTACGGCATCGGGCAGTACACGCTCTTTCACCACCCCCCGCGCGCCGACGAGGTCGCCGGCCTCATGCTCGATCCGTCCCGCAACGTGGAGCGCGCGGTCGGAGAGCTGAACGAAAAGCTGGAGCGCTTCGTCGTCGGGCCCACGCCGGGCCGGCAGGCCGACGACCGGCTGGCGGAGATCGGCGATGGGCCGCTGCGACGCTGCCGCTACGCGCCCGGCGACGCGCGCTACATGACCGACTGCGTGCGCTGCGCGGCCGAGACGCTGGTGGACATCGACGCGGCCACGCCGCTGCATCGCCGCACGACGGAGACGCTGCAGCCGACCCAGTACCATCCGCAGACGACGTACAAGCGGGTGCCCGCCCGCGCGACGCTCGGCTGCGACTGGCCCTACGCCCTCCGCCGCTACAACGGCGGCGGCGTCAACTCCTACCACTACCAGTACGAGGTCCTGCAGCGCCTGGTGCGGCCGCCGCTCGACGACTGAGCGACTGTCTTGCGAGTCAAGCGGGTTGCCATGGACGACGGTCTCGCAGCATCGCGTTGAGGACGGTGAGGAGTTTGCGCATCGCGGCGGTAAGGGCGAGCTTACCGGGGCGGCCGGCAGCAACCAGGCGGAGGTAGAACACGCGGATCGCCGGGTTGTGCTTGATGGCGGTGAGCGTGGCCATGTAGAGCACGCGGCGGATGTGGGCGCGACCGCCCGCAATCATTCGGCGTCCGCGAAAGGCGCCGCTGTCGCGGGCAAAGGGAGCCAAGCCGGCGAGAGCCGCGATGCGTCGGCGATCGAGATGACCGAGTTCAGGGAGATCGGCGATGAGCGTGCAGGCCGTCACGGGGCCGATGCCGGGGACGGAGCGCAGCAGGTCCTCAGTCTCACGCCACACGGGGGTCGAGCGGATGAGGGTCGTGAGGTCGTGATCGAGGCGGCGCAGGGCCTCCTCGAGCCAGGCGATATGGGCATCAACGTGGCGCTGCAGGCGGCGATCGTGGAGCAGCCGCCGACGATTCTGCTCAGCGCCGAGCATGTCCACCAGCTGGCGCCGCCGGGCGATGAGTTCGCCCAAGGCCCGAGCCTGCTCATCCGGCATCGGGCGGGGGGCCGGGCGTACGGCTTCGGCGAAGAGCGCGATGACGCGGGCATCGAGGGTGTCGGTCTTGGCGAGTTGTCCGGTGGCGCGAGCGAAGTCACGGATCTGGCGGGGATTGACCACCGCCACGGGCAGGCCCGCGCTGGCCAGCGTGGCCGCGGCGGTGACGTCGTACCCGCCGGTGGCTTCGAGCACCAGCACCACGGGGGCCACTGGGCGTAGGCGCTCGATGAGGGTGACGAGCCCATCGTCGTCGTGGCTGACGCGAAAGGAATCGCCGGTGGGGAGCACGTGGACATCCAGGTGGGCCTTCGAGACGTCGATGCCGACGAAGTGGGAGTGTTCCATGACCCGTCCTTGCGAATGCGGGCTCCGCTGGCCCAAGCGACTGTTCGGGTTCGATGATGGAACAGTGGGCGGGGCACCGAGCTCAGTCACGGTCTTCGAGGACCCAGGCCTCCACGGGCTCCCGCCCACCTTCACCCGGCTCAGCTTAGCGCTGGGCCTGGCCTGAGAGATACAAGGCGTCAGCGCCCGCGCAGCTTGGGATCGAGGGCGTCGCGCAGCGAATCCCCGAAGAGGTTGAAGCCGAAGACGGCGAGGCTGATCGCGATACCGGGGAACAGCCCGATCCACGGCGCCTTCTCGGCGTAGGCGGAGGCGGAGCCCGACAGCATCAGGCCCCACGACGGCGTGGGCTCGGCGGCGCCGAGGCCGAGGTAGCTCAGCGCCGCCTCGGCGAGGATGGCGCCGGCGAGTTGCGCGGTGACCATGATGATCCACGGCGCGACGACGTTGGGCAGGATGTGCTGCAGCACGACCCGGCGCCGGCTGGCGCCGAGCGCGCTCACCGCCTCGACGTAGACGTTCTCCTTCACGGACAGCGCCGTGGCCCGCACCACCCGGGCGGCCCGGGGAATGATGGGAATGGCCACGGCGATCACCACGTTCTGCACGGCGGGGCCGAGGATCGAGGCGACGGCCAGGGCGAGGATGAGCTGCGGGAAGGCCAGCAGCACGTCCATGACGCGCTCCAGGAGGAGGTCGACCGTGCCGCCCAGGTAGGCGCTGACCATGCCGAGCAGCCCGCCGATCGTGCACCCCGCCAGCGAGGCCGTGAAGCCGACGAACAGCGCGATCTGCGCGCCGTACAGGATCCGGCTCAGGACGTCGCGCCCGAACTCGTCGGTGCCGAACCAGTGCTCGGCGCTCGGCCGCGCGAACTGCGCGCCGTAATCCGCGCGGTACGGATCGTACGGAGCGAGCGCGTCGGCGAACACGGCCGCCCCCAGCATGACGAGGATGATGAAGGCGCCGCCGGCGCCGAGCGGCTTCTTGCGGACGAACTGGACGACCTCCTCCAGGACGGAGAGGCGCGGGGCCAGGTCGGCCGCCGGCGCCGGCTGGGTCAGCTCGATGTTGGTCGCCATCGCTAGCGGTACCGGATGCGGGGGTCGAGCCACGCGTACGTGAGGTCGACGAGCAGGTTGACGATCACGAAACTGAACGCGATGAGGAACACGAGGGCCTGCACGACGGGATAGTCCCGGTGGGCGACGGCGTCCACGACGAAACGCCCGACGCCATTCAGCGTGAACACGGTCTCGGTGACCACGAGACCGCCGATCAAGAACGCGAACTCGGTTCCGATCAGCGTGATCACCGGCAGCATCGCGTTCTTGAGGGCGTGCCGGACGACCACGACCCGCTCCCGCAGCCCCTTGGCCCACGCCGTGCGGATGTAGTCCTCGCGCAGCACCTCCAGCACGGTGGAGCGCGTCATGCGGGTCGTGACGGCGGCGTACCGGTAGCCGACCGTCACCACCGGCCACACCATCTGCTGAAAGTTCGCCCAGGGGTCGACCCAGGGCGGCGTGAATTCGAGCGGCGGGCCCCAGCCGAAGTAAATGACCAGCAGGAGGATGCAGAGGATGCCGACCCAGAACGAGGGGATGGCCAGACCGCCGATGCTGACGACGCGCACCACGTAGTCGACCCAGCTGTCCTGCCGCACGGCGGCCAGCATGCCGAGCGGGATCGCGATCAGCACGGACACCATCGAGGCGAGGAGCGCCAGCTCCAGCGACAGGGGCAACCGGATGAGGAGCTCGTCGATCACCGACTGCCCGGTCCACAGCGAGGTGCCGAAGTCGAAGCGGAGCACGCCCCACAGCCAAGTCCCGAACTGCACGAGCAGGGGCTGGTCGAGACCCAGCTGATGCTTCATGGCGGCGATCTGGGCCGGATCGATTCGGCCCGCCTGGTCGCCGCCCAGGATCAGCAGCGTCACATCGCCGGGGATGACGCGCATGATGAAGAACACGAGAGCGGCGACGCCGAGCAGCGTGGGAACGATCAGCAGCAGCCGCTTGGCGACGTACGTGCGCATGGCGCGGTCACCTCATGCTCTCACTCCTCGGCCAGCCAGACGTCCTGCAGCTTCTGGTTCGTGTAGTGGTTGGGTGGCGCCACGTAGTTCTTCACCTTCGTCCAGTGCACGAGATTCCGCGTCCACCACAGGCCGGGCATCGAGTAGGCATTCTCCAGCACGATCTTCTCGATCTGGTTGATCAGCTTCTTGCGCTCCACGGGATCGAGCGTGCGGGCCTGCCGCGAGAACAGATCGTCGACCTGCGGGTCCGAGAACCGGCCCCAGTTCTGGGTGCTGCCGGTGGCGTAGCGGCCGAGGAACTGGTCGGGATCGTCCATGAACTCGACCGTCGGCGCCACGATCAGCTCGAAGTTGCCGGTGTTCTGGCCGTCGTTGAACCAGGCCGCTGTCTCCAGCGGGCGATTCTCCACGTCGATGCCGATCTTGCGCCACTCCTGGATCAGGAACACGGCGAAGTCCTGGTAGGGCAGCTTCACGTTGCGGTTCTTCAGCACGACCTTGAAGCCGTTCGGGTAGCCGGCCTCGGCCAGGAGGTGCTTGGCCTCGGCGCGGCTCTTCTCGGCATCCCTCCAGAAGCCCGGGAGCTTCTCGAGCTCCGCCGCCGCCATCCCCCACTCCGAGTCGGGCCGGATCAGCCCGCCGACGTTCTTGAGGCCGGTCAGCGAGTACAGCACCTTGCCCATCGTGTAGCGATCGATGCCCAGCGTCAGCGCCTTGCGGACGCGGACGTCGGTGAACGGCTTCACGGTGTTGTTGATGGCCACGCCCCACTGGCCGGTCATCGGGGTTTCTTGCACGGTGATCTTGTCGCCGAGCTGCTTCTTGATGGCCTCCACCTCCGCCGTCGGCAGGTGGCGGAACTCGATCCAGGCGCGCCCCGAGCGGATGGCGGCGGCCCGCACCGAGGTCTCGGGGCTGATGTAGAACTTGTAGCCGTCGAGGTAGGGGCGGTCCTTCACGAAGTAGTCGGGATTGCGCTCACCCTCGAACGTGGAGCCGCGCGTGTACCCCTTGAGCTTGAACGGTCCCGATCCCACCACGTGCGTCTTGAAGTAGTTCGGGTCCTGGTCCAGGTATTTCTTCGGATAGATCACGTTCCACGGCGAGGCGAGATTGGCCAGCAGCGACGCCGACGGGAACTTGAGCTTGAACACGACCGTGCTCGAATCCGGCGCCTCGATCGCGGTGACGGCCGTGTAGGCGTTTTTCCGGATGCTGCGCACGCCTTGCGGCGGGAAAATGATCTTGTCGTACGTGGCCTTCACGTCGGCGGCGGTCAGCGGCGAACCATCGTGGAACTTCACGCCGGAGTGGAGCTTGAAGGTGTACGTCAGGCCGTCGGGCGCGATCTTCCACTCGGTCGCGAGATCGCCGATGATCTTCGGATAGTGGTAGGGATCGAGCTGCAGCAGCGTGCTGTAGAGGGGCGCCACGAGCTCGATGTTGGCGAACGTGCTCTCCTGATGGGCGTCCAGGCTTGGCGGATCGGCGCCGATGACGGCGAGCAGGACGCCGCCGCGCCGGGGCGTCTCCGCGGCCGGCGCCAGCCCGGCTCCCGCGAGCAGCGAGCCGACGGTGAGCGCGATGACGAGCACGCTTGCGAGGAACGGTTGACGCCGCAGTAGTGGCCGCATGGGGACCTCCGTCGGTCGGGAGTGCGCGAACGCTACCAAGCCCGCGCAGGCCTGTCAACCGACGACACCTGTCAGTGCCGATCACGGCCGTTTGAGGCGCAGGTCCTCGAGCGGCGCGGAGTACGCGAAGCTCCGGATCAGGTTGATGCCGGGCTCCTCCACCGTCGGCCCCACGCCCCAGATGAACGCCAGCTCGTAGATGGGCACGTGCGTCACCCGCTCGTGGAGGATCTGCTGGATCTGGTGGATCAGCGCCTCGCGCTTCTTGCCGTCGGTCTCGCGCGCCTGGCGCTGGAAGAGATCCTCGACGTCCGGCATCACGCCGGCGGTGTAGACGCCGTTGCGGCTCACGTAGGCCTCCAGGCGCGTGGCCGCGTTGCCGCCGGCGCCGGTGATGCCGACGATCACGTTCTTCAGCTTCTTCTCGCGCCAGGCCGTCGTCATCGTCGCGCGCTCCATGGTGCGCAGCCGGGAGCGAATGCCGACGTTCTGCAGGTAGGCGACGAGGGCCTCGCCCATCGAGAAGTACGGCGGCCACGGATAGAAGTCGCCGGCGTCGAAGCCGTTCGGGTAGCCGGCCTCGGCCAGCAGCTTCTTGGCGCGCGCCGGATCGTAGGGGTCGGGCTCGAAGAACTTCGAGAACTCGAGCACGCGCGGAATCAGCGAGCCGGTCGGGTAGGAAAACCCGAGCGTCTCGGCCTGGTTCAGCGCCTTGCGATCGATGGCGAAGCTGGCGGCCTGGCGTGAGCGCTTGTCGTGCCACGGCGACTTTGGATCCCACTGATCGGGCAGGTCCAGCCAGAACGTGCCCTGCGACTCGCGCGGCGCCACGAGCTTGAAGCCCGGCGTGCGCTGCACGTCCTCGGCCACCGGACCCGTGAGGAGGTAGGCGATGTCCACCTCGCCCTTCTTGAGCGCGGCCGCGCGCGTGGTCTCCTCCGGCAGGCTGCGATAGACCAGCCGCTTGATGTTCGGGGTCTTTCGCCAGTAGCCATCCCAGGCTTCCATCACCAGCTCGACGCCCGGGTTGAAGCTCACGAACTTGTAGGGCCCGGCGCCGATCGGCGCCTTCTTGAAGCCGTCGTCGCCGACCTTCTCGACGTAGGCCTTGGGCACGATCCAGCCGGAGCCCGTGGCGGAGGTGCCATAGAAGGTCATGAAGTCGGGCCACGGCTCCTTGAGCACGAAGCGCACGCGGCCGGCGTCCACGAGCTGGATCTCGCGCACGCGCTCCTTGAGCAGCTTGGCGCCCGCGCCCTTGTAGCGCTCGAACGAGAACTTCACGTCGGCCGCCGTCACCGGCTCGCCGTTGTGGAACTTGACGCCCTTGCGGATGACGAAGTCGTAGGTGAGGCCGTCCTTCGAGGCCGTCCACGACTCGGCCAGGCTCGGCGTGTTGATGCCGGCCGGCATGGGCTTCACCAGCGCGTCGTGCAGCGCGTAGAGCACCATGAACGGCGTGATGATGCCCTCGGTCTCGGCGGGATCGAGCCAGCGGGAGGCCAGCGTGATGTGCACGCCCCAGGTCATGGTACCTTCCGGCGCGGCCAGCGCGGGGCCGGGGACCGCGGTCAGGAGGACGAGCGCGATGAGCAGGACGACGGCGCGCGACACGGATGGCCTCATGGGTTCCCTCCGATGGGTAGGGGCACCCTTGCAGGGTTCCCCTCTTCCCCTCCGAGCGGACGGGTCGAGTGCCGGGATTCTACTACCATGACGGCGTACGGCTCGGACCTCGTCGTCGACCTCCTGCGCGCCGTCGGCATCGGGCACGTCGCGCTGAACCCGGGCGCCACCTTCCGCGGATTGCACGACTCGCTCGTCAACCACGGCAAGGGCGAGCCGGAGATGATCCTCACGCTGCACGAGGAGATCGCCGTCGCGCTCGCCCACGGCTACGCCAAGGCCAAGGGCACGCCGATGGCGGCCGTCGTGCACGACATCGTCGGCCTGCAGCACGCGAGCATGGCCATCTTCAACGCGTTCTGCGACCGCGCGCCCGTCCTCGTGCTGGGCGCCACCGGGCCGATGGACGCCACGCGCCGGCGGCCGTGGATCGACTGGATCCACACCGCGCTCGTGCAGGGCACGCAGGTGCGCGACTACGTGAAGCTCGACGACCAGCCGGCCAGCGTGGCGGCGATTCCCGAGAGCCTGCTGCGCGCCTGGCGCGTGGCGCGCACGCCGCCGCAAGGGCCGGTCTACGTGTGCCTCGACGCCGCGCTGCAGGAGGAAGCGCTCGAGCGCCCGCTCGCGCTGCCCGACGTCGCGCGCTTCGGGCCGGCCACGCCGCCGCACGCCGACCCTCGCGCGCTCGACGAGGCGGCGCGGCGGCTCGTCGAGGCGCGCTTTCCGCTCATCGTCGTCGAGTCGCTCGGCCGGCACCCCGGCGCGACGCCCGTGCTCTGCCGGCTGGCCGAGCGGCTGGCGGCGCCGATGGTGGATCTCGCCGCCGAGTCGGCGGGACGCGCCAGCGTGCCGAGCCGCCATCCGCTCGACATGAGCGGCGCGCGCGAGGCGGTGGTGGCCGACGCCGACGTGGTGCTCGCGCTGGAGGTCACCAACTTCCTCGGCGCCCTCGGCCAGACGGACCGCGCCACGCGCGCGGTCCGCATCCTCAACGAGGCCGCGCGTGTGATCGCGATCTCGCTCGACGACTACGCGCTGCGGAGCTGGGCCCACACCTACCAGTCACTGGCGCCGGTGGACCTGCCCATCGCCGCCGACGCCGGCCGCGCGCTGCCCGCGCTGCTGGCCGCCGTGGAGGATCGCCTGAAACACGACCGGCTCGCCGCCGAGCGCCGGCAGCGCGCCGAGCGCCTCGCGGCGCGCCATGCCGCGCTTCACCGCGAGTGGCAGGAGACGGCGCGGCTCGAGCGCGCGCTCTCGCCGCTGGCGCCCTCGGTGGTCGCCGCCGAGGTGTGGAACGCGATCAAGGACGAGGACTGGGCGCTGGCCAACGGCACGGCCAAGGGCTGGGCGCGCCGCCTGTGGGACTGGCAGCCCGAGCGCACGTACGGCGGCAGCGGCGGCGCCGGCCTCGGCTACGGCCTGCCGGCCGCGCTCGGCGTGACGCTCGCCCACCGCGGCTCGGGCAAGGTGTGCGTGAACCTCCAGTCCGACGGCGACCTGCTCTACGTCCCCAGCGCGCTCTACACGGCCGCCCACCACCGCCTGCCGCTGCTGACGGTGACGTTCAACAACCGCACGTACGGCAACGACGAGGAGCACCAGGAAACGGTGGCCAAGGTGCGCGGGCGTCCGGTGGAGAACAAGGTGGTGGGCATTCGCATCGACGACCCCGCGCCCGACTTCGCGCGCATCGCGCAGGGCTTCGGCGTGCACGCCGAAGGGCCGATCGACACCGCCGGCGCGGTGGGGCCCGCCCTTCAGCGCGCGCTCGAGGTCGTCAAGGACGGCCGGCCCGCGCTGGTGGACGTGATCACGCGGCCGTGACGGGCACCCGCGCGGCCGCGCGGCGATAGCACCGCACCGCGTTCTCCCAGAGCAGCTTGCGCCGCTGGCGGTCGGTGAGCGACGTCCAGCCCATCACCGCGTCCACCGACTTCGGGAACCAGCTCTCCGAGTGCGGATAGTCGGTGGCGAACATCAGCGTGTCCTCGCCGAGCGCCTCGATGGCCTGGCGCAGCGACAGCTCGCCCTCGTGGAGCTGGATGGACTGGAAGTACTGCGGCCCGCGGATGTAGTCGCTCGGCTTCTGCTTGAGCGGCGGCAGCGCGTGGCGCGACATCTCGGCCAGCTCGTCCAGCCGCGTGGCCCAGAAGGCCAGCCAGCCGTGGCCGCACTCGAGCGAGGTCAGGCGCAGCTGCGGATAGCGGTCGAGCACGCCGGCGCCGATCAGCGCCGCCATGTTGCGCTGCGCGTTCCAGGTGTGGCCGGCGGCGCGCTGCAGGAAGACGTTGTCCCAGGTGTCCCACGTCCCGGGCGGATAGGGGATCGTCATCGTGAACGAGTGGATGACCACGGTGAGGTCGTGGGCTTCCGCCGCCGCCCAGATGGGCTCCCAGGCCGGCTCGTCCAGCGACATCTCGGGCGGGCAGATCGGGAAGATGCCGACCGGCCACGGCTCGCGGCTGCAGCGCTCGATCTCGGCGACGGCCGCCTTGGCGTCGCGCGCCGAGACGAGGATCACGCTGGTGAGGCGATCGGGGTAGGGCGCGCAGTACTCGGCCATCCAGCGGTGGTAGGCCTCGTACATCGCGCTCTCGAGGCCAACGTCGGGCAGACCGGCGAAGGCCGGCACACCGCCCGAGGGCAGCATCATGTTGACGTCCACGCCCTCGATGTCCATGTCGCGCACACGCGCGTGCGAGTCGATGCTCACGCGATCGGTGGGAAACGGCGGGCCCTGCCAGCGCACGTCCCACGGCGTGCCGCCGTCCTTCAAGCCGCGCGTCACCGCCGCGGGCGGGTCGACGCGCTCGAGCGAGCCCAGCCGGCGGTTGAGCTTGGGACGCTTGCCGATGAGATAGCGCGACATGCCGGCCTTCGCCGGCCCGCGCTGGACGGCGTCGCCGGCGGCGACCAGCCGCGCGCGGCCCTGGGCCGTCAGGTGCGCCTCGATCGGCTCCGCCGGCTCGATCACGTGGGTGTCGGCGTCGAAGATCCGCAACCCTCCACGCATAAGCCCCTCCTATTTGTCGGCGATGCGAATGCCGACGGGTCCGCCGTTGACCTTCACGCGCTGGCCGGTGTCCTTCAGGCTCGAGCCATCCCAGGCGAAGACCCAGTAGTCCTTCTCGACCATGTTGCCCACGAGCAGCGTCTTGCCGTCGGGCGCCCATGCCACGCCCTGCGACCAGTGACCGATCGGCGCCTCGGCCACGCGCTGCAGCGTCTTGCCGTTCACGCGCACGATCACGAGCTTGCCGGCGTCGTTGTAGAACGGCGACTCCTTGGGCCGGTTGCTGCCGTTGTGGACGACCACCGCGGCGACCGAGCTGTCGGGCGCGATCTTCAGGCCCTCGGCGGTCGAGCCGAGCACGCCGACGGTGTCGACCACGCGCGGCGGCTTGGCCGAGAGATCGATGAGGCTCACGCTGTCGTGGTCGCCGCTGGCCGAGCCCGCGAGACTGGCCACGATGGCGTAGGCGCCGTTGCCGGCGATGTCCATCACGATCGGCCGCTGGCCCGGCACCATGTCGCGCTTGGTGTACTCGACCTTGCTGCCCTCGATCGAGAGGACGGAGACCTTGTGGTCGTTGCTGCGGGAGACGAGCGCCGTCTTGCCGTCCGGCGTGATCGCCACCATGCCGCCGCCGGCCTTCTCGCCGCCGACGTCCACCGTGCCGGCCGGCGTCACCGTCTTGCCCTGGATCGTGAAGACCGACACGGTGCCGTCCACGAGGTTCGAGACGAGCGCGAGGGTGCCGGCGCGATTGATGGAGATCCCGGCCGCGCCCTTGCCGGCTTCCAGCGTGGCGAGCACCCTGGGCGGATTCGCCTTGATGTCGATCACCGTCACCTGGTTGTTCGGCGCCTGCTTCTTCGGATCGCTGGGGTCCACCTTGTTGGAGGCGGTGACGATGGCCAGGCTCTCGTCCGGCGTGACGGCCACGCTGAGCGGCGGGCCGACGACGCTCACGGGCGCCGGGACTTCGCCGATCACGCGCGGCGGCGAGGCCTTGAGGTCGATGATCGACACGGTGTC